>NZ_JAIUGS010000004.1:0-432297 GCF_020164735.1 Mesorhizobium sp. ESP-6-4
ACTCCACAACCCCTTCGGGCCAAAAGTGTTACCCATGTCTCCGGTATAAACCGTAACCTATGTGTCCGGAACGGACCTTAAAAATTTTGGTGAGCGCGATGGGATTCGAACCCATGACCTACTGATTAAAAGTCAGTTGCTCTACCGGCTGAGCTACGCGCTCCCGTGGGCTCGGAACGCCGCCCTCGAAATTGCGCGGAACATAGGGAGAGTGCCGCGGCCGGTCAACCGGAAAAAGACGGGCTTCCAAGGCGGATTTCTTGAACGGATTCGAAGGGACGCCGCGGGTGAACGGCTTTCGATGCCTGCGCCAATGGCCCGGCCTGGGGCTGCTTCAGAAAGCCCTACAATAACAATGGGCTGACACAATGGGCTGATGCTGGAACGGGAACCATTGCAATTCGGGCCCGTTTCGCAAAACAGGACGTCCCCATCAACCATCGAGGAGAAGATCAATGAACAAGATCGCATCCGGCCTGTTGGCAACCGCTCTCTCGGCGTCGTTCCTCGCGGCGGAGATGGTGCCGGTCAACGCTCAGCCAGCTTATGTACCGCAACCCCAGGGCCTGTCGTCAGATCTTCAGACCGTGCAGTATCGGGACTGGAGAAGGCACCGCAGCTTCAACCGGGATTTCTCGCGTCGTGGTGACGCCGTATACTGGAACGGCCATCGCGGCTATCGTGAGTATCGCCGCGGCTATCGCCGGCATGGCGACTATTGGTTTCCGCTGGCAGCTTTCGCGACCGGCGCGCTGATCACCGGCGCCATCGTCAACAGCGAGAACAACCGCCTCTATCGCGGCAACGCGCACGTGCAGTGGTGCTACGACCGCTACCGCTCCTATCGCGCCTCGGACAACACCTTCCAGCCTAACAACGGCCCGCGTCAGCAGTGCGTTTCGCCCTACTGACAGCCTCCAGTCAGTACCCAGGGCCGTTGACTGAGCCCGTGCCGCAAGGCGCGGGCTCTCTCGTTGCCCTTCAGCCGAATTCAACTGGCCCAGCTAATGTTCTTCAAAATCAGATACAGACCTACGCCTTCATCAGAAGGAGAGCGATAGGCTCCGCAGGCGTTGCAAATCCGAGCCGCTGCCGAGGTCAATTCCCAACCGAGTGCATTAAGATCTTCGTCCGTCACATAGTCTTGAGTTAGCTCGCCGATGCCGTGCTTCTCACCGAAAGATCGAGTTGACTGGGCGTCAGTTATGAACTCCGAAGGCCAAATCGAATTGGCCCAAGCCCAGAGCCAATTGCCAGCCTTGGCGCTGGTAGAGCCCGCAACCTGGATTTCCGAAACGACCTTGACTCCACTCCGGTCGGAGAACAGCAGCTTTCCTGCCGTCAAATCGTAGTCGTAACGCGACCAACTGCCGAGGCGAAAATCTTTCGCCAGGCGCGCATTCTTGGCGATGAGCTGTTCAAAGGCCTCATCGCGCCAGGCAGGATACCAATCCGGCTGCATTTCCCGTTCGCCCGGTCCCGTAAACCGCTTCACACACTCAGCGTCCTGCGCACCGCATCGCGCCATCCGGCCAGTTTCGCACCCCGCGTTGCGGCGTCCATCTCCGGCTTGAAGCGCCGCTCCAGGGCCCAGCTCTTGGCGAATTCTTTCGCTTTCGGCCAGACGCTGGCCTTTGACCCGGCAAGCCAGGCCGCGCCCAGCGCCGTCGTCTCCAGGATCGTCGGACGGTCGACCGGTGCGTCGAGAATGTCGGCGAGCCGCTGCATGGTCCAGTCGGATGCCACCATGCCGCCGTCGACGCGAAGCACCGTCTTGGCCGAAGCGCCTTTCCAGTCCTTGCGCATGGCGTCGAGCAGGTCGCGCGTCTGGAAGGCGACCGATTCCAGTGCCGCGCGCGCGAACTCGGCCGGGCCTGAATTGCGCGTCAACCCGAAGATGGCGCCGCGCGCATCCGCGTCCCAATGCGGCGCGCCGAGGCCGACGAAGGCCGGCACCAGATAGACCTGCTGCGCAGGGTCAGCGGTCGCAGCCAACACTCCGCTCTGCTCGGCCTTGCCGATCACCTTGATGCCGTCGCGCAGCCACTGCACGGCTGCGCCCGCGATGAAGATCGAGCCTTCCAGCGCGTAGGTTGTCTTGCCGTTGAGCCGATAGGCGATGGTGGTCAAAAGCCGGTTCTTCGAACGCACCAGATCGGCGCCGGTGTTGAGCAGCGCGAAGCAGCCGGTGCCGTAGGTGGATTTCATCATGCCAGGCTCGAAACAGGCTTGGCCGATGGTCGCCGCATGCTGGTCGCCGGCCACCCCGAGGATCCGCATCTCGGCCCCGAAAAGGCTCTTCTCGGTGACACCGAAATCGTCGGCGCAGTCCTTCACCTCAGGCAGGATCGCGGCCGGGATCTTCAGGATCGAGAGCAGCTCGTCGTCCCAGACATTCTTCTCGATGTTGTAGACCAGCGTGCGCGAGGCATTTGTCGCGTCGGTGGCGTGCACTTGGCCGCCGGTCAGCCGCCAGATAAGAAAGCTGTCGATGGTACCGGCAAGCAGTTCGCCCCTCTCGGCGCGCCTTCTGGCACCCTTCACCTTGTCCAGCATCCAGGCGATCTTGGTGCCGGAGAAATAGGGGTCGAGCAGCAGGCCGGTCTTCTTCGTGAATGTCTTCTCCAGCCCCTGCTTCTTCAGCTTCTGGCAGAGCGGCGCGGTGCGGCGGTCCTGCCAGACGATCGCGTTATGGATAGGCTTGCCGGTCGCCTTGTCCCAGATGACGACGGTCTCGCGCTGGTTGGTGATGCCGATCGCGGCTACATCCGAAGCCGTGCGGGCGGCGGCCTTCAAGGCCGCTTTCACCGTGGCGAGAACGCTTGCCCAGATGTCTTCCGGGTCATGTTCGACCCAGCCGGAAGCCGGATAATGCTGCGCGAATTCCTGCTGGCCGGTGCCGGCGACTTTCATCCTGTCGTCGAACAGTATCGCCCTGGTCGAGGTCGTTCCCTGATCGATGGCCAGCACAAAACCGCTCATTCCGCATCCCTCCGCTTCTCATGCAACAGGGGAGACGGCAAAGCCGCCTCCCCTGCACTTCCGACATGGGCAAGCACGCCCGCGTCATGCAGTTACTGCTGCTGCCAGCTCTTCACCAGTTCGTCGTAGTTGATGGTGACCGGCTTTTCCTTTTCGTTCTCGATCTTCAACTGAGGAGCGAGATTGCCTTTCTTGACCGCGTCGGCGTTCCAGTAGGCAAGATCGTGCTCTTCGGCCATCTTCGGGCCGATGTCGCCCTGGACGCCCGACTTCTCGATGCGGCTCATGACTTTTTCCTGCTCGGCGCAGAGCGAGTCCATCGCTTCCTGGGCCGACTTCGCGCCGGAAGAGGCATCGCCGATCGCTTGCCACCAGAGCTGCGCCAGCTTCGGATAATCAGGCACGTTGGTGCCGGTCGGCGACCACTGGACGCGGGCCGGCGAGCGATAGAACTCGATCAGGCCGCCGAGCTTCGGAGCGCGCTCGGTGAAGCTCTTGTCGTGGATCGTGCTCTCGCGGATGAAGGTCAAGCCGACATGGCTCTTCTTCACGTCGACCGTCTTCGAGGTGACGAACTGCGCGTAGAGCCAGGCGGCCTTGGCGCGATCGTCAGGCGTCGACTTCATCAGGGTCCAGGAACCCACGTCCTGGTAACCGAGCTTCATGCCGTCCTTCCAGTAGACGCCGTGCGGCGATGGCGCCATGCGCCACTTCGGCGTGCCGTCGTCGTTCAGCACCGCTTTGGCGCCGGCGTCGACCATCGAAGCGGTGAAGGCGGTGTACCAGAAGATCTGCTGCGCGACCCCGCCCTGCGCCGGCACCGGGCCGGATTCGGAGAAGGTCATGCCCTGGGCTTCCGCCGGAGCGTAGGCCTTCAGCCAGTCGAGATATTTCTGGATCGAGTAGACCGCGGCCGGGCCATTGGTATCGCCGCCACGCGCCGTGCAGGAGCCGACAGGACGCGATTTCTCGTCGACCTTGATGCCCCATTCGTCGACGGGCAGGCCGTTCGGAATGCCCTTGTCGCCATTGCCGGCCATGGACAGCCAGGCGTCCGTGAACCGCCAGCCGAGTGACGGGTCCTTCTTGCCGTAGTCCATATGGCCGTAGACCTTCTTGCCGTCGATCTCGCGGCCGGTGAAGAACTGGGCGATGTCCTCATAAGCCGACCAATTGACGGGAACGCCGAGGTCGTAGCCGTATTTGGCTTTGAAGTCGGCCTTGTTCTTCTCGTCGTTGAACCAGTCATAGCGGAACCAGTAGAGGTTCGCGAACTGCTGGTCGGGGAGCTGATAGAGCTTCTTGTCGGGCGCCGTCGTGAACGAGGTGCCGATGAAGTCCTTCAGGTCGAGGTTCGGATTGGTGACGTCCTTGCCTTCATTCGCCATCCAGTCGGTCAGGTTGCGCACCTGCTGGTAGCGCCAATGCGTGCCGATCAGGTCGGAGTCGTTGACCCAGCCGTCATAGAGGTTCTGGCCGGTCTGCATCTGGGTCTGGATCTTCTCGACGACGTCGCCTTCCTGGATGACGTCATGTGTGACCTTGATGCCGGTGATGGCGGAGAAGGCCGGTGCCAGCACCTGTGACTCGTATTGGTGCGTGGCGATGGTTTCCGAAACGACCTTGATGTCCATGCCGGCGAACGGCTTGGCTGCGTCGATGAACCACTGCATTTCCTTTCCTGGTCGGCGCGTGAAAGCGTCGACAGGTCGCCTATCTCCTTGTCGAGAAAGGCTTTTGCCTCGTCCATACCGGCATAGGCATGGCCCGCTCCCAGCAAAAGGACAAGGGCTGTCGTCGATGTTAGAAATTGCCGTCGCATGTGTCTCCTCCAGTCTTAAGTTGCAAGTGCGATCCGGGGCGGCCGCCAGCACGCGGCCGATCCGGCTATTCCCCCTCTATACGTATCGGAACACGCCAACGGCGTAGACCACGGAGAGAGCGAGAGCCCACCACAGGTTGGGTCCAACCAGACCCAGCCAAGCGAGATGGATAAATGCGCTGCCAAGCAGCGACAGGAACAAACGATCGCCGCGCGTCGTCTCGAAGCGCAGCACCCCGATGCGCGGACGACCGCCGGGCGAGGCATATTCCCAGACGCCCATGCCAAAGAGCATCAGCACAATGACGATGAAGAAGGCGGCCGTCGGCCACGTCCACGCCATCCAGGAGAAGTCGAGATTCATGGCTTTAGACCCTCCCCAGGGCAAAGCCCTTGGCGATATAATTTCGCACGAACCAGATAACCAAGGCGCCGGGGATCAGCGTCAGCACGCCGGCGGCGGCGAGCAGACCCCAATCCATGCCGGCGGCAGAGACCGTGCGGGTCATGGTGGCGGCGATCGGCTTGGCGTCCGTCGTGGTCAGCGTGCGCGCGATCAAGAGCTCCACCCACGAGAACATGAAGCAGAAGAAGCAGGCGACGCCGATGCCGCTCGCGATCAGCGGCATGAAAATCTTCAGAAAGAAGCGCGGGAAGGAATAGCCGTCGATATAGGCGGTCTCGTCGATCTCCTTCGGCACGCCGGACATGAAGCCTTCGAGGATCCACACCGCGAGCGGCACGTTAAACAGGCAGTGCGCCAGCGCCACGGCAATATGAGTGTCGATCAGGCCGAACGCTGAATAGAGCTGGAAGAACGGCAGCGCGAACACCGCGGGCGGCGCCATGCGGTTGGTCAAAAGCCAGAAGAACAAATGCTTGTCGCCGAGGAAGCGGTAACGCGAGAAGGCATAGGCCGCCGGCAGCGCCACCGCCACCGATATCACCATGTTCATCACCACATAGGTGATCGAATTGATATAGCCCGAATACCAGGACGGGTCGGTGAAGATGGTGCGATAGTTCGCCAGTGTCGGATTATGCGGGAACAGCGTCAGCGACGACACGATCTCCGCATTGGTCTTGAAGCTCATGTTGATCAGCCAGTAGATCGGCAGCAGGATAACGACGATGTAGACCGTCGGCACGATCCACCACCAGCGCGATTCCTCGCCGCGGCGGCGCATCAGCTTCGCCACCTCGTCCTGCGACAGCGTGCTGCCCACTTCGGTGACCGCCGTCTCGCTCACGCGCGTCGTTTCGTTGGCACCCGCCATCTCAGCGCTCCGCGTCGTAGTTGGTCATCACGGTGTAGAACACCCACGATAACAACAGGATGATCAGGAAGTAGACCAGCGACATCGCCGCCGCCGGGCCGAGGTCGAACTGGCCGAGCGCCGTCTTGACCAGGTCAATCGACAGGAAGGTGGTCGAATTGCCAGGACCGCCGCCGGTGACGACGAACGGCTCGGTATAGATCATGAAACTGTCCATGAAGCGCAACAGCACGGCGATCAGCAACACGCGCTGCATCTTGGGCAGCTGGATGTAGCGGAACACAGCCCAGCGCGACGCGCCGTCGATCTTGGCCGCCTGGTAGAAGGCGTCGGGAATAGAGACCAAGCCGGCATAGCAAAGCAGCACGACCAGGCTGGTCCAGTGCCAGACATCCATGATGATGACGGTTACCCAGGCATCGATCGGATCCTGGACGTAGTTGTAGTCGATACCGAGCGCATTGATGTAATAGCCGAGCAGGCCGATGTCGTTGCGGCCGAACACCTGCCAGATCGTGCCGACAACGTTCCACGGAATGAGCAGCGGCAGCGCCATCAGCACCAGGCAGACCGGCACGCCCCAGCCCTTCTTCGGCATGTTGAGCGCGATGAAGATGCCGAGCGGCACCTCGATCGCCAGGATGATGAAGGAGAAGATCAGGTTGCGCACCATCGCTTCCCAGAAGCGGTCGGAGTGCAGCAGGTCCTCGAACCATTCGGTGCCGGCCCAGAAGAAGACGTTGTTGCCGAACGTGTCCTGCACCGAATAGTTGACGACCGTCATCAGCGGGATGACGGCCGAGAACGCCACCAGCACCAGCACCGGCAGGACAAGGAACCAGGCCTTGTTGTTCCAGGTCTTGTCCATCTATGCCCCCATCTCGACGCGCCAGGAATCGGCATAGATGTTGATGCCGGCCGGATCGAAGCGGACTTTCGGTTCGGCCGGCACCTCGTCGTCCTCGCCGATTACAGCGGCAATTTCCCTGCCTTCAAGGTTGGCGCGCACGACCTTGTGGCGACCGACGTCCTCGACCTTGCTGACCTGCACCGTCATGCCCTCGCGGCCGAGCCGCACATATTCGGGACGGATGCCGAGCTCGACGGCGCCGGTTTCAGCCTTGGGCACGCCGGGTAACTCGATGTGCTGCGCGCCGAGCTTCGCCGTCCTGCCTTCCAGCGCAACCGGCAGCACGTTCATGCCCGGCGAGCCGATGAAATAACCGACGAAGGTGTGGCGCGGACGCTCGAAAAGTTCGGCAGGCGTGCCGATCTGCACGATCTCGCCGTCATACATGACCACGACGCGGTCGGCGAAAGTCAGCGCTTCGGTCTGGTCGTGTGTGACATAGACCATGGTGTAGCCGAAGCGGCGGTGCAGTTGCTTCAACTGCGAGCGCAGCACCCACTTCATATGCGGGTCGATGACCGTCAGCGGTTCGTCGAACAGAATGGCGTTGACGTCGGAGCGCACCAGGCCGCGTCCAAGCGAGATCTTCTGCTTCTGGTCCGCGGTGAGCCGGCGCGCCTTCCTGTTCGCCATCGAAGCGAGATCGATCATGTCGAGCGTCTCGCGCACCTTGCGGTCGACATCGGCTTCCGGCACGCGCCGGTTGCGCAGCGGGAAGGCCAGATTGTCGTAGACGGTCATGGTGTCGTAAATGACCGGGAACTGGAACACCTGCGCGATATTGCGCTCCTGCGTCGACAGCCTGGTCACGTCCCGGCCATTGAACAGCAACTTGCCATGCGAGGGGTGCAGCAGTCCCGAAATGATGTTGAGCAAGGTGGTCTTGCCGCAGCCCGAAGGCCCGAGCAGCGCGTAGGCGCCGCCATCCTCGAAAGTGTGGTGCACTTCCTTCAGAGCGAAGTCGGAATCCTTCTGCGGGTTGGGCAGGTAGGAATGGCGGATGTGGTTGACCTCGATGCGCGCCATCGTTTTCTCCTCAGGCCGCCAGCTTCGACGCCGTCACGGCGCGGCCGTTATGGTCGAACACCATGATGTGGCGCGGGTCGATGAACACCTCGACCTCGTCGTCCGTCTCGAAATCGAGAATACCATGCGCAAGCATCACCCAGCGCGCATCGGCGAAATCGAGATGGACGAAGCTTTCCGAGCCGGTGATCTCCGTGATGGTGACCTTGGCCCGCACCGGCACGGCGCCGGCGTTCGGCCGCTCCAGCGACAAATGATGCGGCTGGAAGCCGATCGTGTAGCTGGCGTCCGCAATGCCGGCGAGTTCCGTCGGCACCGGCAGCTTGACGCCGCCTTCGAGCAGGAAATCCGACCCCTTCTTGGAGAGCACGATGGTGTTGAGCGGCGGATCGGCGAAGGTCCGCGCCGTCACCAGGTCGATGGGCTTGCGGAACACTTCGACCGTCGGGCCGAATTGCGTGACGCGGCCTTCCGAAAGCGTTGCCGTGTTGCCGCCGAGCAAAAGCGCTTCGTGCGGCTCGGTCGTCGCATAGACGAAGATCGTGCCGGCCGCGGCGAAGATCTTCGGCAATTCGGCCCGCAATTCCTCCCGCAGCTTGTAGTCGAGATTGGCCAAAGGCTCGTCGAGCAACACCAGGCTGGCATTCTTGACGATGGCGCGGGCAAGCGCGGTGCGTTGCTGCTGGCCGCCGGACAGGCTGAGCGGCGTGCGCTCGAGATAGGGCGTCAGCTTCAAGAGCGCCGCGGCGTTGCGCACCTCCTTGTCGATCATGGCCTGCTCGACGCCGGCGACCCGCAGCGGCGAGGCGATGTTCTCGTAGACGGTCATCGCCGGGTAATTGATGAACTGCTGGTAGACCATGGCGACGTTGCGCTTCTGCACCTTCTGTCCGGTGACGTCCTTGCCGTCGAACCAGACCGAGCCCGAAGTCGGCGCGTCGAGGCCCGCCATCAGCCGCATCAGGCTGGTCTTGCCGGAGAGCGTCGGCCCAAGCAGGACGTTCAGCGAGCCGTGCTGAAGCGTCAGCGACACGTCGCGGATATGCTCCTGCGCGCCGACGGTCTTCGTCACGTTCCTCAATTCCAGCATCACGCCTCCTCCCAGGCCTTGCGCATCAGCGGCCGATCCTTATTCCGCCGCCGCGACATGGCGGCTGCTCAGTCCGCGCATGAATTCTTCCAATGCCGCCGTCTGCTCGCGGCTGAAATGCAGGCCGCGCTTGGTGCGGCGCCACAACACGTCCTCGGCGGTGACCGCCCATTCGTTTTCGGCCAGATAGCGAACTTCCGCCTCGAAAAGGTCGGCGCCGAAATTGCGGCCGAGATCGGCATTCGACTTGGCGAGCCCGAGCAGCCTTTCCGCCCGCGTGCCGTAGAGCCGGGTGAAGCGGCGCGCCAGCCGCTGGTCGAGGAACGGATAGGCGCTCTTCAGCCTGGCGACCTGGGCATCGAAGCCGGTCGCTGCGAAATCGCCGCCAGGCAGCGGCGCGTCATGCGTCCACGGCCTGCCGCGCTTGCCGAGAAAACCTTCGATCTTCTCCAACATCGATTCCGCCAGCCGGCGGAAGGTGGTGATCTTGCCGCCGAAGGCGTTGAGCAAGGGGGCAGCACCCTCCCCGCCATCGGCCTTCAGCACATAATCGCGCGTCGCTTCCTGCGCCTTCGAGGCGCCGTCGTCATAGAGCGGGCGCACCGCCGAATAGGTCCAGACGATATCGGACCGCTTCACCGGCTGCGCGAAATATTCGCTTGCCGCCGCGCACAGATAGTCGATCTCGGCGTCGGAGATCTTCACCTCATGCGGATCGCCCGGATAGTCGCGATCGGTGGTGCCGATCAGCGTGAATTCTTCCTCGTAAGGAATGGCGAAGATGATGCGGCCATCCTTGTTCTGGAAGAAATAGGCGCGCGGATCGTCGAACTTCTTTCCGACTACGATATGGCTGCCCTGGACGAGGCGGACATTGTGGACGTCGTTCTGGCCGACGGCGGTCGAGAGCACGTGATCGACCCAGGGGCCGGCAGCGTTGACGAGAAGCCGCGCGCGAACTTCTTCGGTATCACCGGTGAGCACATTCTGCACTTTCACGGCCCAAAGCGCACCGTCGCGCCGCGCGCTGACGACTTTTGTGCGGGTGCGGATAATGGCACCCCGATCGGCGGCGTCACGCGCGTTCAGCGCCACCAGGCGCGCGTCGTTGACCCAACCGTCCGAATACTCGAAAGCCTTGCGGAACAATGGCTTGAGCGGCTTGCCTGCCGGATCGCGGGCCATGTCCAGCGTCTTCGTCGCCGGCAGCAGCTTGCGCCCGCCGATATGATCGTAAAGGAACAATCCCAACCGGATCAGCCAGGCGGGCCTGAGGCCCTTGGCATAGGGCAGCACGAAGCGCATCGGCCAGATGATGTGCGGCGCGTTCTTCCACAGAACCTCGCGCTCCATCAGCGCTTCGCGCACCAGCCGGAATTCATAGAATTCGAGATAACGCAGGCCGCCATGGATGAGCTTGGTCGAACCGGAGGAGGTCCCGCTGGCGAGATCGTTCATTTCGGCAAGGTAAACTGAAAATCCGCGGCCAACGGCATCGCGGGCTATGCCGCAGCCGTTGATGCCGCCGCCGATGACGAAAATGTCATGGATCCGAGATGCGTCCAAAGATTCCTCCAACGATTTCGCATTGCACCATTTTTGTGTTTTACGAAACCGTGACGGAATTATTTCGAACTCAAAGCGAATGTCAAACGAAATATCGCAGTCGGCTGAGTAAGCCGTCGAGGCGTGCCTTATTCGAACGCTGTCTCGATCAGTCGGACTTCGGTTTCCTCGCAAATCCTGCGAATCGACGGGATCTCGCAACGATCGGTGATGAAGGTATTCACCTGCGAAAGATGGCCAATCCGGACCGGCGCGGTGCGTTCGAATTTCGTCCGGTCGGAAACCAGGATGACGTGGCGGGCATTTGCGATGATGGCCTGCGCAACTTTCACCTCGCGGAAATCGAAGTCGAGCAGCGCACCGTCATGGTCGATCGCCGAGGCGCCGATGACTGCGTAATCGACCTTGAACTGGCGGATGAAATCGACCGCCGCCTCGCCGACAATGCCGCCGTCGGAACCGCGCACAACGCCGCCGGCAATCACCACCTCGATCGTGGGGTAGATGCGCATCCTATTGGCAACATTGATATTATTGGTGATGACCATAAGCCCGTTATGGTCGAGCAGCGCCTTGCTGACGGCTTCGGTGGTGGTGCCGATATTGATGAACAGCGAGGCATTGTCAGGAATCAGCCGCGCCGCCGCGCTGCCGATCGCCTCCTTCTCGTCGGCGGCAATCTTGCGGCGTGCCTCGTACTCCATGTTCTCGATGCCGGACGGGAACAGCGCACCGCCATGGATACGGGTCAGCAGGCGCTGATCGCACAGGTCATTGAGGTCCTTGCGGATGGTCTGCGGCGTCACGTTGAAATGCGTCGCCAGGTCATCGACCAGCACCCTGCCATGGTCTTTCGCCCTCTGGATGATCTCGGCATGGCGTGGCGAAAGAAACATTGCGCGTCCTCCATTTTCGTTTTTTCCCGTCTATATCGGAAAACGAAAGCGAAGAAAAGGTATAAGCCGGCTAACGAAAATCACCTGATTGAAAAAGGCAAACCAGTGTGGAACAGGTCTGCTGCCTCAGGATAAGCGCCGCGCAATCTCGGTTATGACGTCGAACGCCGCATCGACATCTGCCGCCGTCGACTCGAACTGCCCCGCCTGAAAGCGGATCGCCACGCGCCCATCGACCCGCGTTTGAGTCAGGTAAATGCGGCCGTTGGTGTTGATGGCGTCGACGAGGCGGAGGTTGTGCTCGTCAGGGTCGGCGCCTGCCACCGTGCGGTGCCGGAACGAGAACAGCGAAAGCATTGGCTCGCTGACGAGCTCGAAATCCTCTTCCCCGGCAAGGCGCGCGGCAAGCCCTGCGCTCCAGGCGACATGGTTGCGGATCATGGTGCGCAGGCCCTCGAGGCCATGGGCGCGCAGCAGGAACCAAAGTTTCAGGGCGCGGAAGCGGCGGCCGAGCGGCACCGACCATTCCGAATAGTTGATGATGCCGTCATGACCCAGCGTCTTCAGAAACTCCGGCTTGATGGCCAGCGTGCGAACGAGGTCTTCCGGCTGGCGCACGAACTGGATCGAGCAATCGAACTGCGCGCCGAGCCATTTGTGCGGATTGAAGACAATGGAATCGGCGCCTTCGACGCCGGCCCAGAAATGCCGGTATTCCGGGCAGATCATCGCCGACCCTGCCCAGGCGGCGTCGACATGGAGGTAAAGCCCGTGCCGCTGAGCGACCGCGGCCACCGCCGCGATGTCGTCCGTGCCGCCGGTGCTGGTGCCGCCGACGCAGGCGATGATGCCCGCGGGCAGCAGGCCAGCCTTGCGATCGGCAACGATCGCGGCCTCGAGCGCGTGCGTATCCATGGCGCGAAAACGTCCGGCGACCGGGATACGGACAAGGTTGTCCTCGCCGATGCCGGAGACCCAGATGGCTCGGTCGATCGAGGTATGGACCTGGTCGGAGGAATAGACGCGTAGCTTCGCCTGCCCGGCCAGCCCCTTCTTGTTGCCCTGCCAGTCAAGTGCCCGCTCGCGCATGGTGAGCACCGCCGCAAGCGTCGCCGAGGAAGCCGAATCCTGGATGACGCCGGAAAAGCCCTCGGGCAGGCCGAGCGCCTGGCGCATCCAGTCGACGATGCGCGTCTCGAGTTCGGTCGCCGCCGGCGAGGTCTGCCACAGCATGCATTGCGCGGCCATCGCCGAGACCAGATATTCGGCCACCACCGAAACCGGCGCTGCATTGGCGGGAAAATAGGCGAAGAAGCGCGGATGCTGCCAATGCGTCATGCCCGGCACGATTTTTTCTTCGAAGTCGGCGAAGATCCTGTCCATCGGCTCCGGCATTTCGGGCGGCGACGCCTCGATGCTTCTGAAAATCTCGCCCGGCGCGATCGCCGGCCGCACCGGACGGTCGCGCAGGTTGGCGCGATAGTCGGCGCCCCAGTCGGCGGCGCGCCTCGACCAGTCGCGGAATTCGTCGCTGTCCATATTTTCACTCCCCAGCGGCCGTCGAAGATACCGGCCGGTCGAACCGCTCTCGCAAAGCCCTATCCCGGAAAGTCCGGCAGATTTGAAAAAGCGATTTTCAGCGCGCTGGACCAGCCGTCCGATATGGTTCGGTAGTAAGGATCATCATGGCCGATCCGCCGGTTCAGCCCCACACTGAGCGCATCCTGTTCCAGGAACAGCAGATCGAGCGGCAGCCCGACCGAGAGGTTGGATTTCAGCGTCGAGTCGAACGACACCAGAAGCAGCTTCACCGTTTCGGCCAGGCTCATTGCCCGATCATAGGCACGGATGATGATCGGCTTGCCGTATTTCGTCTCGCCGATCTGGAAGAAAGGCGTGTCGTCGGTCGACTCGATGAAATTGCCTTCCGGATAGATCATGAACAGTCTGGGCGGGCTGCCCTTGATCTGGCCGCCGAGGATGAAGGAGGCATTGAAGTAAGAATCCGCCTTGTCGCCATTCGGCGAGGCATGCTCTATCACTTCCTTCACTGTATCGCCGACCAGCCTCACCGTCTGGTACATAGAGGGAGTTTCGAGCAGCTTCGGATGACGGTCGCTGACCGCCTTGTTACGCTCGTCGAGCAGGCTGACAACGGCCTGCGTCGTGGCAAGGTTGCCCGCCGACATCAACACGATGACGCGCTCGCCGGGCTGTTCCCACACATGCATCTTCTTGAAGGTCGAGATCGAATCCATGCCGGCATTGGTGCGCGTGTCCGACATGAACACGAGCCCGCTATCGATCTTGAGGCCGACGCAATAGGTCATGATTGCTCTTCTGCTAGCGATTCCGGCGCAGATTACTGCTCTACCGTGACGGTGACGGCAAGCTTCTCTTGCGCCTGCCCGAGCAGTATCCCCGACACCGGCGAGGCATCGCGATAGTCACGCCCCGTCGCCACCCGCACATAGCGTTCGTCGGGGGAGATACCGTTCGCCGGGTCGAAGGCAACCCATCCGAGTCCCACGACATAGGCCTCGGCCCAGGCATGGCTTGCCGCCTGCTCGACGGCCGCATCCATCATCAGGTAGCCGCTGACATAGCGCGCGGGAAAGCCGAGGGCGACTGCGGCGGCGATGAAGATGTGGCTGTGGTCCTGGCAGACACCGGACTTCAACGCGAGCGCCTCCTCTGCCGGCGTCACGACGCTGGTCGTGCCCGGCCTGTAGGCGACGCGTTCGCCGATAGCGCCCATCAGCCGGTGCAGTCGCTCGATCTCGGTGCCCTGGCCCAGCGTGCCGGCCAGTTCACGTATGCCCTCGCCGGCGGCGGTGAGTGGCGTCTGCTGTCCGAATAGCCAGAGCGGGGCAAAGCCCTGATGCGGACCCGTCACGCCCGCCGTATCATGCGTGGTCACGTCTCCGGCTGCCTCGACGGTGATCGAATTCTGGCCGCTCTCGGCGCTCACCAGCCGCGTCTCGTTGCCGAAGTGGTCGATGAAACGCACCTCCTCACGCGCGCCTTCGACCTTGATCGCCCAGGAGCCGATGGTCTGCGTGCGCCCGCTGGAAGGCCAAAGGCGCAGCCGCTGCAGCAGATACTGCACCGGCTGATCGTAGCGGTACTCGGTACGATGGGTGATCTTGAGCCGCATAACGCTCGCCTCGGCTGTGCTCAATAGAACCGGTAGTCCTGGGCGATCTCGTCGCCCAGCCTGGTGTTGTCGCGAATGAACTCGGCCAGGAACTCGTGCAGGCCATGATCGAATATGTCCTTGATCGACCCCCTCTTGAGCAGCGCCTGGATCTTCTCGGCCGTGCCATGGCAGGCATGGCGTTCACCGTAATCGTCGGCGAGGAATTTCAAATGCTCGCCGAGGAAGCGGTAGCAGAAAGTCAGCGAGCGCGGCATGCGCACGTTGAGGATCAGATAGTCGGCGATATTCGTCGGCTTGTAGTCGGCTTCATAAACCCAGCGATAGGAACGGTGCGCCGACACCGAGCGCAGGATCGATTCCCACTGATAGTTGTCGAGCGTCGAGCCGACCCAGGACAGCGACGGCAGCAGCACATAATATTTCACGTCGAGGATGCGCGCCGTGTTGTCGGCGCGTTCGACATAGGTGCCGAGCTGCGAGAAATCGAAAATTTCGTTGCGCAGCATGGTGCCGTAGAATGAACCGCGGATCAGCGCCGTCTCGCGCTTGATTGCATCGAGCACCGTCGGCAGGTCGCGTTCGTCGATCGGCCTTGCCAGCATGCGCTTCAGCGACATCCAGGCTTCGTTGATGCTTTCCCAGGTCTCGCGGGTCAGCGCCGTGCGCACCATGCGGGCATTGTTGCGCGCCGTCTCGATCGACGACATCGTGCTCGACGGGTTCGAGGTGTCGCGTAGCAGGAAGTCCGAGACGTTGGCGGCTGTATAGTCCTGGTACTTCTGGCTGAACGCGATGTCCGAGCCGGCGCTGAGCAGGACCGAGTTCCATTCCTCCGAAGCGCTCTGCGTGCGCGTCAGCGCCATGCGCAATCCCGCATCGACCAGGCGCGCCATGTTTTCGGCCCGCTCGATATAGCGGTTCATCCAATAGAGACCGTTTGCGGTGCGGCCGAGAAGCATGTCAGGCCCCTAGGGCTAGCGAATAGGGAGTAGCGAATAGCGAATAGGGAAGAATGCGTTTCATGATTGTTGCGTCCCCCTGCTCGCCTCAGTCATCCAACACCCAGGTGTCTTTCGTCCCGCCGCCTTGTGAGGAATTGACTACCAGGGACCCCTCCTTGAGCGCGACGCGTGTCAAACCGCCCGGCACAATCTGGATACGATCCGAAACCAGCACGTAAGGCCTGAGATCGACATGGCGCGGCGACAGGCCCTTCTCGGTCAAGATCGGGCAGGTGGACAGCGCCAGGGTCGGCTGGGCGATGTAGTTCGAGGGCTTCGCCTGCAGCTTTTTTGCAAAGTCCTGGCATTCCTTCTTGGTCGCCGCCGGGCCGACCAGCATGCCGTAGCCGCCGGAGCCGTGCACTTCCTTGATGACGAGCTCGTGGATGTGCTCGAGCACATATTTGAGGCTGTCGGGCTCCGAACAGCGCCAGGTCGGGATGTTGCCGAGGATCGCCTTGCGGCCGGTGTAGAACTCGACGATCTCCGGCATGTAGGAATAGATCGCCTTGTCGTCGGCGATGCCGGTTCCCGGCGCGTTGGCGATGGTGATGTTGCCTGCGCGATAGACATCCATGATGCCGGGCACGCCGAGCGCAGAATCCGGCCGGAAGGTCAGCGGATCGAGGAAGTTGTCGTCGACGCGCCGGTAGAGCACGTCGATCTGCTTGTAGCCTTCGGTCGTGCGCATCGCCACATGGCCGTCGACGACACGCAGGTCCTGCCCTTCGACGAGTTGCACGCCCATCTGGTCGGCAAGGAACGCATGTTCGAAATAGGCCGAATTGTACGAACCCGGCGTCAGCACCGCGATGGTCGGCGCACCCTTGCTGCTTTGCGGCCGCACCGCGGCCAGCGACTGGCGCAGGAGTTGTGGGTAGTTCTCGACCGGCCGCACCTTGATCTTTTGGAACAGCTCCGGAAAGAGCTGCATCATCGTCTCGCGGTTCTCCAGCATGTAGGAGACGCCCGACGGCGTGCGGGCATTGTCCTCCAGCACGTAGAACTCGTTCTCCGAGATGCGGACGATATCGACGCCGATAATGTGGGTGTAGACACCGGCCGGCGGCCTGATCCCGATCATCTCGGGCAGGAAAGCCTCATTCCTGGCGATCAGATCCTTGGGTACCCGCCCGGCGCGCAGGATTTCCTGGCGGTGGTAGATATCGTCGAGAAAGGCGTTCAGCGCCTGCACGCGCTGCTCGATGCCTTGCGTCAGCCGGCGCCATTCCTGGCCGGAGAGGATGCGCGGGACGATGTCGAAAGGGATCAGCCGCTCGGAAGCTTCCTGCTCGCCATAGACGGCAAAGGTAATGCCGGTCTTGCGGAAGACGCGCTCGGCATCCTGCATTTTCTGGGTAAGCCTGGCTGGGTCCTGCTCCTTCAGCCAGCGATCGTAAGCCTCATAAGGTCTTCTCAGTCCGGAAACTTCCGGAAGCATTTCGTCGAACGCTGCCAATCGCGTACTCCCCTCTGAGACCATTTCACTGGCCTCGCCGGAGAAAATCAAGCGCAATCGGTGATTTAGGGAGCCGCGACGGCCACTCCATGCAAATTGCCTAAATTTCAGGCATGAGCGGCTGGACCGGGTCAGCTCCTGCTTCCCGGCGGGGCACAGACAGGCCCGGTCAGAACGCCCGGAAGGTCACGATCGTGAAGGTGTCCTTGATTCCAGGCAGAATCTGCACCCGCTCGTTGACGAAATGGCCGACGTCTTCCTCGTCGTCGATATAGAATTTGGCAAGCAGGTCGTAATTGCCCGCGGTCGAGTAGATCTCGGAGGCGATCTCGGCATCGGCGAGCGCGCTGGCGACCTCATAGGACTTGCCCAGGTCGCACTTGATCTGCACGAAAAATGCCTTCATTGCCCGGTCCTACCAGCCTGCTTCATGAATAAGCGGCCCTTGTGGCAGACTGCTGCCCGGCTTTCAAGCTTCCCGCGCCGCGCACCTCGAAGAGTACCTGATCCCGCTTCCCGACGCTGAAATGGTGAAATCTTCGCATCCCGGTGAAACCACGCCATGGCGCGATGCGTATGTTAGATTGCATTCGCCAACGCGAATTCCGGGGAGGCAGGCCATGCGCCGCGCTTTGTTCGCACTTGCTCTTGTTCCGATGTTGATAGCCTCGCTTGCTTTTGCCGGCGAGGCCGAGATCAAGGCCGCGCAGACGGTCATCGACAGCCAGTTGAAGGCCTTCGTCGCCGATGACGGCGCCACCGCCTACAGCTTCGCCGCGCCGAACGTGAAGCAGATCTTTCCGACCGTCGACACCTTCATGAACATGGTGACGAATGGCTACGCGCCGGTGCGCAAGCCCCGGTCCTATTTCTTCGGCAAGGTCGAGCAGACCGGACCCGGCTCGATCATCCAGCAGGTGCTGATCGTCGGGCCCGACGGCAAGGATTATGAGGCGGTCTACACGCTGCAGCAACAAGCGGACGGCAGCTTCAAGATCACCGGCTGCAGCCTGCGCGCCTCGACTTCGGTCAGTACCTGAGCCCGACCGGCATGACCGCTCAATCTCGGCGGCTATACAGTGTCCAGCCCAGACCGGAGAGGCCCCAGAAGGTCGAGGCTCCGGCTCGTTCGTAGGCAAGCGCGCAATCGAAATCCACGCGCTCCGGCTGTTTTTGGGTATCGCCTTCGAGAATCAGCCAGTCCGCGCGCCCGGCGCAAATCTTGTCCTGGGTGACGAGCGATGCCTGGCGGCCAATGCGCGCGGCGAAATAATCGACCACCATGCCGGTGCGGAAATCGGCGTTGGTGGCATATGTGGCGGCGCCGCTCTTTGTCATCTCGTCCACCATCTCGGAATAGGAACCGCGCCCATGCTCATAGAAATGGGCCAGCAACGCCGCGTTGCCGCCCGCCACAAGAACGAGCATCCCGGCGGCAAAAAGCCTTCTCTTACCGCCGGCGTCGAAGCCGCGTCCGATCAAGTCTCCGGCCCAAAGCAGCAACAAGGTTCCGCTGACAATGAAATAGCGCGGGAATTCAACATTCGGCAGATGCGCCGCCGCCATCAGGGCGGGCAGCCCGACGATGCCGATGGCATAAAGGCTGGCCCGGCGATCGCGCGAGACGCCTGCATGTGCCAAGACCAGGATGCAGGTCACCGCGACGCACGTCCAGTCGCCGATCCAGTCCGGTAGACCGAAAAGATAGCGGATCATTCCGCCATAGCCGGCGGCGAATTTCTCGAGCGAGAAAGAGGAAAAACCGCCGATATTGAAGCTAAACAATCGCCCGCCTACAAGCATTGCCGCGGCAAGCGGAAGCACGGCAAGGAAAGCAGGCAGAAAGGCCTGGACGACCTCCTTGTTGACGACAATCAGACTGCGGCTGCCTCGCCAGCTCAGCCACGCCGTCCAGGCCGTTAGCACCACCACCGTTTCGACCATTGTCAGGTGGGAAAGGAAGCCAAGCAGAATTGCGGCAGCAAGAGCGACGCCGTACGCGCCCCGCTTGTCGAACCAGCGCTCCAGAAGAGCCACCGCAACGAGCGTGAACAGCGCCAGGCCGGCATAGCCACGCGCCTCCGAGCCGTAGTGAACCATCGGATAGCTCAACGCAAACAGCAGCGCCGACCCAATCATTGCCCAACGTCCGCGCGATATCGCCGCGGCTGCAATGACGGTGCATCCGCTGAGCGTTATCGACAAGCCGCGCTGGACCAGCGGCGCGGCATCGGGCCCGACGACATACTGGTATATCGAGTTGAGAAAGTGGTTGTTGTCGTGGTTCACACGCCAGAATATCTGGTCGATCGACGTCAGCGGCTTCAGCAACGTGATGCTCCAGATCTCGTCGTGCCAGAGATCCCCGCGCGCGCCGAGCAGGCGCAAGATAAGGCCGACAAGCACGACCCCTGAAATTACAAGTAATAGACTGTAACTCCATTGCTGGGTCGCCGCAGAACCTGGCCGGTAAACATCAGCGCTTGCTGCTTTATGGTCGACGATCGACGCATCCATCTTTACCAAAGTCGTGCCGCCCCTTGCCTCGATATGGCAAGGCATACTTACTCTTGATCTGATTTATGAAAGGTTTTCCGACGCTTCCTGATCAAAGGACCGGGATATCGCCCCGTGCCCAGCCTTCGGTAATCTCGGCGGCGCGCGCTTCGAAAGCCTGCGCCTCGATGGCTGTTCGGACGTCCTGCATCAGCCTCTGATAATAGGACAGGTTGTTCCAGGTGAGCAGCATGGCGCCGAGCGCTTCCTGCGAGCGCACCAGGTGATGCAGGTAGGCGCGCGAATAATCGCGCGCGGCGGGGCAGTCGCTTTCCTCGTCGAGTGGGCGCGGATCGTCGGCATGGCGGGCGTTCCTGAGATTGACCTTGCCGCGGCGCGTGTAGGCAAGGCCATGGCGGCCGGCGCGGGTCGGCATCACGCAGTCGAACATGTCGATGCCGCGCGCCACCGATTTCAGGATATCGTCCGGCGTGCCGACGCCCATCAGGTAGCGCGGTCTGTCGGCCGGCAGCTCCGGGCAGGTGATGTCGAGCATCTCCAGCATCACCGACTGCGGCTCGCCGACCGCCAGCCCACCGACCGCATAGCCTTTCAGATCCATCGCTTTCAGCGCCTGGGCCGAACGCACGCGCAAGGCCGGGTTGTCGCCGCCCTGGACGATGCCGAACATCGCCTTGCCCGGCTGGTCGCCAAACGCCGCCTTGCAGCGCTCTGCCCAGCGCAGCGACAATTCCATGGCGCGCTCGATCTCCTCGGGCTTGGCCGGCAGCGCCGTGCATTCGTCGAGCTGCATCTGGATGTCGGAATCGAGCAGTCCCTGGATTTCGATCGATCGCTCCGGTGACATCTCGTAGGGCGCGCCGTCGATATGCGAGCGGAAGGTGACGCCCTGTTCGGTCAACTTCCTGAGCTTCGACAGCGACATGACCTGAAAGCCGCCGCTGTCGGTCAGGATCGGATGCGGCCAGCGCGCGAACTCGTGCAGGCCGCCGAGTCTGGCCACGCGCTCGGCGCCTGGTCGCAGCATCAGATGGTAGGTGTTGCCGAGGATGATGTCGGCGCCGACCCCGCGCACCTGGTCCATATACATGGTCTTGACGGTGCCGCCGGTGCCGACCGGCATGAAGGCCGGCGTGCGGATCTCGCCGCGCGGCATCGAGACCAGGCCGCGCCGCGCCTTGCCATCGGTGGCAAGCACCTGAAATGAAAAAGTCTCAGCCATTGAATTCCTTGTCGTGCTCCGGCGCGCCGGGTGCCTGCTCGTCGAGCGACTGCCGGTAGCGGATGCAGCCGCGCATGAATTTCGGCCATGGCGGCACGGCAATCGCCGGGTCGGTCCTTTCCGGCAAAAGCTCCCAGAGGTCAGGATGATGCCAGCACAGATCATGCCCGGTCGCGTCGCGATGCGCGCGAATGCCGGCGCGCAGTTTCTTCACCTGCGCGATCAGCGTATCGCGGTCCATGCTGTCGAGGTCATCGTCCATTGCTCGTCTCCGCACGAAAAAGCAGGCTTGCGTCTCCATAGGAGTAGAACCTGTAGCGGTTCGCGATGGCATGCGCATAGGCCGAGCGCATCGTCTCCAGCCCGCTGAAGGCCGAGACCAGCATGAACAGCGTCGAGCGCGGCAGATGGAAATTGGTCATCAGCATGTCGGCCGTACGGAAGCGATAGCCGGGCGTGATGAAGATGTCGGTGGGTCCGGACCAAGGCTCTATCCTGCCGTCGTCGCGCGCCGCGCTCTCCAAGAGCCGCAGCGATGTCGTGCCGACGCAGATGATCCGCCCTCCCCGCGCCTTGGCCGCGTTGAGTGCCGCCGCCGTCTCCGGGCTTACCGAGCCGGTCTCGGCATGCATCTTGTGGTCGGTCGTATCGTCGGCCTTCACCGGTAAAAAAGTGCCGGCGCCGACATGCAGCGTGACGAAGCGGCGCTCGATGCCCTTGGCGTCGAGCGCCGCGAACAGCTCCGGGGTGAAATGCAGGCCGGCGGTAGGCGCGGCGACCGCGCCTTCCTCGCGCGCATAGATCGTCTGATAATCGGCGCGGTCGCGCTCGTCGTCCTCGCGCTTCGACGCAATGTAGGGCGGCAGCGGGATATGCCCGACGGCATGCAGCGCCTCGTCGAGAAAGGCGCCCGACAGATCGAAGCCGAGCAGCGCTTCGCCGCCCTCGCCTTTTTCAATCACCGTGGCGTCGAGCCGGCCCAGAAAGCAGGAATTGCCGTCATGGCCGAAATGGATGCGGTCGCCGGCGGCGATGCGCTTTCCCGGTCGCATGAAGGCCAGCCAGCGGTCGGGGCCGGTGCGCATGTGCAGCGTCGCCTCGACCTGCGCCGCCGCTTCGCCGCGCAGCCTGATGCCCTTCAATTGCGCCGGGATGACCTTGGTGTCGTTGAACACCAGCACGTCGCCGGCCTTGAGCAGCGCCGACAGGTCCCGGACTGTCTGGTCCTCGAAACCGGCACCCGGCCTCACCACCAGCAGCCGAGCGCTGTCGCGCGGCTCGGCCGGCCTGAGCGCGATGCGGTCTTCGGGAAGATCGAAATCGAAGAGGTCCACTTTCATGCCTGCGGCAATAACCCGATCGCCGCGCTCTCGCCACCGTCTTGTTGCCGCGCCTTGCGAGCAATTGCCGTCGAACGAAACAGCCGACGCTCAGGTCAGCCGCACCAGCAGCGCTCCGGCCAAGAGCAGCACAGCGCCGGCGACGCGGCCAAGCGAGATTTCGCGCACCGCCACGCCAAGGAAGCCGGCGCGGTCGATCAGCATGCCGGCGATCAGCTGGCCGGCGACGAGGAAGGCCATCAGCGCCGCAGCGCCGATGCGTGGCGTGAGAATCGTCGACAGCGTCACATAGAAGCCACCGAGCATGCCGCCGGCGACGAACAGCCAGGGCGCCGGCGCCTTCCAGTCGAGCGAGATGCCCTGCAGCTTCACCACGGAAATCGAGATGATGCCGAGCACGATGGCACCGGACAGGAAGGAAAAGGCGGCGGCCGCGACCGGAAGGCCGAGGCCCTTAGCCAATTGCGAATTGATCGGCGCCTGGATGGCGATGAAGGCGCCGGACAGGATGCCGAGCAGGGACCAGACAGCGCCCATCATCGTTCCGCCTTTACTTGACGTCTGCCGCGACTTTCAGCGACACGATCTTGTCGGGATCCTGCACCGGCTCGCCGCGCTTGATCTTGTCGACATTCTCCATGCCTTCGATGACCTGGCCCCAAACCGTGTACTGGCGGTTGAGGAAGGCGGCGTCGTCGAAGCAGATGAAGAACTGCGAGTTCGCCGAGTTCGGGTTCTGGGCCCTAGCCATCGAGCAGGCGCCGCGGCCGTGATTGGCGTTGGAGAACTCGGCCTTGAGGTCCGGCTTGTCGGAGCCGCCCATACCCGCGCGCGACGGCGCATAAGTGGGCTTGCTCGAATTGCCGAACTTGACGTCGCCGGTCTGCGCCATGAAGCCGTCGATGACGCGGTGGAACACCACGCCGTCATAGGCGCCTTCGCGCGCCAGCTCCTTGATGCGGGCGACGTGCCCGGGCGCCAGCTCGGGATACATTTCGATGACGACCGGGCCCTTGGTCGTTTCCATGATGAGCGCGTTCTCGCGGTCCTTGATCTCAGCCATGTCGGAAAATCCTTTGAAAATTGAGGGAGTTACTTGCTGTCGGCGGCGATGCGAACCTTGATCATGCGGTCGGGGTCGGTGACCGTGCCGTTGTCGGCCTCATCGCCCTTCTTGATCTTATCGACGAGATCCATGCCGCCGACCACCTTGCCGACGATGGTGTACTGGCCGTCGAGGTTCGGCGCCGGCGCGAACATGATGAAGAATTGCGAGTTGGCCGAGTTCGGGTCCTGCGAACGGGCCATGCCGACCACGCCGCGCGCGAACTGCTCGCTCTGCGAAAACTCGGCCGGCAGGTCGGGAAGATCGGAGCCGCCGGTGCCGACGGCTTCGGGGTTGAACCCCTTCTTCATGTTGCCGAATTTAACGTCGCCCGTCTGCGCCATGAAGCCGTCAATGACGCGGTGGAAGGCGACGTTGTCGTAGGCGCCGTCGCGCACCAGCTTCTTGATCTGCGCGACATGCTTGGGCGCCAGATCGGGACGCAACGCGATGGTCACGTCGCCGTTCTTGAGCGTGATGATCATGGTGTTTTCCTTGTCGGCGGCGACGGCCGGCAAGGACGCCGCGAAAAGGCCGGCAACCACGACAAGGAACGAAGCGAGCTTCTTCAGCTGCATGGGTATCTCCGGGAAAACCTATTTGGTGAACTTGGCGGCGAGCGCGCCGGCAACGGCCGCAGGCACGAACGGGCGGATATCGCCGCCCATCGACGCAATCTGGCGCACAAGTGTGGCGGTAATGGTGCGCACCGAAGGGCTGGCGGGCAGAAAAACCGTCTGCAATTCCGGCGCCATCGTCTCGTTCATGCCGGCCATCTGCATTTCGTAATCGAGGTCGGTGCCGTCGCGCAGCCCCCGGATCATAATTGAGGCGCCGTGCTTGCGGGCCGCGTCGATGACCAGGCCGTCGAAGGACACGACGTTGATACGATCGCTGTCGCGACCGAATTCGGCCTTGGTTGCGGCCTCGATCAACTCAACGCGTTCCTCGAAGGAAAACAACGGCTTCTTGCCCGGATGAATGCCGATCGCCGCGTAGACGGTGTCGGCCACCGCCAGCGACGCTTTCAGCACATCGAGATGGCCATTGGTCAGCGGGTCGAAAGAGCCGGCGTAAAGGGCGGTGCGTTCCGTCATGGCAGGCTTCTAGCGACCCTCTCGGACAAAGGCAAATCTCATTAATTGCATTGCCGTGAACCTTTTCGCGCCGATGAACGACAGATGAATGCGGCAATCACGAACATTTCACGCAGCGTTCACTAGGTTGCCGCTTCAACAGGTGAAACCAAATCCCCACCTCATCGTTGTACGCCCAGGAGAACACGCAAATGCTGATCTATATGCTTGCCACTGCAATGACCATTGTGATGCTGATCGCGACTGCATTCGGGTTGCATCAGGAAGCAACGCGGGTGCGCGTCAAGGCCAATACCAAGCGGCTCGATGGTTTCGCCCATCGCAACGTCTACCGTCGCCACTGATCATGATCGCACCGGCCCAGAGAGGCCGGTGAAGCTTGAACCTATTCGCCTTCGCCCATGCCCTCGGTGCCGGTTTCGCTTGAAGCCACGTCTTCGGCCTCTTCGTCCGACTGCGGTTCCGAAATCCGCTCCACCGATACAACCTTCTCGCCTTCGGCCGTGTTGAAGATCGTCACGCCCTTAGTGGCCCGGCTGGCGAAGCGTATGCCGTTGACCGGCACGCGGATGACCGTGCCGCCGTCCGAAACCAGCATGATCTGATCGTCATTGCCGACCGGGAACGTCGCGACCAGCCGGCCGATCTCGGCTACCTTCGACACATCGGTGGCGCGGATACCTTTGCCGCCGCGGCCCGTCAGCCGGAAATCGTAGGACGACGAGCGCTTGCCGTAGCCATATTCGGTCACCGTGAGCACAAGCTTCTCATGCGCCTTGAGGAACTCGTAGCGCTCCTCGGAAAGCTCGGCTTCCTCGCCGATTTCCTCATTGGTGAGCGCGATCTCCTCCTCCTCGCCGGCTCCGCCGGCGGCAAGCCTGCGCTCCGCCGCGGCGCGCTTCAGATAGGCCGCGCGCTCTGCGGGCGACGCATCGACGTTCTCGATGATGGACATCGAGATGATGCGGTCGGTCTCGGCCATGGTTATGCCGCGCACGCCGACGGAATTGCGGCTCTGGAACACACGCACATCGGAGACCCGGAAACGGATGCACTGGCCGGAATTCGCTGTCAGAAGCACATCGTCATTGTCGGTGCAGGTCTCGACGCCGAGGATCTCGTCGCCCTCTTCCTCCAGCTTCATGGCGATCTTGCCATTGCGGTTGACCTGGACGAAGTCGGACAGCTTGTTGCGGCGCACGGTGCCACGCGTGGTCGCGAACATCACATCGAGCTCGCCCCAGCTGGTTTCGTCCTCCGGCAGCGGCATGATCGTCGTAATGCGCTCGCCCTGCTCGAGTGGCAGCATGTTGATCAGCGCCTTGCCGCGCGATTGCGGGTTTCCGATCGGCAGCCGCCAGACCTTTTCCTTGTAGACGATGCCGCGCGAGGAGAAGAACAGCACCGGCGTGTGCGTGTTGGCGACGAACAGGCGGGTGACGAAATCCTCTTCCTTGGTCGACATGCCGGAGCGGCCTTTGCCGCCACGGCGCTGCGCCCGGTAGAGTGAAAGCGGCACGCGCTTGATGTAGCCGGAATGGCTGACGGTGACCACCATGTCCTCGCGCTGGATCAGGTCCTCGTCTTCCATATCCGAACCGCCGTCGGTCAGCTCGGTGCGGCGCGGTGTGCCGAACTCGTCGCGGACCGCGACCAGCTCGTGCTTGACGATCTGCTGGATACGCGCGCGCGATGACAAAATATCAAGGAAATCGACGATTTCAGCGCCGATCTGGTTCAATTCGTCGGCGATCTCGTCGCGGCCGAGCGCGGTCAGGCGCTGCAGGCGCAGGTCAAGAATGGCGCGCGCCTGTTCCTCGGACAGATTATAGGTGCCGTCCTCGTTGATGCGATGGCGCGGATCGTCGATCAGCTGGATCAGCGGAGCGACGTCGTGTGACGGCCAGCGCCGCTCCATCAACTGCTCGCGCGCCGTCTGCGGATCCGGCGCGGTGCGGATCAGCTTGATCACCTCGTCGATATTAGCGACCGCAATCGCCAGCCCGACCAACACATGCGCCCGCTCGCGCGCCTTGCGCAGCAGATATTTCGTGCGACGGCTGACGACTTCCTCGCGGAAGCCGACAAAGGCCTTCAGCATGTCGATCAGCGTCAGCACTTCCGGCTTGCCGCCGTTGAGCGCCACCATATTGGCGCCGAACGAGGTTTGCAGCGGCGTGAAACGGTAGAGCTGATTGAGGACAACGTCGGCTACGGCGTCGCGCTTCAACTCCACGACGACGCGGTAGCCCTGGCGGTCGCTCTCGTCGCGGATGTCGGAAATGCCCTCGATGCGCTTGTCGCGCACCAGCTCGGCCATCTTCTCGATCATCGAGGCCTTGTTCACCTGATAGGGAATCTCGGTGACGACGATGGATTCGCGGTCATTGCCGCGCTGCTCGATCTCGACGCGGCCGCGCATGACGATCGAGCCGCGGCCCGTCGAATAGGCATTGTAGATGCCCGAACGGCCAAGCACGATGCCGCCGGTCGGGAAATCCGGACCGGGCACGATGTCCATCAGCGCCGTCAGGTCGATCGCCGGATTGTCGATGAGAGCGATGGCGCCGTTGCAGACCTCGACAAGATTGTGCGGTGGAATGTTGGTGGCCATGCCGACGGCGATACCGCCGGAGCCATTGACCAGAAGGTTCGGGAAACGGGCCGGCAGTACCTTGGGCTCGCTGCCGGACGCATCGTAAGTGTCCTGGAAATCGACGGTTTCCTTGTCGATGTCCTCCAAGAGCTCATGCGCGACCTTGGTGAGCCTGGACTCGGTGTAGCGCATCGCCGCCGGCGGATCGCCGTCGATCGAGCCGAAATTGCCCTGACCGTCGATCAGCGGCACGCGCAGCGACCAGTCCTGCGCCATGCGCACCAGCGCGTCATAGATCGAGGCGTCGCCATGCGGATGGTATTTACCCATCACGTCGGCGACCGGGCGGGCCGATTTCACATATTTGCGGTTCCAGTGGTAGCCGCTCTCATGCGAGGCATAGAGGATGCGGCGATGCACCGGCTTCAGGCCGTCGCGCACGTCGGGCAGCGCACGGCTGACGATCACGCTCATGGCGTAATCGAGATAGGAGCGCTGCATCTCCTCGATGATCGAAATCGGCTCGATGCCGGTGGGGCCGCCGTCCGGCCCGCGCGGTGTCTTCTGGTCGGTCAAATCAGGTCACAATCCAGTCGGGAATCACTCACCGCTTATATAGGAAGCCTCGCCGAAACTCCAATGTCGGCCGGACTTTTCCAGAGACAATTTTGATGGCAATTTCAAATGGATATCGCTGATTGCGACGATATGGCCAAGGTCGATTTCGCTTCAGCCGGCGTTAGCGCCCTCTGGTCCGTCTGGCGCGATACGCGCCGGGAGCTTGTCCCATCTCGCGCCGGAACCGGCGGTTGAAGGTCGACAGATCGTTAAAGCCGGCATCGAAGGCGATCGTCGAGATCGCCGCGCCCGAGCTGCGCAGACGCACCGCGGCGCGGTGCAGCCTCGTCCTCAGCAGGAATTGATAGGGCGTCATGCCGGCAACCTGCCGGAACGTGCGCAGGAAGTGAAACGGGCTTGTCGCCACGCCGGCAGCGAGCTTGCTAAGCGACAATGGTCGATCGGCGTTGAGCTCGATCAGCCGCACCGCCTCGGCAACGCGTTTCTGGTCGCGGCGGCTGGGCGCCCGGTCAGGTGTTGAAGTGTCGGCCGCAGCCGTGGCGACCGCCCCGGCCATGCGCAGGCCGAGTTCCTCGAATGCGTCGCCGTCGCCCGCTTCCCGTGCCGCCTCCGCCTCGGCCAGCAGAGGCGCCAGCGCCGGCAAGGGCGGCAGGCGTGGATGGGTAAAGCCGAGCCGTTTCACATCCGGCAGGTCGGCCAGGACGCGCTCCAGATAGGCCGGCGAAAAATGGAAGGAGAGGCAGCGGTCGCCGGCGCCGTGCTCATGCCCGCATTCATAGCAGGCGCCGGGATTGCCGAGCAGGATGGCGCCCGGCGCCAGCATCGCCGTCCCCTGGCGCGTGCGGTAGCGGAACGCGCCCCTGGTCACGGCGGCGACGCAAAAGCTGCAATGCTCTTCCTCGAACGGCTTGTCGCCGGCGATGGCCGTGCACACCACGTCGGACACATGCCAGCCATGTCCGGAAGCCAGAGTCTTCTGCGCGGTCGTCATGGCTGAAAGATAGCAATTTTTCCCAAGCGCAGAACCCTGCCATACCGCTATTGCTGGCCCTCTCCTGACAAACGAGGCAGCAACAATGACCGATCCCTTTGCCGAGGCCCTGCACAGCGACGGCCCAAAATCGGACCTTGCCGAAAAGCTGAAACTCTATGGCCGCTTCATCGGCGCCTGGACGTTCGATGCCACACGCATTCTCGAGGATGGCACAAGGCTCGCGGGTCGCGGCGAAGTGCATTTCGGCTGGGTTCTCGAAGGCCGCGCCGTGCAGGACGTCTGGATCTTGCCCGCGCGGAACACCGGGGCCCAGACTTCGCTCGGAGCATGGACCTTCTACGGCACCACATTGCGTGTCTACGATCCGGGCGCCGACGCCTGGCACATCTTCTGGAGCGACCCGCGCAACCAGTATTACAGCCGCCAACTCGGCCGCGTCGAGGACGGCACGATCGTCCAGGTCGGTGCCGACGGCACCGGCGCGTCTGTGCGCTGGAGCTTTTCACGCATCACCGAAAACTCGTTTCGCTGGCTCGGCGAGCGCTCGCATGATGGCGGCGCGACCTGGCGCATGGAGGTCGAGTTTCTGGCTCGTCGCCTAAATGAACCTCGATAGCGATCGAAAAGCCGCAAGGAATTGAAAGTAGCGATCCTTCGCGCCTGCTTTCGCAGCTTCGCACACCATTTCCTTCCGCTTTCCAGCGCCGCGGCTTTGCTCTACCAATTGCAAAACCTGGGCTTCGCCCGGCGGGAGGGGACCAGCGATGCCGAGTTTCGACAGCCTGTTCAACGCCTTCGTCACCATCCTGGTGACCATCGACCCGCCGGGACTGGCGCCGCTGTTCCTTGCCGTGACGCGCGGCATGAACCGTGACGAGCGCCAGCAGGTTTCGATCCGCGCCTCGGTGATCGGCTTCCTGGTCATGGCGTTGTTTGCGATTGCCGGCGCCTCGATCCTGTCGGTGTTCGGCATAACGCTGCCGGCCTTTCGCGTCGCCGGCGGCTTCCTGTTGTTCTTCATCGCCTTCGAAATGGTGTTCGAGCGCCGCCAGGACCGTAAGGAGAAGATCGGCGACGTCGCCATCACCAAGGACATGATTCACAACATCGCCGCCTTCCCGCTGGCAATCCCGCTGATCGCCGGTCCGGGCGCCATCTCGGCAACCGTGCTGCTGTCGGGCTCCTTCCAGGGTTTTGGCGCACAGGCGGCGCTGGTCGGCATCATAGCGATCTGCCTGGTGATCACCTTTCTGGTTTTCGTGCTGTCCGAGCGCATCGACCGCATCCTCGGCCAGACCGGCCGCTCGATCCTGACCCGTCTGCTCGGCGTCATCCTCGCGGCGCTTGCCGTGCAGTTCGTGGCGGACGGCATCAAGGCGCTGATGGCCGCTTGAACGGTATCCTACTGCCTACTGCCTACTGCCTACTGCCTAATTGCCTCACTTCACCGCCGTCTCGACCACCTCGAAATCATGCGTGATCGTCGCCGTCTTGGCCATCATGGCTGAAGCCGAGCAGTATTTCTCGATCGACAGATCGATCGCGCGTTTCACCTTGTCGTGCGACAGGGCTCTGCCCTTGACGATGAAATGCATGTGGATGCGGGTGAACACCTTTGGATCGGCTTCGGCTCGGTCGGCGTCGAGCTCGACCACGCAATCCTCGACCGCCTCCCGGCCCTTCTCGAGGATGTGCACGACATCATAGGCCGAGCAGCCGCCGGTGCCGATCAGCACCAGTTCCATCGGGCTCGGTCCCGGCGTCTTGCCTTCCGGCCTGTACGCCGTGCCCAGCACGACCTTGTGGCCGCTGCCGGACTCGCCGACGAAGGTGCGTTCCTCGACCCATTTGATGCGTGCTTTCACGTTGACCTTCCTTGAGAAATTCTTATTGGCCGAACACGACGGCATGCATGATCCGGCCGGGCAGCAGCGTGAAGATGCCGGCGCCGATCAGCGCGAACAGATAGAGCTTGATCATGGCGCCGCGATGCGCGGTTACCTTATGCGTGTGCGCATACCAAGCCGCCAGCGGCACGGTGACCAGCACCAGGATCGACAAAAGATGGATCGGGCTGAACGGACCGACGAGCCGGATCTGCTGGATCCAGAAGCTCGATATGGCGATGACCAGCATCAACGCCACCCAGGTGTAGCCCAGCACACCATGACGCACAGTACCTTTCGGCAGCGCCAGCTGGGCGCCGCCGATGGCCAAAGCGGCGAAGGCCGCGAATGCATGCCACGGAATGGGAGGCGACGCCGACAGAAGCGGTCCGAGCGACATCACGCCTCCCCTCAGACAGCCGTTTCGAGACGCCTAGAACGGGATCTCGTCGTCCAGCTCGCGTGACGAGCCGCCGCCACCGCCGCCCCTGGAGCCGCCACTGCCGCGGTTGAAGCTTTCATTCGGGCTGGACTGGCCGAAATCCGACCCTCGGCTGTTGCCGCCGCCGGAATAATTGCCGACCTGGCCGCCGCCGCCCTCGCCGCGCGCGTCGAGCATCTGCAACTCGCCTCGGAATTTCTGCAGCACGACCTCGGTGGTGTATTTGTCGGCACCGGTCTGGTCCTGCCATTTGCGGGTCTGCAGCTGACCCTCGACATACACCTTCATGCCCTTCTTCAAATACTGCTCGGCCACCTTGGCGAGCTGGTCGTTGAAAATGACGACGTTATGCCACTCGGTCTTTTCCTTACGCTCGCCCGAGTTCTTGTCGCGCCAGCTTTCCGACGTGGCGATGCGAATGTTGACGACCGGATCACCGGAATTCAGGCGGCGGATTTCAGGATCCGCTCCGAGATTGCCGACCAGAATGACCTTGTTGACGCTACCCGCCATCTTACTTCTCCGCGCTCATCCGAAACAAATTTCAAGTCGCTCACCTTATAGCCTGCGGGTCGTCGCCGCCCGCAAAAGGCTGGCTTTTCCCACAAGGTTTTTGTTCTCTTTTCGTTCTAGTCATAGCTGCACTTTCTGTCAAGGAATGTCAGCAAAGGCAGGAGTGGACGTGCATTCTGATATGGCGATCAAATAGAAGCTTGCCAAATCGATAAGTATCGGCTTATGCTTCTGCCATGATCGAAGCAGAGATTTTCCGCGCTCTGGCCGACCCGACGCGACGCGCGGTTTACGAGCGGCTGGCCGCTGGCGAGATGAGCGTGAGCGAGCTACGCGCCGGCATGAGCGTGTCGCAGCCGGCGGTCTCGCAGCACCTTGCCGTGCTGCGCGGCGCCGGCCTGGTGGTCGAGCGGCGCGCCGGCCGCAACGCATATTATCGCGCCGATCCGCAAGGGCTCGACCCGCTGCTCGGCTGGATCGAACGCTACCGCGCCTTCTGGCCGGAACGCATCGAGAAGTTGAAGACGGTTCTGAAGGGAATGGACCAATGACGGCAACCGAAAACCCGATTGTCAACGAAGCGCCGCTCAGCTTCGAATGCGACCTCCCTGAGCCGCCGGAAAAGGTCTGGCGGGCGCTGACCGAGCCGGACCTGCTCGCCGCCTGGATGATGCCGAACGACATCAAGGCGGAAGCCGGCAGCCGCTTCGCCTTTGCCGGACCGGATGCGCCGATCGAATGCGAGGTGCTCGAGGCCGAGCCCGGCAGGGTGCTGCGCTATTCCTGGCATCAGCGGCCCGACGCAAACGACCGCGACCGGTTTCCGGCCTTCGACAGCATCGTCACCTTCACGCTGGCGCGCACCGCCTCAGGCGGCACGCATCTCAGCGTCGTCCATGACGGCTTCGTGCCGGTGGCGGAATCTGTCCTCGCCATTGCCGGCGCCAGCTGCGGGCTCTCGCTTCACGCGCGCAAGAACCCGATCGCCGCCAACGCGCCCTGCATGATGCTGCGCGCGGCCTGATCAAAAAGAGGACCGAGGAAACCCGTCATGAGCATTGCCAATCTGGTGCCGATGGTCATCGAGCAATCGAGCCGTGGCGAGCGTTCCTTCGACATTTTTTCGCGGCTGCTGCGCGAGCGCATCGTCTTCATCAACGGCGAGATCAACGACAACGTCTCGGCGCTGGTCTGCGCGCAGCTTCTGTCGCTGGAGTCCGACCACCCCGACAAGGAAATCTCGATCTACATCAACTCGCCGGGCGGCATGGTGACCAGCGGCTTCGCCATCTACGACACCATGCAGTACATCTCCTGCCCGGTGTCGACGGTCTGCATGGGCTTTGCCGCCTCGATGGGCTCCTTCCTGCTGATGGCCGGCGCGCCGGGGCGGCGGATCGCGCTGCCCAACACAAGGATCGTGCTGCATCAGCCGCTGGGCGGCTTTCAGGGCCAGGCCTCAGACATCCAGCGCCATGCCGAGGACATCGTGCGTACCAAGCAGCATATGACCGAGCTCTACGCCAAGCATTGCGGCCGGACCTACGAGGAGGTCGAGCGCACGCTCGATCGCGATTACTTCATGAGCGCCGCGGAAGCCAAGACCTGGGGCCTCGTCGACCACGTCTACGACACGCGCAAGAAAGCGGCCTGACGTTGCGGGCAGGCGCGCGGCAAATTGATCGCCGCGCGTCTGGCATCGCCCTAGCCGTGTCCCTATAGTCCGCGCATGATCAGGTCCGTTCAGCCCAGACATCTATGCGCCGCCCTCGCCGCGCTTGCCGGCGCGCTGGTGGCCGGCGCCGCCCTTGCCGACGACAGTTCGGCGCAGAAACTGCCTGGCGTCAGCGGCGACTACCGCATCGCCAAGCCGGCGCCGCAGCCGGAACCGGACGCGCTACCGGCCGGCAGCGACGGTTCCTTCAAGATCGGCGACACCGATGTCAGGATCGGTGGCAGCATAACGATCGATATGGCCACGGGCGGCGCTCGGATCCCGAACCATTGATCGCGAGCGGGTCAAACGCGAACACCACAAAATGTAAGCCCCGCCACTGCTTCCGCAGGTGGACGGGGCTTTCATGGATCTGATAATCCAATTTTAGCCGGGAGTGGACTGCCGGCGTTCTGTTTCGGATGCAACGCGGCGTTCAGCCGACGATCCGACTATCGTCTCTGATTGTTAAGAATCGGCAAGTCACGGTTTGTCGGGCCGGCGTTTCAAGTCTGCCCTGGCACTTATGCCCGCCGCGGCTCCATCTCAGTGTGGAGCCTCAATGGACTGTCCGGTGGCGTCATGCTCCGCTCCTGGGTCCGTTGCGACAATGTCGTTCGAAGCGCAAATCGCTATCGCCTGCGGCGTCTCGCAGACCGCCTATTGGGCGGCGAGGCCATCGAAAGACGGCCGGCTTCGTTGACGCGTTTGAGACTGCTCCCCTGGGCCCGGGACGTCAACCGTTGAATAGTCGGTTACCGAAAAATGTGATCGTCTGGAGGTTACGTGCAGGTAAGTCGAGTGCTTCGGCACACCCAACGGCGCGTAGCTCGGCCGCGATTGTTCCACAACGCTTGGACAATTGTTCTCACAACGCTTGAGCGATTGTTTCCACAACGCTTTGTCAGGAGCGTGTTCGACCTTTGTTCTTTCCGCTTGCCCGGTCGCGCGAAAGACGGTTAAACCCATGATCGGCTTGTCCCGTCGAGATTGTGGCGTCTCTCGACGTGGCGGTGAAAATACCTACATAGGGGATGGCCGGGACAATCCCGCCAATCCAGCAAATTCCAGATCTGAGGCGGCGACCGGCGATGGCCGACCATAAATACCTTTCCATTCGCGGGGCGCGCGAACACAATCTCAAGAACGTCGATCTCGACCTGCCGCGCGACAGCCTGATCGTCATGACCGGACTGTCGGGATCCGGCAAGTCGTCGCTTGCCTTCGACACCATCTATGCCGAGGGCCAGCGCCGCTACGTCGAAAGCCTGTCGGCCTATGCCCGCCAGTTCCTCGAGATGATGCAGAAGCCGGACGTCGACCAGATCGACGGCCTGTCGCCCGCCATCTCGATCGAGCAGAAGACCACCTCGCGCAACCCGCGCTCGACCGTCGGCACCGTCACCGAAATCTACGACTACATGCGCCTGCTGTTCGCGCGTGTCGGCATCCCCTATTCGCCGGCCACCGGCCTGCCGATCGAAAGCCAGACGGTTTCGCAGATGGTCGACCGCGTGCTGGCGCTGGACGAGGGCACGCGCCTGTTCCTGCTGGCGCCGATCGTGCGCGGCCGCAAGGGCGAATACCGCAAGGAACTGCTGGAACTGCAGAAGAAGGGTTTTCAGCGCGTCAAGGTCGACGGCGTCTTCTACGAGATCGCCGACGTGCCGGCGCTGGACAAGAAATACAAGCACGACATCGACGTCGTGGTCGACCGCATCGTCGTGCGCGGCGATCTGGCCACGCGTCTCGCGGACTCGATCGAGACAGCGCTGAAGCTCGCCGAAGGTCTTGCCGTGGCCGAATTCGCCGACAAGCCGCTCGACGCCAGCCAGACCGGCGAGGATTCGGTCAACAAGTCGAAGAACGAGACGCATGAGCGCATCCTGTTCTCGGAGAAATTCGCCTGCCCGGTGTCTGGCTTCACCATTCCGGAGATCGAGCCCAGGCTGTTCTCCTTCAACAACCCGTTCGGCGCCTGCCCGACCTGCGACGGCCTCGGCAGCCAGCGCGCAATCGATCCCAACCTCGTCGTGCCGGACGAGAACGTGTCGCTGCGCGACGGCGCCATCAGCCCGTGGGCGAAATCGACCTCGCCCTATTACGCGCAGACGCTGGAAGCGCTGGGCAAGGTCTACGGTTTCAAGCTCGGCGACAAGTTCAAGGATCTGAGCGCCGAGGCCAAAGAAGCCGTGTTGCGCGGCACGGGCGAGCGCGAGATCACCTTCCAGTATGATGACGGCCTGCGCTCCTACAAGACGACCAAGACCTTCGAGGGCGTCATCCCCAATCTCGACCGGCGCTGGAAGGAAACTGAATCCGCCTGGATGCGCGAGGAGATCGAGCGCTTCATGTCGGCCACCCCCTGCCCCGCCTGCAACGGCTACCGCCTGAAGCCGGAAGCGCTGGCGGTGAAGATCGGCGGCAAGCATATCGGCGAAGTCACGGAGATGTCGATCCGCAAGGCCGACCAGTGGTTCACCGACCTGCCGGCGCAGTTGAACGACAAGCAGAACGAGATCGCGGTCCGCGTGCTGAAGGAAATCCGCGAGCGGCTGCGCTTCCTCAACGATGTCGGCCTCGACTATCTGACCTTGTCGCGCAATTCCGGCACGCTGTCGGGCGGCGAGAGCCAGCGCATCCGGCTCGCTTCGCAGATCGGCTCCGGCCTCACCGGTGTGCTCTATGTGCTGGACGAGCCGTCGATCGGCTTGCACCAGCGCGACAATGCGCGCCTGCTCGATACGCTCAAGCACCTGCGCGACATCGGCAACACGGTGATCGTCGTCGAGCATGACGAGGACGCCATCCTGCATGCCGACTATGTCGTCGACATCGGCCCGGCGGCCGGCATTCATGGCGGCCAGATCATCGCGCAAGGCACGCCGCAGCAGATCATGGCCACGCCTGCCTCGATCACCGGCAAATACCTGTCGGGCGAGCTCGAAGTGGCAACGCCCGCGGTGCGCCGCGAAGCGAAGAAGAACCGGCGCATCAAGGTGGTCGGCGCGCGAGGCAACAATCTGAAGAATGTGACGGCGGAAATCCCGCTTGGCACCTTCACGGCTGTCACCGGCGTGTCCGGCGGCGGCAAATCGACCTTCCTGATCGAGACGCTGTTCAAGGCGGCCTCGCGCCGCATCATGGGCTCGCGCGAGCATCCGGCCGAGCACGACCGCATCGAGGGCCTGGAATTCCTCGACAAGGTCATCGACATCGACCAGTCGCCGATCGGCCGCACGCCGCGCTCCAACCCCGCGACCTATACCGGCGCCTTCACGCCGATCCGCGACTGGTTCGCCGGCCTCCCCGAAGCCAAGGCGCGCGGCTATCAGCCGGGCCGCTTCTCCTTCAACGTCAAGGGCGGCCGCTGCGAGGCCTGCCAGGGCGACGGCGTCATCAAGATCGAGATGCACTTCCTGCCCGATGTCTATGTTACCTGCGACGTCTGCCACGGCAAGCGCTACAACCGCGAGACGCTCGACGTGCTGTTCAAGGGCAAGTCGATCGCCGACGTGCTCGACATGACGGTCGAGGAAGGCGTCGACTTCTTCTCGGCGGTGCCGGGCGTGCGCGACAAGCTGGAGACGCTGAAGCAGGTCGGCCTCGGCTATATCCATATCGGCCAGCAGGCGACGACGCTCTCGGGCGGCGAGGCGCAGCGCATCAAGCTTGCCAAGGAACTGTCGCGCAAGGCGACCGGCAAGACGCTCTACATCCTCGACGAGCCGACCACCGGCCTGCATTTCCACGACGTCGCCAAGCTGCTCGAAGTGCTGCACGAGTTGGTCGACCAGGGCAACACGGTGGTGGTGATCGAGCACAATCTCGAAGTGATCAAAACCGCCGACTGGGTGCTGGACCTCGGCCCCGAAGGCGGCGACGGCGGCGGCGAGCTGGTGGCGTCGGGCACGCCGGAAGCGATCGTGCGCGAGAAGCGCAGCTACACAGGCCAGTTCCTCAAGGAGCTGCTGGAGCGGCGCCCCGGGGGCAAACGCGAAGCGGCGGAGTGAGCGCGCATTTCGTCGGAAGGGCGCTTGAATGACAATTAGAAGAGCGTTTTCCGGTGATCTTCCGGCCGTTGCCGCGGTGACGACGGCCGCCTACGCGCCCTACACCGCTCTGTTCGGCGCCCCGCCGATTCCGGTGACGGAAGACTACGCGCCGCGCATCGAGCGCGGCGAGGTCTGGCTGCTCGAAGAGGACGGAGGACTGGCCGGGCTGATCGTCCTCGAACGGCATCCCGACCACGCCATGATCTTCAGCGTCGCCGTCGCGCCGGCCTTCCAAGGTAAAAAACTCGGCATCAAACTGCTCAACTTCGCCGACGAGCAGGCGCGGTTGTGGGCCGTGCCGGAGGTGCGGCTTTACACCAATTCGCGGATGGAGCGGAACATCGCGCTCTATTCCGCCTACGGCTATCGGGAAACGGGTCGCCGCGCCAACCCACACCGGCCAGGATGGATCCTGGTCGACATGATGAAGTCGGCGACCGAGCCGCCTGATCCCATTTTGAACAGAGGAGGACGATAATGAGCCAAGGAACAATCCGCGCCGGCATGGGCGGCTGGACCTTCGAGCCCTGGGACACGTCCTTCTATCCGGACAAGCTGCCGAAGGCGAAGCAGCTCCACTACGCCACCCGGCAGGTGCCGAGCATTGAGGTCAACGGCACCTATTATTCCAGCTTCAAGGAACCGACTTTCGTCAAATGGGCGAAAGAGGCCCCTGACGGCTTCGTCTATTCGCTGAAGGGCAACCGCTTCGTCACCAACCGCCGCGTGCTCGGCGAAGCCGGCGAATCGATGATGCGCTTCCTGGGCTCCGGCGTTGCCGCGCTCGGCGAGAAGCTCGGCCCGATTCTGTGGCAGTTCGCGCCGACCAAGAAATTCGACGCGGACGATTTCGAAGCCTTCCTGAAACTGCTGCCCGTGAAGCAGGACGGTGTGCCTCTGCGTCACGCGCTAGAGGTGCGCCACGACAGCTTCGTCGTGCCGGAGTTTCCAGCGCTCGCCCGAAAATACAACGCCGCGATCGTCTATGCCGATCACGCAAAATATCCGGCGATCGCCGATGTAACCGGCGACTTCGTCTATGCGCGGCTGCAGACCGGCAGCGACGACAACCCTGACTGCTACACGCCGAAAGGCCTCGACGAATGGGCGGGACGGGTGAAGACCTGGGCGCAAGGCAAGCAGCCCGCCGACCTGCCGCGCGCCGATCCCAAGACCGATGCGCCGGTCAAGCCGCGCGACGTGTTCGTCTACTTCATCACCGAGGGCAAGGTGCGCGCGCCGTTCGGCGCCATGGCACTGATGAAGCGGGTGACCGATTGAAGGGGCGAGTTCCGCCGGAACTTACGGGGCATCTCGACCGTTTTGCCTTTCTCGCCGGGAGCGGGTTTCCATAGCGGTTGAGCGTCGCGGAACAATGGCCCGGGCTCCGGCATCGGGAGAGCCCGAAGAAAGCGAGGTGATATGGCTGTCATCCTCATCGGGGCATTGCTCATCGTCGCCGGCATCGTGTACATGGCCGGCGCGGTCCTCAGGCGCGGGAAACTTAGCGATCCGGCACCTGCAGCCTCGAATCGCCCGGTGCCAAACCTCACAACACCTGGCCCGACGCTTGAGCCACGCCGGCGCGGCCTCGGTTTCCTCGGCCTGTCGCAGAATTGGCCGGGTCTGCTGATGATGGGGGTCGGCATCATCCTGCTGTTGTTGGTGGCGGTCCTCTGACGCCGCGGAATTATGGCATCTTCACTGCCTATCGTAACGTAATCGATACTTCCTTGCTGCACTAATGGACCTACGTCAGGTTGCGGAAGCCCGGCGCGCCGGCAAGGACGGGTGCATGCTGCTCGACTACAACTCATTGCTTCTGGCCGTCGGCTTCTCCGCAGCCTGCCTCAGCCTCACTCTGTTCGGGACCTGGCTGACCGCCCGTTCCGACAGGTTCCTGCTGACCTGGGCGACCAGCGTGCTGGTGGTGGTGGCGGAGGTTTTTGTCTATGACGCCTATATCGATGCGCCCGGAACAGCCCTCGGCATCCTGGCGCTGGCGCTGCTGCTGTTCGGCTTCTCGGTGATGTTGGGCGCCGCCCACCAGTTCCGGACCGGACGCTCGCCGCTGCCGCGCATCACGCTTGGCACTGCCATCTCCTTTGCGCTGGCGTTACCCCCAATGGCGCTCGGCTATGACGGTCTGGGCTTCATGCTTGAGAATTTCCTTGCCGCGCTGCTCCTATTCGGCACCGCGCATGAATATTGGAAGGGTCGCGAGGAGGCACCGGCGCAACTCGGGGGCGTGGCGCTGCTCTATTCATTGACCGCTGTTTCCTTCGTGCTTTGCGCGGCCGTGCTGGCTTGGGACGGCAAGCTCATCCTCGGCCACGCGCCGAGCAACTGGGCGGAGGATCTGAGCTTGGTCATCGTCATCGCCTCGATGACCGGCATCGGCGGGCTGTCGCTGGCGCTCAACCAGGGGCGGCTCGCGCGCCACCACAAGCATGAGGCCGAGACCGACGTGCTGACTGGGCTGCTCAACCGCCGCGCGTTGTTCGACCTGCACGGCAAGACGCCCGTCAGCGCTTTCACGGCGGTGGTGGTGTTCGACCTCGATGGCTTCAAGGCGATCAACGACCAATTCGGCCACGCCGCCGGCGACGAAGTGCTGAAGGTTTTTGCCCAGGTGCTGTCCGCTGACCTGCGCCCGAACGACTCCGTCGCCCGCATGGGTGGCGAGGAATTCGCAATGGTGTTGAGGCGCACCTTGCCCGAGACAGCCGAGGCGACGGCCGAACGCGTCCGGGCCGCGTTCGCCGCGCGCACGGTCGAGACCGAGACCGGACCGCTGCGCTGCACGGTCAGCGCGGGCTTCGCATTTGGCAGCAGGGATGGCATGAGCTTCGACAAAGTGCTCAGCGCCGCCGACAAGGCGCTCTATGCCGCCAAGCGCGGCGGCCGCAACCGCGTCCTGGATTTTCGCCGCGCCGGTTGAGTTTTAGCGCCGCTTGCAAATTCTCAATGGTGTGAGATCACTTCGTTGAAGGCGTCGAGATCGACGTAGAAAACCTTGGTGATCTCATCCAGGAGATGATCTTCGTCATAGCCTTGCGACATCAGGATGTTGATCGCGGTCATGATGTCGACGCGCTCGGTGAGGCGCCGCTTTTGGTAGTCCTCGACAAAACGTTCCATCGCCGTCCCCTGGCAAAATTCTTTTTGGACGCATTGACCGACAATCACTGCGGGGAAAGCTAGGTGGATTGGCTTGCGTGGAACTTGCGGACGGAGTCCGCGCCTTCCCCCCATTCGCAACTGATACGGAAAGCGGCCGACTCACCAAGGCCAAGAAAAGACTAGCATGCGGTATTCAACGCGCCAGAGCTCGGCCTGGCCAGCGGAGAGAAATACTGGGGTTGCTGCGCCTCGCGATGTCGACCGAAGTCGAGCAAACGATTCTAGACTGTCAGAAACTTCCGCACATCCGCCCGGTCCAGGTCTTCGGCGGGGCCGGTATGCACGATCTGGCCGCGATCCATGATGTTGACCTCGTCGGCAAGTTCCCGGCAGAAGTCGAGATACTGCTCGACCAGGAGCACGGCGATCCCCGCCTGGTCGCGGAGATAGCGGATGGCGCGGCCGATATCCTTGATGATGGACGGCTGGATGCCTTCGGTCGGCTCGTCGAGCACCAGGAGCTTGGGCCGCATCACCAGCGCGCGGCCGATGGCAAGTTGCTGCTGCTGGCCGCCGGAGAGATCGCCGCCGCGGCGGCCGAGCATCTGCTTCAAGACCGGAAACAGCTCGAAGACATAGGCCGGAATGTTGCGGTCGGCGCGCCTCAACGGCGCGAAGCCGGACTCCAGGTTTTCGCGCACCGTGAGCAGCGGAAAGACTTCCCTGCCCTGCGGCACGAATGCGATGCCCGACCGGGCGCGATCATACGCCGCGCTCCGGTCGAGCGCCTTCCCCTCGAAGGCAACGCTTCCGCTCGTCAGCCGGTGATGGCCGACGATCGATCTCATCAAACTTGTCTTGCCGACGCCATTGCGGCCGAGCACGCAGGTGATCTTGCCGGCGTCGGCTTTCAGCGAGACGCCACGCAGCGCTTGGGCAGCGCCGTAATGCAGCGTGGCATTGGAGACCTCGAGCATGATCAGCCCCTTCTCCAGCGCTTCAGGAAAGCGAAATCGAAACGGTGGAAGGGAACCCGCCAGACCATGCTCACCGCCCCAGATAGACTTCGACGACGCGCTCGTCGGCCGAAACGAAATCGAGCGTGCCTTCCGACAGCACCGAGCCCTCGTGCAGGCAGGTGACCTTGACGCCGAGCTCGCGCACGAAATGCATGTCGTGCTCGACGACGATCACCGAATGGTCGCGGGCGATGTCCTTGAGCAGCCGCGCGGTCTCCTCGGTCTCGGCATCGGTCATGCCGGCGACTGGCTCATCGACGAGCAAAAGCTTTGGGTCCTGCGCCAGGAGCATGCCGATCTCCAGCCACTGCTTCTGGCCATGGCTGAGATTGGCGGCGAGCTCGCCGCGCTTGTCGCCGAGACGGATGATGCCGAGGATGTCGTCGATGCGCCGCGTCTCGGCCGCCGAACGGCGATGGAACAGCGCGGGAAAGATCGAGCGCGGCCCTTTTAGCGCCAGCATGAGATTGTCCTCGACGCTGTGGCTCTCGAAGACGGTCGGCTTTTGGAACTTGCGGCCAATGCCCATCATGGCGATCTCGGCCTCGTCATGCCGCGTGAGATCCACCTCGCCGTCGAAGAACACCTCGCCCTCGTCCGGCCGCGTCTTGCCGGTGACGATGTCCATCATCGTTGTCTTGCCGGCGCCGTTGGGCCCGATGATCGCGCGCATTTCGCCCTTGTCGAGCACCAGCGACAGGTTGTTGATAGCGCGAAAGCCATCGAAGGAAACCGAGACGCCGTCGAGATAAAGGATGGTGTTCGACTTGCTCATGATCGTTCACTCCGCCGGCTGCGGCTCGGCGCCGGTGGCAGACCAGGCGCCGGGCGTCGTCGCCGCCGAGCGCATGATCTTCGGCTGCGGCGGCTCCTCGGGATCGGCGCCGGCTTCCGCCGCAAGCGAAGCTGAGCGCCGCGCCTTGGCCTGGCTGCGCCAGGCATCCCACATGCCGACGATGCCTTTGGGCAAAAGCAGCGTGACGGCGACGAACAGGCCACCCAGGGCGAACAGCCAGAATTCCGGCAGCACGCCGGTGAACCAGGATTTGCCGGCGTTGACCAGCAGCGCGCCGAGGATCGGGCCGACAATGGTGCCGCGCCCGCCGACAGCGGTCCAGATCACCACCTCGATCGAGTTGGACGGCTCGAATTCGCCGGGATTGATAATGCCGACCTGCGGCACGTAAAGCGCGCCGGCGATGCCGGCCATGATAGCCGAGACCGTGAAGGCGAACAGCTTGACGTTCTCCGCCCGCCAGCCGAGGAAACGGGTGCGGCTTTCGGCGTCGCGCACCGCCATCAGGAGCTTGCCGTATTTTGAGCGCACGATCGCAGCGGTGACGAAGACGGCGAGCGCCAGCGTAACGGCGCTGGCCGCAAACAGCGCCGAGCGCGTAGCGTCGGCCTGGACGCTGAAGCCGAGTATATCCTTGAAATCGGTCAGGCCGTTGTTGCCGCCAAAACCCATGTCGTTGCGGAAGAAGGCGAGCAGCAGCGCATAGGTCATCGCCTGGGTGATGATCGAAAGATAGACGCCGGTGACGCGGCTGCGGAAGGCGAACCAGCCGAAGACGAAGGCGAGCAGGCCGGGCACGGCCAGCACCATGAGCGCCGCGAACCAGAAATGATCGAAGCCGTACCAGAACCAGGGCAGCTGCTTGTAGTTCAGGAACACCATGAAGTCCGGCAGGATGGGATTGCCGTAGACGCCGCGCGAGCCGATCTGGCGCATCAGATACATGCCCATCGCATAGCCGCCAAGCGCGAAGAAGGCGCCGTGGCCGAGCGAAAGGATGCCGCAATAGCCCCAGACCAGGTCGAGCGCCAGCGCCAGCAGCGCGTAGCAGAGATATTTGCCAATCAGCGCCACGATGTAAGGCGGGATGTAGAAGGCGCTTTGCGGCGAGACCGCCAGGTCGAGCAGGGGCACGATGATGGCGGCGGCCAGCAGGACGAAGATGGCAATGCCGATGCGGCGATCGGCGGAAAGGAAGCGCTGCGCGATCATGCTTCCACCGCCCTGCCCTTCAGCGCGAACAGGCCGCGCGGACGCTTCTGGATGAACAGGATGATCAGCACCAGAACGACGATCTTGCCGAGCACCGCGCCGGCATAGGGCTCGAGGAACTTGTTGACGATGCCGAGCGAGAAGGCGCCGACCAGCGTCCCCCACAGATTGCCGACGCCGCCGAAGACCACGACCATGAAACTGTCGATGATGTAGCCGCGGCCGAGATTGGGCGAGACATTGTCGATCTGGCTGAGCGCCACGCCCGCGATCCCGGCGATGCCCGAGCCCAACGCAAAGGTCAGCGCGTCGACCCAAGGCGTCCTGATGCCCATCGAGGCGGCCATGCGGCGGTTGGCGGTGACGGCGCGCATCTGCAGCCCCCAGGGCGTGCGCTTCATGACGTAGAGCAGCACACCGAACACGGCGAACGCGAACACCAAGATCCACAGCCGGTTCCAGGTGATGGCCAGCTGGCCGACATCGAACGAACCCGACATCCAGGACGGATTGCCGACCTCCTGGTTGGTCGGCCCGAAGATGGTGCGCACCGCCTGCTGCAGGACCAGCGAGACGCCCCAGGTGGCCAGAAGCGTTTCCAGCGGGCGGCCATAGAGGAGGCGGATGATGCCGCGTTCGATTGCAAGGCCGACCAGCCCCGCGACAAGGAAGGCGAGCGGCAGCGCGATCACCAGCGACCAGTCGAACAGGCCCGGAAACGAGGTGCGGATAACTTGCTGGACGACGAAGGTGGTGTAGGCGCCGAGCATCACCATCTCGCCATGCGCCATGTTGATGACGCCCATGACGCCGAAGGTGATGGCAAGCCCGATCGCCGCAAGCAGCAGCACCGATCCCAGCGAAATGCCGTACCAGATGTTCTGGCCCGCATCCCACAAAGCCAGCTTGGAGTTGATCTTGCCGATCGCGGCGGCTGCCGCCTCCTTGACCGCGCCCTGGGCGTTCGCCTCAACTGAGGTGAGCAGCGAGAGCGCGTCGCGATCACCACGCGCGGCGACGACCGAGATCGCCGCGAGCTTATCGGCTTCGGGCTTGTCGGAAACCAGAACCGATGCCGCGCGCGCCTGCTCGAACAGGGCCTTGACGCCGGGATCGATTTCGGCGGCGATTGCGGCATCCAGCGGCCCGATGTTCGCCGCATCGGGCGTCTTGAACATCGTCATTGCCGCGGCAAGACGCACGCTTGCGTCCTTGGCGCGCAAGGTCAGCGTACCTAGGGCATCGCGGATCGTGCGGCGCAGGCTGTTGTTGACCTTGATCTTGGTGAGATCGGCCTTGGCCGCTTCGGCGGCGTTCTCGCCGCTCAGCGGATCGAGCAGCTCGATGCTGTCGCCGCTCTCCTTGCCGACAAAAACCTGGGAATCGGCCTTGCGGATGTAGAGATTGCCGTCGGCCAGCGCCGAAAGCGGCGGCTCGACGGCGGGATCGCCGCTCGCGGCAAGCTCGCGCACGACGGCCTCGGTAGCCGAGAAGCCGGTTGCAGCTGCGAATTTGCCGATCGATGCGCGAAGGTCGGCCTCACCCGCCTTCGACGGCGTCAGTCCAGCCATCGTCAGCAGCAACATCAGACCGATTGCGCGCAGCAGCAGCATCGTCGTTTTCAAGCAGCTTTCTCAAGCAATTCCAGGAAAAGTGTGAAGCGGTTTTCCGTTCGGAATTGCGCAAAACTAGGTTTCAGGGATCTTGCCCGGGCGGGTCAGGAACCTGCCCGGGCGGCGGTCTCGGATCGCGGGGCCACTCCGCGATCCGACAGACCTGGGATCACGGACCGGGATCAGTTGGTGCCCTTGCCGCCGCACTTTCCGGTGGCGACGTTGAAGTTGCCGCAGGACAGAGGCGCGCGCCAATCGGAGATCAGGCCCTTGGAATCCGGCAGGTAGTCGGACCATTCGTCGCCCATGACGAGGCCGGGCGTTTGCGAAACGGTCTCGAACTGGCCGTCGGCCTGGATCTCGCCGATCAGCACCGGCTTGGTGATGTGGTGGTTGGGCATCATCGTCGAATAGCCGCCGGTCAGGTTCGGCACCGAAACGCCGACCATGGCGTCGATGACCTTGTCCGGATCGGTGGTGCCGGCCTTCTCCACCGCCTTCACCCACATGTTGAAGCCGATATAGTGGGCTTCCATCGGGTCGTTGGTGGTGCGCTTGTCGTTCTTGATGAACTTGTGCCAGTCGTCGATGAACTTCTTGTTCGCCGGCGTGTCGATGCTTTCGAAGTAGTTCCAGGCGGCGAGATGGCCGACCAGCGGCCCGGTGTCGAGACCGGCCAATTCTTCCTCGCCGACCGAGAAGGCCATGACCGGAATGTCCTCGGCCTTGACGCCCTGGTTGCCGAGCTCCTTGTAGAACGGCACGTTGGCGTCGCCGTTGACGGTCGACACCACGGCCGTCTTCTTGCCGGCCGAGCCGAATTTCTTGATCGCCGAGACCTCGGTCTGCCAGTCGGAGAAGCCGAACGGCGTGTAGTTGACCATGATGTCCTCGGCCGGCACGCCCTTCGACTTGAGATAGGCTTCGAGGATCTTGTTGGTGGTGCGCGGATAGACATAGTCGGTGCCTTCAAGCACCCAGCGCTTCACCGAGCCACCATCGGCGCTCATCAGGTAATCGACGGCCGGAATGGCCTGCTGGTTCGGCGCCGCACCGGTGTAGAAGACGTTGCGCTCGCTCTCCTCGCCCTCATACTGGACGGGATAGAACAGGATATTGTCGAGTTCCGAGAACACCGGCAGAACCGATTTGCGCGACACCGAGGTCCAGCAGCCGAACACGGCCGCGACCTTGTCCTTCGAGATCAGCTCGCGCGCCTTTTCGGCGAAGAGCGGCCAGTTGGACGCCGGATCGACCACCACGGCTTCCAGTTTCTTGCCGAGCAGGCCGCCCTTGGCGTTTTGCTCGTCGATCAGCATCAGCATGACGTCTTTCAGCGTCGTCTCCGAAATTGCCATGGTCCCCGACAGCGAATGGAGAATACCGACCTTGATCGTGTCTTCAGCCGCCTTGGCGGAAGCTGAAGCCAGCAGACCAGCCGCGACGACGCCGGCGGACAGGATTTTTGTTATTTTCGCGAAGTTACCCCTCATATGACACGCTCCCAAGCTGGTTGTTTTGCACCGCAATATTAGCGGTGCAAGCGACGTGCCAGATAGGAATGCGCTGAACTGATTTTCGCGATAATGCAGTGATTACAGTCGGTTACATGATAGCCGCGCAACTGTCGCCTCTACTGCAACGCGGCAGGATTGAGAAAAGTTTACGCACCTCTGCCTAGATTTTGCCCAAATTTTGAAAATGCCTATGATTTCACCACAAAGGCAAGGATAGCTTTGTCGGCCCTGTTGCGGGCTCATGGCTAAATGGGGCAAGGTCGCCGTGCAAACGAGCGACGTCATGGCCCTGCGAACAATCCTGGCTTTCCTGCTTCTTGTGTCCGCCGCCGGCGGCGCCCGCGCCGATTTTGCCGACGGCAAGCTGCCGGACGGCGTCTATCACTGCGAGGTCTACCTGCTCGGCCTGTTCCTCAACCTGGGCGACATCACCATCAAGGGCAGCCTCTACAGCGGCCCGGTGACCTTCGGCGCCGCGCCGCCGCCTTACAATTACCAGATGAATCCCAATGGCGAGATCACCTGGCTCGGTCCGCTCGGCGGCTACACCAGCGGCGGCAATTCGGTCTCGATGACCCAGGCGACCTTGGATGACCCGAGCGGTCCCTCGTTCGACATCATCATGAAACAGCAGGACGGCGCCTTCACAGCCTCGACCTGCACCAAAAGATAGCCCGCATAAAAAAGGCGCGGAACCCGTTTGGGTCCCGCGCCAGCAGGCAGTCGGAGGTCAGATCGTTTTCGCCGACATCTGGGCGGCGATGTAGTCAGCCTGGCGGATCGCCAGCGTCACGATGGTCAGCGTCGGGTTCTCCGCCGCACCCGTGGTGAACTGGCTGCCGTCTGAGATGAACAGGTTCTTGATATCGTGCGACTGGCCGTGCTTGTTGACGACGCCGTCCTCCGGCTTTTCGCTCATCCGGTTGGTGCCGAGATTGTGGGTCGAAGGATAAGGCGGCGTCGGGAAGGTCCTGGTCGCGCCGACCGCGGCGTAGAGCGCCTGGCCTTGGCTGTAGGCATGGTTGCGCATGGCCTCGTCGTTCGGATGGTCATCGAAATGGACGTCGGCGATCGGCATGCCGTGCTCGTCCTTCTCGTCCTTGTGCAGCGTGATGCGGTTCTCTTCGCGCGGCATGTCCTCGCCGACGATCCACAGGCCCGCCATATGGTCGTAATGGTCGAGCGCCGTGGTGAAGGAGCGGCCCCAGCCGCCGGGATTGAGGAAGGCCGCCATGAACGGCAGGCCGAGCGACAGCGTCTCCATCTCATAGCCGCCGACGAAGCCACGCGACGGATCGTGGCGCGCCTCGTCGCGGATGATGCCGGCCATGGTGGTGCCGCGATACATATGCACCGGCTTGTCGAAGATGGCATAGACCGAGCCGGTGGTGTGGCGCATGTAGTTCTTGCCTACCTGTCCCGACGAGTTAGCGAGCCCGTGCGGGAATTTCGATGATTCCGAGTTGAGCAGCAGGCGCGGACTCTCGATCGAATTGCCGGCGACGGCGACGATGCGGGCTTTCTGCTCCTGCAGCTTGCCGTCCTTGTCGGCATAGACGACGCCGGTCACCTTGCCTGAAGCGTCATGATTGATCTTGATTGCCATCGAGTTCGGCCGCACCTCCAGATGCCCGGTCGCCTCGCCTTTCGGGATCTCGGTGTAGAGCGTCGACCATTTGGCGCCCCATTTGCAGCCCTGGAAGCAGAAGCCGGTCTGCTGGCAGGAATTGCGGTCGTCGCGCTCCACCGAATTGATGGCCATGTTGCCGGTATGGCATTCCTTGTAGCCGAGCTTGTCGGCGCCGGCCTTGAGCACCTTGAAATTGTTGTTGCCCGGCAGCCGCGGCCAATTGTTGGTGCCGGTGACACCCATCTTGGCTTCGGCCTTGGCGTAATACGGCTCCATCTCGGCCAGCGTCACCGGCCAGTCGAGGAGGTTGGCGTCCTTGACCTTGCCGTAGGTCGTGGCCGCCTTGAATTCGTGCTCCTGGAAGCGCAGCGAGGCGCCGGCCCAGTGCGTGGTCGAGCCGCCGACCGACTTGACGATCCAGGCCGGCAGGTTCGGAAAATCCTTGGCCACGCGCCAGTCCCCCGAAGTGATGCGCTTGTCCTTCCAGGCGAGCTGGGCGAACGACTCCCACTCGTCATTGATGAAGTCCTCATATTCGTGGCGTGCGCCCGCCTCGAGGATGACGACGTCGATGCCTTTCTGGGCGAGCTCGTTGCCGAGCGTGCCGCCGCCCGCGCCCGAGCCGATGATGACGACCACGCCGTCATTGTTGAGATCAAATTGTGCTGCCATGGTTTCCTCCCATGAAATCTGTCGAAAAGCGGTTCGTGACAGAGCGGCCTACAGCCACTCGATGTCGTTGAAGCCGCGCGCGATATAGCCGCCCTTGGAGTAGGACTCGCCTTCGTAGCCGAAGATCGGCCACACCTCCTTCTGGTTGTAGAGACTGACGACAAGACCGCCGCGCACCGCCTGGAAGAACGGCGTCTTCTCGATACCGGTGAGGAGCGCCACCCGCTGCTCTTCCCAGCCAAGCCCGCGATAGCCGCCCTTGCCAGCCTTCTTGTCGAGCTCGGCGATGCCTTTCTCGATCAGTTCCTTGTGGGCAGGGTCCTTGGCGGCCGTCTCGTCATGGCCCTTGACGGCAATGGCGTAATATTTGTCCGGCACCTGGTCGTGCGGGTAGATGTCGCGCGCCACCTGGATCAGCGTCGCCATCGTTTCGGGCTTCAGCGCAGAGGTTTCGAGACCCCAGGCGTGTTCGGGGCTGATGACGGCGCTGCCGGAGATCATGAGCAGCGCGCCCGCGCCGCCACGTTTCAGAAGCTCGCGCCTAGATAGTCCGGCTTTCCTCTCGTAACCGGGTTTCTTCTCGTAGACTGTAACCATGATTTTCCTCCCTGCTTGCTGTTCGCACCCCTGAGAGTGCCGTTGCTGGCGCCGCGCCTCTCCGCGGCGTATCCTTATTGGAAGCGCCCTCCCCGCTGCAGGACCTCGATCTTGTAGCCGTCGGGATCCTCGATGAAGAAGAAGCGGGCGATGAGCGCCCCGTCGTGATTGAACTCGACAATCTTCTTCGGGTTGAGACCGAGCGCGCCGATCCGGTCGTGTTCGCTGTCGAGATCGGCGACCGAGACGGCGAGATGGCCGTAGCCGTCGCCAAGCGCGTAGGGCTCGGTACGTCCCTTGTTGACGGTCAGCTCCACCTCGAAGGGCGAACTGGCATTGCTGAGATAGACAAGCGTGAAGGTCTCGAAATCGAGCCGCTGGGCGACCTCGAGGCCGAAGGCCTTGTTGTAGAAGTCGACGGAGCGCGCTTCGTCGAGAACCCTGATCATGGAATGGATCGTCTTCGCCAAATCGGACTCCGTGAGCTCTCATGCTTTCGAAGCCGATTATGCGCGCCGGCGAAAAATGGTGGTGGCAGCCGATTACCACGCGTGGAGCAGGAAAACGGCTAGTGTCGCTCCAATTCTAAGGACGAAAGTCCGATTGCCGTCGGCGGCTATCGGATCGAAAATGACCAACGCAGGCAGTGTTCAAAAAGGGCGCCAGCCAACCCAATCGGCGCCCAAGACAAACAACAACGGGAGGTACCGATGTGCAGAGTCTTCGCCGGGCAGGACCCGGAAGGCTACCGGCAGATCAACAGGTCGATCCGCATCGACGGCCATTCGACCAGCATCCAGCTCGAAGCGACATTCTGGGGTCTTCTTGACGAGATCGCCGACAGCCAGGGACTGACGACCCCGAAATTCATCTCGAAGCTCTATGACGAGGCGATCGAGATCAACGGCCAGATCCCGAACTTCGCTTCCATGCTGCGCACGACCTGCGCGCTCTATTTGCGCGGCCATCGGCCCAGCGCCGAAGACCAGGCCGCATTGAAGCAGGAAGCCGCCTAACTGCTCTCGACTGCGACTTCGAGCGCCAGCCGGGTCATGTCGGTGAAAAGCGCCTGGCGCTCCGAATCGTCGATCAGCTCGCCGGTGGCGACATGGTCGACGACGGTCAGCAGCGACAGCGCTCGAGCGCCGAACTGTGCCGCAATCCGATAGAGGGCGCTGGTTTCCATATCGACGGCCAACGCCCCCAGCGCCATCGGCTCGTCAAACCGAGCGCGGCCATCGGGATGGTGGAAGACGTCGCTGCAGATCGTCAGTCCGGCGCTGCAGGCGATACCGAGATCGGCGGCGCATTGCAGCGCCCGCGCATGCAGCGCCGGGTCCGGCCCCGCCGGCTGGTAAAGCCCGAACACTTGCCCGCTGATTGCACTCTCGGCCCGCACCTCGCTGGAGATGACGACGCCGCGCAAAGGCACGTCTTCCGACAAGCCGCCGCATGTGCCGGTGCGGATCAGCGTTTTGACGCCGTAATACTCCATCAGCTCAAAGGCATAAATCAGGAAAGACGGCGCCCCTATCCCGGTCGCCTGGATGCTGACCGGCTTGCCGCGGAACCGGCCGGTGAAGCCCAGCGCGCCTCTTCGGCGGTTGACGCAGCGCGGCGCCTCGAGAAACATCTCCGCCATCCATTGCGCGCGCTCGGGATCGCCCGGCAACAGCACCGTTTCGGCATAGTCCCCCCGGCCCGCCTCGATATGCGGCGTCACGCGCTACCACCCCTGATAGACCCATCCGGCGACCATCATGGCAGGACTGCCGCAATGCGCAAGCTCTGGCTTATTTAGAGCAATCCAAGGAAGCGCTGAACGCCCTAGGATTCCAGCACGTCCTTGACGATCGTCGCCAGTTGCTTGAGCGAGAACGGTTTCGGCAGGAAACCGAAATGCGCCTCGGCCGGCAGGTTCTTCGCAAACGCGTCCTCGGCATAGCCCGAAACGAACACGAACTTGATGTCCGGCTGGCGTTTGCGCAGCTCGCCGAGCAATGTCGGCCCGTCCATCTCCGGCATCACCACGTCGGACACCACGATATCGACCTTGCCGCCGAGTGCCTCGAACACTTCAAGCGCCTCGACGCCGGACGACGCCTCGTGCACGGTATAGCCGCGCGAGGTCAGCGCCCTGACGCCGCCCATGCGCACGGCATCTTCGTCCTCGACCAGAAGCACCGTGGCCGAGCCGGAAAGATCTTTTGCGGTATCGGCGGTCTTGGCCGGAGCAGTCGCCGCTGTCGACGGCGCCTCGCCAGGCTCGGCCTGCTTCTTCACCTCGGCGATGTGGCGCGGCAGGAAGATACGGAACACCGTGCCCTTGCCGACTTCGGAATCGCAGAAGATGAAGCCGCCGGTCTGCTTGATGATGCCGTAGACCATCGACAGGCCGAGGCCGGTGCCCTTGCCCACTTCTTTGGTTGTGAAGAAGGGCTCGAAGATCTTTTTCAGCACCTCGGGCTCAATGCCGCTGCCGGTGTCCTCGACGTCGACGAGCACATAGTCGGCCGGCGTCAATTCGCGGTAGGCGAAGGATTTGCACTCGTCGGCGGTGACGTTGCGGGTGCGCACGGTGAGATCGCCGCCGCTCGGCATGGCATCGCGCGCATTGACGGCGAGATTGACCACCACCTGCTCGAACTGGCCGATATCGACCTTGACCGGCCACAGGTCGCGGCCGTGGTCGATCTTAAGCTTGATGTCGTTGCCGACGAGGCGCGCGAGCAGCATTCTGAGATCGGCCAGAACATCGGTCAGGTTGAGCACTTCCGGCCGCAGCGTCTGCTTGCGCGAGAAGGCGAGCAATTGCCGAACGAGCGAGGCCGCCCGGTTGGCGTTCTGCTTGATGTTCATGATGTCGGGGAAGGACGGGTCCGACGGCCGGTGGTTGGTCAAGAGAAGGTCGGACGCCATGATGATGGCGGTCAGCACGTTGTTGAAGTCGTGCGCGATACCGCCGGCGAGCTGGCCGACTGCCTGCATCTTCTGGCTCTGCGCCATCTGGCCCTCGAGCGCCTTCTGCTCGGTGGTCTCTACCGCATAGACGATCGCCGCCTCCTCGGCGCCTTCGCTGCCCGCGCTGTCGGCGACGGCATTGACGTAGAAGCGGATGTGGCGCTCCTCATTGCCGGGCAGGACGGAATCGATCGGCTCGATATTGGCCTGCCGCTGCCGGGCCTTCTCGAAGGCGGCGGCGAATGCCGGCCGGTCGCGCTCGTGGACGATGGTCTCGAACCGCACCCGCCGGTCGACGGCGTCGCGGTCGACCACGGACGAAAACAGCTGCAGGAACGGCGCGTTGGTGCGCAGGATGCGTCCGCTCGCATCGACGCCGGCAATGGCCATCGGCGTCGAGTTGAAGAAGCGGGTGAAGCGAACCTCGGAGGCCCGCAGCTCCGCGGAAGCGTCCTCGCCCTGGGTACGGTTGAGCACGATCGTGCGGGTCGGACCGTTCACGCCTTCGCGGCTGGCCGAAACCCGGTGCATGAAGCGCACCGGCAGCGCCTGGCCGCTCATCGTGGTGAGGTCGAGGTCGATGACGGCGTTGCGTGTGGTGCCCGGATCGGCCTTGACCGAACGGACCAGCGCCATGCCGTCGCCGGCGATGATTTCCGGCAGCGTGATGGCGCCCGGCGTGAACGAGGCAAGGTCGATGCCCAGCCACTCGGCGAGCGTGGCGTTGAGATAGGTGACGCGGCCTTCCTGGTCGGCCGAGAAGAATCCGGCCGGCGCATGGTCCAGATGGTCGATGGCTTTCTGCAGGTCGAGGAAGAAACGCTCCTGCTCCGCCCGTTCCTGCGAGATGTCGGCCAGCTGCCAGGCCAGCATCGGCAGCCTTTGCCCGGGCATGCTGAAGGCGCGGGCGCGAGCGCGGTACCAGCGCGCGCCCGGCTCGGCGCCCGGCTTGATCGACTGCGCCAGCCGGAACTCGCCGTCGCCAGCCTGGCCGTCGCGCAGGCCCGACGCCAGCCGGTAGATCGTCATCGAGGCCTCGGGGACATCCGACAACAGCCCTTCGACGGTCTTGAGATCGGCGGCCGAGGCAGCACCCGTCATGTCTGCATAGGCGCGGTTGGCGTAGACGACGCGGCCCTTTGTGTCGGTGACCAGCAGGCCCTGCGACATGGAGTCAACGAAGGCTTTTGACAATTCGTCGCCGGTTGAACGCGGTGCGATCTGCACGAAGCCGATCGCGGTCGCGAACAGGAAGCCGACGCCGATCATGGCGAGCACGCCGAGCATGCCGAGCAGGAAAGGATCGCCGAGGCGCTCGCGGAAAAGTCCGAAGACGATCGCGGCGCCGGTCAAGACGACGATGAAGACGATGAGCCTGGTGACGGCGCCCGGACGCGTGTTCTGGTCGACGATCGGTACCGGATAGAAATCGCCGCGCGCTTCCTTGGCCATGTTCCCCCTGCTCGTGATTCCGGTGTCCGATGGGCACGGACGGCCGGTTGAATCACATTCTCCTGTAGCGGAAAAGGCCTCGGCGGCAAATGTCCGATAAAATCAACGATTCATGTTTCAAACTGTTCACGATGGGTGATGTGAACTTGCGGTCGCTGGTCCCAACGGTCTAGTGTTCCCTGACTTCAAAGATGGCGATTGGGGTGCACCGATGCAGTGGCTGGATAATGTAGCGGGCCCGGGTTATGTCGCTGCAATCCTGTGGACGGTAGCGGCTCTCATCATGCTGGTTGTCGTCCTGCTCGCCATCAAGGTGGTCCGCAACCTGACGTTCGGCACCTTCGTCGCCGGCGGCAGGAACCGCAAGACGCGGCTTGCCGTGATGGATGCCACCGCTGTCGACAGCCATCGCCGGCTTGTCCTGGTGCGCCGCGACGACATAGAGCATCTGATCCTGATCGGCGGGCCGACCGATGTCGTGGTCGAGCGCGACATCAGGCTGGCGGCGCTGCGCCGCCCGGCATTGACGGGCGACGCCGGTCAGCAGCAGACAACCGCCGCCGCGCGGCCGCGCGCGCCGCAACCGGCGCCCGCACCCTCTCCCGCCCGGCCGGCGCCGCCGCCTGCCGCCCAGCCTGCCGTCGCACGTCCGCGCGCGCCGGCGCCCACACCCGCGCCCAAGCCGGCGGCGCCGAGCCAGCCGACGGCGAAGGTTATGCCGCTGCCGAGCTACGGAACGACGAACGGCAGCACCCGATCCACGCCGCCGCCCTCAAACGATTCCATCGACGACACGCTGATGCACGAGCTCGAGACCTCTCTCGACGAGACGCATTCCCAGCCGGCACCCAGCAAGCCGGCGGCCAAGCCTTCGCTCGATGACGAGATGACCAAGCTGCTTGGCGAGTTGGGTAGCCACAAGCGCTGACCGGCCACCGGCGCAAACGAGCCTTTCGCGCCTTTGTCGGCAAAGATAATGGGGCGCTGAAAACAAAAATGGCCGGAATTCCGGCCATTTTTGATGTTCCTGCCTGTCGGATCGCGTCAGTCGTCGCGATAGACCTTCTCGCGGCGTTCATGGCGCTCCTGGGCTTCGATCGACAACGTCGCGATCGGACGCGCATCGAGCCGCTTCAGCGCGATCGGCTCCCCGGTCTCCTCGCAATAGCCGTAGGTGCCTTCGTCGATACGCTGGAGCGCGGAGTCGATTTTCGAGATGAGCTTGCGTTGGCGATCGCGGGCGCGCAATTCGATGGCACGATCGGTTTCGGAAGAGGCGCGATCGGCTAGGTCGGGATGATTGGCGTTTTCCTGCTGCAGGATTTCTAGGGTTTCGCGCGCTTCGCGCAGAATGTCGTTCTTCCAGGTGATAAGCTTTTGACGGAAGTACGATTTTTGCCGTTCGTTCATGAACGGCTCGTCTTCGGAGGGTACGTAATTGGCGGTAACGATATCGTTCATTCGACTCACCCAACAACCCCAAAATTTGGCGCCTATATATTCGGGGAAAAGAGCCTGCACAAGCGCTATCGGCAACAGTTTCACGCAATTGTTAGTCTTGCATCGGCAACTCCGGCGACAATGTTGTTCAACGGCAGAAAACGAATTCGCACCTGATTCGTTGCAGTTGCGGGCCGACCATTGTGCATGACATCGTTCTGGTGACTAATCGCGCTTTGTCACGAAGGCAGCACCATGGGGGTCCGGTTGAGCAGACTTTATCTGTTGCGGCATGCCAAAGCCGGCTGGGCGCTGCCCGGCATGCGTGATTTCGACCGCCCGCTCGACGAATCGGGCATGGCCGATGCCGAAGCGATCGGAGAGGCCATGCGGGCCCGCAACTATGTGCCGGACGTCACTCTTTGCTCCAGCGCCAAGCGGGCCAGGCAGACGCTGGAAGGCCTGGCGGGGCGCACCGACACCGGCCGGGTGCTGTTCTTCGACACGCTCTACAGCGAGGATGCGGCCGGCTATCTGGAGATCATCCGCAAAAATCGGGACGCTGGCCAGCTTCTGGTGATCGGCCACAACCCCATGACCGAAGATCTGGCCATGGCGGTGTCCGGGAATGGCGAGCAGACGGCGCGCGGCATGATGAATCACGGTTTTCCGACCTCCGGCCTTGCCGTGGTGCGCTTTCCCGGCAACCTTGCCGAAGCGGCCCAGGGCAATGGCTATCTCGAAGCCTTTCTCACGCCGGCCGACCTCTGAGGCCATTTCAAACGCGCGGTCCAGGGCCTATATCGGGCGCTGACGCGCAACCAGAGGCCTGATTTGGCATCATCGCTGACCAGTTTTACCGACGAGGCGAGGATTGCGCTCGACACGTTGTCGGGCCGCGCCGCCGGGCTCTTCTCTCCGTCAATGCGCCTTGGCGTCACCGGCCTGTCGCGCGCCGGCAAGACCGTGTTCATCTCCGCCCTCGTCCACAATCTCATTCATGGCGGTCGCCTGCCGCTGTTCGAGGCGCAGAAATCCGGCCGCATCGCCCGCGCCTTCCTCGAGGAGCAGCCGGACGATGCCGTTCCGCGTTTCCAATATGAAGACCATGTCGCGGCTTTGGTGAACGAGCGCGTCTGGCCGGACTCGACCCGCGCGATCTCCGAGCTCCGGCTCACCATCGAATATGAGTCGGCTTCCGGCTGGAACCGGTTGTTTTCAGCCGGAAAACTATCTGTCGACATCGTCGACTATCCCGGCGAATGGCTGCTCGACCTACCACTGCTCGGCAAATCCTTCGCCGATTTTTCGCGCGAGGCGGTCGAGTTGGCCGCCCTGCCCGTCCGCTGCGACCTGTCGCAGGCCTGGCGTGAGTTGGCCTCCACCATCGATCCAGATGCCGAAGCCGACGAGATGACCGCCCGGCGATTGGCCGAAAGCTTTGCCGCCTATCTCAAGGCGTGCAAGCTCGACGACCGCGCGCTGTCGACGCTGCCGCCAGGCCGTTTCCTGATGCCGGGCGATCTCGAAGGCTCGCCGGCGCTCACCTTCGCGCCGCTGATTACGCTGTCGCAAGGCCGGCCGCGCTCCGGATCGCTGCGGGCGATGATGGAGCGCCGCTACGAGGCCTATAAGACGCATGTCGTCAAACCGTTCTTTCGCGAGCACATCGCCCGCCTCGACCGGCAGATCGTGCTGATCGACGCCATGCAGGCGCTCAATGCCGGCCCGGCCGCGATGGCCGATCTGGAGCGCGCGGTGACCGAGATCCTGTCCTGCTTCCGGCCCGGACGGGGCAATTTCCTGACCGACTTCTTCTCGCGCCGCATCGACCGCATCCTGGTGGCCGCGACCAAGGCGGACCATTTGCACCACGAAAGCCATGACCGGCTGCAGGCGATCGTGCGCCGGCTGACCGACCGGGCTGTGGCGCGGGCGAATTTCAGCGGCGCCGCCGTCGATGTCGTCGCCATGGCGGCGGTCCGCTCGACCCGCGAGGGCACAGTGAAGCGGGGGCGAGAAACGCTCCCCGTCATCATCGGCACGCCGCTGAAAAGCGAGACGATCAACGGCGAGACATTCGACGGAAGGGCCGAGACCGCCATTTTCCCGGGCGATTTGCCGGAAAAGGTGGATGCCGTCTTTGACGTTTCCGGATCGCAGGTGGACAGCGCCGAACCGGCGATCCGCTTCGTGCGTTTCCGCCCGCCGAAGCTTGAACGCACCGCCGAAGGCGTCACGCTGTCCCTGCCGCATATCCGGCTCGACCGCGCGCTGCAGTTCCTGATCGGAGATCATCTGGCATGACCGCGCCCCGCAAACCGGCGGCCTTCCGCATCGAGCCTGAGACCGAAGCGCCGCCGCAACCACAGCGAAACAGCGCCGCCGAGGAGCCGCCGGCGCGCAGACCACGTGCCGCGAGGGCTGATGTAGCGGTCGTGATCCCCTCGGAAGTCGACGTCTTCGACGAGCCGGATATCGAGGCCGCGGTCCCGCCGCCGGCGACAGCGCCGAGAAAGCGCTCGCTATTGTCCCGGCTGTTCTTCGGCGCTCTCGGCGTGCTCGTCTCGCTGGCGGTCGGCCTTTGGGCCGACCAGCTGATTCGCGACCTGTTCGCGCGCGCCGAATGGCTCGGCTGGCTGGCGGCCGGCATGGCGGCGATCGCGCTGCTCTCGCTGCTCGTCATCCTGATCCGCGAATTCCTCGCCATCGCCCGCCTTGCCGAAGTCGAAAAAATGCAGAAACAGGCTCTGGATGCCGTGGCGCGCGACGACCCCAAGGCGGCGCGCGCCTTGGTCGACGAGCTCTCGGCTTTCGTCGCCGCAAAACCCGAGACCGCCGCCGGCCGCCGTTCGCTGGCCGAATTGCGGGGCGAGATCATCGATGGCGCCAATCTGGTGCGGCTGGCCGAGACCGAGATCCTGTCGCCTCTCGATGCCCGCGCCAAAGTCATGATTCTGGAGGCGGCGAAACGCGTGTCCCTTATAACGGCGGTCAGCCCGCGCGCGCTGGTCGACATTGCCTATGTCGTGTTCGAGGCCGGGCGGCTGATCCGGCGCCTGTCCGAGCTCTATGGCGGCCGCCCAGGCACGCTCGGCTTCTTCCGGCTGGCGCGCGGCGTGCTCGCGCATCTGGCGGTGACCGGCTCGATCGCGGTTGGCGACAGTTTCGTGCAGCAGATCGTCGGCCATGGGCTTGCCGCAAAACTCTCGGCAAAACTCGGCGAAGGCGTCGTCAACGGCATGATGACGGCGCGCATCGGCATCGCGGCGATGGAAACGGCACGCCCCTTGCCGTTCATCGCCGTGAAGCGCCCGGGCCTCGGTGATTTCCTCTCGGCGCTGACGTCGTTCGCGGCACGAAAGGACGGCCAGGACGACCGATAAGGTAAACGCGCGACCCGCCGCGGGTGACGAAGCATTAACCAATCTTCTGCATGGTCGGTCCGGTCCCAAGAATAGACTCTTTCGTGCCGGGTGTCGTCGATGAGAAGCGTGATCCTGTCCTGCGTCCTGCCTGCCGCCATTGCGAATGCCGCGCCGCTCGGCCTCGTCGAAAAGGCCCTTGGCGCAGAGCCGGACAAGCAGTTTTTCCGCTCCGTCGAAGGCAGATGGGTCGGCCCTGGCGAGATCATCGCCGGCAAATACAAAGGCACCAAATTCACCTGCGATTTCAATGGCTCGACGCCCGCCAGCAAGCTCGGCATGACGCTTGACGGCGGCTGCAGGGTCGGCGTGTTCACGCAGAAGATGTCGGCCAGCGTCGAGCGCAAGGGCCGCGATGGCTATCGGGGCACCTTCATGGGCGGCTCGACCGAAAGCGGCATGGACATTGTCGGCGGCAATGTCGTCGACGCCCAGAAGGTCGTTTTCACCATCAACCGCAAGCAGTTGAACGGCGTCATGCAGGCGCGTGTGCCCGACGGCAATTCGATGACCGTGACGGTGGCCGTGCGCGTCGACAATCAGCTGGTGCCGGTGATCGGCATGAGCCTGAAGCGGGTCGATTCGGTCGAAGTCGGCGCCATCGCCAAGAACTGATCCGGCGCGGTTCCGGCAGCCCGCGTCCGCCACCCGCTACAAGACGGTTCAGGTCAAAGTCGGGAAGTGGCAGGCCACTTTGCGGCCCGGACGATATTCCTTCAGTTCCGGCCGCTCAGAACGGCACCGGTCCGCAGCGATCGGGCATCGCGGATGGAAGCGGCATCCGGACGGAGGCTTCAGCGGGCTCGGCACGTCGCCGGTGAGGATGATGCGCTTGCGCGCGCCCGCAGGCGTCGTCTCGACGACGGGAACCGCCGAGATCAACGCCTGGCTGTAGGGATGGGCGGGTTTCGCAAAGACCTCTTCCGCCGGGCCCTCCTCGACGATCGAGCCCAGATACATGACCGCGATGCGGGTCGAGACCTGGCGCACCACGGAGAGATCGTGGGCGATGAAGATATAGGTGAGCTTCAACTTCTCCTGCAGATCGGCGAGCAGATTGACGATCTGGGCCTGCACCGACACGTCGAGCGCGGAGACCGGCTCGTCCAGCACGACAAGGTCGGGGTTCAACGCGATCGCCCGCGCGATGCCGACGCGCTGGCGCTGCCCGCCGGAGAACTCGTGCGGATAGCGCATCATATGGTCCGGCAACAGCCCGACCAGCTCGAACAGCTCCGCCACCCGCGCGGTGATTTCTTTGGAGGTAAGCTTGCCATGGATGCGCAGCGGCTCGGCGACGAGATCGCCGACGCGCCGGCGCGGATTGAGCGAGGCCGAGGGATCCTGGAACACCATTTGCAGGCGCCGCCGCAGCGGCCTGAGATCGGACAGCGATTTCGAGGTGATGTCGTCGCCTTCGAACAGAAGTTTGCCGTCGGTGATGTCGTAGAGCCGAACCAGGCAGCGCGCCAGCGTGGACTTGCCGCATCCGGATTCGCCGACCAGCCCGACAGTCTCGCCGCGCCGCACGCTCAGCGAGACGTTGTCCACCGCGTGGACGGTCCGCCTGCCCTCGGCGGAAAAGCGAGTGCCGATCGAAAAGCGTTTTGCCAGCGAACGCGTCTCGAGGATCGGTCGGTCTGTGTCTGTCATCAACTCGCTCATGCCTGCACCACCCGAAAGCACGCGGCGGCGTGCGCGCTCGCGCCGAGATCCGGCTTGCCGGCCTCGCAAGGCTCGTAGCGGACCGGACAGCGCGGGCCGAAGGCGCAGCCTTCCGGCAGCCGCAGCAAGGAAGGCGGCGAGCCGGGGATCGCCGGCAGCCGGCACGGTTTCTCGCCGGTCAGCGGCGGGATCGAGCCAAGCAGCGCGCGCGTATAAGGATGTCGCGGATCGGAAAACAGCTCAGTGCGGGTGCCGCGCTCGACAACGCGGCCGGCATACATGACCATGACCCGGTCGGCGAGTTCGGAGACCACGCCCATGTCATGCGTTATGAAGACAACCGCCGACTTGTGCTTCGCCCGCAATTTGCGCACGAGGTCGAGAATGCCGGCCTGCACGGTGACGTCGAGCGCGGTGGTCGGCTCGTCGGCCACCAGCAGCGCCGGATCGCAGGACAAGGCCATCGCGATCACCGCCCGCTGCCGCATGCCACCGGAAAGCTGATGCGGATAGCGCGACATCGCCTCGTGAGGGTTGGGGAAATTAACCTCCGCCAGCAGCTGCTCGACGCGCTCCATCGCCTTCGGCTTGCTGACGCCACGATGCGCCCGGATCTGCTCGGCGATCTGCCAGCCGATCGTGTAGACCGGCGTCAGCGCCGTCATCGGGTCCTGGAAGATCATGGCGATCTCGTTGCCGCGCAAACGACGAAGCTCGCGCGGCGGCAGGCCCACCAATTCGCGGCCTTTGTAACGGATCGAGCCTTCGATGGTGGCGTTCGGGTCGGTGATAAGCCCCATCACGGCAAGCAGCGACACCGTCTTGCCGGAGCCGGATTCGCCGACGACGCCGAGGATCTCGCTTTCCTCGAGATCGAAGGAAACGCCGTCGATGGCCCGTACCGGCCCGTCATGGGTGCGGAAGGACACTTTGAGATCGCGCACCGACAATATCATGATGCCCTCAGGCGCGGATCGAGAAGGATGTAGACGAAATCGACGACCGCGTTGGCGATCACCACGAACATGGACGCATACATGACCGTCGCCATGATCATCGGCAGATCGAGATTCTGCAGCGCGTCATAGGTGAGCTTGCCGATGCCATGCAGGCCGAACACGACTTCGGTCAGCAAGGCCGAGCCGCCCACCAGCGCGCCGAAGTCGAGGCCGAACAGGGTGACGAAGGCGATGAGCGACGTGCGCAGCGCATGGCGAAACAGGATACGGGTCTCCGACAGGCCCTTGGCGCGGGCGGTGCGGATGTAATCCTCCTGCATGGATTCGATGATAGCCGCGCGCAGCACGCGTCCGTAGATGCCGATATAGAGGATGGCCAGCGTGATCCATGGGATGACCAGCGTCAGGAACCAGCCCTTGGGATCGTCGGAAAAATTCTTATAGCCAAGCGGCGGCACCCAGGAGAATGCCCAGCTGTCGTGATAGCGGCTCTGGGTCATCAGGTTCATCACCTCGCCCAGCCAGTAGACCGGCATGGAAATGCCGAGCAGGCCCAGCACCATCAGAAGCTTGTCCAGCCAGCTGTCGCGGGTGGCCGCGGCGACGATGCCGATGATGATGGAGACGACCACCCACAGGACCGCGGCGCCGAACACCAGCGAGAGCGTGACCGGGATCGAATCCATGACGGCCGGCACAACCTTCCAGCCGCGGTTGACGAAGGAGGTCAGATCGCCGGTGACGAAGATCTTCTCCATCATGCGCGTGTATTGCACGTAGAGCGGCTGATCGAAGCCGAAGCTGTGGCGCACCGCCGCCAGCACTTCAGGCGACGCGTTGCGGCCGGCGATGCGCGCGGCGGGATCGGCGCCGGGCGTGGCGAAGAAGATCAGGAAGACGATGACCGAGATGCCGAACATCACGAACAGCATCTGACCGAAGCGGCGAAGGATGGCATAAAACATCAGTCGCGCCCCAGCCGGACCTTGGAGCGCGGGTCGAGCGCATCCCGCAGGCCGTCGCCGAAGACGTTGAGCGCCATGACGGAAACGGCGATCGCCAGGCCAGGCACCAGCGCCACCAGCGGTCGCGTATAGAGCAGCGCCTGCCCGTCCTGGATGATGGTGCCCCAGCTCGCGGCCGGCGGCTGCACGCCGATCGACAGGAACGACAACGCCGATTCGGTCAGCATGTTCAGCGCCATCATCAGCGGCACGAAGACGATCAGCGTGGTGGTGATGTTGGGCAGGATGTCGCGCCACAGGATGCGCCAGCCCGGCACGCCGAGATTGATCGCGGCGAACACGAACTCGCTATGGCGCAGCGCCAGGACCTGCCCGCGGATCGGCCGCGCCACATAGGGTATATAGACGATGCCTATGATGATGATCGGCAGCCATAGGCTGCCCGATTGGATCTCGATCGGGCCGATCGCGATGCCTTGCGCGATGGTGACGATGGAAAGCGAGATCGCCAGCAGATAGATCGGAAACGCCCAGAGCACGTCGAGCAAGCGCGACAGCACCGTGTCGGTGATGCCGCCGAAATAACCCGCGATCAGTCCTGCCATCGTGCCGACGATCAGTGTGAAGATGGTGGCTGCTCCCGAGATCAAAAGCGAGTTCAGGCCGCCATAGAGCAACCTTGCCATGACGTCCCGCCCCTGGCTGTCGGCGCCGAGAAAATAATTCCCGAGCCGCCACGTCGGACCGATCGGCGTGTAGCCAAGCCCCAGTCCCTCGGTCGACTGTTCCATCACCGGAACGTCGGCGCCGTCGATCTGGATGACGGCGTCGAGCGTCGAGGCGAACGGATCCGTGCCCGCCCATTTTGCATAAAGCGGCGCGCTGAAACAGGCGAGAACGATGATGAGGAACACGGCCAGGGACGCCATGGCGGCCCTGTCCGTTGCCAGCTTCGCAAACGCGACGGCCCAGGGCCCTCGCGTCTTGCGCGGCATGGCGGCGACTTGGCTGGACACGATATGTGATTCCGCGGTTCGTTACTGGACACAGGCCCCTTACTGCACCCAGGACTGGGTGATAATCCAGTTGAACTGCGGGTTGAACTTGAAATTGCCGATGCGCTTGCTGACGAAATCAAGCCGCTTCGGCGTGAACAGCCCGACCGCCGGCGCCTTGTCGGTGACCTGCTTGTCGATTGCCGCCCACAATTTGTCGGCCGCCTTCTGGTCGGTCACGCCGAGGTCCAGCGCCTTCTGCATCTGCGCGTCGATATCCTTGTCGCAGAAGCCGGAAATGTTGATCGAGGCGTCCGAACCTTCGCGATAGGAAGCGCAGCTGAACAGGATGTTCAGGAAGTCCGACGCCGCCGGATAGTCCTTGTACCATTGGGTGACGGACATCTGCACTTTGTTGTTGGTGTTCTGGATATAGGTGAACTGCAGGTTGGACGAGATCGGCTTGACGTCGGCGACGTAGCCGATGTTGGTCAGCACGCTCTGCAGATAGACACCGATGGAACGCGAAATGGCGGTGTCCTCGACGATGATTGTCACCTTCTGGCCCTTGGTGCCCGATTCCTCGACGAGCTGCTTGGCCTTCTCGACATCCGGAGCCGACCATTTGGCGCCCGGGTTCTTGGTGAAGGGGCAATAGTCCTCGTGTCCGGGGAAGTCCGGCGGCAGGACTTGGCAGACCGGCGAAGCCAGCACCTTGCCGCCGAACAGCTTGACCAGCGTGTTGCGGTCGACCGCATAGGCGACGGCCTGGCGCGCCTTTTCATTGTCAAATGGGGCCATGCGGGTGTTCAGCGGCGCGTACCACCAGGCTGAAAGCGGCGAGATGTGCAGCTGGTCCATGGACTTGCTGCCGAGCTCGCCGAGGCGGTCGCTGGGCAGCGCGTCGAACATCCAGTCCGCCTCGCCGTTCTGGATCGCCGTCACGGCCGCCTCTTCCGACAGGCCGAAATCATACTGCACGACGTCCGGATAGCCGTCCGGCTGGGCTTCCTCGCTCCACTGCTTGAAATTGGGGTTGCGGGAAACCGTCATGCCCTTGTTCGGATCGAAGGCCGAGATCATGTACGGGCCGGTGCTGGAGATCGGCTTGGAGCCCATATCTTCCGCCGGCGTGTCCGCCGGCAGGATCACGGCGTGCGGCAAGGCAAGCTTGTAGAGGATCTCGGCGTCCGGCTTGGTGAGATTGAGGGTGATCGTGTTGGCCGCCTCGTCGGCGACGACGCCGCCTTCCAGCGTGCAGCTCTTGGTGTCGGCCAGGCATTTGTCGGCGCCAACGATGCCGGCATAGAAGGTGCCCGAAGTCGGCCCGGAAATCTTGAAGATGCGCTGGAAGGAGGCGACGACGTCCTTCACGCCAAGATCCTGGCCGTTGGAGAACTTGATGCCCTTGCGCAGCTTGAAGGTGAAGGTCTTGCCGTCATTGCTGACCGTGGGCAGCGCCTCGGCCAGGTCGGGAACGATGGAAAAGCCGTCGACGCCCTCGGCTTTGCGGAAGGCGACCAGGCCGTCATAGATCGGCTGGTACATCTGCCAGCCCTGGTCCGTGTAGTTGATATGCGGATCGAGCGTTCCGGCCGCCGATCGGGCGAGAAGGCGAATGGTGCCGCCGCGGTGCTCCTTGAGATATTCGGCCTGTGCCGGAGCGAGCCACGAGCCGGCCAGCAATGCGGCGGCCGACGCCGCCAAAAGCAGTTTCTTCATGTCGTCATTCCCCTTTTCTGTTGTCGTTGTCGTCCAGGAAGTCTCCCACCACACGCATGCAGAGTTCCTGCTCCTCGACATGCGGCATGTGGCTGGAATGCTCGAATATCTGCCAGCGCGATCCCTTGATGCCGTCCTTGAACGGCTGCACGGTCGCGGGCGTGGCTTCGTCGTGCCGGCCGGAGATGAGGAGTGTCGGAACATCGATGGCCGGCAGGCGGTCGATGACGCTCCAGCTCTTCAGCGTGCCGATGACGTGGAATTCGTTCGGGCCGTTCATCACATTGTAGACGGTCGGATTGCGCACGATCTGGGCGAAAGTCTCCGTCACCTCGGGCGGGAAAGGCACGACCCGGCAGACATGCCGTTCGTAGAACCGCATCGTCGCTTCCTGGTAGGCCGGATCGTCGGTCGTGCCGGCCTGCTCGTGCTTCGTCAGCGTCTCCTGCACGTCCCTGGGCAGATCGGCGCGCAGCCGGTTGGCCTCCTCGACCCAAAGCTTCATGGACGCCGGCGAATTGGCGATGGTCAGCGACTTCATGCCCTTCGGCCGGATCACGCCATATTCGGCACCCAGCATGCCGCCCCAGCTTTGACCCAGCACATGGAAGCCGCCGCGGATGCCGAGATGGTCGATGAGGTTTTCCAGCTCGTCGATGAAGAGTTGGGGCGTCCAGAAGTCGGCGCCTTTTTCCGGCAGCAAGGTGGAATTGCCGCAGCCCAACTGGTCGTAGTGGATGACGGCACGGCCGCCCCGGGCAAGAAGCTTATAGGCATCGACGTAATTATGGGCAGCACCCGGTCCGCCATGCAGGATGATGACCGGAGCCTTGCCGGCATTGAGCGCGCCGCTGACCCGGTACCAGGTCTCATAGGCGCCGAAGCCGGCCCGCCCTTCCTTGCTGACGATCTCGGACGGCATCCCGGCTCCCTCAGTGGTTGAAGACATCTCGTTGCCGCCTAGTTCGCCGTCCGGCCGGACTGCACCCATTCTTCCAGCATCTGCACGCCGAAGGCCGTGGCGCCCTCCCGGCCCAGCGGCCGGTCCTTGTCGGCCAGTTCCTTGCCGGCAATATCGAGATGCACCCAGGGGCGGTCTTCGGTGAAATTGCGCAGGAAGGCCGCGGCATAGGGCGCGTCGCCGTCTTCCATGTCCTTGGCGTGGTGACGGATGTCGGCGAAGGGCGATTGCAGCCCCTCGTCATAGGCCCGGTCGAGCGGCAGTTGCCAGAACCGCTCGCCGACCTTTTCCCCCGCCGCGATCATGCGCGACGCGATGGTGTCGTCGGTGCTGAAAAGTCCGGCGAAGACCGAGCCGAGGCCCCGCATCACCGAATAGGTCAGCGTCGCCAGATCGACGATCACCGAGGGATTGAAGCGCGAAGCGGCATAATAGAGGCAGTCGGCCAGGATCAGCCGGCCTTCCGCATCCGTGTCGAATACTTCCACGGTCTGGCCCGACGCCGTCGTGATGATGTCGCGCGGCTTGAGCGCGGTGCCGGACGGCATGTTCTCGGCAATGCCGAGCACGCCGACGGCATGCACCGGGCTGCCTTGCCGGGCGAGCGCGATCAGCAGCCCGACAACGGCGGCCGCGCCGCCCATGTCGGCCTTCATGTCGAACATCTGCTCGCCGCGCTTTATGCACAGACCACCAGAATCGAAGCAGACGCCCTTGCCGACGAAAGCCAGCGGCTGCGCGGGAGCGCTCTTGCCGCGATAGCGCAGGACCGCGATGCGCGGCGGTCGCGCCGAGCCGGAGCCGACGGCCAGGATCGCATTCATGCCGAGTTCCTTCAGCCGCACCGCATCGAGGATCTCGACATCGATGCCGGCCTCGCGCAGCGGCTCCAGATGATCGTGGAAATTGTCGGGGTGGAGATGGTTCGGCGGCAGGTTGACCAGCGTGCGCGCATATTCGACGCCGTCCGCGATGGCATTGACCCGCGCCAGCGCCGCCTTGAGCTCCGGACCGGCTGCGCCGATCAATTGCACTCGCAACGTTCGGTCGGCCCCAGCCCCTTGCCGCCGGTTGCGCATGTCGAAACGATAGCGCCGCAGCCGCATGCCGAGCGCGACCCGCGCCAGTATTTCCGCTGCGGGCAGGTCGACACCGGCGAGCGGGTCCAGCATCAGGGTGGCCGCGCATTCGCCCTTGCCTTCCAGATGCGCCGCAAGCAAACCGCCGGCCCGCGCCAGCGAAAGCGGGGTTACGGCCTCGGCCTTGCCCAAGGCCAGCACCACCACGCGGCGGGTCGACATCGCCTTCGGCGCGATGACATCGACGCAGGCGCCGGACTCCTCAAGCGCGGCCGGCTCGGAACACGCGCGGGACAAGATCCCGTCCATTTCAGCATCGAGCGCCGCTGCCCGGAGCCCAAAACCGTTTTGAGCGGTTTGCAGGATCACGACGACCGAGGTTTCCGCGGAAATCTCTTCCGCCGCTTCAAAGACCGGCGCCGGCGACTGAGGCATAGAAGCTCATTCTCCCATTCTGGGGCGCCCCGCCGAGGCTCAGCTGGCGTCATACGCAAAGCTTCGCCGGTCCCCGGTGGAAGTCGGTCATACCGGTTTCCGCCGCTGGTGGAATGGCATCGGAGTGCCCAAACAATCGTTTTTGGATGGCGACTTGGTCGCTCTTGCCTTTTGGGTATCCCCGAACCGGCCAAGCGATCAAACGCCAATTTTGCCCAAGTCGATTGACAAAAACTCAACTGACATTTCATGATCGGCCAATGGCCCTGCCCTCACTCAATGGCATGCGCGCTTTCGAGGCCGCCGCGCGTCTCGGCAGCATCAAGGATGCAGCGGAAGAGCTGCATTTGACGCCCTCGGCCGTCAGCCGCCACATCCGCGCGCTCGAGAAGAACCTTGGCCAGGAGCTGTTCGAGCGCGGCTTTCGCCAGATCACACCGACCATCAGGGGCTCATATTATGCGCGCGGCCTCTCCGAAGCATTCGAGGCTATCTGGCGCGCCACCGACGATGTCAGCTTCGTCCATGGTCACGGCAGGACCCAGCGGGTCAGGGTTCTCTGCGTGCCGGCGGTTTTGAACCTTTGGCTGGCGGACCGGCTGCCGAATTTCCGCAAGCTGCATCCGTCCGTGAACCTGGAGATCTCGACGTCGGGCAAGCGCGCCAACTTCGATTTGGCCATTGTCGACGAGTTCGTCTACAAGGCCGGCCCGGCCCTGACGCTGCTGATCCCGCTCGTTCTGACGCCGGTCTGCGCGCCGTCGCTGCTTGAGGGACCGGTGCCGCTCAGAACGCCCGCCGATCTGGTCAATCATCACCTCATCCACGAATGCGAGAGCATGCGCTGGCGGCGCTGGCTGGAACAGGAAGGCGTTCTGGACGCCACGCCGAAATCCAGCACGACGCTCGATGACTGCACCTTGATCATGCGCGAGGTGATAAACGGCGCGGGGATCGCTTTGGCCGACACCATGATGGCGCAGGACCTTTTGCAGCAAGGCAAGCTTGTCGCCCCGTTCAGCGCCCGCCACACCTATCCCGCCGGAATCTACCTGCACCAGCGCCGCAGCATCGGAAACAAGCCAGGCACCGGCCTGTTCCAGGATTGGCTGCTCGCCGAGATCGCCGACCATAAGCGCACGATGGGTATCGCATAGCGCGTCTCCTCCGAAGCGCCGCGCAAGAAAAAGGCGGCGACCGACCGGCCACCGCCTTCGCATTGTCGACGGCTGGGCTCAACCCTTGATGGTGGCGGTCAGCTCGTCATAGGCCTTGCAGGCTTCGTCGAGCGTCGTGGCGCCCTGATATTTCGTCGTCACAGCTTGCACCTTGGCGGTCAGATCGGCCGCCTTGCTCGGATCCTTGGTGATGGCTTCCTGGAGCGCGGCAGCCATGTCCTGCGCCTTCTTGGCGGCGATTTCCTGCGTGCATTCCGGCCCCTTGGAGCAAGCCGAACCGGCCAACGCCGCAACACCCACGGCAACGAGCAAAAACTTCTTCATGTCAATCATCTCCTCAAAAAAAAGGCAGCCGCCCATCGCCGCTGCCTCCACTGGCCGAAGCCGAACGTGCCATAACCTCCGATTGTGGCGTGAAGCAACGACCGGACCGCATAAACTTGTGCAATCAGGCTGCAACGTCGCGGCGTCCGTGTTGAGGCCGCCCGATGCATGTCGCCCAAAGCGCGCAGCGGTTTTGGGTCGACGACAGGCATAAAGCAACAAGCTAGAGCGCGTCGTACGAGGCCATTCAGGCGCGACGGCTTTAGAGCAATCCCAGGAAATGGGCGAAACGGTTTTCAGCCCTGAAAACAAAGAGATAGTGCGTCTCACCGTTTTCGTGAAACGATGAGACGCTCCATGTCAGCTGGAGCAAAGTTCACCCGCGAGGCTGTAGCAGCGCCAGCACGACGGTCAATGCGGCAAGGACGGCGGTAAGGGTCAAAGGTCCCGTGGCGCCATGGGTATCCACGACATAGCCGCCGACAACCGCGCCGATGGTGATGGCAACCTGGAAGGAGACGACCATCAGGCTACCCGCAGCTTCCAGCGCATCAGGTGCCGCGCGGGACAGATTGGTCGGCAGCACCACCGGCGCCATGCCGAAGGCCAAGCCCCAAAGCGTGACAAATGCGAAGGCGACGCCAATGTGCACGCCCCAAAGCACCAATGCCAGCGCCGCAAACGCCATCAATGCGGCGTTGCCCGCGAGCGCCATGCGGATATTGGCGTCGGCCATACGGCCGCCGGCGACGTTGCCGATCACAGCCGCGATGCCAAATCCGAGCAGGGCCAGGGCAATTGGCCCGGTGGCGAGGAGCGTCACGTGTTCGAGGAAGGGGCGCACATAAACAGAGCCGGCAAAATGCCCCGTCATCAGCAAAAGTATGGCAAGCATGCCGAGTTGGATGCCGCGCCGCTGTGTCAGCCGAAATACGTCAGCCAGACTATTGCTGGCCGTGGCAGGCAGGGTCGGCAAGCTAACCAACTGCAGCAGCATGGCAATCACTGCCAACCCCGCCGTCAAGGCCATGGCGCTGCGCCATCCCAGCCAGTCGCTGATCAAGGCCCCCATTGACGGGGCGGCGATGGTGGCGAGCGAGACGCCGAGGGTGACGATGCCCATGCCCCGACCTGTCGCATTGGCGCCGACCAGCCTGGCCACGACGGCAACCGAGAGTGCCCAGAACGCACTGAGAGCGATTCCGAGCCCGGCCCTGCCCAGCAGCAACAGCCAGAAATTGGGCGCTAGCGCGGCAAGGAGGTTGGAACCGACCGCCAAGGCGCTGAGGCCAACCAGCACCGTCTTGCGGTTCAATCGTCCGATGAGAACATTGCTCAACATGGCCGTCACGGCGCCGACCGAAGCCGTGGCGGTGACGACCTGTCCGGCGGTTCCTTCGCTGATGCCGAGGTCCCGCGCCATCGGCGTCAGCAGGCCTGCCGGCAGGAATTCGGCTGATACCAGGGCAAAGCTGGTGGCCGCCAATGAAATGACCGCAAACCAGGTGGCTGCGTTCCACGGGGCTGGCGCGGCGTCATCGAGGTCTATCGCCGCGTCTTCAAGCTGTAATGTTGTGTCTGTCACTGAAAGATCTCCAAAGTCTGGAGGTCTTCAATAGACGAGTCTTCTCGGATGATATGTACCTTATAATCCGAAATTCATGTCCGTTCGTCCGGAAATTGTGCGGCGCACAACGCCTGGCGAGACATTGGTGATGCGTTTGAACGCGCGCGCGAAGGATGCTTCGCTATCATAGCCCAAACGGGTAGCGACCTCGGCAACCGACAGGCCGTTTTGCCCGAGCAACTCGCGGGCAAGCTGCATCCGCAGACGGGCGAGATAGTGGGCAGCGCCCTCCCCTAACACAGCGCTGAAGCGCTCGGCGAAAATCGAGCGCGATTGGCCTGCTAGGGCGGCAAGGCTTTCCAGGGTCCAGTTATGGCCAGGGTCTCGATGCATGGCTGCCAGAGCGCGGCCGATATGGGGATCGCGGATGGCTGCAAGCCAACCAGTGGTAGAAGCTCCAGTGCAATTGACCCAGCAGCGGATAAGCCGGGCGGTCAGCAAGTCCGCCATACGGGACAGAATCGTGGCGCTGCCCATCTGCGGTTGCGCGGCCTCCGCCGTCATAGCCGCCAGCAAAGGACGGACGACCGGATCGTTGCCGGCAACATCGCACCCCTTGATAATAGAGGGCATCAACGTGATCAGTGGATTGAGCGCACAGACGCCCAGGGCCATGGAGCCGCAGAAAAGGGTGCTTGTCGCGCCCGTCCCTTCCCGCACCACCTCACAGACATTGCTCCCCAACTTGGTAACCTGGCAACTCTCGAGCGAGTCGTCGACAACGTCCGGCGCACTAGCCAGCCGATGGGCGATGCCTTGCGGCAACAGCACCAGATCGCCATCGCGCAACTCCTGCCAGCCTTCCGCTTCGGTATAAATCCAGCATGGACCCTGGCCGACAAAGTGAAAGCGAAGCAGCTTCTGTTGCGGAAAGGCGATGCTCCATGGATGCCGGAGCTCGCAGCGGCCATAGTTGACCCCACTCAAGCGAAAGTCCTGTAGGACTTCGCTGAGCGCATCCATCGGAATATGCAGAGGCGGGCGGGACGAATAGTCAGGCATTCGGCTACTGTATATGCCGAACGTCCGGCAGGCAAGCGGAGGCCGCTTCAACGGCACCCTACCTTCAAGTCAGTCCGCCCGCCCTTGCCTCTCGCTCCCGGGACATGCAAGGAGTGCTTCGAGCAACGGGACGACAGGCATGGCAGTTGAAGCGTCGAGCAGCGATCTGGTGCAGGTTGTGGCGCTGCTCGCCGCGGGCGTCGTCGCCGTGCCGATCTTCAAGCGCATGGGGCTGGGCTCGATCCTCGGCTACCTCGCCGCCGGCGTGGTCATCGGTCCGTTCGGCCTGCGCATCTTTTCTGAATCGGATGCGATCCTCCACGTCGCCGAGCTCGGCGTCGTCATGTTCCTGTTCATCATCGGGCTGGAGATGCAGCCGTCGCGGCTCTGGGGCCTGCGTCGCGAGATCTTTGGACTCGGCGCGCTGCAGGTCGGCGTCTGCGCAGTCCTGCTCACTCTCGTCGGACTGGCCGGCGGCTTTCCCATCGCGCAGTCCTTCGTCGCCGGCGCCGGCTTCGTCCTGACCTCGACGGCGATCGTCATGCAGTTGCTCGAAGAGCGCGGCGAGATCGCCACGCCGAAAGGCCAGCGCATCGTCTCCATCCTGCTGCTCGAAGACCTGATGATCGTGCCGCTGCTCGCGCTTATCGCATTCCTTGCGCCCGGCGGCGCCGAAACCAGCCTTTCGGAGCGGCTGACCGAAGTCGGGATCGGCATCGCCGCGATCGTGGGACTGGTCGTGGCCGGCCGTTACCTGCTCAATCCGCTCTTCCGCATCCTGGCCGATGCCCGCGCCCGCGAGGTCATGACCGCCGCGGCGCTGCTGGTGGTGCTGGGATCGGCCCTGGCCATGCAGCTCTCCGGCCTGTCGATGGCGATGGGCGCCTTCCTCGCTGGCGTGCTGTTGTCGGAATCGACCTTCCGCCACCAGCTCGAAGCCGATATCGAGCCGTTCCGCGGCATCCTGCTCGGCCTGTTCTTCCTCGCCGTCGGCATGTCGCTCGACCTTTGCGTCGTAGCCCAGAACTGGCGGCTCATCGCCATCTATGTCGTCGCCTACATGGTCATGAAGGCATTCGGCATCTACGTCGTCGCGCGCATTCTGAAAAGCGGTCATCGCGAGGCGCTCGAACGCGCCGTCTTCATGGCGCAGGGCGGCGAGTTCGCGTTCGTGCTCTATTCGTCCGCTGCCGCGGTCGGCATCATCGACGGCCAGGCCAACGCCACGCTGACCGCCATCGTCATCATCTCGATGGTGCTGACACCGCTCGCGATCTTGGCGCTGCGTTACCTCACCCCGCGTGACGAGCAGTCCCTCGACGGCGTCGACATCGCCGACAACCTCACCGGCAGCGTGCTGATCATCGGCTTCGGCCGCTTCGGCCAGATCGCCAGCCAGCCGCTTTTGCTGCGCGGGATGGACGTCTCGATCATCGACAACGAGGTGGAGATGATCCAGGCGGCGGCCGATTTCGGCTTCAAAGTCTATTACGGCGACGGCACGAGGCTGGACATCCTGCATGCGGCTGGCGCCGGGCGCGCCCGCGCGGTGCTGATCTGCGTCGACAAGCCCGACGCCGCCGTGCGCATCGCGCAGCTTATCAAGGCCGAATTTCCACTGGTCACCATCCTGGCGCGCGCCTTCGACCGCGGCACCGCGCTGCAGCTCGTGCGCGCCGGCGTCGACTATCAGCTGCGCGAGACCTTCGAATCGGCGCTGGTCTTCGGCGGCTCCGCGCTGGAGGCGCTTGGCGTCGATCCCGAGGAGGTCGCCGAAGTCATTGAGGATGTGCGACGCCGCGACGAAGCGCGCTTCGAGACGCAATTGGCCGAAGGCGTGCGCGCCGGCCAGCGTTTCCTCAAGGGCAATATCGGCACGCCGATCCCGACGCCGCTCACGCAGCCACGCCGCGCCGGCCGCGCGCTGAACCAGGAAACCGCCGTGGTGCTGAACCAGGCAGAGACCAAGAACTGAGAGGCAAATATGGCAAAGCTTGATCCGCGAGCGCTTTCGGTCATCGCATTCTGGCGCGACGCCGGCGAGGACGCCTGGTTCGAAAAGAGCGACGCCTTCGATGCCGATTTCCGCGGCCGCTTTCTCGAGCTGCATTACGCCGCTGCGCGGCGCGAATGCGACGACTGGAATGCGCATGCCGAAGGGTCGCTGGCGTTGATGATCCTGCTCGATCAATTCCCGCGCAACTGCTTCCGCGGCACCGGCCACATGTACGCGACCGATCCGCTCGCCAGATACTTCGCCGACAGGGCAATCGCCGCCGGTCAGGACCTCAAGCTGGAAGAACCGGTTCGCGTCTTCCTCTATTTGCCCTTCGAGCATTCCGAATTGCTGGCGGATCAGGAACGGTCGGTGGAACTCACCGCCAAGCGAGCGCCGGACTATCTTAAATACGCCAATGAGCATCTGGAGATCATCCAGCGCTTCGGTCGCTTTCCGCACCGCAACCGCATGCTCGGCCGCGCGACGACGGCCGAGGAGCAGGCATTTTTGGACGGCGGCGGGTTTTCCGGCTGACCGGCCTGCTGAACTAAGCGAGCCACCATTCGCGGCCCGAAGGCAGCCGCTCGATGCCGGACGTATCGACGGCTTCGAGCCGCTCCGATACGCTTCTGCCGCCGACGGAAAGCCCTGGCGCGATCTCGGCCAGCGGCGCCAGCACGAAGGCGCGCTCCAGCATGCGCGGATGCGGCACTTCGAGGCCGGTCTCGTGGATCACCCGGTCGCCGAACACCAGGATGTCTATATCGATGAGGCGCGGCCCCCAGCGCTCCTCGCGCACGCGCTTCAGCCGCTTCTCGACATCGAGGCAAAGCTCAAGCAGCGCGCGTGGCGAAAGCGCCGTCTCGATCGCGGCGGCGGCATTGAGGAAATCGGGCTGGTCGAGCTTGCCCCAAGGAGGCGTGCGGTAGAGCGACGAGACGGCGGTGACGCGCGTCGCGTCGTCGCCGTCCAGCATGCGCAATGCCGCGCCCATGGACTTCGCCGGCTCGCCGAGATTGCCGCCGAGACTGAGGTAGACGGCGCTATTCTGGCCAGACAACGGTCACCTCGACATGATCGAGCACGCCCGGCACCGGGGCGTTCGGCTTGCGCACGGTGATCGCGGCTTTCCTGATCTGCGAGAATCGCGCTGTCAGCGCCTTCGCCACCTCCAGCGCCAGCGCCTCGATCAGGAAGCGGCGATGTCCGGTCACGATCTTTTCGATAACCGAGAAGGCGACGCCATAATTGACGGTGTCTTCGATGGAATCCTCAGTCAGCGGCCGGCTGGGCTCGACCGTCAGCTCGGCATCGACGTAGAAACGCTGGCCAAGCGTCTCCTCCTCGTCCAGCACGCCGTGGCGGGCGAAGAAGGCGCAGTTCTTCATGCGGATGAGGTACATGATCAGTGTCCGGGAGGAAGCTCGGTTTCGCGTTGAAGCATAGCATCGGTGACCGCCAGCGCATCCACGTTGATTGCGACATCGTGGACGCGAAACAGGTCGGCTCCCTTCAAGCGCAGGATGACACTGGTGGCCGCCGTGCCGGCAGCCCGTTCCGCGGGATCGCGCCCGGTGGCAGTGCCGATGAAGCGCTTGCGCGACGTCCCCGCCATCAACGGGTAGCCGAGCGCCTGAAGCTCGGAAAAACGCGCCATCAGGTCGAGGTTTTCCTCCGCCGTTTCCTTGGCGAAGCCGAAGCCGGCATCGAGCACGATCTGGCTGTCGGCGACATTGCCGGCGCGCGCGATCTCCAGCGATTTGCGCAGGAACAGGAACTGGTCCTCGATCACGTCGGGCAGCTTCTGCCGTTCGCGCCCGGTATGCATGATGACGAGCCCGGCGCCTGTCTCGGCCGCGACGCGCGCGATGCCCGGCTCACGTTGCAGCCCCCAGACGTCGTTGACGATATGGGCGCCGGCGGCGACGCCAAGCCGCGCGGTGTCCTCGCGGTAGGTGTCGACCGAGATCAGCGCCTCGCCGGAAGCGGCGAGCGCCGCGATGACCGGCAGCACGCGCGCCTGTTCTTCCTCGGCGGAGATCGGGGCGAAACCGGGCCGCGTCGATTCCCCGCCGACGTCGATGATCGCCGCGCCCTGCTTCACCATGCGGTGCGCCTGCTCCAGCGCCTTCTCGGGCGCGATGAACAGGCCGCCGTCCGAAAAGCTGTCGGGCGTCACGTTGAGGATGCCGGCGACGACCGCCTTCGGACCGAGGTCGAGATAGCGTCCATGCGCCAGCTGCCATCGCCTTGTCGTCATTGTCCATCAACCATGCGTGATCCGCGCGAAATCAATTCCGTTGCGCTGGCGACGGCCCTAAAGCAAGGTGCGTGAAGAGGCAATATGATGAACCGCTCCCTGCTCTGCGCCCTGATGCTCTCGCTCACTGCCCTGCCGGCGGGCGCGGCCAGTCTGGTCAAGACCTACAGCTATTTCAGCGTCGGCGGCCGCACGCTCGACGATATCCAGAACCAGCTGTCGAGAAACGGCCCCGAGGTGAAGAGCACCGGCTCGCGGCATCCCGGCGCCACCCAAATGGCCTTCACCACCCGCATCAGCTACGCGCAGAGCGCCGGGTCCTGCCGCATTGCCGACGCGGCCGTCACCTTGAAGGTCAAGGTGATCCTCCCCGAATGGCGGCGCCCGCGCAAATCCGATCCCGGCGTCAGGCTGGTCTGGGATACGCTCTCGGCCGACATCAAACGGCATGAGGAGCGCCATGTCGAGATCGCCAAGAACCATGCGCGCCTGCTCGAGGATGCGCTGAAGGCACTCCCACCGCAAAAGACCTGCGAGCAGGCGAAGCTCAACGCCGCCGCGGTCCAGGCAGCCGAGCTCGCCAGGCACGATCAGGACCAGGTCCGCTTCGACCGCGTCGAGAGCGTCAATTTCGAAAGCCGTATCCTTCGGCTGATGCGCTACCGGATGGAGCGTGTCGAAGCCGGCCAGCTGCCGCCGCCTTGACTTGAGAGCCGAGCCCTGTCCGGGGCCAATTTCATCCAAGCATGGTGCCAGACCGGAAAAACTTTCGAGTGATGGTCGAAATCGGCCTATATCGAACGACATAATGCGGGTTCGAAGCGCCAAAGCCTCGGGTCCACGATGAGAAATGACACGTGCGACCGGCCAAAGCCGTCTTGGCGCACCAAGCACCAGCCTTTGAAAGAATGACGCATGGACCAGACCGTCGAGAACCAGGCGATGGCGCCGAAATCCGCGCCGATGATGAGCGAGAGCGAGAAGAATGCCATCATCGGCGGCGTGCTGTTATCGATGCTGCTGGCGGCCCTTGATCAGACCATCGTAGCCCCTGCCCTGCCGACGATCGCCGGCGCGCTCGGCCATGCTGAATATCTGCCGTGGATCGTCACCGGCTATCTTCTGACCGCGACCGCGATGGCGCCGCTCTACGGCAAGATTTCCGATGTCTACGGGCGCCGCCCTGTCATCTACGCCGCCATCCTCGTCTTCCTGCTCGGGTCGCTGGTCAGCGCGCTCGCTCCCAACATGCTGGTGCTGGTCATCGGCCGCGCCATCCAGGGCGCCGGCGGCGGCGGTCTCTTCGCGCTGGCCCAGACGGTCATCGGCGACCTCGTGCCGCCGCGCGAGCGCGCCCGCTATGCGGCCTGGATCGCAGGCACATGGGCGGTCGCCAGCGTCGCCGGCCCGCTGCTCGGCGGCGTGTTTGCCGAGCATCTGCACTGGTCGCTGATCTTCTGGATCAACCTGCCTATCGGCTTCCTGGCCATGGCCATCATCAACAACCCGTTGAAGAAGCTGCCGGTCGCGGCCAAGAACCATCGCATCGACGGCTTGGGCGCCGTGCTGCTGGTTATCGCCACAACGCTTCTGCTCCTGGCGCTCAGCTGGGGCGGCAGTGCCTATCCCTGGTTTTCCCGCGAAATCCTTGGGCTGGTTGCCTGTTCGGCGGTGTTCTGGGCCTTCTTCGCGCTCAGGCTGCTCAAGGCGGCCGAGCCTTTGATCTCGCTCGAAGTCTTGAGCAACCCGATCGTGCTCGCCGGCACACTGTCGATGTTCCTCTTGCAGGCCGCAAATATCGGCGCGTCGGTATACCTGCCGGTCTATCTGCAATCGGTCGTCGGGCTTTCGGTCAGCGAATCCGGCACCGCGATGCTTGGCCTCCTGCTCGGCACGGTCGTCGGCGCGACCTTCAGCGGCCGCACGATTCCGCGCTTTGTCCACTACAAGCGCATCGCGATGATCGGCGTCGGGCTGGCCATCGTCTGCATTGGCGTGCTCAGTGCCATTGCGGAACACGCCTCGTTGCTCGAGGTGGAAATCCTGACGACTTTGATCGGCCTTGGCAGCGGAACGACATTCCCGGTTGCCACCGTCTCGGTCCAGAATGCCGTCGATCGCGCGCATCTCGGTGTCGCGACGGGCGTTCTGACCTTCCTGCGCACGCTGGGCGGCGCGCTCGGCGTGGCCATGCTCGGCGCCGTCGCGCTCGGCTACGGCCTGCCATTGTCCTCAGAAGGCTCGCACACGCATATCCATCCGGCATCGGCGTTGCCGTTCGTGATGATATTCGTCGCCGCCGGAGCAACGCTCGTTCTGGCGCTGATCACGCTAGCCCTGATGCCCGAAAAGGAGCTGCGCGGTCACGACGAGCAAACCGCCCCCGCGCTTGCGGAGTAGATCGCTTGAAGGTGTGTTGAGATTCAGGTCAGGCCGAGTCGAGAAGGGCAGTTTCCGAGAACCGGAGCGGAGCGTACTTGAAGTACGTGAGCACCGGAAGCGCAGGAAGCTGCCGTTCGCAGTCCGGCATCACCTGAATATCAATATGCCTTAATCATGCACGCCGAGCTTCTTCTGCAGGCTGGTCGACGAGGTCGTGTACTGAAAGACGATGCGCTCGCCCGGGCTGACGATCCGCTTGGCGGCCTGCGCCATCAGCGCCACCTCATGGAAGCCTGACAGGATCAGCTTGAGCTTGCCTGGATACCAGTTGATGTCGCCGACGGCAAAGATGCCCGGGATCGACGTCTGGAACTTCTCGGTGTCGACCGGGATCAGGTTCTCGTTGAGGTTAAGGCCCCATTCGGCTATCGGCCCGAGCTTCATGGTGAGGCCGAAGAACGGCAGCATGCGGGTGCACGGCACCTCGACGTCGCCATCCGGACCACCCTTGATGGTCGCCGATGACAGCTGGCCGTCGGCGCCGGCAAGGCCGCTGACCTGGCCGACCAGGAATTCGAGCTGCTTCATCTCCTGCATGGCATACATTTTGTTGACGCTGTCGGGCGCGGCCCGGAATTCCGGGCGGCGATGCACCAGCGTCACGCTTTTGGCGATCGGCTGCAGGTTGAGTGTCCAATCAAGCGCCGAATCGCCACCGCCGACGATGACGAGATCGTGGCCGCGAAATTCCTCCATGCGCCGGACCGAATAGAAGACGCTCTTGCCTTCGTACTCCTCAATGCCCGGAATGGGCGGACGCTTGGGCTGGAACGAGCCGCCGCCGGCGGCGATCACCACCACCTTGGCCTCGAACAATTCACCTTCGTCGGTGGCGACGCGGAAACTGCCGTCCTCCAGCTGTTCGAGGCTCGACACCATGCGGTTGAAGGTGAAGTCCGGCTTGAACGGATGGATCTGCTCCATGAGCTTGTCGACCAGGCCTTGCGCGGAGATCATCGGCCAGCCTGGAATGTCGTAGATCGGCTTTTCAGGATAGAGCTCGGCGCATTGGCCACCGGGACGATCGAGAATGTCGATCAGATGGCATTTCATGTCGAGCAGACCGAGCTCGAACACGGCGAACAGGCCGATCGGCCCTGCCCCGACAATGAGAACGTCCGTTTTGATGGTATCGGTCATGCGCTGCGCCCTGATTGGGAATGCGGCGAGACTGCATGAGCTATGGGCCGCTGCCAAGCTGCCGGCGCGAAAGAATATTGGGAAGCTGCCAAGGTGTGTCGAGATTCAGGTTGGGCCGAGTCGGAGTCGAAGACGGGCGCGAAGCGACCAAACTGGGTGACTTCCGAGAACCGGCCAACCCCGGCCGTAGCCTTCGTAGAGCGGAGACACTCATGAGGGCTTCGGCCGGCCAAGGCCGGAGCGGAGCGTACTCAAGTACGTGAGCACCGGAAGCGCAGGAAGTCGCCATTTGCAGGCCGGCCTCACCTGAATATCGACGCGCCTTAACCCTGGCGCGCGGGGACCCGAACCACCAGCCCGTCCAGCGCGTCGCGCACCTTGATCTGGCATGAGAGGCGTGAGTTCGGCTGGACCTCGTAGGCGAAGTCCAGCATGTCCTCCTCCATCGCCTCTGGCTCGCCGACCTCCGCTGTCCATGCTTCGTCAACATAGACATGGCAGGTCGCGCAGGCACAGGCGCCGCCGCATTCGGCTTCGATGCCCGGAACCGCATTGCGGATCGCGTTTTCCATGACCGTCGAGCCGTTTTCGGCTTCCACGTCAAACCGGGTCCCGTCATGGGCGATGTAAGTCAGCTTGGTCATTAAGTCACCTGAGGAGTCGCAGCCGAGATAATCACTCTGCCGGACAAGTCAACTGCGGCGCGAAAGCGCCACGAAATGACGTTTTTCAGAAAGGCGGGATACTAGCGGCTGATGCCGGCGATGAAGTCGCGCACTTCCTCGATCAGCGTGCTGAGCCGCTTGAGCGCCCGGACGTCTTCCGGCTGGGTTTCGATGATCGCCGCACAGTCGGCCACCGCAAAGGCGCCGATGCCGCGCGCCGAGCCCTTCAGGCCATGCGCCAGAAGCACCCTTTGCCTCGCGTCGGCATCCTCGATCTGGTCACGGACCGACAGCGACTGGTGCACGAACAGCGCCAGCACCTCGCGTTCTAGGTCGCGGTCGCCCATTGTCTGGCGTGCCAGATGGCCGAGATCCACCGGTCGGGCTCCAGCCGTTCCGGAGGCGTCGCCTCCCGGCATGGAAAACGCAATACCACTTTCGCCACGCATACGCACTGCAACTCCATCAAGCGGGCAGACGGGCCCACGAAAATAGGCGCTCCCGGTCGCCAACGGGTTAACGACTGCAGGGAAAAATGTTGTCACGGAGGCAGCCGGATCACGTCTCCGTTAACCTTATATTTAAAGTTTTACGTATCGCCCGGAATGCATGTTTTCTTTACCCCTGTGTGTCATTACGATACGAAGGTCCATTTTTCAGCCTCCTGCGCGGGATAGACAAGCCAGAATCGGGCCAGAATCAGGCCAAAATCATAAGTCCCGCGGCAGCTAGTACAGGGTAGCGAAGGCATGGCTAAGAAACCAACGACGACGAAGTCTCTCGAGAATGACGTGGCCGCGGAACTGGAAAAGGCGCTTGACCTTGACCTTAACGGCGACGAAGGCGGCCTCGACATGGCGGCGTCGATGGAGGATCTCGAGGCGCAGATTTCGGCGGCGGCCGACGAGCTGGCGCGCGAAGGGCGCAGCCACAGGACGGAGCCGGCAAACAATCCCCAACCTGCCAACCCCCAGCCTCCGAGGGCGCCCGCGGCCAAGCCGGCCGAGTTGCGCCAGGTCGAGCCGCGCAATGGGCAGCCGTCCGGCTTTACGCCTCCCACCGGCTTCACGCCGGCCAATGATGACCGCCAGAAGGACTACAAGACGCTGCTTCACAGCCTCAATCGCCGTGCATCCAGCACCGTCTACTGGGTGATCGCCTTTATCTCGCTGGCCTGGATCGCCGGCGCCGGCGGCCTGGCCAACCTGTTGTTCGGCCCCGGCATCTGGAAGATCCGTACCTTCGACCAGTTCTTCGCCCGTCCCGAGCTGATCGGCCTGGCGGTTGCCGCGATCGTTCCGGTCATCCTGTTCTGGGCTTTTGCCGCCATGATCCGGCGCGCGCAGGAAATGCGCCTCGCCGCGCAATCCATGACCGAGGTCGCCTTCCGCCTGGCGGAGCCCGAAAACCTCGCCCAGGACCGTGTCATGATGATCGGCCAGGCCGTTCGCCGCGAGGTGGCGGCCATGGGCGAAGGCATCGAGCGCACCCTGGCCCGCGCGGTCGAGCTCGAAACGCTCGTCCACGGCGAAGTCAGCCAGCTCGAACGCTCCTATTCCGAGAACGAGGCCCGCATCCGTTCGCTGGTCGACGGTCTCGGCAGCGAGCGCGAGGCGGTCGTCACCCATGCCGAGCGCGTGCGCGCCTCCATCGCCAGCGCTCACGAGACGCTGCGCGACGAGATCGGCTCGGCCAGCGACATCATCCGCGACTCGATCCTCAACGCGTCGACCAAGCTGTCGATGACGATCAACAATTCCGGCGACACGCTGATCGACCGCATCAATGAAAGCTCGACGTCGATCTTCGATTCGGTGGAATCGCGCCTTGACAACATCACGGACCGTCTTTCGACCTCCGGCGAGGCCTTCGCGAGCCTGCTCGACACCCGTATCGCCAAGCTCACCGACACCACGGACGGCCTGACACGCTCGCTGACCGACCTGCTCGACGACCGCACCAACGGCATGGTCTCGCTGCTCGGGGGCGCGGCGCGTACCTTGAGTTCGGAGTTCGAGACGAGCCTCAGCGGCATCGAGCGGACGCTGGCCGAGCGCGGTCAGGCGCTGATCAGCGAATTCCAGACCCGCGCCGAGGCGCTCGACACCGGTACACAGAAACTCAACGCCGCCCTCGAAGCCCGCGCCCGCCAGATCAACGAGACGCTGGTCGAGCGCGCCCGCGAGATCGCGCACACCTTCGCCGAGAGCAAGGACCAGCTGTCATCGATGATCGATCAGGGCAAGACGCAGATCGGCGCCGACATGGCGGACATCATCTCGTCGACCTCCTCCATGCTCGAAGCCCGCGCCACCGACTTCGCCGGGCGCATGGAAGCGGCCAGGCATGTCGTGTCGCGCTCATTCGATTCCGACATCCAGCGGCTGGCCGATGCCCGTGTCGGCATCGAGGAAGCTGTCGAGAACCACAGCCGCGCGCTTTCGGAGAGCCGCGAGCGCATGGCGGCCGCCATGCAGGAGGACCTGGCGAAATTCGCCGAAGGCCGCGTGGCAATCGATGCCGCCGTCACTAACCAGGTGCAGAAGCTGGCAGAAGGCCGCAGCCTGATCTCGCGCGCGCTGGAAGAAGACCTGCGCAAGGTCAACGAGTCGCGCGCTGCCATCGATGCGTCGCTGGGCAGCCATCTGGAGCAGCTCGAAGAAGGCCGCAACCGCCTGTCCCAGGTCTTGAACGAAGACTCCGGCAGGCTCGTCCAAGCCCGTACAATGATTGACGAAATGGTCGCCGGCCATGTCGGGAAGCTGGCCGAAGGCCGCAACATCCTGGCGCGCGCCCTGGAGGCCGATCTCAACAAGCTGCAGGACAGCCGCGCCTCCATCGACGGCCTTGTCGCCGGTCAGGTCGAGAAGATCGCCGAGGGCCGCGCGGTGCTCGCCAAAGCGCTCGAGACCGACATCATCGGCATCCGTGGCCTGATCGAGACCCACTCGACCAAGCTCGCCGAGGACCGCGGCGAGCTCAGCCGCGCCCTTGAAAGCGATCTGAGCGGCATCCGCGGCCTGATCGACAGCCACGCCGGCAAGCTCGCCGAGGACCGCAGCCTGCTGTCGCACACGCTGGAAGCCGACCTCGCCAAGCTCGCCGAAAGCCGCGCCTCGATCGACGGCCTTGTCGCCGGCCAGGTCGAGAAGCTCGCCGAAGGCCGCGACATCCTCAAGCGTGCCCTGGAAGCCGACCTCAACGCCATCAAGGGTGCCATCGCGGGACATTCGGACAAGGTTCTGGAAGATCGCTCACAGCTTTCGAAAGCGCTTGAAACCGACCTGCAGGCCGTCAGCGGCGCCATCGCCGACCATCAAAACCGGCTCGTTCAGGACCGTTCCGTGCTGTCGAAGTCTCTGGAGGACGATCTCGCCAAGCTGGCGGAGAGCCGCTCCAGCATCGACGGGCTGGTCGCCGGCCAGGTCGAGAAGCTCGCCGAAGGCCGCGACATCCTCAAGCGCGCGCTGGAGGCCGACCTCAACACAATCCAGGGCGCGATCGTCGATCATTCGCAGAAGATCACCGACCATCGCGCCGAGCTTTCGCGTGCACTGGAGACCGATATGGCTAATGCCAGCGGCCTCATGCAGACCCATGCCGACCAACTGTCGCAGAACCGGGCGACGCTGTCCAAGGCGCTCGAGGACGATCTTGCCAAGCTCGCCGAGAGCCGCGCCGGCATCGACGGCCTGGTCTCCGGCCAGGTCGAGAAGCTCGCGGAAGGCCGCGACATCCTCAAGCGTGCGTTGGAAGCCGACCTCGCCAAGCTCGCCGAAAGCCGTTCCTCGATCGACGGCCTGGTCGCCGGCCAGGTCGAGAAGCTCGCCGAAGGCCGCGATATCCTTAGGCGCGCCCTCGAAGCGGACCTTCAGAAGCTGACGGAAAGCCGCTCGGAGATCGACGACGTCATCGCCGGCCATGTCGGCAAGCTGTCCGAGGGCCGCAACATGCTGGCCAAGGCCCTCGAGGACGATCTCGTCAAGCTTGCCGATGCGCGCAAGGACGTCGACCGTTCGGTTTCCGGCCATATTGACCAGATCGCTGCCCGAAGCAGCGATATCTCGGCGGCGATTGCCGCCGATGTCGAGAAGATCGAGCAGGCCTTCAGCCGGCAGACCGGTGTCATCGAGGAGCGCGCCGGCACCATGGAGCGTGCGCTGTCGACCGGCGTCGACAATGTCCGCGGCGTGCTGGAAAAGACCGCTGTGTTCGTGGCGGGCGCGCTGCGCGACAAGGTCATGGAGATCACCAGCACCCTGCACGAGCAGGCCGGTGCGGCTTTCAGCGACGCCGACCGCAAGATCGCCGAACGCGCCGAGCAGACGTCCGCCGCGCTGCTTGCCAGAGCCGAGGACATCGCGCAGGCTTTCGAGGCGGCGGACCGCCGCCTGCACGAGCGCGCCCAGGATACGTCCAACATGCTGATGGCGCGCGCCGACGACGCCTCCAACTCGCTCATGGCCCGCGCCGAGGAAACCGCCGACAAGCTGGCAGCACGCGCCGGCGACATCGCCAACACCTTCGACGCGGCCGACCAGAAGCTGGTTGCCCGCGCCGTCGAGACGGCGCAGTCGCTGGCCGCCCGTGCCGGCGACATCCTGCGCAACTTCGAGGGCGCCGATGAGCGGCTTTCGATGCGCATCAGCGAATCGGCCGAAGCGCTGGCCGCCCGCGCCTCGGACCTCGGCCGCATCTTCGACAGCGCCGACCAGCATCTGATCTCGCGTATTGCCGAGGGCTCGGAGGCACTGTCGTCGCGGGCGTCCGAAATTGCCCGCATCTTCGACGACGCCGACAGCCGTTTGGTGTCGCGTATCGCCTCGAGCACCTCGACCATCGGCGAGCATGCCGACACGATCGTCGGTGCCTTCGCGGCGACCGAACAGCGCGTCGCCGACCGTGCCCGCCAGACCGGGCAGGAGCTTGCCGTGCATGCCCGCGAGATCGAGCAGGCGCTGGCGGGAGCCGACGAGCGGCTGGCCGCAAGCGCCTCTGCCGCGGCCGCCCGTGTCGAGGACCAGGTGGCGAGCGTGGAAAACCGCCTCGCCTACAGCGCCGAGACCATGGGCCAGAAGCTCAACGAGCAGGTCTCCAGCGCCGAGGCCCAGCTCATCTCGCGCGCCAATGTCATCGCCGAGACCTTCACGGCGGTCGGCCAGCATATCGGCCAGAGCACCAACGAGGCCGCGCGCACGATCGGCGCCAACACCCGCGAACTCAACACCATGCTCGCGGCGCGTTCGGCAGAGATGGCGAAAATCCTCGACGAGACGGCCAAACCGCTGGTCGAGCGCTTCGCCCAGGGCGGCTCCGAGCTGCAGCGCAGCATGGAAGAGGTCACCGAACGGGCGGCCGAGAAGCTGCGCAGCGAGAACACGAACCTCGTCAATGCTCTCGCCAGCCGCACGGCCGAGACGCTGTCGGCCGTCGAAGGCGCCCGCTCGTCGCTTGCCGACAGCGTGGCCGATCTTATCGGCCGCATGACGACCTCCAGCGCGCAGCTCGGCCAATTGATCGACCAGGCTGCCGTCAATCTCGGCCAGGTCGAGGAGCGGCTCTCCGGCAGCACGCAGAGCTTCGCCACGACCACGGAGAAGGCCGCCCAGACTTTCGCCAGTTCGGCGCGTCTGGTCGATTCCAACACGACACGTCTCACCGAGCTGTCCTCGGCGACGCTGCGCGAGGTGGCCTCGATCGCGACCAAGTTCGACGAACACAGCCGGTTGCTCTCCAGCGCCTCGAATTTGCTCAGCTCCGCGCAAAGCAATCTTGAGCACACGCTGGAGCGTCAGTCCTCGCTGGAAGACCTCGCCGTCGGCCTGGTCAAGAAGTCGGAAGACCTCGAGAAGGTGATGCGCTCCTTCGAAAACCTCGTCGGCCAGACGATGCAGACTGCGGAGGGCCGCACGATGGAATCGGCGGAAAAGATCCGCGCCGCCATCGCCGACGTCGTCGATTCGGCGACACGGCGCTTTGCTGACGCGACCGAAGAGATGCGTCGCACCGCAGGCTCGATCAAGAGCGAGCTCGACCTTACCCGCGCCGAGCTGAAGAAGGGCGTGATCGAGATGCCGGAGGAGGCTAAGGAATCGACCTCGGCCATTCGTCGCGCTGTCGCAGAGCAAATCAATGCGCTCAAGGAACTGTCGGATATCGTTGCGAAATCCGGTCGCAGCGGCAGCAGCGAACAAGGCGAGCCACGCGGCCTGCGCCCTGCTCCGCAGGCGCCGGCCCGAGCCGCCGAACCGCCGCTGCGCCGTCCCCCGGCCCCGCAGCCACAGCAGCAATCGCAACCAACGGCCCGCGCTCCGCAGGCGCCGCTCGCGGAGACCACGCTGCGCGGCACGCTCGATCTTGAACGCCCCGCCGAGGCGCCGCGCCGCGATCCGAACGGCAAGCCCGCGCAGGGCGGATGGGTGCGCGACCTCCTGACCAATGCCTCGCGTGAGGAAGAGCTGCGGCCGGCAACGCCGGCGGAAGCGCCGCGCGCGACGCCTGCCCAGCGCTCGCCGCTGCATGTCATGGAGTCGCTCAACTCGCTCTCCGTCGACATCGCGCGGGCCATCGACCATGACGCCTCGATCGAGCTCTGGAACCGCTACCGGCGGGGCGAGCGCGACGTCTTCACCCGTCGCCTCTACACGCTGAAGGGCCAGCAGACCTTCGACGAGATCCGCCGCAAGTATCAGGCCGAGGCGGAATTCCGCGCCGCGGTCGACCGTTACTGCGAGGATTTCGAGAAGCTGCTCAAGGACGTCTCGCGCAACGACCGCGACAACATCATGGCGCAGACCTATCTGACGTCCGATACCGGCAAGGTCTATACCATGCTGGCCCATGCCAGCGGCCGGCTGCAGTGAGCGGCCGACAAGTCTGACAAAAAAGGCGGGCCTCGGCCCGCCTTTTTCTTTTGTCCGTTGATCGATGGAATTGGTTTCCCGGCGCCTTGGCAACCGCGCTCAGATCGTCGAATCCGTCCAGCGGACGATGTCGGCCGCCGCCTGGCCGAAGGCGCTGTCCAGCGCGCCGACATAAGCCGCATTGCCGCCGCCTGAGACCGGGGCGCTCGCGGTGAAGTTCTTCGAGGCGCGCACCTCGCCGTTGCGGTCGTTCAGGATGCGCACGAACAGATCGACATCGGCATGCTCGCCGCCATTGACGCGCACCTCGAAGGAGCGCACCTCGACGATGATCTGGTAGTCGATGGCCAGTCCCTCGCCCGGCTTTCCAACGCCGGCAAAGCTGCCGGAGCGCTGGAAGGTTTCGGCCAGCCTCGCCTGCACGATCAGCGGCAGCCGGTCCGCCCATTGCGCGCCCTTGAGGAACTGGATCGACCGGTCGGAAGGCCTGATGACGATGTTCTGGCTGTCCAGCGCCTTGAGCGCCGACGGCTGGGCGATCAGGATCTGACGGCGGCTGTGGGCACGCACATCGAGCGACGGCGCGGACAATTCAAACGTGTCGAGCGGCGCCGGCTTGCCGCCCAGTGCCGCGCAGCCGGCGACCGCAAGCACCAGCAACGCTGCGGCGGACGATCTCAAACTACCCGCAACCACCCCGATCGACTTCACGCGTGATCCCCGCTGTCCCCGGATCTTACGATCAACCCGCATTTGCGGTTCATTTCTTGACGGTCGCGACGGCCGAAGTCAACGCCGTGCCCTTCCATCGAACTGCCGGACCTCGCCGGCGCCGCCGGACAGAATGCGCTGCGGGTTGCGGCTGAGGTCGGTCACCGCTTCCTCGATGCGATTGATCGAGCGCCGGCTGTCCTGCACCAGCCCCTCTACGTTCTGCAGGCCCTGGCCGGAGAAGCGCGACAGGTTGTCGACGATTGTGCCGAGGCGGGAGTTCAGCGTGTCGGCCACCTGCTTGAATGATTTCAACGTCGCCCTGGCATCGGCCATGACGCCGTTGGCCTCGCCGGAGCCGAGGAGCTTGTCGACCTTGACCAGGATGCCGTCGACGCGCACCGAAGCGTCGTTGAGCCGCTGCGCGAGCTGGCGGGCGTCCTTGATGGTCTCGTTGATGTCGTCGGAACGGTTGGCGATCTTGTCGGTGACCTTGGCGATGTCGGACGCCGCCTTGTCGGCGTTGGCGCTGGCCTTCTGGATGTTGGCCAAAGCGGCCTTGACGTCGGCGGGATCGATGCCGTCGAGCACGCTGTTGACCTTGGCCAATGTCCCTTGCGTCTGCTTGGCGAAATCGTTGATCGAGCCGACCGCCGTGTTGACGTTGTCGATGACGGTATCGAACTGCTTCGAGGTCTCTTTCAGGTTCGTCGTCACCGTGTCGACATTGGCCACGATGCTCTTGATCTGGTCCTTGTCGACGGAATTGAGCAGGCCTTCGGCGGCCTTCAGCGTGCTGTCGAGCCGGCCCGAGACATTCTTCAGCTGATCCGAAAGCGAGCTCACCGCCGACAGGAACTTGTCGATGCCGTCGGAATTCTTGGCCAGCGCGTCCGAGAAGGTCTCGACGTTCTTGACCGTCTGCGTCAGCGGACCGCGAACGTCCTTGGTGAAGCCTTCGAGCTCGCCAAGCACCTTGTCAGCGCGGGTAAAGATGTTCTGCGCCGTCTGCAAAAGGTTGGTGACCGCGGACGGATTGGCGACGATTTCGGCGACCTTGCCTTCCTTCTCCGCTTCGTCGAGCAGCCTGGTCTCCTTCGGATCGGCGCCCTTGAGCTCGATATTGGCCTGGCCGCTGAGGCCGGTCAGTCCGATATCGGCCTGCGTCGATTTGGTGATCGGCGTCCAACGGGCGATTTCGGTGTCGGCGATGGCGACGGTCGGATCGTCGCCGTCGATATAGACGTTCTTCACGTCACCCACCCTGACGCCGTTGAACAGCACAAGGCTGCCGCGGCTGAGGCCGGAGGCCGAGCCCGGGATGCGCACGCGCAGCATCGCCGTTTCGCCCCTGTCGCCGATGGCGGCCGTCCAATAGACGAAGGCGAAGGCAGCCAGGATCGCGCCAAGCGTGAAGATGCCGACAATTATGTAGTTGGCTCTTGTTTCCATCGCCCCACTTATGGCTATGCGCGCGCCGCAAGATCAAGTTGCCGGGCGCGTTTTCCGCGGAAATAGGATTTCACCCACGGCTCGTCGCTCTTCAGCATGTCGTCGATCGTACCTTCGACCAGCACCTTCTTCTTGCCGAGCACCGCGACGTGATCGCAAGCGGTAAACAGCGTGTCGAGATCGTGCGTGACCATGTAGACGGTCAGATCCATCGTGTCGCGCAGCTTGACGACGAGCTCGTCGAACTCGGCGGCGCTGATCGGGTCGAGCCCCGAGGTCGGCTCGTCGAGAAAGACGATGTCGGGATCGAGCGCCAGGGCGCGCGCCAGCGCCGCGCGCTTGATCATGCCGCCGGACAGTTCGGACGGGAATTTCAGCGCGGCGTCGGGCGGCAACCCGACCAGCTCGATCTTGAGCAAGGCCAACTCGTCCATCAGCGCCTTGGGCAGGTCGAGATATTCGCGCATCGGCACCTGCACGTTTTCCATCACCGTCAGCGCTGAAAACAGCGCGCCATGCTGGAAAAGAACGCCAAGCCGCATGTCGATGCGCAGGCGATCGGCGTCGCTGGCCTTGTCGACGTCGACGCCGAACAGGCTGATCGTCCCCGATTGCTTCGGCATCAGCCCCAATATGGTGCGCAACAGTACCGATTTGCCGGCGCCCGAAGCGCCGACGAAGCCGAGGATTTCCCCACGCTTGATATCGAGCGAGAGCTTGTCGAGGATCACCTTGTCGCCGATCGCGACGGTAACGTCGCGAACCGAAAGCACGATTTCGTCGTCATTCGTGTCCTGCGCTGCCGTGGCGCCGTTGCCGTTCGCCATCTCAGAACCCGATCGCTGCGTAGAACATGGCGAAAAGCCCGTCGAGGATGATGACGACGAAGATCGACTTCACCACCGACGCGGTCACGTGCAGGCCGAGCGATTCGGCGCTGCCGCCGACCTTCATACCCTCGACCGACGCGATGATGCCGATGATGAGGGCCATGAACGGCGCCTTGATCAGGCCGGCAAAGATGGTGCTGAGGTCGATGGCGACGCGCAGCCTGTCGATGAACGCGGCCGGCGGGATATCGGAATAGAGCCAGGCGGCAACGATGCCGCCGCCAAGCGCGGCAAAATTGGCGATGATCGTGAGGCATGGCAGCCCGATCACCAGCGCGACGAGCCGCGGAAAGACCAGCACGCCGATCGGATTGAGGCCGATCACCTTCAGCGCGTCGACCTCCTCGCGCATTTTCATCGAGCCGATCTCGGCGGTGATGGCGCTGCCCGAACGGCCGGCGAGCATGATCGCCGTCATCAGCACGCCGAGCTCACGCAGGATCAGCACGCCGACGAGGTCGACGACGAAGATGTTGGCGCCGAAATAGCTGAGCTGGTAGGCGCCCTGCTGGGCGACGATGGCGCCGACAATGGCCGACATCAGCACCACCACCGGTATCGCGCCGACGCCCATCCGATCGATCTGGTTGAAGATCGCGGCTGGGTTGACCGCGTGGCCGCGGCCGAGCTTCATCTGCGCGCCGCGGATCGTGGCGCCGAGAATGTTCATGGAGGCGAAGAAATCGTCGCGCATCTCGTAGACACGCCGGCCAACCAGCTCCAGCGCGCGCAGGATGATGTTGGGCGGCCCGGACGGACCCGATTCGGGCTCCCGGCGAACCGCATCGCCGACCGCGCCGAGCAGGATCGAGGCGATCTCGCTCTGCCCCTGCAAATGGACCTCGACGCCTTTCTTCTCGAAGGCGCTGGCCAACCGGTCGATAAGCCATGCGCCGGCGGTGTCCATCTTTTCGATGTGGGAAAGGTCGAGCATCAGCTGTTTTGCGCCGCTTCTCTGCTCGATCCTGCGCATGTCGGCATCGACCAGCGCCACAGTGCGCGTCGTCCACACGCCAGAAAAGGCGCAGCCCAGCACGCCCCCTTCCTCGCCCACGGCAATGCGAGGCCGGTGCTCGGCGTCCTTGGCCTCGCCGCTTGCGTCGCGTTTGCGGATGGTCAACATGGCGTCCTGTTTAGCGTGACCGGACTGGCGTGTCGATTTGCCGGCAGACCGGTGTCGCACAGCCGGAGAAGAAAATTATGGCGCGTGTCATTTCGGTCGAGATGGAGCGGTTCCCGATCGCCGGCACCTTCACCATCTCACGCGGATCCAAAACCGAGGCCGAAGTCATCACCGTAACGATCGCTGACGGGGGACGTTCCGGGCGCGGCGAGTGTGTGCCCTACAGGCGCTACGGCGAGACCATGGAGGGGGTGCGCGCGGCCATCGAGTCCATGCGCGATCCGGTCGTCGCCGGCATCGACCGGACTGCCTTGCTCGCGGCCATGCCCGCCGGTGCCGCACGAAACGCCATCGACTGCGCCCTTTGGGACCTGGAAGCCAAGCTGACCGGAACGCCGGTGGCGGCGACCATCGGGGCGCTTCCGACGAGGCCACTGGAAACCGCCTACACACTGTCGCTCGCCGAACCGGACGCCATGGCGGCGCAAGCACGCGCCAATGCCGCGCGACCCCTCCTCAAGGTCAAGATCGGCGGCGACGACGACATGGCAAGGATCCGCGCGGTGACGGAAGCCGCTCCCGAAAGCCGCATCATCCTCGATGCCAACGAGGGCTGGACCGACGAAAATGTCGAGGCGAACCTCAGCTTCGCCGCGCAGCACGGCGTCGCGCTTGTCGAACAGCCGCTGCCGGCGGGCAAAGACGACATTCTGCGCCGGATCGCGCATCCGGTGCCGGTCTGCGCCGACGAAAGCGTGCATGCGGCAAAGGACCTCGATGCGCTGACCGGGCTCTATGACGCCGTCAACATCAAGCTCGACAAATCCGGCGGCCTGACCGAGGCGTTGAAGTTGCGCGACCGCGCGCGCGAACTCGGCTTCGGCATCATGGTGGGCTGCATGGTCGGCACCTCGCTTGCCATGGCCCCGGCGGTGCTGCTCGCGCACGACGCCGACTTCGTCGACCTAGACGGTCCGCTGCTGCTGGCACGAGATCGCGAGCCCGGTCTCGTCTACCGGGGATCGCTGGTTTCACCCCCCGACAGGGTGCTTTGGGGCTGAACGGGAAGCTAGGCCTATCAGCACCATGCCGACGACCGCGATCGGGATCATCGCCCAGAAACCGTCGACGCCCAAACGGTCATAGAGCGGGCCTGAAGCGAGCGTCACCGCCGCCATGAAGAAGCCGTTGAAGAAATAGGCGATGCCTTGCGCGGCGCCCGTGCGCTCTTCGGAGACCGTTTCGCCGATCATCTTCTGCAGGCCGATCAACACCATCGCCACCGATACCGAATGCAGCGTCTGGACGCCGAAGAAGCCGGCGACGCCCAGGCCGAGCGGCCAGACCAGCGGAAAGGCGATCCAGCGCACGATCGAACCGATGCCGGCGATCACCATCACCCTGGCGACCGAGATGGAAGCAAAAATACGATTGAAAAACAGAAACATGCAGACTTCCGACACCACGCCCCAGGCCCATAGCAGGCCAACGACGGAATCGCCGATTCCGATCGATTTCCAGTAGATCGAGACGAAGCCGTAGAGGAAGGCATGGCTGGCGCTGATGATGCCGACGCCAAGCGTGAAATAGAGGAAATAGGCATTGAACAGGCTCGGCGCCTTGTGCTGGATCTCGGTCGCCGAAAGCGGCGAGGCCTTGCGCGGCCGCCCCATGCGCGGCGACAGCAGCGCCGCGACCAGGGCCGCGCCGAGCGCGATGAAGATGATGACCGGGACCGCCTGCGGACCCGTGGCCGCCAGGATGAACCCGCCCACGACATTGGCGCACAGATACGAGATCGACCCCCATTTGCGCATTGCCGTGTAGTTCGAGCCGAAACGGCGCACGCCCGAAAGCGCCAGCGAATCGGCCATCGGCGAATGCGGCGTCCAGACGATCGTCAAAAGCAGCGACACGGCGAGCACGACGGCATAGGTGGCCGGCAGGAAATAGCCGGCAGAGATGACCATGGAGGCCGCAACCACCGCGATATAGACATCGGCGCGATCCCGGGCCCGGTCGGCAAGCGCGGTCAGCATCGGCGTCGTCAACACGCGCAGGAACATCGGCGCGGCCAGGATGACCGCAATCTGCTCGGCATGAAAACCTTTCGCCTGCAGCCAGAGCGGAAAGTAAGGCAGATGCGTGCCTTGCGAGACGAACAAGGTCGCGAAGATCAGGCTCATGCGCAGTTCGAAATGGCTCGGCTTGACAAGCTGTTCGGGCGATAGCGGCGGCAGCGACATGAATCGATCCAATTTCGCTGCATTCGATTCCCGTGCAACGTCTCTCGATCCCTAACATGCGGCAAAGCGCGACGGAACCGGCTGGACCAATCGATCGAGAGCTAGGCTGTTGAAGGACGGGGCCTTCGAGCGAGCGCTGCGCGAGCGCGAAGGCAGCAGGCTGAACCGGGGAAACGTGGCCGGGCTCAAGCCGCCTGAGCCGCCCTGCCCTTGAGGTCGATGATATCGATCGGCACCAGCGCTTCATTGCCGACCGACGCCTCAGGCAGCACATGCGCCCAGGTCAGGATTTCCATGCGGCCGTCGAAGTGCTCGACCACCGCCGTGCAGCTTTCCACCCAGTCGCCGGTGTTGATGTACTGCACATCGCCGTAGTTCTCGATTGCCGCGTGATGGATGTGGCCGCAGATCACGCCGTCGACATGCGAGCGCCGCGCCTCCTCCGAAAGCACGGTCTGGAACGAGCCGATGAAGTTCACCGCCTTCTTCACCTTGACCTTGGCCCATGACGAGAACGACCAGTAAGGCAGGCCGAGCAGGTGGCGCAGCTTGGTCACGACACGGTTGACCAGCATCGCCGCGTCATAGGCATAGTCGCCGAGATAGGCCAGCCAGCGCTGGTTGTGCACCACCGTGTCGAACTGGTCGCCATGGATGACCAGCAGGCGCCGGCCGTCGGCGGTCTCGTGGATGGCGCGGTCGGCGACGACGATGCCGCCGAAATGCACGCCCTGGAACTGGCGGGCGAATTCGTCGTGATTGCCGGCAATATAGGTGATCGAGGCCCCCTTGCGCGCCTTACGCAGCAGCTTCTGCACCACGTCATTGTGGCTCTGCGGCCAATGCCAGTTGCGCCGCAGCCGCCAGCCGTCGACGATATCGCCAACCAGATAGATGATCTCGGCATCGTGATGACGCAGGAAGTCGATCAGGAAATCGGCCTTGGCCGCTTTCGAGCCGAGATGCACGTCGGAAATGAATAGCGCGCGGAAAGTGTGGGGCTCTGGGTCTGACATCACGATTTCACCCTTTGCTTTCGCGTGCCTATGCCCCGATTCATGCAACAACCGTATGACGGTTGCGGTTGGTCCAGCCCAGGCGCTAGCTTGCGCGCGACACAATCAGGAGAAAAACGTCATGGATCTCGGCATTCGCGGCAAGAAGGCCATCGTCTGCGCCTCGAGCAAGGGACTGGGGCGAGGCTGCGCGATGGCGCTTGCCGAAGCCGGCGTCGATCTGGTCGTCAACGGCCGCAACGCCGAACTCGTGGCCAAGACCGCCAAGGAGATCCGCGACCGGTTCGGCGTCGATGTTATCGAAGTCGCCGGCGACGTGTCGAAGCCCGAGGTGCAGAAAGCGATGCTCGCCGCCTGCCCTGATCCCGACATTCTGGTCAACAACAATGGCGGCCCGCCGCTGCGCGATTTTCGCGAGCTCGACCGCACCAAGATCCTCGAGGGTGTGACGCAGAACATGGTCACGCCGATCGAGCTCATCCAGGCGGTGATCGACGGCATGGCCAAGCGCGGCTTCGGCCGCATCGTCAACATCACCTCGCTGTCGGTCTATGTTCCGATCCCCGGTCTCGACCTGTCGTCCGGCGCGCGCGCCGGCCTGACCTCGTTCCTCGCCGGCGTGGCGCGCACGGTCATCGACCGCAACGTCACCATCAACAGCCTGCTGCCTGGCAAGCTCGACACCGACCGGCTGCGCGGCCCGCATGAGGCCGGCACTCCGGAAGACCCGGCCGCAGCAGCCGCGCGCAAGGCCCGCATCAGCGCCGACGTGCCGGCAAAACGTCTCGGCACGCCGGAGGAATTCGGCCAGATCTGCGCCTTCCTGTGCTCGGTCCATGCCGGCTATCTCACCGGCCAGAACATCCCGGTCGACGGCGGCCTCTACGTCAGCGCGTTCTGACCGCCGCCAATCAATAAGCCTGAGGCTCCTGAGCCAACCGACTGGAATCGTTTGATTATTTCCGCTCCGGCATTGTGAAGGCCGGAGCCCGAGATTTTGGCGTCGCGAAATCGTCGACACATGCTAAAAGGCTCCAAACCAGTATCGCAGGGAGGGGCCGCAATGGACGGCGAGAACAAGAAAACGGCCCGGTCGGACCTCGACGAGGCCGCCCTCTTCTTTCACAAGCACCCAACGCCGGGAAAGCTCGAGATCCAGGCGACGAAGCCGCTCGGCAACCAGCGCGACCTGGCGCTTGCCTATTCGCCGGGCGTGGCCGCGCCCTGCCTCGAGATCCGCGACGATCCCGCCACCGCCGCCGACTACACCGGCCGCGCCAACCTCGTCGGCGTCGTCTCCAACGGCTCCGCCGTGCTGGGGCTCGGCAATATCGGTCCGCTCGCCTCGAAGCCGGTCATGGAAGGCAAGGCGGTGCTGTTCAAGAAGTTCGCCGGCATCGACGTCTTCGATATCGAGATCGACGCGCCCGAGATCGAGCGGATGGTCGAGACGGTGGCGGCGCTCGAGCCGACCTTCGGCGGCATCAACCTCGAGGACATCAAGGCGCCTGAATGTTTCGAGGTCGAAGAGCGGCTGAAGGCCCGCATGGGCATTCCGGTCTTTCACGACGACCAGCACGGCACCGCGATCATCGTCGCCGCCGCGGTGCTCAACGGGCTGGAACTGGCCGGCAAGACGATTTCCGACATCAAGATTGTCACGTCCGGCGCGGGGGCGGCAGCACTTGCCTGCCTCAACCTTTTGGTCTCGCTCGGCGCCAAGGTGGAAAACATCTGGGTCACCGACCGTTTCGGCGTCGCCCATAAGGGTCGCGTCGAAGAGATGGATCGCTGGAAAGATCCCTATGTGAAGGATACCGAGGCGCGCACGCTGGCCGACGTCATCTCCGGCGCCGACGTCTTTCTCGGCCTTTCCGCCGCCGGCGTGCTGAAGCCGGAGCTTTTGCAGCACATGGCGCCGAAACCGCTGATCCTGGCCTTGGCCAACCCCAATCCCGAGATCATGCCGGAAGTGGCACGCGCCGCGCGGCCGGACGCCATGATCTGCACCGGGCGCTCGGATTTTCCCAATCAAGTCAACAATGTGCTGTGCTTTCCTTACATCTTCCGCGGCGCGCTAGATTGCGGCGCCAGCGCCATCAACGAAGAGATGAAGATGGCGGCGGTGCGGGCGATCGCCGCCCTTGCCCGCGAGGAGCCTTCCGATGTCGCGGCGCGCGCCTATTCCGGCGAGACGCCGATGTTCGGCCCCGATTTCCTGATCCCCTCGCCCTTCGATCCGCGCCTGATCCTGCGCATTGCGCCGGCGGTGGCGAAGGCTGCCTGCGACACCGGCGTCGCGACGCGGCCGATCGCCGATTTCGCCGCCTATATCGACAAGCTCAACCGCTTCGTCTTCCGCTCCGGCCTGGTAATGAAGCCGGTGTTCTCCTCTGCCAAAGCCTCGAGCGCCAAGCGCGTCATCTATGCCGACGGCGAGGACGAGCGTGTGCTGCGTGCCGCGCAGGTGGTGCTGGAGGAAGGCATCGCCGAGCCGATCCTGATCGGCCGTCCGCATGTCGTGGAGGTCCGCCTGAAGCGTTACGGCCTGCGCATCCGGCCCGGCGTCGATTTCGGCCTGATAAACCCGGAAGACGATCCGCGTTACCGGCACTATGTCGACCTCCTGATCGAGCTTGCCGGCCGCCGCGGTATCACGACGGAAGCCGCCCGCACCATGGTGCGTACCAACAATACGGTGATCGCCGCTCTTGCGCTGAAGCGCGGCGACGCGGATGCCATGGTTTGCGGGCTCGAAGGCCGCTTCGAGCGGCATCTGCGCAATGTCACGCTGATCATCGGGCCTCGCGCCGGCATCAAGGACCGCGACCTGTCGACATTGTCGATGCTGATCTCGCAGCGCGGCATCATCTTCCTCACCGACACGCATGTCTCGGTCGATCCCACAGCGGAAGAGATCGCCGAAATGACTGTGCTCGCGGCCGAGGAAATCCAGCGCTTCGGCATCGAGCCGAAGGCAGCGCTTCTGTCGCATTCGGATTTCGGCTCACGCGATTCACCCGGCGCGCTGAAGATGCGCCAGGCCGCGGCGATCCTGGCTCGCATCGCCCCGGAACTCCAGTGCGATGGCGAGATGCATGCCGACTCCGCTCTTTCAGAACATCTGCGCCAGCGCGTCTACCCGCATTCGCGGCTGAAAGGCGAAGCCAATCTGCTGGTCTTCCCGAACCTCGATTCGGCCAACATCACGCTGACGGCTTTGCGCGCCATGATGGACGCGCTGCATGTCGGACCGATTCTGCTCGGCACCGACAAGCCCGCGCACATATTGACGCCGTCCGTAACCTCGCGCGGCGTCGTCAACATGACCGCGCTTGCGGTAGTCGAGGCGGCGCATAAGGCGCAGGCGCTCGTCGACTTGAACTGAGGTGGCGCGACAAAGCGCAATTGTGCCGGGTTGCAGACAGAGCAATTCCAGGAAAAGTGTGAGCGGTTTTCCGTCTGGAATTGCGTAAAACAAAGAAATAGGGCGTTTCGCCGTTTCCGTGAAACGGTGAAACGCATAGCGAACAGTTAACCACGAACGCGGTAGCCTTCCGGCACGGGCAATCGGGATTCCACGAGAATGAAGGGGCTGAAGCTGATGCATCTTGCGACGCTGCTTGCAGCGCTTGCAGGCTCAGCTGTCGCCGCCGCTGAAACCCAGGCAGCTTCTCGCATATGCCGGCAACTCGAAGCCGAACTCGCCGCGACGCGCGGTGGCGGCGGAGGGCCGGGTCTCGTCCGCAAATATGACGACGCGATCGCCAGGCAGCGCGAGCAGCTTGCCAAGGCCCGCGGCCGGGCAAGCGACGCCGGTTGCGGCTTCACGCTGTTTTCGCGCAATGTCAGCCAATGCGCCGCGATCAACGCCTCGATAGAGCGCATGAACGCTAATCTCGACACCTTGCAGGCCAAGCGCGAACGGCTGGCCGCCGGCGGCACGCGGCGCGACCGCAGCCGCATCCTGGCGGCGCTCGATGCCAATGGCTGCCGCGACGACGAGATCGCGCCGCGCCGCGCGCCGCTTCGGGAGGCGGCACGCGACAATGGCGGCGGCAATCTGTTCGAGCAGCTTTTCGGCCGCCAGGACCAGCAGCTCGAAACACCCGATGCCCCCGATATCCCGGACTCGGCGGAGGTGCCGCCCGATGATCCGAGCGTGCGCAACATCCGCCGCGTCATCAACCAGCCGGACGGCATGGACCTGCCCCGGCTGGGCGGCGAGTTCCACACGATGTGCGTGCGCACCTGCGACGGCTATTTCTTCCCGATGTCGAATGCCGCTTCCATCGGTGACTTCGAGCGCGACCAGAAGAATTGCGAGTCGAGCTGCCCAGGTACCGAGATGCAGGTCTTCTATTCGCGCAGAATGGACGACGACTCTGGCTCGATGACCTCGTCGGCGACAGGTCAACCCTACAGCGAGCTGCCGACCGCCTATCTCTACAAACAGGCCAATTACACGCGCCCGCCCACCTGCGGCTGCAATGCGCAGGCCGGCAATTTCACGATCATCGGCGGCAACCCGCCTGATCCTGAACAATCGCAGCCGAACGGCGAGGCAGCGCGCTTCATACCGATGCCGGCGTCCAAGCCCGATCCGGGCGCCGATCCGGAAACGCTCGCCAATGCCGAAGGCGGGCTCGACCTTGATGCGATCAGGCGGCTGACCACCAAAGTGCCGGTGTCGCCGGTCTCGGCGCTGCCGCCCGATCAGCGCAAGGTCAGGGTCGTCGGGCCAGCGTTCCTTCCCGACCCATCAGCGGCAATAGATCTGAAAGCTCCGGCCCCGAAGTCCGCCCGGTAAGGGCCAGCCTCAGCGGCATGAACAACGGCTTGCCCTTGCGCCCGGTGGCTTCCTTGATCTTGCCGGTCCAGTCCTTCCACACCGTGCCGTTCCACGGCTCCTCGGGGAGAACGTCGAACGCCTGATTGAGGAAATCGCGGTCTTCGCCGGAAAATTCCGCCGGCTCCTGCGGACCCTCGCTCAGGATACGCCACCAAGCGACCGCGTCCGACAGGCGGTCGAGATTGCCGCGCACCGCCATCCAGAACGGCTCGGCCTTGTCGCCGGAAATGCCCAGCACCATCAGCCGGTCGCGCGCTTCCTCGAACGACATGCGATGCATCAGCGTGCGGTTGAGCACGAAGAGCTCGTCCGGGTCGAATTTGGAGGCGGACTTGGACGTCGCAGCCGGGTCAAAATGGCCGGCGAGCTCGTTGAGATCATGCGCTGCGGTGACATTTTCCGACGTGCCGACAAGCACCGCCAGCGAAGCGACGGCCATCGGCTCGATGCCGTCCTCGCGCAGGCTTTCGATCGACAGCGCGCCGGTGCGCTTCGACAACCCCTCGCCCGACACTGTGGTGAGCAAATTGTGGTGGCCGAAGATCGGCGGCTCGGCGCCCAGCGCCTTGAAGATGGCGATCTGCACGCCGGTATTGGTGACATGGTCGTCGCCGCGGATGACATGGCTGACACCCATCTCGATGTCGTCGACCACCGAGGGCAGCGTGTAGAGATAGGTGCCGTCCTCGCGCACCAGGACAGGATCCGACAGCGAGGCGAGGTCGACCGTCTCCTCGCCGCGCACCAGGTCGTTCCAGCGCACCTCGGTGCGCTCCGGCTGCAGCGGGTCGTTGGTGTAGTTGGGCAGCAGGAAACGCCAATGCGGCCGGCGGCCATCCGACTGGTACTCCGCCACCTGCTCCGGCGTCAGCGTCAGCGCTTCGCGGCCATAGACCGGCGGCAGGCCGCGCGTGCGGCGCACCTTGCGGCGCAGGTCGAGCTCTTCCGGCGTCTCGTAGCAGGCGTAAAGCACCCGCGTCGCCTTCAGCCGCTCGACCGCCGCGTCATAAATCTCGAAGCGGCGCGACTGGTATTCGGTGACATCCGGGAAGATGCCCAGCCAATGCAGGTCGTAAAGGATGGAATCGGCGTATTCCTGCGTCGAGCGGGCAATGTCGGTGTCGTCGAAGCGCTGGATGAAACGGCCTTTGTTGTTCATGGCGAAAAGCCAGTTGAACAGCGCGGTGCGCGCATTGCCGATATGGATGCGGCCGGTCGGCGATGGGGCAAAACGTACGGTAACTGTCATGAGCGGGGCGTAGCGGATGCTTTTGGTGTTGACAAGGCGCGCCCCCGCGTGAACGCAACAGATAGTGCAAGCCAGCTAAAATGAAAAGCCATCGGCCCGACACGGCTTCCGGCTTGGCCGGTCGCCGCGTCAAGCGCCTGCAAAGCCGGGCTTCTTATGTCCCCGTTATCCACATATGTGACACACAACATGTTGGGGTCATAAAGGCTACGCAAACGAATCCTTGACGGGTCGGAACGAGTCGCTTTTTATAGGCCATGCGCTCCTGTAGCGGGCGCGACCGGAGAGTTCTGAGGCCGGTCTTTTTTCCCGGATTTTGTGCGTTTTGCCCGGATTTCCGCCTGTTCACGAGGCCGGCGGAAGCGTTGGGATCGTTAGGGCTTGGGTGGCGAAAGGGAGAATTGTCGGCCTGGAAAAAATGTTCTGTTAACACTATATTTAGTGTTTGCAGGCAGGCTCGACGCTAGATAGTGTGAACCTCCCTCTCCGGAGGGAATCGACAAAAAGTTTCAGTTCGAGGGACCCGCGGGTCGGCCGGCAACCTGGGTAAGCGCCTGGAAAGGCGTTTGCTTGTCTGCATGGTGGCGCCCGCGACGAGGAGAGTGTCGGCGTCGCCCGCGATGCCGGCAAACGGCGGACTGCGCTTTTCGCCATGTGGGGCAGGCAATCCCTTGGGAAAGGCGCTATATATAGACACAAAGGAACGGGACCAATGCGCATCGAGCGTCGCTTCACCAAGCCAGATCAGTCTGCCTATGCGGAGATCGAATTCCGCAAGGCTTTGTCGGAGATCAAGAATCCCGACGGCTCGGTGGTGTTCCGCCTGGACAATATCGATGTGCCGGCGCAGTTCAGCCAGGTCGCAGCCGACATCCTGGCCCAAAAGTATTTCCGCAAGGCCGGCGTGCCGGCGCGCCTGAAGAAGGTCGAGGAGAACGACGTCCCCTCCTTTCTGTGGCGTTCGGTTGCCGACGAGGCCGAGCTCGCCAAGCTGCCCGAGGCCGAGCGCTATGGTTCGGAAACCGACGCCCGCCAGGTTTTCGATCGCCTCGCCGGCACATGGACCTACTGGGGATACAAGGGCGGCTACTTCAAATCCGAGGATGACGCGCGCGCCTTCCGCGACGAGCTCGCCTATATGCTCGCCACCCAGCGCGTCGCGCCGAACTCGCCGCAATGGTTCAACACCGGCCTGCACTGGGCCTATGGCATTGACGGCCCGAGCCAGGGCCACTTCTATGTCGACCCCTTCACCGGCAAGCTGACCAAGTCGAAGTCCTCCTACGAGCACCCGCAGCCGCATGCCTGCTTCATCCAGGGCGTGCAGGACGACCTCGTCAACGAGGGCGGCATCATGGACCTGTGGGTGCGCGAGGCGCGCCTGTTCAAATACGGCTCCGGCACCGGCTCGAACTTCTCGATGCTGCGCGGTGAGGGCGAAAAGCTTTCCGGCGGCGGCCGCTCGTCCGGCCTGATGAGCTTCCTCAAGATCGGCGACCGCGCGGCGGGCGCCATCAAGTCGGGCGGCACGACGCGCCGCGCGGCGAAAATGGTCATCGTCGACGCCGACCACCCGGATATCGAGGACTTCATCGACTGGAAGGTCAATGAGGAGCAGAAGGTCGCCTCGCTGGTGACCGGTTCCAAGATCGTCAAGAAGCATCTCGAAGCCATCATGAAGGCCTGCGTCAATTGCGAAGGCCATGGCGACGACTGCTTCGACCCGGCGCTGAACACCGCGCTGAAGCGCGAGATCAAGGCGGCCAAGAAGGACGCCGTGCCGGAGAACTATATCTACCGCGTCATCCAGTTCGCCCGCCAGGGCTACACCTCGATGTCGTTCAAGACCTACGACACCGACTGGGATTCGGACGCCTATCTCACCGTCTCCGGCCAGAACTCCAACAATTCGGTGTCGCTGAAGGACAATTTCCTGCGCGCCGTCGAGGCCGATGGCGACTGGCAGCTCACCGCCCGCAAGGACGGCAAGGTGCTGAAGACGCTGAAGGCGCGCGACCTGTGGGAAAAGATCGGCTACGCCGCCTGGGCTTCCGCCGATCCGGGCCTGCACTTCAACACGACGATGAACGACTGGCACACCTGCGCCTCCGCCGGTGCGATCCGGGCCTCCAACCCGTGCTCGGAATACATGTTCCTCGACGATACGGCCTGCAACCTCGCCTCGATCAACCTTTTGCCCTACCGCCGCGAAGACGGCACGATCGACATCGCCGCTTACGAGCACACCGTTCGGCTGTGGACCATCGTGCTCGAAATCTCGGTGATGATGGCGCAGTTCCCGTCCAAGGAGATCGCCAAGCTCTCTTACGAATACCGCACGCTCGGCCTCGGCTACGCCAATATCGGCGGCCTGCTGATGACCTCGGGCATTCCCTACGACTCCGACGAGGGCCGCGCCATCTGCGCCGCGCTCACCGCCATCATGACCGGCGTCGCCTACTCGACCTCGGCCGAAATGGCCGCCGAGCTCGGCGCCTTCCCGGACTATGACCGCAACGCCCAGAACATGCTGCGCGTCATGCGCAATCATCGCCGCGCCGCTTACGGCGACAAGGACGGCTATGAGAAGCTCGCCGTCAACCCGGTGCCGCTGGTCGCCTCCGACCTGAAGCAGCAGGCGCTGGCCGAGCATGCCCGCGCCGCATGGGACCGCGCCATCGAGCTCGGCGAGGAGCATGGCTACCGCAATGCGCAGGCAACCGTCATCGCGCCGACCGGCACGATCGGCCTCGTCATGGATTGCGACACAACCGGCATCGAGCCCGACTTCGCGCTGGTGAAGTTCAAGAAGCTCGCCGGCGGCGGCTATTTCAAGATCATCAACCGCGCCGTGCCGGAAGCGCTGCGCACGCTGGGCTATTCCGAGAGCCAGATCGCCGAGATCGAGGCCTACGCGGTCGGCCACGGCAACCTCAACCAGGCGCCCGGCATCAACCCCTCCTCGCTGAAGGCCAAGGGTTTTAGCGATGAGAAGATCGCGGCGCTGAATGCGGCGCTGAAGTCGGCCTTCGACATCAAATTCGTGTTCAACCAGTGGACGCTCGGCGCCGACTGGGTGAAGGAGACGCTTGGCTTCACCGACGAGCAGCTCGGCGACATCTCCTTCGAGATGCTGCCGGCTCTCGGCTTCTCGAAGAAGGACATCGACGCCGCCAACATCCATGTCTGCGGTGCGATGACCTTGGAAGGCGCGCCCTTCCTCAAGGCCGAGCATCTGCCGGTGTTCGATTGCGCCAGCCCCTGCGGCAAGATCGGCAAGCGCTCGCTCTCGATCAACAGCCACATCCTGATGATGGCGGCAGCGCAGCCTTTCATCTCGGGCGCCATCTCCAAGACCATCAACATGCCGAACGAGGCGACGGTCGAGGACGCCAAGAACGCCTACATGCTGTCGTGGAAGCTGGCGCTGAAGGCCAACGCGCTTTATCGCGACGGCTCCAAACTGTCGCAGCCGCTCAATGCCTCGCTGCTCGTCGATGACGACGAGGACGAGGACGAGGCGGTCGAACAGCTGATCGCGGCGCCCGCCGCGCAGCGCGCCGTGCAGGTGACAGAAAAGATCGTCGAGCGCGTCATCGAGCGGCTCTACCGCGACCGCGAGAAACTGCCGAACCGCCGCAAGGGCTACACCCAGAAGGCCGTCGTCGGCGGCCACAAGGTGTATCTCAGGACCGGCGAGTTCGACGACGGTCGCCTGGGCGAGATCTTCATCGACATGCACAAGGAGGGCGCCGCCTTCCGCGCGATGATGAACAACTTCGCCATCGCCATCTCGCTCGGCCTGCAATATGGCGTGCCGCTCGACGAGTATGTCGAGGCCTTCACCTTCACCAAGTTCGAGCCGGCCGGCATGGTGCAGGGCAACGACGCCATCAAGAACGCGACGTCGATCCTCGACTACGTGTTCCGCGAACTCGCGGTCTCCTATCTCGGCCGCCACGACCTCGCCCATGTCGACCAGTCGGACTTCGACAAGACCGCGCTCGGCCGCGGCATCACCGAAGGCAAGGCGACGCCCTTCTCCAAGGGCCTCTATCGCGGCGCCTCGCCGGTGAAGCTGGTGTCCGCTGCTGGTTCAGACCCGAAGGGTTTCGGCGGCTCTGGGCCGTCGACCGCCCCTGCCCGCGCTGCGCCGACGGCCTTCTCAGGCTCCAACGTGCTGGCGCTGAAGCCGGCAAGCGACGAGGCTATCGCCTACAAGCGCGACTATGAGGAGCGCGCCAGGGAACTGGCCGAGGATATGGTGGAAGAAGAAGCCGAAGCCGCCGGCGGCGCCGAGGCTTTATTCACCGACGCCGCCGCCAACGAGGCGGCCGAAGCGAAAAAGCTCGCCGCGACAAGGCGCCAGCAATCGCTTCTCCAGGGCTACACCGGCAACGAATGCTCCGAGTGTCACAACTTCACCATGGTGCGGAACGGCACCTGCGAGAAGTGCGACACATGTGGAAGCACGAGTGGGTGCAGTTGAGAGCGTTAAAACGCAACATCGAGGGGCCCGGTCGTAAGATCGGGCCATTCTTCTTTGGAGCCAAGTTCAAACCGTCGCCCCGGAGGCGAACAAAGGAGATGATTCGCTTTATGTCAGGATGGGTGACGCAATAAAGTTAGGGAAAATGCCTTGTGGATAACCGGCTTATCCACAGCTCTCAAGAGAGAGGCGTTGACTAGGCCAAACGCATAGATATTGTAGCACAAAGGAGAGCGCGTGCGTATATCTAGCAATTTCTAGGCTGCAGGTTGGATAGCAATCAAGGTACGATTCGTCAACAACACCCTGTGGATAACAGCGGGACTTGGCAAAGCATAAATCATCATGGAGATTCAGTAACGCAAGAAAAAGGCGGTGCAATTTCTTGCACCGCCTCTGTGAACAGCCAAGGCGGACCCGCCGCCCTTGAAGCTCACTCGCTCGCTAAAGCGTGGGCATGCTGTTCTCGTGATCAACGGATGTCAAGCGCGACAAGAGCGCGAAGCATCAAGTGATGCGGGAGAAAGGAGCAAAGAGCATGGCCACCAACCCCCCGAAGGGTGACGGTCACCGGAATGGCGCAGTGCGCGACCGGTCCCAGACCTACAATCCCAAGAATGATCGCTGGACTAAACGGGATACTGATACCGGCAAGTTCATGGATCAGAAGGCTGATGACAAGCCTTTTAAAGGCGTGCGCAAAGAAAAGTAGTCTCAGAGGCCACCCCTTGCGGGTGGCCTTTTCGTTCGCACACATTTTTCTTGGAGATTGGTGATGTCACTTAAAAAAATGCACCTGCGTAAAATCCTCACGCTGATGTTTGCCGAGGACGCGAAGAAGGTATCGATGCTTCGGGCCGATATCCGTGAAGAGATCGGTAAACGAACAGGCGCAAAAATCGAGGGAGGTGACTTTCATGCCCCCTTCTGGCACGACGCAAAAGCTCACGTAAACGGTGAGAACGACCTTCGCCTTGCGGTCATACAGCGAATCGCCACCAACAACCGGCGCGAGCGTCTGTACACGGCACTAAGGGATGGGTTTCTGGATTGGTGGGACAACAAGCGGCGTTGGACGAACGAAGCCTCCAAGTCGCAAATGCTCGCGGTCAAAGGAGCACTCGACTTCCCCGAACTACAGTGCACCGTCAAGGTTGAAAACCTTTTGGCTATGACGATTGGGCGTTCGAAGAATCGCATAATCTATCCATACTTTTCAGAAGAACCTTCATTAAGTAGCGATGCAGCACGGCTCGGGCTTTGGGCGATTATTACATCCGTGGACGAATATCCACCTGACGAATTTAGGATACTCGACGTGATAAGAGGCCAATCGTTCGCCGCCTCAGACTTGGCTTTCAGTGGGCTGGAACGGGAGGAGTTTGTAAGCCGCTACTCATCTCTTCTGGTGATGTGGGAGAAGCTCTGGATGGAGTATGAGCCCGCCTAGCGAGGGACTTCGAGTTGAGAGCGTGATCGACCACATCACCATCGAAGTGAGCGACCTCGACAAGAGCAAGCTCTTCTACGAAAAGGCTTTCGCGCCCTTGGGCTATCGTCTCGCCTTCGGCAAGGACGGCGTGTTCTGGGCCTTCGATGTCGGCAACGGCTGCCTGTTCGAGATTCAGAGCACGGGTGAGAAACCTTCGCCGCTCACCCACTTGCATGTCGCCTTCCGGGTGAAGAGCAAGGCGGAGGTCGATGCGTTTTATCGGGCGGCGCTCGATGCCGGCGCAGCCGACAATGGGGCGCCCGGGCCTCGTCCGGATTATGCGGAACATTACTACGCCTGCTTCGTGCTCGACCCCGACGGCTATAACATCGAGGCGATGATCAACGAGGGGTAGGTGGCGATGCTCCTTCTGTTTCGTCATTCCAGGGCGGAGCAAGGAGCGAAGCGACGCGCGCAGACCCTGGAATCCATTCCGTTACATCGACGCGTTGCAACGGTCCAGAATTCTGCTCCGTTTGCACGCTTCACCGTGGTCACGGAATGGATCCTCGGGTCAAGCCCGAGGATGACGACCGCGCGGGGCCGAGGCATGAGCGCCCTTTCCTTCTCCTCTTGTGGGAGAAGGTGGATCGGCGCGCAGCGCCGAGACGGATGAGGGGTGCTCCAGCGGAGTGAGAGGCTGGCGATCTTACTGCGGCGCCCCAAGCTGGCAAGGTTCCATCAAGCTGGAGCACCCCTCATCCGGCCGCTTCGCGGCCACCTTCTCCCGCAAGGGGAGAAGGGAAAACTCCGGCTCAATCCGCGTCGGCCACCATCTGCCCGCCGCCCAGCCAGGCGCGCCATTGGCGCTCGTCGCCGTGGAAGACGTTGAGGTCGATGCGGCCGCTGACGCCATGCGACAGGCCGGAGCCGGAATACTGCCAGAACAGCCATCTGCGGCCCGGATAAACCTTTGACGGATGCGCCGCCACGGCGCGCAGCCAAAACGGGTAGTCCTGGAAGGCACCGCGCAGGTTGTCGCGATAGAAGTCGGGGCTGGTGTAGATGATGGGCCGCTGGCCGTAGTGGCGCTCCAGCCTGTCCATGAACACCTGCATCTTCTCCAGCACCTTTTCACGCGAAGGCCGCCGCTTGCAGGAGGACTCGCCGTTCCACTCGACGTCGATAACCGGCGGCAGCGCGCCGTCGACCTTCGGCACGTTGCGGATGAACCAGTCGGCCTGCTCGCCGGCGGTGCGGCACCAGTAGAAGAAATGATAGGCGCCCCGCTTCAGCCCGGCGGCATCGGCGTTGCGCCAGTTCTTCATGAACATCGGGTCGAGATGATCGCCGCCATCGGTCGCCTTGATGTAGGCGAAATTGGCGCCCTGGGCGCGCAGCTTTCCCCAGTTGATGTTGCCCTGCCAGCGCGAGACGTCGACGCCGTGCACGGCCAGATGGCGCGGCGAGGAGCGACCGAAATTGATCGGCTTGGCGTCGCGGAACGCATAGCGGGTGACCGGACCGGCGAGCATGGCGGGCGTGGCGCGCGACAGCCGTTTCGGCGGCGAGACGAGCGCTGCCTCCTGCACCGGCGGCTCGACGCTGTCCGGCAGATTGGCCGCCGGGAAGTTCACCGTCTCCTCCTCGGCAAGGCCGAAGGGGCGCGAGTTCTCGTCACCGGGGCGAGCGTTCTCGTCGTCGGGGATTGCATTGTTTTCGTCGAGCAACGGCGCCGGCGGCTTGATGCGCGCGGCGCCCGACATCGATGCGGTCTCGACGGTTCTTTCGGCGACGGCTGTCCTCGCGCCCTTCGACACCGGCGCGCTTGGCCGCACGACCGAGCTCGTCGTCTCATTGGACGGCATCTGCAAGGCATCGACGCCGGACGTAGACGAGCAGCCGGCGAGGTAAAGCGATGCGAGCACGAAACTGACGACGCCAAAAATCCGCATCTTGACCTGTACGCAAAACAACACAGACCGAAGGCAGGAACAGCGCCGCCGGAAACGCCATTCCTAATGAGAAATTACCAACAAAGTTTGAATCAAAATTTACTTTTGGCGCGAGCGGATGATTCGGGATGGCGCCGAAGCGGTTCTCGGCTAGCGCCGGAACACGCCGATCATCGGCCCCAGATTCCAGAAATCGTCGTTGCGGCCGATCCCGGGCGCATAGAGGCTCGAGATCGAGCCATCGAGGAAGAGCGCGTTCGGGCAGCCGAGCCGGTCGCGGAACAGCCGCGCGAATTCATGGAAGGTCACGACATCATTCGAGATCGCGAAGACCGCGACCCCGTCGGCGCGCACGCCGACGCCATCGCGGATCTTGCGCGAGGTGCCGTCGTAACGGAATTTCGGATGCAGCTTGCCGTCAATGACCAGCATCGGCCCGGACTGCGTGGCATAGTCGACGCGCGGCGGGCGCTTCAGATAATCCTTGGTCGCGCGAACACCCGCCTTGCCGGCGCTGAGATAGAAGATGCCGTTGGGCTGCATGGAGAAATTGCCGGTTCCCGATCCGGTCCTGGCTGGCGTGACCTGCTTGCCGCGCTCGACATAGAGGCCGACCGGCGCGAGGTTGGGATGATACATGCCGGCATTGATGCCGAAGAGCATGGTGCGCCCCGCCGCCTGCTGCGCGCTTCGCAGATTGTGCAGCGATCGGTAGAGATCGCCGTCCTTGTTCTTCCAGAACAGCTCGATGGAAAAATGCTTCGGATCGGCCTCGCAAACCAGATAGGTCGCGTTCTCAAAAATCTGGTTGCGGCAGGGCGGCAGCGCCGCCAGCCATTGGCCGAGGCCCATGCCGGCGCCAATAGCCGCCGGCGCCGCCGATTTCACCAGCGTCGCAAGCAAAGGCACGGATTGCAGCAGCGTCACAAGATCCATCAGCGCACCCGGGCGTCGGCGTCGATATAGCGGAGTGGGCCGAGACCTCTAGACCAGCCAGCCGGTCGCGACGCCGATCAGCAGCACCACGCCGAGCAGGCCGCGATAGATGACGAACGGCCAGGCGGAGAAGCGCTCGAGCACGCGCATCAGCCCCCAGATCGCGAAGAAAGCCGAGATCGAGGCGACGACAAGGCCGACGGCCAGGATCGACCAGCCATGCGCATCGAGATGCACCTTGTGCAGTTCATAGAGCTCCTTGAGGCCGGCCAGTGCGATGGCCGGCAGGCCGAGCAGGAAGGAAAGGCGCGCCGCCTCGGGCCGGGCGAAGCCCAGCCCCATCGCCGCCGTCAGCGTCGAGCCCGAGCGCGAGACGCCGGGGATAAGCGCGCCGACCTGGGCCACACCCACCAGCAGCGCGTCGAGGATCGATGCCTGGCGCAGCACGAGCTTGTGGCTGGCGAAAATCTCGGCGAGCGCCAAAAGGACCGCCATGGCGATACAGGCCCAGCCGATGACGGCGAGCCCCCGCAGCGGCGAGTTGCAGGCGTTGAGCACGCCGGAAAGCGCGAGGCCCACAATGACGATCGGGACGGTGGCAAGCACGATGCTGATCGCCAGGCGGAAATAGCGGTCGCCGAAATCGCGGCGCGAGATCGCCGCAACCGAACCGAACAGCACATCCCTGACATCGCTCCAGAAATAGCTGACCACCGCCGCCAGCGCCGCCAGTTGCATGGCGGCGGAGAAGGCCGAGCCGGGGTCCTGCCAGCCGAGAACGGCCGGCACGATGCGCATATGCGCCGTGGACGAGATCGGCAGCAATTCGGTGATGCCTTGCACGATGCCGAGAAATGCCACCTTGGCATAACCCAGGCCGACAAAGCCGGTATCCAGTCCTTGCGTGCAGACGTCGGTCATCCCGGTCCTTTCCCCGTGCCCCTATCGTTCTTGGGGGCAAAAAGTGAATCGTCATTCGAAAAGCCTGGAGGACAGGCTTAGCCTCACGATAGCGTGATTCCAACTCACGGATTTGTAAGGTGCCGCTAATCCTGCTTGACAACTGGCACCGCCATATTATTCTCCGCTAATCTTACACTGTAAGGCAAATCGGAGGAGCATCACAATGTCGACCGCCGCCCTGTCGGAATTGGAGCCGGTCACGCCGCCGGAAACGCATGCTGCCGAAATTGCGATCGAGGAGGTGTCGCGCGATACCAGCCGCGCCATCGAGCGCGCCGAGGTCGCTGCCTGGCTCGACCTCTACGAGGCGGCGCCGGCGGATTTCGCGGCCCGGCAAGGGCTGACGATTGACAAGGACGGCGATCTTGTCTGGACCACCTGCACGACGATCCCGTTCATCCATTTCAACTGCGTGAAGAATATCGGCGTCGATGGTCCGGCGACGGAAGAACAGGTCGACACGTTGCTCGCGCATTACCGCGATGCCGGCATCAGGCGGCCGTGGTTCTATACCAATCCACACACTGAGCCGTCGCGGCTGAGATGCTGGCTGGAAGCGCGCGGGATGCAGCAGCAAGGCGGCTGGGAGCGCATCTATCGCGACGCGACGCCGCTGGCGGACGAACCGCTTTTCCCGAGCGACCCGCTGATCCCGGTTGACGATCTGGTGATCGAGGAGGTCACGCCCAGGACAGCTTCGGAATGGGCATCTTTCATCGATGCCAAATACAGGCTCCCCACCTCGCCCTGGCTGATGGCGCTTGTCGATCGCAAGGGCTGGCATCATTACATGCTGAAACGCAGGGGCGCGGTCGCCGCCGTGCGCTCGCTCTTCATCTCAGACGGGGCCGCCTGGACCGGCATCGACGCGCCGGTACCGGGCATCATGGCGCCAAGCTTCGATCTTGACGCCATGCTTGGCGAAAGGCTGGTCCGCGACGGCATAGCCGCCGGTGCGAAATTGTTTGTCGCCGATATCGAGGCGCCGCGCCCCGACCGCGACGGGCCGGCCTATCGCAACTACGACCGGCTCGGCTTCAAGCTCGCCTATTTGCGTTGCCATTACAGTTACTTGCCTGCGAATTCGAGCTGACCAATTTCCCTGGAGTTGCCTCAGCGGTACAACCACTGCTTCAGGCAGCTTCTTGCCACCACATGCGCCGGCGGCACCGAAGCCTGATCGATGCGGGAATCATCGCTTGCCCTGTCGCGAGCCTTTTCCAGAAGCAGGCGAAGCTCGGCCGGGCGCACGCGGTCGCGCGCCATCACGAGTTGGACCATCGGGTCGTTCAAAAGCTCGTCCAGGGTATTGATGCTCTCGCTCATCCGTCGCCTCCTCGATGCCTTCCCGCATGGCGCGTAGATAGGCAGCCAAAGATGGCCCGCCAATGACGCTTTGCCGGCTATGTCGTAAATCGAAGATGAATTTTTTGTGCAGGCCTTCTTCCTTCTCCCTTGTGGGAGAAGGTGGATCGGCGCGCAAGCGCCGAGACGGATGAGGGGTGTTCCAGCGGAGTGAGACGCTGGTATTCTCTGGAACACCCCTCATCCGACCGAGCTTCGCTCGGCCACCTTCTCCCACAAGGGGAGAAGGAAGAAGCTACGCTGGCGGCGCGCCTTCATATTGCGGCAGGCCATCGTCGAGCATCACCCAGGGCTGCTTCGACGCGGTCCAGAAATGCATGTCGGGCTTGAACAGCGACGGGTCGTCGAGCGAGCCGGAGGTGATGCCGAGAATGCCCCTGGAATCACGGCGTGAGAACAAAGTCGTGCCGCAAACCGGACAGAAGCCGCGCTTGAGGTCTGGCGTGGAATTGATCGTCGCCACCGGTCCTTCGATGGTCACGTCGTCAATGCGAAACAGAAGTCGCGCATTGAAGGCGGCGCCGATCGCTCTCTGGCAGATGCGGCAATGGCAGACGCGTTCGTTGATCGGCTCGGCCTCGGCCCTGTAGCGCACCGCGCCGCAAAGGCATCCGCCCTCATACTTGGTCATCACCAGACACCTGCCTAGAGGAAATGCCGGGCACCCTAGTGGCCGGCATGGCAGGGTCAATCAAAAAACATTGATGGGATACGATCGCTTGAGCTGATGCCGCTGGCCGGCTGCGTCAGGCGGCCAGCGGCCAGGATTCATTCGCTGACGATCTCGTCCCAGGTCTTCACCTTGGTGACACCGTCGAGGAACGGCAGCGTGCTGGCGACCAGTTCCGGCGCGAAGAACACGTCGTAATGCGTGCGGTTGGGGATGATCGCCAGCCGGTTCTGCGACAGGTGCTCGCGCATCCAGCCCGCGTCCCTCAATCCGCCGCCGAGCATCTGGAAGAACTTGATCTCGTGCTCGGGCTTGTACATGTCGCTGTCGCCGTAGACGAGCATGACGGGCATCTTCAGCTTCGGCACGTCGGCCGAGAAATCATAGTCCTTGCGCATGAAGGCGCCGAGCGCATCGAGCAGTTTTGGGAAATCCTCGGGCTTCGGCGCCACGGCGACATAGGATTTATACATCGGCGTGTCCTTCATGAACTCGGCGGCCGCCGCGCTCACCTGCGCCTGCTGCGGACGCATCTCGTCATAGAAGCCGTTGGCGGCGTAGCCGGTCGACACCATGACCAGCCGACGCACCGCCTCCGGATGCTGAACGGCCATGCGGAAGGCGACGCCGCCGCCAAGCGAATAGCCCATGACGTCGACCTTGTCGTAGCCGAGCGCCTTGACGATGGCCGCCATATCGTCGCCCATCGCCTCAAGGCCGAAAGGCCGTTCGCTGAGCGCGGTGCGGCCATGTCCCTGCAGGTCGACGGCGATCACCGTGCGATGTTCGGCAAATTTCGGCAGGATCGGCGCGAACATGTCACTCGAACCCAGGCCGCCATGCAAAAGAAGCAGCGGCTCGCCCTTGCCGTAGACGGCGTAGTAGTAGTTCACGCCGTCGATCGGCAGCAGGCCGGATTTTTCCGGCTTCAAGAGAGCTTTGGTTTCACTGGTCATGACAGGCTTGGTCTCCTCGGATTTTGCGCTCGGCGAGGCTATGAGGGTCATTGCCGAAGCAAGGATGGCGAAAAACAGGGTCTTGGGCATTTCAGTCTCCTCTCCGCTTGCGTTGCCTCAAGGACGCGGTGGGAGAACCCAAGCCGACATGGCCCGCTAAATAATTCGAGGGAGAGTGGAAGCGCCTCGGCAGGCGACTCCAAAGAAGAAGGATCAGTGGCGCTTGGCCTGCACGAGATAAGCGTCGATCATGGTCTCGCCGAGCCACTTCGCGGCTTCGAGCCTATGCAGCCCCTCGACCAGGATGTGGCGCTTGCCGTCGTGTCGCACCTGTATCGGGGTCTTCATGCCGTTTTCGAGAATATCCTCGGCGAGATGGCGCACCGTCTCGGGATGCAGCGTCTTGCGCCGCGCCGTCGGCACGTAGATGTCGTCGACCTTGACCTTTTGCACACGCAGCATGTCGGCTCCTCGGCGAGAATGTCGCCTCAGCATGAATAGTTGGTTTGCCGGCGGCGGCCAAGCGCGAGCGCGCTGGCCCGATGCTTTCCATTTGACGCTTGGCCAGCCGATGGTCTCAATGACGGCCTCGTGATCTCAGGTGTTCCTTGACGCAACTGCCCAGTGAATTCCCCGATTTCGGGCTGACGCCCGAGCAGCGCCGCGAGGCGGTGCGCGGCCACTATTACGAATGGCCGGGAATGGATGGCCCGAGCGGCGAGATCTGGTGCTACAGCGACCGGTTTTCCTATCGCCCCGGCGAGACGGTAACGCTCTTCGTCAGCGCGTCGGCGCCGCAATTCAGCCTTGCCGTCATCCGCGACGGCGAGAGCGAAACAAAAGTTTTCGAGGGAGCGGGCCTGTCGGCGCGCTGGCAGGATACGCCCGACCAATGCTCGGTCGAAGGCTGCAACTGGGAGGCTTCGTTCGAATTCCGCGTCGGCGTCGACTGGCCGTCCGGCGCCTATCGCGTGACGCTCTCGGCCGAAGGCCGCGACGGGACGCCAATCCACAGCCATCATCTCTTCATCGTCACACCCCTGCCCGGCCGCAAGCCCGGCCGCCTGCTGCAGGTCGCCGCGACCGGTACCTGGCTCGCCTACAACACGTGGGGTGGCTCGAACCACTATCAGGGCATAACCGGCCCGAACCGCGATCAATACGCCACGACGGTCTCGACGCAGCGACCCTGGTGCCGCGGCTTCGTGGTACTGCCTAAGGACGCGCCGCGCGTGCCGCTGGAAGTCGCGGTGCCGCCGAAGACCGTGCCACGCTATCCGCATATGGAGTGGGCCTTCGCCACTGGACATTCGAAGAAATATGCCTCTTCGGGCTGGGCGAGCTATGACAGCCATTTCTTTCGCTTCGCCGAGCGCGCCGGCTATCAGGTCGATCTCGCCAACCAGCACGAGCTCCATTTCTCGCCCGAAATCCTCGACGGCTACGACTGCGTCGTCTTCGTCGGCCACGACGAATACTGGACCTGGGAGATGCGCGACGCCGTCGACAATTATATCGAGCGCGGCGGGCATGCGGCGCGCTTCGCCGGCAATTTCATGTGGCAGACGAGGCTGGAGAACCAAGGCCGCCGCCAGGTCTGCTACAAATACAAGGCACGCGCGGAAGACCCGGCCTATCGCGGCGGCGACGTCACCCGCGCAACCAATTCCTGGGAAGCGCCTGAGATCGGCCGTCCAGGCAGCGCCACCTTCGGCCTCAATGCGACCCGAGGCGTCTATGCCGGCTGGGGCGGCTGCGCGCCGCGGGGCGTGCGTGGCTTCCCGGTCTACCGGCCCGAGCACTGGGCCTTTGCCGGCACCGGCATCTATTACGGCGACCTGCTCGGCGCCGACAGTCATGTCTACGGCTATGAAGTCGACGGCCTCGATTTCGAGATCCGTGGCGGCCTGCCCTACCCGACCGCGACCAGCGGCGCGCCGGACGGCTTGCAGGTGCTGGCGGTCGGCATGGCGAGCCAGGTCGAGGAAAGCGCCGACATCCCGATCGAGGACCAGTTCCTCGCCGACGAGGATGGCCGCTTCACCGCCGAGACGTTGTTCGGCGAGGCGAGCGACGCCAATCTCGACAAGGTCAAGCGCGGCAACGGCATGATCGTCAATTTCCCGCGCGGCAAAGGCGAGGTCTTCCACGCCGGAAGCTGCGAATGGGTCGCCGGCCTGCTAAGGCAGGACGCGATGGTCGAACGCGTGACCAAAAATGTTCTCGACCGCTATCTCGGAAAGTCCTGACATGTCGAAACTGGAAGTCCAGCCCGTAGCAGAGGCCGAAGCGCGGCCGCCGTCGCATCTGTTCTACCTCTCCAGCCTGCGCCGGCCGCTCGTCGACCGCGCCGAGGGCATCTATTTCTGGACGAAGGACGGCCGCCGCTTCATCGACGGCTCGAGCGGGCCGATGGTCGCCAATATCGGCCATTCCAACCGCAACGTGCTCGACGCCATGAAGCGGCAGATGGACAAGACCACCTTCGCCTACCGGCTGCATTTCGAGAACGAGCCCGCCGAAGAGCTTGCGCGCGCGCTGGCCGGCAAGCTGCCCCAAGGCATGGACCGCATCTTCTTTGTTTCCGGCGGCTCGGAAGCAACCGAATCCTGCATCAAGCTCGCCCGCCAATGGGCGGTCGCCACCGGCCAGCCCAAGCGCTGGAAGGTGATCACCCGCTTCCCGTCCTATCATGGCGGCACGCTGGGCTCGCTTTCCGTCACCGGCGATGATGCGCTGGCCGAAACCTTCACGCCGATGATGAAGGTGATGCCGACAGTGCCTGCACCCACAGCTTGGCGCGACCGCGACAATCTCTCGATGGAGCAGCGCGGCATCCGCTACGCCGACATGCTGGAGGAAAAGATTCTCGCAGAAGGCCCGGAAAGCGTTTTGGCCTTCATCATGGAGCCGATCGGCGGTGCTGCGACCGCAGCCCTTGTCGCGCCCGACAGCTATTATCCGCGCATCCGCGAGATCTGCGACCGCTACGGCATTCTTCTGATTCATGACGAAGTGATGAGCGGCGCCGGCAGGACAGGCAAGTTCCTCGGCGGCGACCACTGGAACTGCAGGCCCGACATCGTCGCCCTCTCGAAGGGGCTGGGCTCCGGTTACGCGCCGCTCGGCGCCCTCGCCGCGCCGATGCGCCTGGTCGAGCCGCTGCTGGCCTCCGGCGGCTTTCAGCACGGCCACACCTACGCCGGCAATCCGCTTGCCTGCGCCGCCGGCCTCGCCGTGCTCGGCGAGATGGACCGGCTCGACCTCATCGCCAACGCCGCCGCGATGGGCGAGGTGCTGATGGCAGAGTTGAAGGGCTTGCAAAAGCGCTTCCCCTTCATCGCCGACGTGCGCGGCAAGGGCCTGCTCACCGGCGCCGAAATGGTCGCCGATCCGGAGACACTGAAGCCCATCGATCCGGCCAGCAAGGCGACGCAGCGCCTTCTCGACCACGCCTATGCGCGCGGCCTGATCATCTATGGCCGCAAGGTCAAGGGCGGCGTCGACGGCGACAATTTCATGGTGGCGCCGCCGATGATCATCACCAGAGACCAGATCGGCGAGATGATTTCCATCATCGGAGATTCGCTGGAGGCGCTGGCGGAGGAACTCGATCTGCCGGTGGAGGGATGAGAAAGGTGTTTTGATGCCGGCACCAATCACCCTCCGCCCCGGCACCATCGATGATGTCGAAACCATCCACGCCGCCCTGCTGCGCCTCGGTACCGATATCGGCGCGCATCAGGAAATCACTTCGACGCCCGAGGATCTGCGCCGCTACGGCTTCGGCGCCAAACCCGCCTTCTCGACCCTGATCGCTGAGATCGACGGCGAGTTCGCCGGGCTTTGCCTGCATTTCCCGATTTTCTCGACCTGGATGGGCCGTCCCGGCGTCTATGTGCAGGACCTTTACGTCGAGGATCGTTTTCGCGGCCGCCGCATCGGCGAAAAACTGCTCAGACGCGTGGCGAAGGAGTGCCGCGCGGCCGGCGGTGGCTATCTGAGGCTGTCCGTCGATACCGACAATGAGACGGCCAAGGCCTTCTACGAAAGACTGGGCATCGGCCGGTCGAGCTACGAGCAGGTGCAGAAAATCGTCGGCGATGCCTTTTTCGCGTTTGCCGATACACCGGAGGAATGACGATGAAAGCCTTCTATGCCGAGGAGCAGAAGCGCCATGACCCGAAAGCTTTCCTCTCCAGCGGCGCGCAGCAGCCCAACCCGGAAAAGCCGGAGCGGATTGAACGATTGTTAGCCGGCGCAAGATTGGCCGGCTTGACGGTCGAACGTCCAGGCAATCATGGACTTGGCCCGATCGCCGCGGTGCATACGCCTGAATATCTCGATTTTCTCAAGCACATTTTTGCGCGCTGGCAGCGCATCGAAGGCGCCTCGGCGGAAGTCATCCCGAACATCCACCCGATCGCCCGCGCCGGCTCCTACCCGGCCTCGGCGGTCGGCCAGGCCGGCTACCACATGGCCGACACCGCCTGCCCGATTTCGGCCGAGACCTGGAACAGCGCGCTGTGGAGCGCCTGGAGCGCGGTAGAAGCTGCCGAAGCGGTGATGGCCGGCGCGCCTTCGGCCTATGCGCTCTGCCGCCCGCCCGGACATCACGCCTTCGCCGATGTAGCCGGCGGCTTCTGCTTCATCAACAATTCGGCGGTCGCGGCGCAGGTGCTGCGCAAGAACGCCGCCCGCGTCGCCATCCTCGATGTCGACCTGCATCACGGCAACGGCACGCAAGGCATCTTCTATGCCCGCCCCGACGTGCTCACCGTCTCGCTGCACGCCGATCCGGTGCGTTTCTACCCGTTCTTCTGGGGATATGCAGACGAGCGCGGCGAAGGTTCCGGCCTCGGCTACAATCTCAACCTGCCGCTTCTGCGCAAGTCCGGCGACGCGGCCTTTCTGGAAGTGCTGGCGACGGCCTTCCGGCGCATCCGCGCCTTCGCGCCGGAAGCGCTCGTCGTGGCGCTCGGCCTCGATGCTTTCGAGGGCGACCCATTCGGCGGCCTGTCGGTGACGACGCCGGGCTTCTCGCGCATCGGCGAAGCGATCGCCGGACTCGGCCTGCCGACGGTCATCGTCCAGGAAGGCGGCTATCTCTGCGATGCGCTCGGCGACAACCTCACCGCATTCCTCACCGGCTTCGCCGGCAAGCAGAGTTAGAAGCAATTCCAGGAAAAGTGTGTAGCGGTTTTTCGTCCGGAATTGCGTAAAGCTAAAAAACTACGAGCGCTGCTGCCGCAGCATCGCGATCACGCGGTGCACGCTTTCGAGCGTCTCCTCGATCTCGGCCGCCGTGTTGTAATGGGCAATGCCGATGCGCACGACGCCCTGCTCGGCGGGTATTCCGAGCTGGTGGACGACCTCCCACGCATAATTGTGGCCGGACCAGACGAAGATGTTCTCGGCATTCATCTGCCGCACGATCGTTTCCGGCGCGATGCCTTCGACGGTGAAGGAAACGGTCGGCACCCGCTCGGCGAGGCGTTCCGGATCGGTGATGCCGTGGATCACCAGGCCGTCGATGCTGGACAGGCCTTCGATCAGTTGCCGGGCCAGCGTATTCTCGTAGGCCATCGAGACCTCGAACGCCTTGGCGATCCGCTGCCGCCGCGACCCGCTCTCGCCGGCGGCAGTGCCGAGATCGGCGAAATAGTCGATTGCCGCCGTCAACCCGGCCATCAGCTCGATCTGCGGCGTGCCGAGCTCGAACCGCTCGGGCAGGACGTTCGACGAGCAGCGGCATTTGTAAGGCTGGAGCGCGTCGATGACGTCGCGCCGGCCCCACAATATGCCCAAATGCGGCCCGAAGAATTTATAGGCCGAGCAGATCAGGAAATCGCAGCCGAGCGCCTGCACGTCGACCAGCCCGTGCGGCGCGAATTGCACGGCATCGACATAAACCAGCGCGCCGGCCTGTTTAGCTGCCGCCGTCAGCGCCTTCACCTTGTTGATCGAGCCGGTGAGATTGGAGGCATAGTTCAGCGCGACAAGCCGCGTCTTTTCCGAAAGCAGTCCCTTGAGCGCCGTCTCCTCCACCTGCCAGCTCCGCTCGTCGAACGGCAGGAAGCGCACGACAAGGCCGAGATCCTCGGCAAGCTGCAGCCAGGGCGAGACATTGCCCTCATGGTCCATGCGCGTGACGATGATCTCGTCGCCAGGTTTCATCATCCGGCCAAGCGTGCGCGACATGTGGTAGGTCAGCGTCGTCATGTTGGCGCCGATGACGATCTCCTCGACGCTCGGTGCGTTCAGGAAATCGGCCATCGCGGCATGCGCAGCGTCGACCACTTTTTGGGCCGCGACCGTCGTTTCAAAGAAACCACCGAGATTGGCATTGGTCGTCAGCAGGCAGCGGGATACTGCGTCGGCCACCGCTTGTGGCACCTGTGTGCCGGCGGGATTGTCCAGATAGATGCGGCGACGCCCGTCATCGGTCAGCGAAAGCGCCGGAAACTTGCCGCGTACGGCTTCGATCGGAAATTCTGCCATCGTCTCCATCCCTTTGTTTTTCTCGCTTAAGGGCATGGATTGCCGACACGTTGGTGGATGGCGTCGACCGCTTTCTGCATCTCATCCGTCCAAGCGACATCGACCGAGGACAGCGCCGTCCCGAGCTGCGCGATCGTGGTCGCGCCGACGATGTTCGCGGTCACGAAGGGCCGGCTCGCCACATAGGCGTTGGCGAAAAGCGCTGGCTCCATGCCGAAGGAACGTGCCAGCTCATTGTACTGAAGCAGCACCTCCGCCGCGTTCGGCGTCTCGTAGCGCTGGCCTCGATTGAACAGCTGCGAGCGCGAGCCCTGCGGTCGCGCGCCATGATCGTATTTGCCGGTGAGATAACCCTGCGCCAACGGCGAATAGGGAAGAAACGCGATCTCCTCGCGCTCGCAGACCTCCGCAAGGTTCACCTCGAAGGTGCGGTTGACGAGGTTGTAGGCGTTCTGCAGCGAGGCGACGCGCGGCCCGGAGCCCTTCTCGGCTTCGAAGACGAAGCGCATGACACCCCAGGAGCTTTCGTTCGATAGGCCGAGATGGCGGATCTTGCCGGCTTTCACCAGGTCCTGGAAGACGGCGAGCGTCTCGGCAATCGGTGTTTCGTCTGCGGGCGCGGCTGCGGCATTGGCCCGGCGCGCCACCGCTCCGATCCGCGTCGGGTTCGAACCCCACGGAATGTCCCGGTCCGGCCAGTGGATCTGGTAGAGGTCGATATAGTCGGTGCCGAGCTTGGCCAGCGATTTCTCGACCGCGTCGAAAATGTCGGCGCGCACCAGCTTCGACGGACGATCGCCGCGGAACCATGCGTTGGCCGTGCGGCCGACCACCTTCGAGGCAAGGATGACCTTGTCGCGGTTTCGATTGGCCTTCATCCAGCTGCCGATGATCCTCTCGGTTCGCCCTTGCGTCTCTGCCTTGGGCGGGATCGGGTAAAGCTCGGCCGTGTCGATGAAATTCACCCCGCGCGAGAACGCCAGATCCATCTGCGCGTGGCCCTCGGCCTCGCTGTTCTGCTGACCCCAGGTCATCGAGCCGAGGCAGATTTGCGAAACAAGGAGATCGGTCCGACCGAGGCGGCGCTTATGCATGGAATTCTCCGGCGGGAGGTTTGCGCGGACAGCGCGGGGAGGAAGTTGAACATAGAGCAAAACGCTTGCGTTTTGCAAAGTCGCCCAGTTTCGAGATTGGCCGAAGCGTCAGTCAGTTCGTCATTCTAGGGCGGAGCAAGGAGCGAAGCGACGCGCGCAGACCCTAGAATCCATTCCGTTACCCTAAAGCGTTGCAACGATTACAGAATTCTGCACCGTTGCACTCTACGTTGAAGGTCACGGAATGGATCCTTGGGTCCGCGCTCCGCTTCGCGTCGCTACGCCCAAGGATGACGAATATTGGAGAGGCTCCAGCCAATTTCGATAGCGAAGTCTCTGATGGAGGGAACTACCGCCTCGCCCCGGCCTGCGCCCGCCGCTTGGCCTCGTCGATCAGCATGTTGGCAACCTGCATGCGGATCATGGCACGCTGGCGCAGATGCGGCGCGACCCGGTCCGGATGGTTGGCGAAGGCGAAGTTACGGCGGATGCGACTGAAATCGGCGTTCTTGGCCGGACGGTCGAGGCCGAGCTCGCCGGCGATCGCTTCGGGATCGATCGGCGGCAGCTTCTCCTCGGGCCACTGCTCTTCGCCGGCAAGCGTCAGTTTCGCCTGGTCGAGAAGTGCTGCGAACTCGGCAGCGAGGTCGGCGGCGGACTCGCGATATTCGGCGGCGACGCTCTCGCCGGCGACCTTGATGCGGCCGGAATGCAGTTCATCGGCCACGGACAGATAATCAAACGGGATGGACGGTCGGGCGCCCTCGTCCTCGCCCTTCTCCGAGGCGACGATCAGGTCGTCGAGCAACGAAGCGAAATCGAGCTTGTTCCCGGTGCCGATCTCAACCTCCCTGTCGTGACGGCATGCAGTGATGCCGCCAAACATAGTGGGCTCTCGTTAAGAATGAATTCTGGCGATATTGACAATTGGCGGCTTTTCCGCCCGGCAAAATGGCATCGGAAAATAAAAAGCCGGACTGCTCATTCATGCAGTCCGGCAAGTCGCCAGGAGTGGCGAGGAAAAAGCCAGCCATGTGCCAGCACAGGTGCCTACGGTCGAGCCTGCCGAAAAGTTTCACGGAAAATCGATTGTGGCGGGAAAAATTGTCGCGGCATGGCAGCCATGCAAATGCTGCACTGCACAATTTTAACAAATCGGCTATATGCTAAGGTCGGGAGGACCAACTGGGGCAACTGAGTCATGGGGTTCTTCACTGAAATGTTCGCTCGGCCGAGGCCGCAGGAACACCAGCGTTACCGCTCGGCGCTTGCGCTTCTGAACGCGATGAGCAATGCGGACCGCGCCGATATCGGCGTCAAGCCGGCGGATTTTCCGCGCATCGCGCGCGAAATGTCGATCCGCTGAGCTGAGCCAAAGAGGTTTCCCGGAATCCCGGGAAACCTCCAAGCCATTCAAAATCAACGACTTCCGAGGAAAGTCTGCTTGCTGAGCGGCACGCCATTGTGGCGCAGGATGTCGTAGGCCGTGGTGACGTGAAAGTAGAAATTCGGCATCGCCAGGTGCAGCAGATATTGCAGGCCAGGCAGCGTGGTTTCGCGGCCGCCGAGCCGCACTTCGACCGTCCTGTCCTCAGATCCTTCCAGATCGGCCGCCGCAAATGTCGCCAGATAATCGAGTGTCTTGGCGATCCGGGCCTGCAACTCGGCAAAGCTCGCTTCATTGTCCTCATATTTCGGCACCTCGCGCCCGGCGAGCCGCGACGGCGCGCCCTTGGCATGGTCGGTGGCGATCTGGATCTGCCTGGCCAGCGCGAACATGTCGGGCGCCAGCCGCGCCGTGAGGAACACCTGCGGATCAATCTTGCGTTCGCCGGCATTCTGCTCCGCCGCCGTCAAGACGCTGGCCAGCGCCTTCAGCCTGGCGGAAAAAACGCCCACCGATATGTCGTACATGGAAATGGTCACGGGCAATCTCCCCACGCGGCCCAGCGCCGCGGGCCGTGAACTAGCGCCTCCCGCCACGATTCTTCAAGCGGTCCTCCCCATGGCGTCACCGCGCCGCCGCAATCGCCGTGGTAGTATTTTCGTTACCGAGCGGAGGATCGATGAAAAGAGCCACTTTCGCAGCGACTGTCTTTTTCTCATTGGCCGGCCTCACGCATTCCGCGTCCGCGGCGGATGCGCCCTATGTCGATGACCGATCAAGCGCCGATGCGGTCGTCCGCTCGCTTTACAGCGCCATCAACCGTCACGAATTCGCCCGCGCCTGGGGCTATTTCGGCGATACGAAGCCGGCAAAGGACTTCAATGCCTTCGTCAAGGGTTACGACGGCACCGACAGCGTCGAAGTCAAGACTGGCGCCATCTCGGAGGACGGTGCTGCCGGCAGCATCTATTACAGCGTCCCGGTCGCCATCCAGGCGACCGACAAAAAAGGCGAGGCCAAGGTTTTCGCCGGCTGCTACACGGTCCGCCAGGTCAATGCGCAGATCCAGGAGCCGCCCTTTCAGCCGATCTTCATCGACAAGGGCGCGTTGAAGCCGTCGACCGAGGATTTCGACAGCGCCGTGCCGGCAAGCTGTGGCGACGGCCCGCCGCCGCCGAAGAAGGACGAGGCCCTGGAGCAGGCCAAGAAGGCCTTCCTCGCCACCTATGGCGACCAGTGCGACAAGCAGGATCCTGACGGCAAGCCGATCGGCGAGCCAGAGGCTCATTCCATCCACTATAAGGACAAGGACGCCCAGCCCAGCGACCCGGAGCGCGAGACGCGGCTGTTCCGTTTCTTCTGCTCGATGGCCGCCTACAACGAGACGGCGGTCTACTACATCACCGACGACGTCGATGGCGTCTCACAGTTGCAGTTCACCGAGCCGGACCTCGACATCCGCTACGAGAACAACAACAGCGAAAGCAAGGTCGAATCGATCCATATCATCGGGTTCAAGACCAGCGGCTGGGCGACCAATTCGGACTATGACGACAACACCAAAACCATCACCACATCGAACAAATGGCGTGGCGTGGGGGATGCCTCGTCATCGGGAACCTACCTTTTCCGCAACGGCGATTTCTCGCTCGTCCAGTACGACGTCGATGCATCCTATGACGGCGAGCAAAATCCGCAGACGGTCATCGACTACAACACGGCGCCTTGAGGCGCTGCAGCGCAATCACGGCGCTTTCGTCAGCATCCAGTTCAGCGTGCCGCGCCAGTCGACCATGCGGATCGGCGTGCCGTGCGTGCCGGTCTCGAAGCGTACGAAGCGGGTCGGATAAGCCTTCCTGGCCAGAATCGAGCGGAAGAAGGCTTCCTGCTTCTCCACCGGGAAGACCACGTCATGGCTGCCCTGGCCGAAGAACACCGGCACGCGGCGCTTGAAGGCGGGGCTGGTGAGAAAGCTGTCGTCCCACAGCGATCCGAGCAGCAGCAGCCCGCTGATGCGGCCGCCCGTGTCCTTGCGCGCGGCGAGCTTCCAGCAGATGATCCCGCCCATCGAGCCGCAGGCGACGAAGATTTTCGCGCTCGGCGATGTCTCGGCATAGTGGTCGATGAGCGCCGCGATCTGCGCCGCGCCCTTGTCGCCGAAATCGGGGAAATCGGGCGAAAGATAGAGCCCGTTGTTGGCGGCCATCAGGTTCTTGATGCGATTGAAATTGCCGCCGAAGGTGAAGTCGTCCACGCCTTGCTTGCGGCTGCCGCCTTGACCATGCAGGTAGAGAACGATGATGGAGGCGCCCTCGGTCCTGCCCACCGCGACATGCCTGATATCGCCGGCGTCGGTCTTCAGCATCAGGTCCTGCTGCACCTTGCGCACCCCGGGATCGGTATACTGCGCATGCACGCGCCTTTCCGGCACCTCGTCGCGCTGATTGATGTCGCGCATCTCGCGATAGTCGAGGACGGTGTAAGCGCCGTTGTCGCTCGTCGACAGTGTCGCCGGATATCCGAAGAGATCGTCCTTGAACGATTTCAGCGAAAGCGTTTGCCCCTCGGCCGTCGAGAGGGAAAGCGCTGTCACGGCGATCAGGGCGAAGAAAAGTCGGAAACGCAAAGCCATGCCGAGAGGCATGCGAAATTCGGCTCCGCTTTGTCAATCCTGCAGAACGCCGCCCGCCCCTTCCAGCGCCTCGCGCGTGTCGACATCGATCGAGGCGCCCTGCCCGATTTCGACATCGACGACGTCGAGACCCTCGGCCTCGACCAGATGCCGCGCCCCGGTATCGCCCTCGAGCTGCGCGACGGCCGCGAAAAGCGAGCGCGGCAAAAGCACCGGATTGCCGCGCTTGCCTTGGTGCGAAGCGCGCACCACGGAGCGACCGTCGGAGCTGCGGAACGCGTCGATCAGGCTGTCGAGGTCCCCCGACGAAACGCCCGGCATGTCGCCAAGCACGATCAGGGCGCCGGCCGCGTCGGGCGCGACCTTCGCGATGCCCGCCTTCAACGACGAAGCGAGGCCATCGGCGAAATTCGGATTGTCCGCGAATGTCACGCCAAGACCGCCAAGCGCCGAACGCACGCGCTCGCGCTGATGGCCGGTGACGACGACGGTGGCGGCGGCCTTCGAGGCCAGCGCACGACCGGCGGTGCGGCGCACAAGCGGCTCGCCGTCGAACAGCGCCAAAAGCTTGTTCGGCCCGCCCATGCGGCTCGAGCGGCCGGCGGCCAGAAGCACGATATCGACTTTCAGCGCCGACCTTGCCGGCTGCGGCGCCGGCTCGCGCGGCTGCGGCCTGGTCGGGATTTCCATCAAGAGCCCGCCGACCCCCATGCCGGCAATGTCGCTCGCGGTTACTTCAAGCCCGGCAACCAGGCGATCGAGCACCCAGTCGAAGCCATTCTCCTTCGGGCTGCGCGCGCAGCCGGGCGCGCCGACGATGCGCTTGCCGTCGAGCGTCCCCAGCACCAGCAGATTGCCGGGGTCGACCGGCATGCCCGCGCGGACGACGGTACCGCCGGCACGCTCGATCGCGGCCGGCACGACATCGGCGAAGTCGCTCATCGCCGAGGCGCCGAAGATTACCACCATGTCGTTGTCGCGCGCCAGCTGAGTTGCGGCCGCGGCGACCGGAGCCACGACGTGCGGCGTGCGCCGTTCAGCCGTCAGTCGGCCGCCGAAACGCGCCAGCCGGGCCTCGGTAACGCGCAGCGTCTTGTCGAGCACGCTCGGCTTGACGCCGGGAAGGATCGTCTGGATGACGCCGACAGTTATGGGGCGATAGGCATTGACGGCAAATATCTCGCGACCGGCACAAATCCTCACCACGGTGTCTACCAGGCTTGCGGCGACGGCAAAGGGGATGATCTTGACCGTCGCCACCATCTGGCCCTTCTCGACCGGCGCATGCTGCACCAGCGTCGCGATGGTGATGGCCGGATCGACGGCATTAATGGCGTCGATCATCCCGGCGTCGACGGTAAAGACGCCTGAGACTTCCGCATGCAAGTTCACCCGACCGGTCGCGGCCGGCTTGACCTCGACGTTGCGGTGACGCATGGCGGAGGCGATCTTCGCGGCTGCGACATCCTCGCCCAGATCATCCTCGGCAAGCACCGCGGCGACGACTTCGCCGACGCCCGCCGCCTTGAGCGCAGCGATATCGTCTCGGCTCAATCGGTGCGCCTTGCGGAAGCGTTTTTCGCCGGCGGTGGTCGCATGCGCCAGCACCGCCCCTTCCGCCTCGTCGATCGGAACCGGTCCGAATTTCACGCCACGGCGCCTTTTGCTTCGAAACCGCGCGAGCGGAAGGCGTGGATCGTCTGCGCAAGGACGGCGACGGCGATCTCGGCCGGACTGGCAGCACCGATATCGAGGCCGATCGGCGCGTGGATGCGGGCGATCTGGTCGGCACCGGCGCCGAGCGCCAGCAGGCGTTCGACACGCTTGGCGTGGGTTTTGCGGCTGCCCAACGCCCCGACATAGAAGCATCGCGCGTCGAGCGCCGCCTTCAGCGCGAAATCGTCGATCTTCGGATCGTGGGTGACGGCGGCAAGGGCGGTATAGTTGTCGAGCGGCGCACGCTTCAGCACATCCTGCGGCCATTCGGCATGCAGCGCGACGTCGGGGAACCGTTCCGGGGTCGCAAACGCGGTGCGCGGATCGATGATCTCGACCGGATAGCCGGCGATCCTGGCCATCGGCGCCAGCGCCTGGCTGATATGCACGGCGCCGATCACCACGAGGCGCGGACGCGGCAGATGCGCGTTGAGGAAGAACGTCCGCCCTTCCGCCTCCACCGACCTCGAATTGCCGGTACGGAACGCGTCAGCGATCGCAGTCCCGAGATCGCCCGCAACATGGTCGCCCTCGCGTACGATGCGGTCGCGACCGTCGCCCAGGTCGGTGACAAGCACCGCGGCGCGGCGGGCGCGGCGTTCTTCGTTCAGTGTCTTCAGGACGTAGGGATCCATCTGTGATCAGCCCAGCCTTTCGACATAGACCTTGATGCGGCCGCCACAGGACAGGCCCACCTGCCAGGCGGTCTCGTCGGCGACGCCGAATTCCAGCATCCTGGCCTTGCCCGAGCCGATGACGTCCATCGCCTCGGTCACCACGGCGCCCTCGACACAGCCGCCGGAGACCGAGCCATGGAAATTGCCCTCGGCGTCAATAACCAGATGGCTGCCGACCGGGCGAGGCGCCGAACCCCAGGTCTCGACCACGGTCGCGATGGCGACATCCTTGCCGTCCTTCATCCAGCCTTCCGCGATGATCAGCGGATCGCGGGCCTCGTCGAGATAAATGCTCTCATCCATCGTCGCTTCTCGCAAAGTCTGTTTTTCAAGGGAAACCTTGGTCGTCCCTACGGTAAACGTTGGTTTCCCGCCAAGGAAACATATGGCTACGCAGCCTGCCTCCCGCCAGCTTGCCGCCAGCGGCGCGGGTCGACCGAAGCCGCCGGCCGCTGGTCGAGCGAGGCGCAAAGATCGGCCAGCGCGTCGAGATTGTGCACTGCCCGGAACTCATCGACATAGGGCAGCATCGCTTTCACGCCACGGGCGCGGGCCTCAAAACCGTCGAAGCGCAGCAGCGGATTGAGCCAGATCAGCCGCCGGCAGGATTTATGCAGCCGCTCCATCTCCTGCGAAAGGCCGGCGACGTCGTCGCGCTCCAGCCCGTCGGTGATAAGAAGCACCACGGCGCCCTGCCCCAGCACGCGCCGCGACCACAGCCGGTTGAACTCGGCAAGCGTGTCGCCTATGCGGGTGCCGCCCGACCAGTCCTTCACCGCCGCCGAGCATTCGGCCAGCGCCTCGTCGGGATCGCGATGGCGCATCTGGCGGGTCAGGTTGGTCAGCCGCGTGCCGAAGACGAAGGCGTGCACGCGCCGGCGCTTCTCCGTCAGCACATGCAGGAAATGCAGGAAGATGCGCGTATACTGGCTCATCGAGCCGGAAATGTCGGCCAGAACGACCAGCGGCGGATGCGCTTCGCGCGGAGACCGGAATTTCGGCAGGATAAGCTCGCCGCCGGTGCGCGCGGCCGAGCGCATCATGGCGCGCGGATCGATGCGACCCCCTTGCGCGTCCGCCCTGAAGCGCCGCGTGCGGATCAGATCGAAGGGCAGGCGCAAGGCCGCGATCGCCTTTTTGGCTTCGGCCATCTCCGCCGCATCCATCTGGGCAAAATCCTTGCCGCGCAGCACCTCGTTGCCGGAAAAGGTGAGGCGCGCATTGACCTCGATCTCCGGCACTTCCCGGACCGGTTGATTCTTCTGATGGCCCTCGAACATCGCCTGGCTGACGCGGTTTTCGGCAGCCCGCGGCTTCTGCTTCTCAGCGTTGTTCGCAGCGACCGGCGAAAACATCGCCAGCAGCTTCTCGATCAGCTCGCGCGATTTCCAGAACAGGCGGAAGGCCTCGTCGAAGACAGGATGGTCCTCGCGCCGCGAGACGAGCACTGCATGCAGCGTCCAGTAGAAATCGTCGCGCGAGCCGATGCCGGCGGCAAGCACCGCCTCGATGGCGTCCTTCACGGAAGCCGGACCGACGCGCATGCCTGCCTTGCGCAACGCACGCGCGAAATAGACGATGTTGTCGGCGATGCGCCCATCGGCGAGCGCTTCCTTGGGTTCCGGACGCGGCACAGGCATCGCGCCTACTCCGCCGCCGACAGCTCGGCCTTCACCTCATTGAGGATGCGCCGGCCCTCGCCCTCGCCGATACGGGCGATGTCGTCCTGATATTTCAAAAGCACGCCGATGGTGTCCGACACGGTCTCCGGATCGAGCGCCACCTTGTCGAGTTCGGTCAAGGCGCCGGCCCAGTCGATGGTTTCGGCGACGCCGGGCGCCTTGAACAGCTCGACCTGGCGCAGCTTCTGGATGAAGGACACGACCTCCGCCGACAGCCGGCGGTTCGCCTGCGGCACCTTGCGCCGCACGATCTCCAGCTCGCGCTCGGCGTTCGGATAGTCGACCCAGTGATAGAGACAGCGACGCTTCAGCGCGTCGTGAATCTCGCGTGTCCGGTTGGTGGTGATGATGACGATCGGCGGCTCTTCCGCCTTGATCGTGCCAAGTTCCGGAACTGTTACCTGGAAATCGGAAAGAATCTCGAGCAGGAACGCCTCGAAAGCTTCGTCGGTGCGATCGAGCTCGTCGATCAGGAACACCGGCGCGGCACCCGCCTTCCCGGTCAGCGCGTCGAGCACCGGGCGGCGGATCAGGTATTTCTCGGAAAAGACGTTACGCTCCATATCGGAGCGGACGACCTTGCCCGCCGCCTCCTCCATGCGGATCTCGATCATCTGCGCGGCGTAATTCCACTCATAGACGGCCGAGGAGACGTCGAGCCCTTCATAGCATTGCAGGCGGATGAGCCGGCGGCCGAGCGTGTCGGCCAGCACTTTGGCGATCTCGGTCTTGCCGACGCCCGCCTCGCCTTCGAGGAACAAGGGCCGCTTCATGCGCAGTGAAAGAAACAGCACCGTCGCCAGCGAACGGTCCGCGACATAATCCGCGCCTGTCAAAAGATCGAGCGTTTCGTCGATCGTTTTCGGCGCGGGGCGCGGCGCGGTCATCTTGTCTCCGTGGATCCCGCTTGCACGTTCAAAGAAAATGATAGCCGCGGTTGTGGTAGATCAGCGGCCGCAAATTATCGCCGATGCGCAGGCCTGTCACCTTGCCAAAAAGCACACGGTGGGTGGCAAGGTCCTTGCTATCGATGATCTCGCAGTCGAACACGGCCAGCGCGCCTTTCAGCGTCGGGGCGCCGGTCGAGATCACATCCCATTCGGCAAGCGCGAAGCGCTCCTCCACCGGCAGGCCGGTGATGCCGGAAAAGGCGACCGATACGGCTTCCTGGTCCGATGCGAGGGTGTTGAGCGCGAACTTGCCGTTCTTGATGAAAGCTTCGTTCTTAGCGTTCTCGCGGTTGAGGCAGACCAGCACCGTCGGCGGGGTGTCCGAGACCGAACAGGCGGCGATCACCGTCGCGCCCCTTTTGCCGCCGGGCCCGTCGGTCGTCACCACATGCACATGGCCGGCAAAATGCGCCATCGCATCGCGATAATGCTGCGGCCCGATATCATTGATCTTCAGCACCCGATGTCCACCTGTCGAAACCAGTTCGTTATATATGGCGGCATATTGCACGCCACAAGTTGCATAGCATGGGCGAAGTGCTTGACCGCAATCCGCAAATTCGCGTGTTGCGCAGCGCTTAGCCAGCCTTTAGGCATTTCCTGGAACAGTGTCGGGACTGTATTCCCGGCATGGAGGATCTCTTAGCCCGAATGCGTCTTCTCACGACGACATCAGCCGTGCTGCTCTGGTTGTCGCTGGCCGCGAGCGCCGACGCTGAGACGCTGGTCGGCGTTGCCGCGCCGCTTTCCGGCTCATCGGCGATCCTCGGCAAGCAGATCGAGGCCGGCGCCGGCCTTGCGGCGGAAGCGAACGGCATCGCGATCAAGGCCGTGGACGATGCCTGCACCGCCGATGGCGGCGCCGCAGCAGCGAAGGAATTCGTCGACGCCAAGGTCAATGTCGTGGTGGGCTTTCTCTGCACCGACGCGATCGAGGCGGCGCTGCCGATCCTGAAGGATGCCAACATCCCGGTCATCACGGTCGGCGTGCGCACCGAAAGCCTGACCGACCGGCGCGCCAAGACCGGCTGGCCGGTCTACCGGCTCGGCCCGCGCGGCGACGATGAGCGCAATGCGGTCGCCGCCAAGCTAATCCAGCTCTGGCGCGACGACCTGTTCGCCATCGTCGATGACGGCACCATCTATGGCCGCGAGCTGGCCGAGACCTTTCGCGCCGCAGCCGAGCAGGCTGCCTTGAAGCCGGTCTTCACCGACACGTTCCGGCCGCAGCTCGACAACCAGATCGGGCTGATCGGCCGGTTGAAGAAGGCCGGCGCGACCAAGGTGTTCGCCGGCGGCGACGGCGAGGATGTCGCCATCATGGGCCGCGACGCCGCCCAGCTCGATGCCGGCATCACCTTTGCCGGAGGCGAAAACCTGCGCACGCCGCCGGGCGATGTGCCCTATGCCGTCGGCACGCTGATGATCGCCCCCCCGGAATGGTCGGAGATCGCCGATCCCAAGGTGGTGCAGGGTTTCGCAGCGAAGAACATCGTGCCGGACGGCTACACGCTTCCGGCCTATGCCGCGGTCGAGGTCGCCAAGGCCGCGTTGGCCGGTGCGGAAAGCACTGGACAGCCGCTCGTCGAAGCGCTGACCGGCCGTGAATTTGCGACCGCGATCGGCACCGTCCGCTTCGACGACAAGGGCGATCTCAGCCAGAACCCGTTCCGCCTCTTCCGCTTCGACGGCACGCATTTCGTGCCGCTGGAGGACAAGTGATGTTCCGCACCGGTCCGCGCAATCTGATCACCGACGTTGCCGGCCTTCGCGTCGGCAATGCCGCCGAAGCCAGGCTCAAATCCGGCGTCACGGTGGTGCTGTGCGACGAGCCCGCCGTGGCCGGCGTCCAGGTGCTGGGCGGCGCGCCGGGCACGCGCGAGACCGACCTGCTCGAGCCGCAGAATTCGATCGCGATGATCCACGCCGTCGTTCTGTCCGGCGGCTCCGCCTTCGGCCTTGACGCCGCCTCGGGCGTACAGGCGGCGCTGCGCGAAAAGAACATCGGTGTCGAGGTCGGCGGCTTCCGCGTGCCGATCGTGCCGGCCGCGATCCTGTTCGACCTGCGCAATGGCGGCGACAAGGATTGGGGCCGTTACCCGCCCTATCGCGAGCTCGGCTATGAGGCCGTGCAGACGGCAGCAGTGGATTTTGCCATCGGCACGGCTGGCGCCGGCACCGGCGCGCTGACCTCCGGCCTGAAAGGCGGGCTGGGCTCCGCCTCGACCGTGCTCGATAGCGGCGTCACCGTCGGCGCGCTCGCCGCCGTCAATCCGACCGGCTCGGTGACGGTCGGCCGCAGCCGCCATTTCTGGGCGGCGCCTTTCGAGATCGGCGACGAGTTCGGCGGCCTCGGCTACCCAGCCCCATTGCCCGAAGACGCCAGGAAGATCCTGCTGAAATATCGCGACAGGCAAATGGGCGGCGAGGCCGAAGGCGGCAGCACCACCATCGCCGTCATCGCCACGGACGCCGTCCTGACCAAGGCCGCGGCCAAGCGACTGGCGATTTCGGCGCATGACGGCTTCGCACGCGCCATCTGGCCAACGCACACGCCGGCGGACGGCGATCTCGTCTTTGCCCTGGCGACCGGCAGGAGCGGCATCGAGCTCGGCGCCGATGCCGCGATCGACCTGTTCGCAGCCGCCGGCGCCACCATGGCGCGCGCGATCAGCCGCGGCGTCCATGCCGCGACGCCCGCCGACGGTGATTTGTTTCCGGTTTGGTCGTCGCGTTGACGGCCGATCAAGTCGGATCGGATTTTTCTTCCTCGAAGGTGACCGCGACATCCGAATTCGCGGAGAGCCATACCTTCTGGCCGTCGATCTCCGCGACCAGGGCAAGCGAAATGTAGTGGTGATGGTTCTTGTGCGAGCCCATGCCGCTGTCGGCCTTGGTCAGCTTGATCCGATCACCCTCGACCTTGTCGACGGTGCCGATATGGACGCCGTCGGCGCCGATCACTTCCATGTGTCCGCGTATCTTGCTGATGTCGGTGCTCATGCTGGTTCTCCGCTGAATGGCGATTTGCCCTTTCGGATGCGAGACGGCCGACAATAACAAATGAACGCCGGATTGGATGCATCGCACGGCGCGCCTCGTTCATCGTGGCGTGATAAGCATGACGCTGATGAGACAGATGACAAACCGTCTTGCAGCGCTCGTCGCGGTCAGTACCTGGTTTGCGCGGCAGCGGCGTTGAGCATTGGGCCTGGCTCTGTTAGGACGCGGCCGACGCTTCTCCCAGGCAGGACTTAGAAAACGGATGATCCCTCGTTATTCCCGGCCGGAAATGGTCGCCATCTGGTCGCCCGAAAACCGCTTCCGCATCTGGTTCGAGATCGAGGCGCATGCCTGCGATGCGCTGGCGGAGCTGGGTGTCATTCCGAAGGAAGCGGCGAAGACGATCTGGGAAAAAGGCGGCGCGGCCAAATTCGACGTCGCCAAGATCGACGAGATCGAACGCGTCACCAAGCATGACGTCATCGCTTTCCTGACCCATCTCGCCGAATTCGTCGGACCGGATGCCCGCTTCATCCACCAGGGCATGACCTCGTCGGACGTGCTCGACACCTGCCTTGCGGTGCAGCTGACCCGGGCCAGCGACATCCTGCTTGCCGATATCGACGCCTTGCTTGCGGCGCTGAAGCGCCGCGCCTTCGAGCACAAGGACACCGTCACCATCGGCCGCAGCCACGGTATCCATGCCGAGCCGACCACCTTCGGCGTCAAGCTGGCGCAGGCCTATGCCGAGTTCTCGCGCTGCCGCGAGCGGCTGGTGCACGCGCGGGAGGACATCGCCACCTGCGCCATTTCCGGCGCGGTCGGCACCTTCGCTAACATCGAGCCTTATGTCGAAGAGCATGTGGCGGCAAAGCTTGGCCTGAAGCCGGAGCCGGTGTCGACCCAGGTGATCCCGCGCGACCGCCACGCCATGTTCTTCGCCACGCTTGGCGTCATCGCCTCGTCGGTCGAACGCCTCGCCATAGAGATCCGCCATCTGCAGCGCACCGAAGTGCTGGAAGCGGAAGAGTATTTCTCGCCGGGCCAGAAGGGCTCGTCGGCTATGCCGCACAAGCGCAACCCGGTGCTGACCGAAAACCTCACCGGCCTTGCCCGGATGGTGCGCGCCTACGCCATGCCGGCGATGGAAGACGTGGCGCTCTGGCACGAGCGCGACATTTCGCATTCCTCGGTCGAGCGCATGATCGGGCCGGATGCGACGGTAACGCTGGATTTCGCGCTGTCGCGCCTGACCGGCGTCGTCGACAAGCTGCTCGTCTACCCCGAGAACATGGAGAAGAACCTCAACAAGTTCCGCGGTCTGGTGCACTCGCAGCGCGTGCTGCTGGCACTGACCCAGGCCGGCCTGTCACGCGAGGACGCCTACCGCCTGGTGCAGCGCAACGCCATGAAAGTGTGGGAACACGGCGCCGATTTCCTGGAGGAACTGCTTGCCGACAAGGACGTGACGGCGGCGCTGCCCGAAGCCGAGATCCGCGAGAAATTCGACCTCGGCTATCATACCAAGCATGTCGACACGATCTTCAAGCGGGTGTTCGGAGAGGCTTGAAGCCGAACAAAGGCGCGCGCTGGCGCCCAGCTGGAACACCCCTCATCCGCCTTGTCGCTCCGCGACAAGCCACCTTCTCCCACAAGGGGAGAAGGGGGAATTTGGGGCCCGCGCCTCAACTAATCACCAACGCCGCGATTGGCGCCGGCTCTGGCGCGGTTTTCTCTTCTCCCCTTGTGGGAGAAGGTGGATCGGCGCGCTAGCGCCGAGACGGATGAGGGGTGCTCCAGCTTGACGCAGGCGTCGCTCAAGCCTTCCCAGGCACCGTCCTGATCACCGTGCCCCACGGGTCCTCACGGCTCGTCTCCTGCTTCACATTGTCCGAGCGCATCTCGACCCAGGCGAGGCCCGAGCGCGACGGATCGCGGCGGCCGGCGCCGGCGCTCTGCCAGGCATTGGCGCCGATATGGTGGTGGTAATGGCCGGACGACAGGAACACCGCCTGGCCGCCATATTTGGCGACGGTGTCGAAGCCGAACTGGTCATGCCACCAGGCCTCCGCGTCCTCCGGCCGACCGACGCGCAGATGCACATGGCCGACAATGGTGTTTTCCGGCGCGCCCTGCCAGCCGGCATCGCCCGCCGGGACGCTGCCCACCACCGCCTGCAGGTTCAGCCGCTCGGTCGCCATGGCAATTCTGTCGCCGTTCCATTTCCAGTCCTGCGGGCGACGATCCGCATAGATCTCGATGCCGTTGCCCTCCGGATCAGTGAGATAGAGCGCCTCGCTGACCAGATGGTCGGAGGCGCCCTCGATGCCGATGCGATTAGCGGCGGCGTGGCTGATCCAGCGGCCAAGGTCCGCACGCGACGGCAAAAGGAAAGCGGTGTGAAAAAGGCCGGCGCTACGCGGATCGTCGGGCTTGGCCGACGAATCCTGTTCGAGCACCAGCAATGGCCGATTGGCTGCGCCGAGCGTGATCGCGCCGTCGGCGCGGCTCAGTTCCTGCAGGCCGACGACGGCGCGGTAATAGGCCGCCAGGCTTTCGGCATCGCGCGCCTTTAGCCCGACACGCGACACGCTGACCGGGGTGGTCGCGGCAAAAGGCAGTTCGCTCATCAAACTCTCCGTTCGGGCAGCGCTTATCCCAGCATGGGATTGTCGTGGCCACCAGCCATTGTTCCTTGTTCCCCTCCAAATCGTCGATTGCGATCGTTCACACAAGAGAGCAAGAATCGAACAAGTTGTTCACAATTGTGATCGCTCCGAATTTTCCGACAGGGTTGCAGCCAAGAAAGCCGCTCGCTACATCGGCGCCATGAAAGTCAAAGACGCAGATATACTGATCGTGCCGGGCTACACCAATTCCGGCCCCGAGCACTGGCAGACCCGCTGGCAATCGAAACTGTCGACGGCGCGCCGGGTCGAGCAGGCGGAATGGACCAAACCCGTGCGTGAGGACTGGACGGCGAGCGTGGCCAACGCCGTCAACGAGGCCGAGCGGCCCGTGGTACTTGTTGCGCACTCGCTGGGCGTGACGGCGGCGGTGCAGGCCATCCCGCAATTCAAGAAGCCGGTCGCCGGCGCCTTCTTCGTCGCGCCGCCCGACGTCTCCAATCCGGAAATCAGGCCAAGGCATCTGATGACCTTCGGCCCCTATTCGCGCGATCCCCTGCCTTTTCCGTCCATCGTGATCGCCAGCCGCAACGATCCATTCTGCGCCTTCGCAGTCGCCGAGGACATTGCCGCCGCCTGGGGATCGCTCTTCATCGATGCCGGCGAGGCCGGCCATCTCAACCACGACGCCGGCTTCGGCCCGTGGCCGGAGGGTTCGATGACTTTCGCCAAATTCCTGACGGAGTTGAAGGAGCCGTAACGCCGGTTTCAGGAGCCGATCGAATCCCGCATGCTCTTCAGCAGCGTTTTCGCGCCGAGCGAGATCAGCGTGTGGTCCGAGCCCATGGCGAGCAGCCGAAAACCCATCGACACGACACGCCCGGCAATCGCCGGTTCGATGACATAGATCGCGGCATGCTTGCCGGCCTTGCGGGTCCGCTCGGCGATCGACGCGACCGTCTCCATCATGCTTTCCAGCGTCGAATTGATGGTGGTGCCGTTCGACCAGGCGATCGAGAAATCCGACGGACCGACGAAGATGCCGTCGATGCCGGGCGTATCCAAAATACCGTCCAGCGCCTCGAGGGCAGCCCGCGTCTCGACCATGGCAAAAGCCATGGTGCGCTGGTTCGTGTCGCGCAGCCATTCGGCATGGTCGCCCTTGCCATGGCGCGGGAAAGCATAGGTCGGGCCCCAGGAGCGTTCGCCCAGCGGCGGATATTTCATCGCGGCGGCGAATTGCCTTGCATCGGCCACGGAGTTCACCATCGGCGCGATCACCGCCTCGGCGCCGAAATCGAGCGCGCGGCTCGCCATGTCGAAGCGCCCGACCGGAATGCGCACCAGCGCCGGCTTGTTGGCGGCTAGAACCGGCACCAGGCCGCGCAGCACGCTGTCCTCATGGTGGCCGCCATGCTGCATGTCGAGCGTGACGGCATCAAAACCCTGCTTGGCGATGATCTCGACCGTCAGCGCGTCCGGCACGCCCGACCAGGCGGTGAACAGCGTTTCGTCGGCGGCCAGGCGGGACTTGAGCGACATCGGAAGTTTCCTTGTGAACAATCCGCAGTTTTGGCCGGAAACGACGCGAAGGCAAAGAAAAACCGCCCGGTTTGGCCGAGCGGTCGATTGGTCCAGTCAGAGCACTTCCAGGAAAAGTGTGTATCGGTTTTCCGTCCGGAATTGCGTAAAAACAAAGAGATAGAGAATGATGCCGAAAAGCGCGAAGCGGTTCTCGGACGACACCATGTCCGCACAGCCTCAGCTGTTCTTGATCTCCTCGATCGCCTGCGCCATCAGCTCGTCCATGGTGCGGCGGATCTGATGGTCGGACTGGGCGACGCCGGCCGCGTCAAAATCCGTGCGTATCTTGCGGAAAACATCGTGGTCGCCCGCTTCCTCGATATCGGAGACCACCACTTCCTTGGCATAGGCTTCGGCATCGGCGCCGGATTTGCCCAGTTTCTCGGCGGCCCACAGGCCAAGCGCCTTGTTGCGGCGCGCCGCGGCCTTGAAGCGAAGCTCCTCGTCGAAGGCGAATTTGCGCTCAAAACCCTCTTCGCGGTCTTTCATGCTGCTCATAACGTCCCTCCGATCAATCCGATTCGCTTGGCGGTGAATATGTGTGGTGGGCAAGCACAAACCAAAAGGCCGCGGGCCGGTCAATATGCTTCGTCGCATGCTGCGCTGCGGCATTTCAGTCCCGAAAGCGGTTGATTCGCGGGATTTGCCGATTGAGCAAACAAGACGATTGCGATAACACCGGCATTGAACGCCGCCTTCGCCATACTAATTTAGGCAGACGGGCAGGAACCGGTCACTCGCCGCTTGCCCGCAGATCCAGAGAAAAAATCAAATGAAAAATCGCCGCCGCATTTACGAAGGCAAGGCCAAGATCCTCTATGAGGGCCCTGAGCCGGGGACGCTGATCCAGTTTTTCAAGGACGATGCCACCGCTTTCAACAAGAAGAAGCATGAAGTGGTCGATGGCAAGGGCGTGCTCAACAACCGCATTTCCGAACACATCTTCAACCACTTGAACCGGATGGGCATCCCCACCCACTTCATCCGCCGGCTCAACATGCGTGAGCAGTTGATCAAGGAAGTCGAGATCATCCCGCTCGAGGTGGTGGTTCGCAATGTCGCCGCCGGCTCGCTATCCAAGCGCCTCGGCATCGAGGAAGGCACGGTGCTGCCGCGCTCGATCATCGAATTCTACTACAAGGCCGACGCGCTCGACGACCCGATGGTGTCCGAAGAGCACATCACCGCCTTCGGCTGGGCAAGCCCCCAGGAAATCGACGACATCATGGCTTTGGCCATCCGCGTCAACGACTTCCTGTCCGGCCTGTTCCTCGGCGTCGGCATCCAGCTGGTCGACTTCAAGATCGAATGCGGCCGCCTGTTCGAGGGCGACATGATGCGCATCGTCGTCGCCGACGAGATCTCGCCGGACTCCTGCAGGCTGTGGGACGTCGCCACCCAGGACAAGCTCGACAAGGACCGTTTCCGCCGCGACATGGGCGGTCTGGTCGAAGCCTATCAGGAAGTTGCCCGCCGTCTCGGCATCATCAACGAGAACGAGCCGCCGCGCCCCACGGGCCCCGTGCTCGTCGCCTCTTCCGAGGCGCCGAAGGGCCTGAAGCACTGAACATTGACGGGCCTGCCGGACAATGGCAGGCGTTTCCCAAACGACGATCTGCCCAGGAGCATCGATGAAAGCCCGTATCACCGTGACCCTCAAGAACGGCGTCCTCGACCCGCAGGGCAAGGCGATCGAGCACGCGCTCTCCGGGCTGGGCTTCGACGGCGTCGGCCAAGTGCGGCAGGGCAAGGTGTTCGACATCGAACTCGCCGGAACCGACAAGGCCAAGGCCGAAGCCGACCTAAAGGCCATGTGCGACAAGCTTCTGGCGAACACGGTTATCGAAAACTACGCGGTGGAGATCGCCTGACAATGAAATCAGCCGTCGTCCTTCTGCCTGGCCTCAACCGCGACCGCGACATGATCGCGGCGCTGACCAAGATTTCCGGCCAGGCGCCGGCGACCGTCTGGCAGACCGACACAGAAATCCCCGATGTCGACCTGATCGCTATCCCGGGCGGCTTCTCCTTCGGCGACTATCTGCGCTGCGGCGCCATCGCGGCGCGCATGCCGGTGATGCGAGCGGTCGCCGAAAAGGCGGCCAAGGGCGTGACCGTTATCGGCGTCTGCAACGGCTTCCAGATTCTGGTCGAGGCGGGACTGCTGCCCGGCGCCCTGATGCGCAACGCGTCGCTGAAATTCGTCTGCCGGCAGGTGAAGCTCGAGATCGCCAACGCCAACACCATGTTCACCCGCGGCTACCAGCCCGGACAGGTGATCCGCTCCCCGGTGGCGCATCATGACGGCAACTATTTCGCCGATGCCGAGACCCTTGCCCGGCTAGAAGGCGAAGGCCAGGTGGTGTTCCGCTATGCGGAAAACACCAATCCCAACGGCTCGATCAACGACATTGCCGGCATCGTCAACGACAAGGGCAATGTGCTCGGCCTGATGCCGCATCCGGAAAACCTGATCGAAGCGGCGCATGGCGGCAATGACGGACGGGCGCTGTTCGAAAGCGCGCTCGGCATCGCTGCCTGATCCTTTAACATCCTATCGGAACGCGGGGGCGGACTGACCATGAGACTGACGATCGCTCGCCTTGCTCTCCTGGCCGCCGCCGGGCTCGCCTTGGCTTCCTGCCAGTCCAGCCCCAAGACCACGCCGATTCCCTCAGGCAAGAGCGCCTCGCTGCTCGCGATGGAACAGGTTGCCATCGCAGCGCATAAATGCTGGATCGCCAGCAAGGACCCGGCCTTCAAGCCCTACCAGATGGCCAATGAGCTCAATTCCTACAGCGGCACGCCGCGCTTCCTGCTGGTGCCCGCCAAGCATTATGGCGGCAAGCCGCTGCTGGTCGTGCAGGCGCAGGGAAATTCCCGCCGGGTCGACGTGTTCGGGCCGCTGATGAACGAGCCGCTCGGCGCGCGCATCGGTTCCGACATCGCCCGCTGGCAGGCCGGCAATCCGTCCTGCGCGGCTGCCGCCTGAGGTTGTCATGGCCCGGTTCCTGCAGACCGCGGGACTGGCTGTCGGGCTGATTGCGCTTGTTCTGCAATTCGCCATCACTATCCCGGCATCGATGGCCGCAGGCCGCGGCCTGCTCAGCTCGATCGTCTTCTATTTCAGCTTCTTCACCGTCCTGACCAACATCGCCGCTGTGATGGTGCACGCCTCGCTGCTGTCACCCGCCGGCTATGCCTGGTTCCCGGCCTTTGCCGGACCGCGGACGCGGACTGGCGTCGCCGTGGCCATGACTTTGGTTTTCATCGTCTACACCACAGTCCTGGCGAAGCTCTGGCAGCCGCGGGGTTTGTTCCTGCTCTGTGACGTCCTCTTGCACTATGTGACGCCGGCGCTGTTCGTGCTGTGGTGGCTGGTGGCGGGCGCCGATGGCAGGCGGCAGTGGAGCGACATCACCTGGTGGATGATCTATCCGGTCGCCTATCTCGCCTACGCGCTGATACGCGCGCCCTTCGCCGGAGAAATACCCTACCCATTCCTCGACGTCGCCAAGAACGGCGCCGCCAGCGTTGCCATTTCGGCGCTTGGCGTCACGGCCCTGTTCATCGCATTGTGCGTGCTCGCCGTGCTTGTCGATCACGGTATCGGCCGGTTGCGAAGAAAGCCCGCAACCCGAAGATAGACCATCATTCCCAAAATGGCCTGATGCCTTCGCTATGGGCGTCGCAGCGCGAGACGCCGATATCCTTGAGCTGCTCGTCCGTCATCTCCATGAGCGCGAGGCGGCCGCGCCTGCGCTCCAGCATCCGGTCGATCTGCCTTACGACGGAACGGAGCACAACCGCCATGCGGCCGACGAACCCGCGATGGGCCAAGGGATCGACCTGCGCGCCAAAAGCCGGGCGAGCATAGCGAATTGTCTCGATTGTATCCATTGTCATTCTGCCTTGTTCCGATTGTACCTTCCCAATCGCGAGATCGATATGAATTGACTCATCGCGCGGTGCAATATAGAAAATTGTCACCATGACAAATTGGCTCCCCGATCTTTCCTCTGGCTCCGGTCCGCTCTACCAGCGTCTTGCTGACAGCATTGAGTCAGATATCGACAAGGGCGTCATCGACGCCGGTGCAAAACTGCCGCCGCAGCGCGACCTCGCCTATGACATCGGCACGACCGTCGGCACCATCGGCAGGGCCTATCAGCTGCTGCGCGAGCGCGGCCTGGTGAGCGGCGAGGTCGGCCGCGGCACCTATGTGCTAGGCCAGCGCGCCGCAGACCCGAAGCCGGATTTGGAACCTGCCATCCAGGGCACGCGTCCCATCGATGCGCCGAGCGGCAAGCTGCGCTTCGACAGCACCGCCGCGCCCGATGTCGGCCAGGGCGCGGTGATTGCCGACATGCTGGCACGCACGGCGCAGGAGCATCCGCACGACATTTCGAGCTACACGCGGGACTTTCCCGAACGCTGGTACGAAGCCGGAAGCCGCTGGCTGGCACGCAATGCCTTCCGCCCCTCGCTCGATTCGATCGTGCCGACGCTGGGCACCCATGCTGCGGTCATGGCGGCGATCGCGGCGCTGACCATGCCCGGCGACTACGTGGTCTTCGAGCACCTCACCTATTCGCAGATCGCGCGCAGCGCAGGGCTGATCGGCCGCCGCACGGCGCTGGTTTTGACTGATGAGGGCGGTATCGACCCGGATGATTTCGAGCGCGTCTGCGCGCAGAAACATCCAAAGCTGATGTTCCTGATGCCGACCGCGAAGAACCCGACGCTGGTGACGTTGTCGGCGGAGCGACGGCAGGCGATCGCCAAGATCGCGCGTGAGTACAATGTTGCGCTGATCGAGGACGATCTTTACGGCGAGCTCACCGACGACCCGACACCGCTGCTGGCCGAATATGCGCCCGAGCGCACGATCGTCGCCGGCGGCCTGTCGAAGTCGGTCGCGGCAGGCGTGCGCGGCGGCTGGCTTTCCTGCCCGCCGGCCTATCGCCACCGCATCCGCGTCGCCCACAAGATGATGACCGGCGGCCTGCCCTTCCTGCTGGCCGAGGTCGGCACGCGGCTGGTGATGTCGGGCCAGGCGGGCGAGATCCGCAAGCGCTGCATTGGCGAAATCCAGGTGCGCCTCGCTATCGTGCGCGAAGTGCTGGCGGGTTTTGATTTCAAGGCGCGCGACAACGTGCCCTTCGTCTGGCTGACCTTGCCGGACCCGTGGCTGTCCGGCACTTTCAAGAACGCCTGCCTGGCGCAAGGCGTGCTCATCGACGACGAGGACGAGTTCAAGGCCGGCCGCTCCGAGCAGGTCTTTCACGGCGTGCGCTTTGGCGTGTCGCAGCCGCGGCAAAGCTCGGATGTCGCCGGCGGCGTCGCCGTCATCCGCCGCCTGCTTGACGAAGGCCGCGCCGGCTACGACAGTTTTTCCTGATCAAGCTGGCGAGCTCTAGGCCCTGGCCTCCGCCGGCAGGGGCCGTTTTCCGGCTTTTTTCCTCATCCGGTGGGGTGTATCGCGCGAAAGCTTGCGATAAGAGAGGACTCGAAAACTCCCCTCTTCCACGGACAAAACTTGCCGCTCATGACCATTTCCAATTCCGTGCCGATCACCCCCGAGCTCGTCGCCGCGCATGGGCTGAAGCCGGACGAATACCAGCGCATTCTCGATCTGGTCGGCCGCGAGCCAAGCTTCACCGAGCTCGGCATCTTCTCGGCGATGTGGAACGAGCACTGCTCCTACAAGTCCTCCAAGAAATGGCTGCGCACGCTGCCGACCAGCGGTCCGCAGGTCATCCAGGGTCCAGGCGAGAATGCCGGCGTGGTCGACATCGGCGACGGCGACTGCGTCGTCTTCAAGATGGAGAGCCATAACCACCCCTCCTACATCGAACCTTATCAGGGTGCCGCGACCGGCGTCGGCGGCATCCTGCGCGACGTCTTCACCATGGGCGCCCGGCCGGTGGCTGCGATGAACGCGCTTCGCTTCGGCGCGCCGGATCATCCCAAGACCCGGCACCTTGTCGCGGGCGTGGTTTCGGGCGTCGGCGGCTACGGCAATTCCTTCGGCGTGCCGACCGTCGGCGGCGAGGTCAATTTCGATGCTCGCTACAACGGCAACATTCTGGTCAACGCCTTCGCGGCGGGTCTCGCCAAGACCAACGCCATCTTCCTGTCGCGGGCCAAGGGCGTCGGCCTGCCGGTCGTCTATCTCGGCGCCAAGACCGGGCGCGACGGCGTCGGCGGCGCCACCATGGCCTCGGCCGAATTCGACGACAAGATCGAGGAGAAGCGGCCGACCGTGCAGGTCGGAGATCCCTTCACCGAAAAATGTCTGCTGGAGGCCTGTCTCGAGCTGATGGCGTCGGGCGCCGTCATCGCCATCCAGGACATGGGTGCGGCCGGCCTCACCTGCTCGGCGGTCGAGATGGGCGCCAAGGGCGATCTCGGCATCGAGCTCGACCTCGACAAGGTGCCGGTGCGCGAGGAGCGCATGAGCGCCTATGAGATGATGCTGTCGGAAAGCCAGGAGCGCATGCTGATGGTGCTGCGCCCGGAAAAGGAAGAGGAGGCCGAGGCGATCTTCCGCAAATGGGGGCTCGACTTCGCCATCGTCGGCAAGACCACCGATGATCTGCGCTTCCGCGTCATCCATCAGGGTGACGAGGTCGCCAATTTGCCGATCAAGGACCTGGGGGACCAGGCGCCGGAATATGACCGCCCCTGGGTCGAAGCGAAGAAGCCGGCGCCGCTTGCCGCAAACGACGCGCCGAAGGCCGATGTCGCCGACGCGTTGCTCAAGATGCTGGGCGGACCGGACCTCTCTTCGCGCCGTTGGGTGTGGGAGCAGTATGACACGCTGATCCAGGGCAATTCGTTGCAGCTTCCAGGCGGCGATGCCGGCGTCGTGCGCGTCGAAGGTCACCCGACCAAGGCGCTGGCCTTTTCCTCCGACGTCACGCCGCGCTACTGCGAGGCCGATCCTTACGAAGGCGGCAAGCAGGCTGTGGCCGAATGCTGGCGCAACCTGACGGCAACGGGCGCCCTGCCGCTTGCTGCCACCGACAATCTCAATTTCGGCAATCCGGAGCGGCCGGAGATCATGGGTCAGCTCGTCGGCGCCATCAAAGGCATCGGCGATGCCTGCCGCGCGCTCGGCTTCCCGATCGTGTCGGGCAATGTCTCGCTCTACAACGAAACCAATGGCCGCGGCATCCTGCCAACCCCGACGATCGGCGGCGTCGGCCTCATCGCCGACTGGTCGAAGATGGCGCGCATCGGCTTTGCTGCCGAGGGCCAGATGATCGTGCTTGTCGGCGCGCCACCGACATGGGGCAGCCATCTCGGCCAGTCCGCCTATATGCGTGACATCCATGGCCGCGCCGACGGTCCGCCGCCGCCCGTCGACCTCGCGCATGAGAAGCGCGTCGGCGACCATGTGCGCTCGCTGATCGCTTCCGGCATCGTGACATCGGCCCACGATGTCTCCGACGGCGGCCTGGCGGTAGCGCTGGCCGAAATGGCTATGGCCTCCGGCATCGGCGCCACCATCCCCGGCCTCACCGGCACCGACCCGATTCCGGTCTGGTTCGGCGAGGACCAAGGCCGCTATCTATTGACGTTATCGATCGACCCGCAAAGCGGCGAATGGGACAGGATCCGCGAGGAGCAGAGCAAGCTCGGCATCTTCGCGCCATGGATCGGCACCACCGGCGGACGTGAATTGAAGCTGGGTGACGCACGGCCGATCCCGGTCAGTGAATTGACCGCCGCCCATGAGGGCTGGTTCCCGCGCTTCATGGATCAGGCCAGTTGACCAGAAACATGTCTCCCGAAAGTGTGCAGCGGTTTCGGGAAAAAGACATGCCTACGACAAAAGACCTAAATCATGTCGCATAAATCCTTTTTTATGCGACATGATTTAACCGCCAGGGCGCTGGTCGCAGTCGTCTTCTGGCCGTCTCTGTTCTTCTTCTGGTTTCTCGGACCGTTCGCCCTGTTCCTGCTGTCGACGACCTCGAGCGAGGTCTGCCCCCGGCTAGAAACCCGCGCCGAGTTCCTGGCGGCGGCAAACGGCACGCTGCCGATGCTCATCGTGCAGAGCCTGATCTACGCGGTTCCAATCGCCTGCCTCGTGCTGTGGAACAGGTTTTCTCCGGAGCCGGCGCGGGCAAAGCACATCGCGACCTGCATCAAGCTCTTTGCCGTTGCCGCCGCGGTCGGGGCGGTTTGGGACTATGGCTCGTCCTTGATCTGCGACGGCTACGGTCAGGCCTTCTTCTCAACTGCATGGCGGATGACGAGCTATCTTCCCATCGTCGGCCTGCTGATCAACGTCCCGCTCTACGTGCTGGTCTTCAGCCTCGGCCGCGCCTATTCGACGCGCGATGACATCAGCGAGGACGGTGTGGTTCATCCGAGCCCGGATAATTCCTAGGCTTCCTTCTGCGACGGAACGGCTTCAATCCGGGCTGGAAAGGTTCTAGGCTCTACCCCGAGTCACACCACACAGCCTGCCCGCTTGAAACAGGATTTTGCCATGGCAATGGATGCCCACGACATCGAAAAACTGATCAAGGAAGGCATTCCCGACGCCAAAGTGACCGTCCGCGACCTGGCCGGCGACGGCGATCATTATGCGGCCGAAGTGGTGGCCGAGAGTTTCCGGGGCAAAAGCCGCGTCCAGCAGCACCAGATGGTCTATGACGCGCTGAAGGGCAAGATGGGCGGTGTCCTGCATGCTCTGGCGCTGCAGACCAGCGTTCCGGACTAGTGCTTGAAATCTGACGGCTCGTATTGGAGTTGTAGGTCCCTTAGCGCGGAAATTTGCCGGGGATGACCAATTTTTTGAGTCCTTCGCGAATCCCCGTGTAGGCCTTTTCGTTGCGTTGAACCATGAGCGCGATGGCCGCCTCGGATGCCTTGTCAGGGTGACCTGAATCAAAGGGAGGAGACGGGTCGTACTCGATCCCGAGTTGGATGGCTTGCGCGACCTCCGGTCCAGCAAGTTCGGCGACGATGCGGAATGCGAAGTCAATCCCCGAAGTGACGCCGCCCGAGGTGAAGACATTGCCGTCGCGCACTACCCGGCCCTTTTCGTGACTGGCGCCGACCAAGGGGAGCAGATCGACGTAGGCCCAATGTGTCGCAGCCCTACGTCCCTTCAACAACCCGGCTGCACCAAGAAGAAAGGCGCCCATGCAAACAGAGGTTACATATTCTGCCTGCTCGCCCTGGCGGCGAATGAAATCGATCGTCTCGAAATCGGCGAGAGCTTCTACGACGCCTGCGCCACCGGGCAGGCAAATCAGGTCTAGCTGGGGACAGCTCTGAAACGTGCAGGTGGGCATGATGCCGAGACCGCGGTCGCTCGAAACCGGTAGCATGGTCTTCGCGACAACGTGGGTTCTCGATTGAGGGAACTTGCTGGCCGCAGAGATCGAGGCAGGCGTTCCAAGCCGGCTCAAGACTTCAAACGGGCCAGTAAAGTCGAGTTGCGTGATTCCAGGGAAGATCACGAAGCCGATATCGAAACCGGACATGCCGCATTCGCCTCCAAATGCCCACACGCCGGCTTGGCGCAGTGGAGATCATCGCGCTTGGTGAAGATATGCGCAACGGGTCACAGCTCCGAGGGGCAGATCTGGGCCGGGAGACGTCTTCCGCGTCGGGCACCAAGCTCAGATTCATCACTACGAATCCACCGTCACTCGGTTTGGCCCAAACCGCGCCGACTTTTGCGCCATTGGGCCAGCGTCACGGCTAACGTCTTGTTTCAGCCAACCTATGGGTTTATTTGAAGGACATGCTTCGAGCCTGACTCCCACAGGCATGAAAGGATTGTCCATGACCGGCATCAACGACTACATCGATAATGAAGTGAAGAGCAACGACGTCGTGCTCTTCATGAAGGGCACCCCCGGCTTCCCGCAATGCGGGTTCTCCGGCCAGGTGGTGCAGATCCTCGATTATATCGGGGCCGACTACAAAGGCGTCAACGTGCTCGACTCGGCCGAATTGCGCCAGGGCATCAAGGATTATTCCAACTGGCCGACCATCCCGCAGCTCTATGTGAAGGGCGAATTCGTCGGCGGTTGCGACATCGTGCGCGAGATGTTCCAAGCCGGTGAATTGCAGGACTTCCTGGTCGAAAAGGGCGTCAGCGTCAAAGGCGCCGCCTGATCGGATTGCGTCGGCGACCGGCCGGCGGACACTAGCTTCCGGGGCCGCCCCCACCTCGGCATTGTAGTTCTCGGATTTGAGAACGAGACGAATGGATGCGCCGGTAATCCGGCGCATGTTCGTTTGAAGAATCGGATTTCGCGGTGGACAAGCAGGCAGCAGCGCAGCAATCGGCAACAAGCTTGCCCATTCCGCGCTGGGAATTCATCGCGCTCTGCGCGGCGCTCATGGCACTCAACTCCCTGGCCATCGACATCATGCTGCCGGCGCTTCAGCAGATCGGCGCCTCGCTCGGCGTCGAGAGCGAGAACCACCGCCAATATGTGATCACCGCCTATATGCTTGGCTTCGGCGGCGGACAGCTTTTCTTCGGACCCATTTCGGATCGCTTCGGGCGCCGTGCGCCATTGGTCTTCGGCCTTGTCGTCTACGTCGCCGCCGCGGCTGCCGCCGCCGTCGCGCCGAGTTTCGCCCTGTTGCTGACCTGCCGCCTGATGCAAGGCTTCGGCGCGGCGGCGACCCGCGTCATCGCCGTCTCGATCGTGCGCGACACGTTCGAAGGGCGGCGCATGGCCGAGGTGATGTCCCTGATCTTCATGGTGTTCATGGCAATTCCGGTGGTCGCGCCCGGCATCGGCCAGTTCGTCATGCTGTTTGCCAGTTGGCATTGGATTTTCGTCACCATGGCCATCGGTGCGCTGGTCGTGTCGGCGTGGGCGCTGTTGCGCCTACCCGAGACGCTGCATCCGGAATATCGCCGGCCGCTGACGGTAAGCTCCGTCGCCGGCGGCTTCCGCATCGTGCTCACCAACCGCCTCACGCTTTGCTACGCCTTTGCCAGCACCTTCATCTTCGCGGCCATGTTCGGCTTCATCAGCTCGGCCCAGCAGATCTATATCGACATCTTCCATGTCGGCGAATTGTTCCCGCTGATCTTTGCCGGCGTCGCCGGCGTGCTGGCTTTCTCGAACTATCTGAATTCGCGGCTGGTCGGACAGATCGGCATGCGCCGCCTATCGCAAGGCGCGCTGCTTGTCTTCCTGTGCATCAGCCTTGCCTGGCTGGTGGTCTCGCTGGAGATGCAGATGCCGCTCTGGCTCTTCGTCACCTTCTTTGCCGGCGCGATGCTGCCATTCGGCGGACTGGGCGCGAATTTCAATGCCCTGGCCATGGAACCGCTCGGCGAGCTCGCCGGCACCGCCGCGTCCATCCTGGGCTTCATGCAGACCTTCCTCGGTGCCCTCATCGGCGCGGCGATCGGCCAGGCCTATAATGGCACGGTTACCCCTCTGGCCGCCGGCTTCTGCAGCGTCTCGGTCGCCGCTTTGCTGATGATCCTGATCGCCGAGCGTGGCAAGATGTTCCAGCCCCACAATCCCCCAGTATCGGGGCACGTCACCGATCTGCATTAGACGCTGTGTGGCCGGCACCCTTGCCGGCCAGAGCCGGCACGGGCCCCTACTCGGCCCAGAGCTCGTGTCGCAACTCGTCCCAGCTTTGCTTGTCCGGTGCCACCAGCAGGCCGCCATCGACATGCGAGGGCAGGTAGGCGCTGCCGTCGACGCGCGCGACGTAGCCGCCGGCCTCCTGGTGGATCAGCGCGCCCGCGAGATGATCCCACGGCATCAGCTTGTTGTAGAGCACGAAATGGGCGTGGCCGCTGGCCAGAAGCCGGTATTCATGCGCCGCGCAGCGATAGGCGAATTGCGACAGCGTCTTGGTCTGGTTGCGGGCGAGCCGCGAGCGTTCGGGCTCTTGAAGAAACTGCCAGGAAACGGAACCGGTCATCTGCGACATCGGCACCGGCGCCGCGACGCGAACCTTCTCCAGCGCGCCATGCGCATGGCGGATATGGCTGCCGGCGCCTTTGGCGCTGATCAGCCAGTCCTTGCCCACCGGGTCATGAATGATGCCGGCGACGGTCTCGCCGTTGACGACGACGCCGGCCATGACGCCGAACAGCGGCACGCCGGAAGCGAAATTGAAGGTGCCGTCGACCGGATCGATGACGAAGGCAAGCGCAGCATCGCCAAGGCCAGACAGCAGCGCCGGGTTATCGGAGCAGGCTTCCTCGCCGACCACCATGGCGTCCGGATAACGTTCACGCAGCCGGGCGGTGATCAGCCTTTCGGCGTTGACGTCCGCCTCGGTGACGAGGTCGGCGGCGGACGTCTTCTGGCGCACGTCGCCCTCGCCCAGCCGGCGGAAGCGCGGCATGATTTCGGCGTTTGCGGCACCGGCGAGAAGCTCGGCCAGCCAGTCGATCGCGTTATCGTCAAATCGCATCAGAAATGTCTTGTCCCGGGTTTGCATCGAGGCCCGCGAAGTCGAACAGCTTCCTGTCCATGAGATGCGAGGGCCTTACATTGGCCATCGCGCGGATCATCGTGTCCTTGCGGCCCGGCATGCGCTTCTCGATGTCGTCGAGCATCGCCTTCATGGCGTTGCGCTGCAGCCCTTCCTGGCTGCCGCAGAGGTCGCACGGGATGATCGGGAATTTCATCGCGTTGGCGAATTTTTCGAGGTCGGCCTCGGCGCTATAGGCGAGCGGCCGCAGCACCATGACGTCGCCTTCGTCATTGAGGAGCTTGGGCGGCATGGCGGCGAGACGCCCGCCATGGAACAGGTTCATGAAGAAGGTTTCGAGGATGTCCTCTCGGTGATGGCCAAGCACCAGCGCCGAACACCCTTCCTCGCGCGCGATGCGGTAGAGATGGCCGCGCCGCAGCCGGGAGCAAAGCGAGCAATAGGTGCTGCCCTGCGGCAGCTTGTCGGTCACCACCGAATAGGTGTCCTGGTATTCGATGCGGTGGGCAATGCCGTTGGCGTTGAGATAGCCGGGCAGGATGTGCTTCGGGAAATTCGGTTGGCCCTGGTCGAGATTGCAGGCAAGCAGCTCGACCGGCAGCAGGCCGCGCCATTTGAGGTCGAGCAAAAGCGCCAGCAGGCCGTAGGAATCCTTGCCGCCCGACAGCGCCACCAGCCAGCGTTCGCCCGGCTTCACCATGGCGAAATCCTCGATCGCCTGGCGGGTGAGCCTCAACAGCCGCTTGCGCAGCTTGTTGAACTCGACCGAGGACGGCACGTCGCGGAACAGCGGGTGGAAACCGCCGTCGGTCTCATCGTCGATCGCCTCGAGGGATTTGACATCTGGCAGCATATTCATGGCGCCGGCCCCATGGTTCTGTTGGCGCCCGGCTTAGCGGACCTGACCGCCAAAGAAAAGGCCGCCTCGAAAGGCGGCCTTGGATGCACCGGCTGATTGATGTCGATCAGCGCGAGTAGAATTCGACGACCAGGTTCGGTTCCATCTGCACGGCGAACGGAACGTCCGAAAGGCCGGGAACGCGAGCGAAGGTCGCGGTCATCTTGTTGTGGTCGGCTTCGATGTAGTCCGGCACGTCGCGCTCGGCGAGAGCGACCGATTCCAGCACGATCACGAGCTGCTTCGACTTCTCGCGCACCTCGATAACGTCGCCCGGCTTGCAGCGATACGAGCCGATGTTCGTGCGCTTGCCGTTGACGTTGACATGGCCGTGGTTGACGAACTGACGGGCGGCGAAGATGGTCGGCACGAACTTGGCGCGGTAGACCACCGCGTCGAGACGCGACTCGAGCAGGCCGATCAGGTTCTCGGAAGTATCGCCCTTGCGGCGGTTGGCCTCTTCATAAACCTTGCGGAACTGCTTTTCCGAAACATCGCCATAGTGACCCTTCAGCTTCTGCTTGGCGCGCAGCTGCAGGCCGAAGTCGGAAAGCTTGCCCTTGCGGCGCTGGCCGTGCTGGCCGGGGCCGTATTCACGCTTGTTGACCGGGGACTTCGGGCGGCCCCAGATATTTTCGCCGAGACGGCGGTCGATCTTGTATTTCGCGGATTCGCGCTTGCTCATCGCATTCCCTTTCAAAACAATATACCCGGAGCCCCATGGCTCCGGGCGAAGGAAACGCGCCCTCCTCTGGCCTCCGTTTTCGAGACCTGACAGGGTTTTCTACGCAAAGCGACGGAAAACCCACGGGACACGTCAAAAGAAACCACCGGGCGTCGCCACCCGGTGTTGGTGGGCCTGTTAAACAGAGATTTAACCGGTGTCAAGCTTACGGCTGGCAGCGCGGGTCGCAACCCGATAATTTCCCGCGTGGCGTGCGGTGCCGGTTGTGGCGAAGGCCGTCGGCAGCAGAGCGGCTTGTGCTTTCAAGGAGCTGCCCTGCTCTGCCATCTTAAATGAAGGGACTGGAGCAGAGGAGTCCGAATTCCCATGAAGAAGTTCTTCCTTACCCTGACCGGGGCCGCTGTATTGGCGGGGTCTATGGCGGTCATGACCCCGGAACCTGCCATGGCCAGGCATTGGAGCGGCCACAGGCAGATATGCCGCGTCGTGGTGACGAAAAGAGTGGTCTGGCGCCACGGCCATCGCCACGTCATCCGCTACAAGATCAAACGCTGCTGGTGGCGCCGCTAGCTCATCTTGCGCCAAAAAAAGAGTTGACGGAGGCCCGCGGCCGACGCCGCGGGCCTTTCATTCGACCTACGACTTCTTGCTGGGCAGACTTTTGCGCTTGGTCTCGGCGAACTCCTCGAGCTGCTTTTCGCTCATCGATTCATACATTTCGCGCGAAGCGCCCTTGAGCTCGCTCTTCTTCGTCTCGCCGCGCTTGGCGGACAGCGCTGCGCCGGCGGCCTTTTGCTGGGCTTGCGATTTGGCGGGCATGGCGGTTTCTCCCTTTGCTGTGAGAAGAAACGCCGGGCTGAAGCGGCAGTTCCAGCGGCAGCGGCTCGGCCCGCCGGCTGCGTGAGTTGGCCATTAGGCGGCCGACCTTGGCGGGATCCTGGCAAGCCTTCCCGCGCCCGGAATGCCAGTGTAGGACGGTTGCATGAAATCCCTGAACGATCCCTCACAGGCGCTTTCCACCGGCCTTGCGGAAATCCGCGCAGAATTCCACGTGCCGGATGGATTTCCGGCTGCGGTAATCGCCGCGGCGGAGGCGGCGGCAAAGCGTGTGCCCGACCAGCATGCCGACCGGACGGCAATGCCCTTCGTCACGCTCGATCCGGCGAGTTCCACCGATCTCGACCAGGCCTTCTCGATCGAGGCCAGCGGCGGCGATCTTCTCTTGCACTATGCCATTGCCGACGTGGCCTGGTTCGTCGAGGACGGCGACGCGATTGATCTCGAAGCCTGGGGCCGGGGCGAGACACTTTACTTGCCGGACGGCAGGGCCGGGCTCTACCCGCCGGTGCTCGCCGAGGCCGCGGCAAGCCTGTTGCCCGATGGGCCGCGTCCGGCAGTCGTCTTCACCGTTCGGGTCGCCGAGGACGGTGCGGTGAAATTGGATGGCGCGGAGCGCGCCATCATCCAAAGCCGCGCCAAGCTCGCCTATGACAGCGTGCGGGCCGCCGACGTTCCGGCCGGCTTCGCGGAACTGGCGCGGCGTATGGCGGCAAACGAACAACGCCGCGGCGCTTCGCGCGTCGATCCGCCCGAGCAGGAGGTGGAAAGGCTCGTCGACGGCACGTTCCGGCTTTCGTTCAGGCCGCTGCTGCAATCCGAGCAGGACAATGCAGCACTTTCCCTGGCCGCCAATATGGCGATTGCCGACGCCATGCTGGCCCACAAGACCGGACTGTTCCGGGTGATGCCGGGGCCGGACGCCTCAAAGGTGCAACGGCTGCGCAACGCGGCACAGGCGCTCGGCCTGTCCTGGCCGGCCTCCACCAGCTTGCGCGACTATCAACGCACGCTCGATCCGGCCGACCCGAAACAGGCGGCGCTAATGCTGGAAATCCGCCGCGCAGGCAACGGCGCGTCCTACCAACCCTATCAGGAGGGCACCGTCCCCTGGCATGAGGCGATGGCCGCGACCTATGCCCACGCCACCGCGCCGCTCAGGCGGCTGGCCGATCGCTACGTCCTGCGCTGCGCGCTGGCGATCGCCAATGGCCAGCCCGTGCCGCAGGCCGTCACCGACGCCTTCGCCAGATTGCCGAAGGTGATGGGGCGCGCGGATGCCCGTGCCTCGCAGATCAGCCACGCGGCAATCGACCTTGCCGAGGCGGTCATGCTCAAGGGACATGAGGGCGAGACGTTCGAGGCCGTCGTCACCGACTTCGTCGACCGTGGCGTGCGCGTGCAGCTTGCCGACATGCCGGTCGTTGCCAGCGTGAAGGCTTCAGGGCTCAGACAGGGCGACGGCCTGACGCTAAGGCTGGTTTCGGCCGATCCGGATCAACGCAGCATCGTCTTCGAACCTGCCGCGCCGGCTTGAGCGCTAAGGCGCGGTCAGTCCAAAGCCCTGGATGAGCCGCCTCGTGGCGAAATCCACCTTGCCCGAGGTGAAGACGGCAAGATCGGGCTCACTTACGCCGGATGTGTCCCCAACGGGTTCAAGCAGCGACATGGCGCGCCGCGCGATCGCTTCGGCCGGATCTATCCAGTCGACCGGCCAGGGCGCGGTCTTGCGCATGCGGTTGGCGAGAAACGGGTAATGCGTGCAGGCAAGCACGACGATGTCGGTGCGGTTGCCGTCGCGCTCGATGAAGCAGGGCGCAATTTCGGCACGCACGGCTTCTTCGTCGACGAAACCCTGGCGCATATAGATCTCGGCGAGCCCCGCCAGCCGATCGCTGCCGACCAGGCGCACATGGCATTTCTGCGCCCATTTGCTGATCAGGTCGCGCGTGTACTGGCGCTTCACCGTGCCCGGCGTCGCCAGCACCGATACCAGGCCGGAGCGGGTGCGTTCGGCCGCCGGCTTGATCGCCGGAACGGTGCCGACAAAGGGATGGCCGGGGAATTTGTCGCGTAGCGCATCGATCACCAGCGTCGAGGCTGTATTGCAGGCAATGACCGAAATCGCCGGCTGGAGCCGGTCGAGCAATTTGCCGAACAGCGCAAGGATGTGTTCCTTGAGCGCCGGCTCTTCCCAGGCGCCATAGGGAAACGCCGCGTCGTCGGCGACATAGACGAAGCGGCGGTCGGGCATCAGCACGCGTGCCTCGCGCAGCACGGTCAGCCCGCCGACGCCGGAATCGAACATCAGGATCGGGCGCTCGCTTGATCGATCGCTCATTGTCATCCGGTTATGAGAAACGACAGGCCCGGAATTGGACCGACGCGCTTCTATCGCGAATGATCGTGGTCTTGAAGAGGCGAATGCGAGCAGCTTTTGCGCAGTCGCTAGAACATGATGCCGAAAAGTGCCAAGCGGTTTTCGGACGACATCATGCTCTATCTCACTCATATCCCGCGCTTGCCAAAGCCGGCGGGGCGCGGCCTGCCGAAGGGCTGCGGCGCGGGCGGAATGTGAGCGGCTGAAGCGGCAACCGCGGCGCGCGGAGCGGCCGGCGCAGCGGCGTGTGCAGCGCGCGTCGATGCCGGCAGCGGGCCATCGAAGTCGAAGACATCGGTCAACTCATCGATGTTGCTGCCCGCGACGGGCTTCGCCCACCAAATCGTGCACCAGAGGCCGAATACCGAAAACCCAAGCAGGTTCAGCCCGCCCGGAATGCTCTCGGGGTCGCCGAATTTGACGACCAGCAGCACGCCTGCCTGCAGAAGGGCGTAGACGGCCGAAAGGGCGATGTAGGCCCACAGGATCCAGCGGCGTCCGTTGGCGTCGCGGGTGCGGCGCGAGGCGATGTTGCCGCGAAGCGCGACGAAGATGAGAGAGGCGATGAGAACCGCGCCTGCCATGCCCTGGCGCGACGGACCCGGCCCTGAATTGAGCAGCCCTTCGAAACCGATCGTGCTGACAATGCAGATGACGATCACCACGGTTTCGGCTACGGCGAGACCGAGAGAGTAAAGGAAAAAGCGCAGTCGACCAATATTGGACGTAAACATGTGCCACCCCCACTATTGCAGCAAGGATGAGGCGCAACCGAATAAAATTCGGTTACTTCAAATGCTCACAGCTTACCGATCTTAACTTTCTTCGTCTTTGGCGCGACTGCGCGCGCCGGCCGGCAATCGTCTCGGATCGTCGCCGGGCGAGCCGTCGCCGCGCGGCATGGCCGGCGAAAACCTGTCGAGCGAGGAAATGATTCCGCGCAGCACCTTGAGCTCGGGCTCGGCGAAGCCCGGGCGCGTCAGCACTGCGCGCAGATTGTCGACCATCTTCGGCTTCTTTTCTTCTGGGCGAAAATAGCCGCGCGCTTCCAGCGCGTTTTGCAGGTAGGCGAACAGGCTGTGCAGCTGCTCCTTGGGCGCCGGTACCAGCTCCGGCCCGGAGAAGTTGGTCTGGGTCTCGTCGGCGAGGCCCGACTTCATCCATTCATAGGACATGAGCAGCACCGCCTGGGCGATGTTGAGCGAGGAAAAGCCGGGATCGACCGGAAAGGTGACTATCTCGTCGGCGAGCCCGACCTCGTCATTGTAAAGGCCGAAGCGCTCGCGGCCGAACAGGATACCGGTGCGCAGCCCGGCCTCGCTGCGCGCCCTTAGCGCCCTGCCTGCTTCCACCGGACCGCGCACCGGCTTGAAGCCGTCGCGCTCGCGCGCTGTCGTGGCGAAGACGAAGTTCAGGTCGGCGACCGCCGAGGGCAGATCGTCGAACACCCTGGTGGCGTCGATGACATGGTCGGCGCGGCTGGCGGCCGCGCGCGCCTTCTCGCTCGGCCAGCCGTCGCGCGGGTTGACCAGCCTGAGCTCGGATAAGCCGAAATTCGCCATGGCCCTCGCGACCATGCCGATATTCTCGCCGAGCTGTGGCTCGACCAGGATGATCGCCGGTCCGGTCTTGGTTGTGTCTTCGATGGCTGGCATGGGTTGTGGGTAACCGGGGTTTGCGGCGTTTCGGCGTCCCCTGCCACATCCGGATCGAAAAATGAAGCATTCACAACAGCGGCACCCGTCTGCCCCGGCGCGGATCGCGGTTTGCGCGCTGAAAAAGCCTTTGATATACGCTCCGCATCCCCGGCCGAAGCCATGCGGGCAAGGCCGTTCAGATCCCCCAGCAACGAGGCATTCTTTCCATGGCGAAGATCAAGGTGGCGAACCCGGTCGTCGAGCTCGACGGCGACGAGATGACCCGCATCATCTGGCAGTTCATCAAGGACAAGCTGATCCACCCCTATCTCGACCTGAAGCTGGAATATTACGATCTCGGCATCGAGCACCGCGACGCCACCAACGATCAGGTGACGATCGATTCGGCCAATGCCATCAAGAAATGGGGCGTCGGCGTGAAATGCGCGACGATCACCCCCGACGAGGCGCGCGTCGAGGAATTCAAGCTGAAGAAGATGTGGAAGTCGCCCAACGGCACCATCCGCAACATTCTCGGCGGCACCATCTTCCGCGAGCCGATCATCATGAAGAACGTGCCGCGCCTGGTGCCGGGCTGGACCAAGCCGATCGTCGTCGGCCGTCATGCCTTCGGCGACCAGTACCGCGCCACCGACTTCCGGTTCCCCGGCAAAGGCAAGCTGACGATCAAGTTCGTCGGCGAGGACGGCCAGGTCATCGAGCATGACGTCTATGACGCGCCGGGCGGCGGCGTGGCCATGGCCATGTACAATCTCGATGAGTCGATCCGTGAGTTTGCCCGCGCCTCGCTGAACTACGGCTTGCTGCGCAATTTCCCGGTCTACCTGTCCACCAAGAACACCATCCTCAAGGCCTATGACGGCCGCTTCAAGGATATCTTCCAGGAGGTCTACGAGAAGGAGTTCGAGGCCGAGTTCAAGGCAAGGAAACTCTGGTACGAGCACCGCCTGATCGACGACATGGTCGCTTCCAGCCTGAAATGGTCGGGCGGCTATGTCTGGGCCTGCAAGAACTATGACGGCGACGTGCAGTCCGACACCGTGGCGCAAGGCTTCGGCTCGCTCGGCCTGATGACCTCGGTGCTGATGACGCCGGACGGCAAGACGGTGGAGGCGGAAGCCGCGCACGGCACCGTGACGCGCCACTACCGCCAGCATCAGAAGGGCGAGGAAACCTCGACCAATTCGATCGCCTCGATCTTCGCCTGGACGCGCGGCCTCGCCCACCGCGCCAAGCTCGACGACAATGCCGAGCTCAAGCGCTTCGCCGAGACGCTGGAAAAGGTCTGTATCCAGACCGTCGAGAGCGGTTTCATGACAAAGGACCTGTCGCTGCTGATCGGTCCCGACCAGCCCTGGCTCTCGACCACCGGCTTCCTCGACAAGATCGACGAGAATTTGCAGAAAGCGATGGGGTAAACCCACATTCGGCATACCGAAGGCTCCGGAAGGAGCCTTCTTTTTTGGTACTCCGACGAGCGGAGGGGAGCGCTGATCGATGGCCAAGCCAATTCTCTACGGCGCGGACTACAGCGTCTATGTGCGCATCGCACGGATGACGCTGGAGGAGAAAGGCGTCGGCTACGAGCTCGTTCCCCTCGACATCTTCGCCGCCGAAGGCATCCCGGCCTGGTATCTGGAACATCACCCTTTCGGCCGCATCCCGGCCTTCGAGCACGACGGTTTTCGACTGTTCGAGACCGGTGCGATCACGCGCTATGTCGACGAAGCCTTCGACGGCCCGGCCTTGCAGCCGGTCGACGCGCGCGGCCGCGCCAGGATGGTCCAGATCAGCGGCATGCTCGACGCCTATGGTTATCGTGCCATGGTCTGGGACGTCGCCGTCGAGCGGCTGGAGAAAACGCAACCGGATGAGCAGCTGATCGCCAGCGGACTGAGCCAGGCTGAGACGGTGCTCAAGGTTTTGACATCGCTGAAGGCGAAAGGGCCGTGGCTGCTAGGCGAGCAACTGACACTGGCCGACCTGCACGCGGCACCGATCGTCGCCTATTTCGTCAAGGTCGCGGAAGGGCGCGATCTGATGGCAAGGTTTGCAGATATGCGCGATTGGTATGCGCGGATAGCCGGACGGCCGAGCTTTATGCGGACGGAAAAGGTCGCTTAGCCGAGCGAATTTGCGAGGCGCTGGCGCAGCCCCTCATTGCCCTGTCGGGCATTTCTCCCCGTAAAAACGGAGAGAAAGAAGCGGTTGCAACGCTGGCTATTGGCGAAAGCCTATGTGACAGCGCCCTTCTCCCCGTTCAACGGGGAGAAGATGCCGGCAGGCAGATGAGGGGCAGCGCCGCCTTTGGCAGACTGGAGCCGGCTCGAACTGGGCCGGTCTCGCTCCCTTAAGCCGCCTCCAGCGCCGCCTTCACCGCCGCGATCGCGTCGTTGGCCCTGGAGGCGTCGGGGCCGCCGGCCTGCGCCATGTCGGGCCGGCCGCCGCCGCCTTGACCGCCAAGCGCGGCGGACGCGACGCGCACGAGATCGACGGCGCTGAAGCGGCCGGTCAAATCGTCGGTGACGCCGACGACCACGCTCGCCTTGTTGTCCTCGCCGGCGCCGACAAAGACGACCACGCCGGAGCCAAGCGTCTTCTTGCCGGCGTCCGCCAGCGGCTTCAGGTCCTTCGGCGCGACGCCGCTGACTGCTTTGCCGAGAAAGCCGACGCCGGCGACGGTCTCGTTGGTGGGCGGAGCATCGGATACGGCCGGGCCGGCGCCAAGCGCCAGCTTCTTGCGCGCCTCGCTGAGTTCCTTTTCGAGCTTCTTGCGTTCCTCAAGCAATGTTTCGACGCGAGCCGGCACATCGGCCGGCGAGATCTTCAAGGTCGCCGCCGCGGCTTTCAGCCGCCTGTCCTGCTCGTCGAGATGCTTGCGCGCCGCCTCGCCGGTCAGCGCCTCGATGCGGCGCACGCCGGCCGCCACCGCGCTGTCCGACAGGATGCGCACAAGGCCGATATCGCCAGTCGATTTCACATGCGTGCCGCCGCAGAGTTCGACCGAATAGGGACGATTGGCCTTAGCGCCATGCAGGCCGGTGCCCATCGACACGACACGCACCTCGTCGCCATATTTCTCGCCGAACAGCGCCATGGCGCCCTCGGCGATGGCGTCGTCGACCGACATCAGCCGCGTCGTCACCGGGCTGTTCTGGACGACGATCTCGTTGGCCATGCGCTCGACCTCTTCGAGCTCGTCGGCCGAGATCGGCTTGTTGTGCGAGATGTCGAAGCGCAGCCGGTCCGGCGCCACCAGCGAGCCCTTCTGCGCGACATGGGTGCCCAGCACCTCGCGCAACGCCTCGTGGATGAGATGCGTCGCGGAATGGTTGGCGCGCAGCTTCGAGCGGCGGGCGTGGTCGACCTTGAGTTCGACAGCCACACCCGTCTTGACTGTGCCTTTGGCCACCTTGCCCAGATGCACGAACAGGCCGTCGGCCTTCTTCTGCGTATCGGAAATCTGGATCGAGAAGCCCTCGCCGGAGATCACGCCGGTATCGCCCATCTGGCCGCCGGATTCGCCATAGAACGGCGTCTGATTGACGATCACGGCGACCGCGTCGCCCTGGGACGCGCTATCGATCGCTTTGCCGTCCTTGACCAGCGCCTGGACGATGCCTTCGGCCTGCTCGGTCTCATAGCCGAGGAACTCGGTCGCGCCGGTCTTTTCCCGCACGGAAAACCAGACCGTCTCGGTCGCGGCTTCACCCGAGCCAGCCCAATGCGCGCGCGCCTCGGCCTTCTGCCGCTCCATCGCGTCGGTGAAGCCGGCGATATCGACCGAGATGCTGCGCTGGCGCAGCGCATCCTGCGTCAGATCGAGCGGGAAGCCGTAGGTGTCGTAGAGCTTGAAAGCGGTCTCGCCGTCCAGCATATCGCCGGCTTTGAGCGTCTCGGTCGCGTCCGAAAGCAGGCCGAGGCCGCGCACCAGCGTCTTGCGGAAGCGTGTTTCCTCGAGCTTCAGCGTCTCGGTGATCAGCGCCTCGCCGCGCACCAGCTCGGGATAGGCCTGGCCCATCTCGCGCACCAGCGCCGGCACCAGCTGCCACATCAGCGGATCCTTGGCGCCGAGCAGCTGCGCGTGGCGCATGGCGCGGCGCATGATGCGGCGCAGCACATAGCCGCGCCCCTCGTTGGAAGGCAGCACGCCGTCGGCCACCAGGAAAGAGGACGAGCGCAGGTGGTCCGCGATGACGCGGAAGGATGCTGCATTCTCCTGGTTGTGGCCGTGCCCGAGCGCCGAGCACGTCGCGTCGATCAAATGCTTGAACAGGTCGGTCTCGAAGACGCTTTCGACGCCCTGCAGGATGGAGGCCATGCGCTCCAGGCCCATGCCGGTGTCGATCGAGGGACGCGGCAGGTCGATGCGCTCTTCCTTCGTCACCTGCTCATACTGCATGAACACCAGGTTCCAGAATTCCAGGAAACGGTCGCCGTCCTCTTCCGGGCTGCCGGGCGGGCCGCCCCAAATATGCTCGCCGCGGTCGATGAAGATTTCCGAACACGGCCCGCATGGGCCGGTGTCGCCCATCGCCCAGAAATTGTCGGAAGTCGGGATGCGGATGATGCGGTCGTCGGAGAAGCCGGCGATCTTCTTCCAATAACCCGCCGCCTCGTCGTCGGTGTGATAGACGGTGACCAAGAGCTTGTCTTTCGGCAGACCGAATTCCTTGGTGATCAGGTTCCAGGCAAGCTCGATCGCGCGCTCCTTGAAATAGTCGCCGAACGAGAAATTGCCGAGCATCTCGAAGAAGGTGAGATGGCGCGCCGTGTAGCCGACATTGTCGAGGTCGTTGTGCTTGCCGCCGGCGCGCACGCTCTTCTGCGCAGTCGCGGCGCGCGAATAGGGGCGCTTCTCCAGCCCGGTGAAGACGTTCTTGAACTGCACCATGCCGGCGTTGGTGAACATCAGCGTCGGATCGTTGCGCGGCACCAGCGGGCTGGAGGCGACGATCTCGTGGCCCTCCTTGCGGAAGTAGTCGAGGAATGTCGACCGGATGTCGTTCACGCCACTCATTGCATACTGCCTTTTTCGCAAGAACCGCCGGCCTGGCCGGCGGCAAATGGGCTTTGGTGTTTCAGAAGATAGATTGGCCTTTTAGCGATAGCTCTTGTGCCTGTCCAGAAACACGGAAAACAGGCGTGTCGCTCAAAACCGCGCAAGCGGTTTTGGGAAAACGACAGGCACAAGCATGGACCAAAGCGCATTGCCTGAATTCATTGCAGTGCGGCCAATCGGCCGACGAGCGGCGGCTCAACATCGCCCGCAAAACGCAAAACCGCCGGCGCGAAGGCCGGCGGTTCGGGTACGCAGTACTCAAGAACTCGATTACATAAGCACAAGCCGATAAACCAGGATTGTGGCCGAACTCCGGCTAAGCCAACCAACTGCTCTCGGGCGCCCTCGGACCACGCGGACCCCAAAATCCCCGGGGCACGCCCTTTACAAGGCGCCGGCCTCGTCCTCAAAACCGTCGTCGCCGCCTTCGGAGCCGCCATTCTCGAGGAATTTCTCGGCGATCAGTCCGGCATTCTGGCGCAACGCAAGCTCGACCTCACGCGCCGTGTCGGGATTGTCGCGTAGGAACAGCTTTGCGTTCTCGCGACCCTGGCCGAGGCGCTGGGAATTGTAGGAGAACCAGGCGCCCGACTTTTCGATGACGCCGGCCTTGACGCCGAGATCGATCAGCTCGCCGGTCTTCGACACGCCCTCGCCATACATGATGTCGAACTCAACCACCTTGAAGGGCGGGGCCAGCTTGTTCTTCACCACCTTGACGCGGGTCTGGTTGCCGACGACCTCGTCGCGGTCCTTGACCGAGCCGATGCGGCGGATGTCGAGGCGCACCGAGGCGTAGAATTTCAGCGCGTTGCCGCCGGTGGTCGTCTCGGGCGAGCCGAACATGACGCCGATCTTCATGCGGATCTGGTTGATGAAGATGACCATGGTGTTGGAACGCGAGATCGAGGCGGTCAGCTTGCGCAGCGCCTGGCTCATCAGGCGAGCCTGAAGACCGGGCAGCGAATCGCCCATCTCGCCCTCGATTTCAGCGCGCGGCGTCAGTGCCGCCACCGAGTCGACGACCAGCACGTCGATGGCGCCCGAACGCACCAGCGTGTCGCAGATCTCCAGCGCCTGCTCGCCGGTATCGGGCTGCGAAATCAAAAGGTTTTCGAGGTCGACGCCAAGCTTGCGGGCATAGACCGGATCGAGCGCGTGCTCGGCATCGACGAAGGCGCAGATACCGCCCTTCTTCTGGGCTTCCGCCACCGTGTGCAGCGCCAGCGTTGTCTTGCCCGAGCTTTCCGGCCCGTAGATCTCGATGATGCGGCCGCGCGGCAGGCCGCCGACGCCGAGCGCGATGTCGAGGCCGAGCGAGCCGGTCGGCACGGTTTCGATCTCGACCACCTGCTCGTTGGCGCCGAGCCGCATGATCGAGCCCTTGCCGAACGCGCGCTCGATTTGCGACAGCGCCGCGTCCAGAGCCTTTGATTTGTCCACTGCCTTATCCTCTACAAGCCGCAAAGAATTCTGAGCCATGATACATCACCCCTTGGTCGTCAATGAAGGCCGGACAATCCGTGATCCCTGCTTGTTTTGTACCTTTTTTGTTCTCATTTGGCAAGGGGCAACAAATATCTGAAAAATAATCAATATCTGGATTTGTTCTATTTTTGTCTCACCAGGGCTGGTGCGGAGTGCAACCACCGGTCCAGAAGAGATTTCGATACCCGGCCGTCCGAATCGCAACCCCGATTGCAGGGCGACGCGCAGAAACCTAGTGTGCGGCCGCACGATCAACGAAAGTCACCGACCCGAAATGCCGACATCCCCAGCAATCCTGGCGCTCGGCGGCGCCCATATCGACCGGCGCGGCCAGGTCTCGGGCGTCTATGTGCCCGCGGCTTCGAATCCCGGCATCATGCGCGAGGACGTCGGCGGCGTGGTTTTCAACGCGCTGCGCAGCGTGGTGAAGCGCGGCGTGTCGGCCTCGCTGATCTCGGTGCGTGGCGGTGACGCTGCGGCGGACACAGTCGCCTCGGCGATCGACAACGCCGGGATAAAAGACCTTTCGGTGGTGTTCCTCGACCGCACGACGCCGAGCTACACGGCGCTGATCGATGCCGAAGGCGAGTTGATCGTCGGGCTTGCCGACATGGCGCTCTACGACCTAGCCTTCCCCAAACAAATAAGGCGCGCCAAGGTGCGCGAGGCGATCGCCGCCACCGACGCCATCCTGTGCGACGCCAACCTGCCGACGGCGGCGCTGGAGCGTCTGCTGGCGCTTGCCGGCGGCCGGCCGGTCTTCGCCATCGCCGTCTCGCCGGCCAAGGTCGTCCGCCTGGCGCCGCTGCTCGACAACCTGTCGCTGCTCTTCATGAACCGCCGCGAAGCCGCCGCGCTGGTCGGCGCCGAGCCATCCGGCAAGGCCCTCGTCGACGCGCTCAGGCGGGCAGGCCTGAATGCCGGCGCGGTCACGTCCGGCAGCGCTCCAGTGCTGGGCTTCGACGACACCGGAAGCTTCGAGATCGATCCGCCCGCGCCGCGCAAGGTGGCCGACGTGACCGGCGCCGGCGACGCCTTGACCGGCGCAACCGTCGCCGCCTTGCTGCGCGGCCTGCCGCTGCGCGCCGCGCTGCGCGAAGGCCTTGCCGCGGCGATGCTCGCCATAGAGAGCCCGCAGGCCGTGCCGTCCTTCACGATCGCCAACTTCACGCAGGCGCTTGCCCTTGTGCCGGAGCCGCGGGAAGTGGCATAGGGCCACCACTGCCGAAGCAATCCCTTCGGATCGGAGACAGCCATGACGCCTGATACCGCCCGCCCCTTCGTCGATATCCATCCGCCCGTGGCGGAGGCGCTTGCCGCCGGCCGGCCCATGGTGGCGCTGGAAAGCACCATCATCACCCACGGCATGCCCTACCCCGACAATGGCGCCATGGCCGCCAAGGTCGAGCAGATCATCATCGATGGCGGCGCGGTACCGGCGACGATCGCCGTGGTCCAGGGCCGTATCAAGGTCGGCCTCTCCGACGGCGAGCGCGAATCGCTTGCCATGACCGGTGACGCCATGAAGCTGTCGCGCGCCGATCTCGGTTTCGCGGTCGCTCAAACGCGCACCGGCGGCACCACGGTTGCGGCGACCATGATCGCCGCGCATATGGCCGGCATAAAAGTGTTCGCCACCGGCGGCATTGGCGGCGTCCACAAGGGCGCTGAGAAAAGCTTCGATATCTCGGCCGACCTCGACGAGCTGGCGCGCACGCCGGTCATCGTCGTCTCGGCCGGCGCCAAGGCGATCCTCGACATCGAGAAAACGCTGGAAGTGCTGGAAACGCGCGGCGTGCCGGTTATCGGCCATGGCTGCGAGACGATGCCCGCCTTCTGGTCGAGGCAGTCGCCCTTCCGCGCGCCGTTGACGCTCAATGCGCCGGAAGACATCGCGCATTTCTACAGAACGCGCCAAGCGCTGGGCCTGGGCGGCGGCATCCTCGTCGCCAACCCGGTGCCGCAGAATGACGAAATCCCGGCCGCCGAGATGGACGGCTACATCCAGGCCGCGCAAAAGGCTGCCGAGGCGCTCAACGTCACCGGCAAGGCGGTGACACCGTTCCTGCTGTCGAAGATCCTGAAGCTGACCGGCGGTCGCAGCCTCAAGACCAACATCGCGCTGGTCGAGAACAATGCGCGGCTGGCGGCGGAGATCGCCAAGGCGTTATAGAACGTTCAAGTTGCGGCAGCCCGGCCAACCGCAATGGCCGAGTTCCTTCACACCCCCTCTGTCCCGCCAGCATTTCTAACTTTCACTTCCCCGCCCTTCGTCCCGCTTCATAAGCCCGCCGCGCCCACACTGCCATCTCGTCAGGATCATCGAAGGCCTCGTCGGGAATGCTCCAATAGGGCATCGCCACCTCCTTGCCGTGGCGCGAGCCGGTATAGGTCCATTGCTTGCAGCCGGCGGCTTCGAAGTCGGGAATTGTTTCCTCGTCCGCCTTGAGCATCAGCTCGCCACGCACGACGACCGCGACGATAACGCCGTCGCAATAGATGCCCTTGCCGCCGAACAGTTTTCGGATGGCGATCGGTCCAAGGCTTTCGAACAGTTCTTCAAGACGCGCATTGTCCATGCCGCGATCATCTCATCCGTCACCGGCCTTGTCATCGCCGCAACCAAAAGCATGCTGACAGGTTGAAATCTGAAAACGGAGTTCCCGCCATGCCCGTCCTGCTCAAAGGCTCCTGCCGCTGCGGCGCCGTCCGCTTCGAGGTGGAGAGCCACACGCCTGTGCCCTTCATGCTCTGCTACTGCTCGATCTGCCGCAAGCAGCAGGGCGGCGGCGGGTTCGCCATCAATCTCGGCGCCGACTACGAGACGCTTGATATCAGGGGCAAGCGCAATCTCGGCGTCTACCGGGCCGAGATCGAGGACGACGAGCATCCGCATTGCGAGGTCTCGACCGGCGAGCGCAATTTCTGCAGGAAATGCGGCGCAGCACTCTGGCTCTACGACCCGACGTGGCCGGACCTCGTTCACCCCTTCGCCTCGGCGATCGACACCGACCTGCCGACACCGCCAGAAAAGGTGCATCTGATGCTGAAATACAAGGCGAACTGGGTCGAGCCGGTCGTCGGCAAGAACGACAAGGCATTCGACGTCTATCCGGAGGAATCGATCGCCGACTGGCACAGGCGGACAGGGATGTGGGTTGATTAGGGCAATTCCAGCAAAGCTGCGCAGCAGTTTTCCGCCCGGAATTGCATCAAGACAACCATTTGGCGACAGGAGGCAGAAATGAACCTCACGACGCACAAGAAATTCAAAGGCGATCGTTTGATGCCTTGGGGCAAGGGCACGGTCGTCTCGGACGCCAAGGGATATGTTTTTCTGTCCGGCAACACCGCCACCGTCGACGACTACGATCCCTCGAAACACCAGGGCGGTGCTGTCGGCGACGCGGCAACGCAGTGGCGCGAAATCCTGGCCAACATCAAGTCGGACCTGGAGGAACTTGGCAGCTCGCTTGATCATTTGGTCAAGGTGACGTTCTACGTCAAAGGGCCTTTTCCGTCCGGCGGCGTTCTCAGCTCACCCAACTTTCGTCTGGACGTGCTGGACGAATTCTTTGCCGAACATTGCCCGAAGCACTGCAGCTACAACAACCCGCCGCCATCGGAGGTAATCGGCGTCGTCGCCCTGGCGCAGCCAGATCTTGTTGTCGAGCTTGTCGTCATCGCCGCATTGCCGGACTGAGCGGGAGCGTTGGCGCCTGATCAGGCCGAGGCGCGTGCCTCGGCAAGCGCCTTGAGGTCGGCAGGCTTCAGCTCGACGGATTCGCCGCAGCCGCAGGCCGAGCTCTGGTTCGGATTCTTGAAGGTGAAGCCGGTGCGCAGCGTGGTCTGCTCGAAATCCATCTCGGTGCCGAACAGGAAGAGCGCGGCTTCCGGCGCGACATAGACATGCGCGCCGTCGCGTTCGATATGGTCGTCCTTGGGATTCGGCTCGGTCACAAGGTCGACCGTGTACTCCATGCCGGCGCAACCGCCTTTCTTGATGCCGAGCCGGATGCCATGCGCGCTATCGCGCGCAGCCACGATCTCGCGCACGCGGTCGGCGGCCTTGTCGGTCATGGTGATGACGGCGAAGCGTCCCATATTTTTTCCTTCTCCATTCCATGCAGGTTCAAGGCCTGCCGAATGATTCTCACCTAAAATGGTGAAGTTTTACGACTGGCGCAAGGCCATCGGCCTCAATACCACCCGACCGCGACCTGCGCTTCTTCCGACATGCGGTCGGGCGTCCATGGCGGATCGAACACCATGGCGACCTCGACACCGGACACGCCCTCGACGGCGCCGACGGCGTTCTCGACCCAGCCAGGCATCTCGCCGGCCACCGGGCAGCCCGGCGCGGTCAGCGTCATATCGATCTTGACCGAACGGTCGTCCTCGATGTCGATCTTGTAGACGAGGCCGAGCTCATAGATGTCGGCCGGAATTTCCGGGTCGTAGACGGTCTTCAGCGCCGAAACGATGTCGTCGGTCAGCCGCGCCAGCTCGTCGGCGGGGATCGCCGAGGCCGAAACGATGCCGTTCGCGGCCGTTTCCGGCGCTTTTTCCGCGGTGGTGCTCATGTCGTCCATCATCATCACCCGAAGAACTTTCGCGCCTTTTCCAGGGCCTCGGCCAAAGCATCGACTTCGGCTCTGGTATTATACATGCCGAACGATGCCCTGCATGTGGAGGTGACGCCGAAGCGTTTCAACAGCGGCTGGGCGCAATGCGTTCCGGCCCGGACCGCGACACCTTGCCGATCGATCACCATCGACACATCATGCGCATGGATACCCTGCAATTCGAACGAGATGATGGCGCCCTTGCCGGGCGCGTCGCCGAAGATGCGCAGCGAGTTGATCGCCCGCAGCCGCTCATGCGCGTAAGCCTTGAGGTCCGCCTCGTGCGCGGCGATCCGCTCACGGCCGACCTTCTCCATATAGTCGAGCGCGGCGCCCAGGCCGATCGCCTGGACGATCGGCGGCGTGCCGGCCTCGAAGCGGTGCGGCGGCTCGTTGTAGGTGACGATGTCTTCCGTCACTTCCTCGATCATTTCGCCGCCGCCCATGAAAGGCCGCATCTCTTCCAGCCTGTCCTTCTTGCCGTAGAGCACGCCGATGCCCGACGGGCCATAGACCTTGTGGCCGGTGAAGACGAAGAAATCGCAGTCGAGATCCTGCACGTCGATCGGCATGTGCACGGCGCTCTGGCTGCCGTCGACGAGGACAGGAATTCCACGCGCATGCGCGATGCGCACGATCTCCTTGATCGGCGTCACCGTGCCCAGCGCATTCGACATCTGGGTGATGGCGACCAGCTTGGTGCGGTTGCTCAGGCGCTTTTCGAATTCCTCGATGTGGAAGGCGCCGAGATCGTCGACCGGCACCCAGACGAGCTTCGCGCCCTGCCGCTCGCGGATGAAATGCCAGGGCACGATGTTGGAGTGGTGCTCCATGATCGAGAGCACGATCTCGTCGCCCTCGCCGATCCGCGGCATGCCCCAGCCATAGGCGACCGTGTTGATCGCCGAGGTGGTGTTGGAGGTGAAGACGATATTGTCGGTGCTTGGCGCGTTGAGAAACCGCTGCACAGACTTGCGCGCATTCTCATAAGCGTCGGTTGCGGCGTTCGACAGGAAATGCAGGCCGCGATGCACGTTGGCGTATTCCTGGGAATAGGCGTGCTGGATGGTGTCGAGCACCACCTGCGGCTTCTGCGCCGAGGCGCCATTGTCGAGATAGACCAGCGGCTTGCCATAGATCTGGCGCGACAGGATCGGGAAGTCGCGGCGGATCGCCTCGACGTCATAGGGAGCGGTTTCGATCTTCTGGTCCATCACAAGCTCTTCCGAGGCACCGCCTCACTCCGTCCAACACCCTCATCCGTCTTGGCGCTTCGCGCCAATCCACCTTCTCCCACAAGGGGCGAAGGTTAGGCGCTAGCCGTGCGTCGAAAACCAGCCGTCGAGCCGCGCTTCCAGCGCTTCGACCAGCGCCTCGTCGTCCAATTCCTCGATCACTTCGGCGACGAACGCCTTCACCAGGAGACCCCGCGCCGACTTCTCGTCGATGCCGCGCGCCATCAGGTAGAACAGATGATCGTGGTCGATCTCGGTGACCGTCGCGCCATGGCCGCAGACGACATCGTCGGCGAAGATCTCCAGCTCCGGCTTGGTCGAGAACTCGCCGTCATCCGACAGAAGCAGCGTGTTGCAGGCCATCTTGGCGTTGGTCTTCTGCGCGTATTGATGCACGTTGATGCGGCCCTGGAAGACGCCGCGCGCCTTGCCGGTTACCACGTTGCGGATCACTTCGGTCGACGTGGTGTGCGGCACGGCATGGTCGAGCACCATGGTCACATCGGTGTGGGTGTCGCCGGCGAGAAGATTGATGCCGCGCAATTTGAAGTCGGCGCCCTCGCCTGTCGTCCTGACCACGACCTCCTGGCGCACGAGCCTGCCGCCGGCGTTCATGACGAACAGCGTCAGCTTCGCGTCCTTGCCGATATGCGCCTTGAACTGGGCGAGATGCGTGGCCGTGTCCGGCTGCTCCTGCACGATGAGCCAGGTCACCTCGGCGCCGTCGCCGATCACGAGCTGGCTGACCGAAGAGACGAGCGCCTCGTCGCCCTCGCCTGCCTGACGCTCGACGACAATCGCCTTCGCACCGGCGCCGACACGCGCCAGCAGCCGCACATGCGACTGGCCGCCGGCCTGCAGGTTCTGCAATTCGACCGGCTTTTCCAGCTCGGCGCCGTCGGCAATATCGACGAAATAGCCGTCGGCGACGAAAGCCGTGTTCAGCGCGCCGATCGCGTCGTCGCTGCCATAGGGATCCAGGCCGGGCGCGACGCTGCCGTCGGTCAGCTTCTCCGACAGGCGCTGCACCGTCACGCCGTCGATCTCCGTTAGCTTCATCTGCGAGACGCCGTTCAGCACCGGCAGCACGGCCGAGCCTTCAAGAACGGGCGCAAGCGCCTTGACGACGGCGCCGGCCTCGAAAGCCGGCACCGACGTCAGCAGCCGGCGCAGGTCCGTATAATGCCAGGATTCGACGCGGCGCGTCGGCAGGCCGTGCTTGATCGCCTCGATCGCATCGTCGCGCTTGACCATCACCGCGCCGTCGCCGGGCAGCAGCGACAGCCGTTCGCCGAAGGCGTCGATCAGCGCCGTCTCGGCCAAGGTCCGCTGGGGCTGTGCATGCATGTTCATGACTTTTGCCTCGACCGCTCCCATGTCACGCGGCTTGCCCGATCACGCCGGCATAGCCATTGGCCTCGAGATCGAGCGCCAGCGACTTGTCGCCCGACTTGATCACCTGGCCCCTGTAGAGCACGTGCACCGTATCAGGCACGATGTGCTCGAGCAGGCGCTGGTAGTGGGTGATGACGACGATGGCCCGGTCCGGCGAGCGCAGTGCGTTGACGCCGTCCGAGACGATCTTCAGCGCGTCGATGTCGAGGCCGGAATCGGTTTCGTCGAGAACGCAGAGCTTCGGCTCAAGCAGCTTCATCTGCAGGATCTCGGCGCGCTTCTTCTCGCCGCCGGAAAAGCCGACATTGAGCGGCCGCTTCAGCATGTTCATGTCCATGTTGAGCGAGGCTGCGGCGTCCTTCACGCGCTTCAAAAATTCCGGGATCTTCAGCGGTTCCTCGCCGCGCGCCTTGCGCTGCTCGTTCATCGCCACCTTCAGGAATTCCATGGTCGCGACGCCCGGTATCTCCATCGGATACTGGAAGGCGAGGAAGATGCCGGCGGTGGCGCGCTCGGCCGGATCCATTTCCAGGATCGACTGGCCGTTATAGAGGATGTCGCCTTCAGTGACCTCATAGTCCTCGCGGCCGGCGAGGATATAGGAAAGCGTCGACTTGCCCGAGCCGTTCGGCCCCATGATGGCGGCGACCTCGCCGGCTTTCACCGTCAGATTCAGGCCGCGGATGATCTCGGTGCCGTCGTCGACGATGCGGGCGTGCAGGTTTCTGATCTCAAGCATTGTTCTTTTCTCTAGTTAACTCGCCAGGGGGTGAGGGCAAACTTCCCCTGATCGTCCAAGTGGATCCATTCACCGAACTCCATAGCCAAATCGATCACGTTGTGCACATAACTGTGCCGGACCTTAAGATCGGCGGATTTGCTCGCCTCAACGGGATCGACTTGGGTACGAAGCCTACGGCCATTTAGAAAAATTGATTCATCGACAAAGTAGAAGAACGTCATCCTGAAGTTGCCGGTGTAGTCACCACCAAACCGCTCTGCGGCTTGTCCGTGATCATAGTCGAAACCTAGCGATTTCAACCTATCGTACCAAGTAAGACAGGTTCCCTTTGCAGGCAGATAGTTGCTGACAAGGTGCAACGTATCCACGTCAAATCTATCTTCCCGCTTGGTAGCGGATTTGGTAGCCACGCCGGATAAACCACCCAGTGTACCGCTCACGTAGTCGGGCCATTCCCGCCATTCCCCCCACCACGAGGTGCTGTGAAAATAGCTTAGCTCAGATGCGTCTACGCCTGACCGGAAAGCGCAGAATTGACGCCAAATTTCCATGAAAATCCGTTCCCGGCCTCCGAAATCCGAGGCAGGTCTTCCAGCCAGGGACGAAAACCACGCAGCCATAGGAGATTCAACGTCTTGCTGAACCCCTTCCGAGCTTTGCAGTGCCGCCGTTTTACGGCCGAAGAGTTTCACCCCACGCTCCCCTCGAGGCTGATGCCGATCAGCTTCTGCGCCTCGACGGCGAACTCCATCGGCAGCTGCTGGATGACGTCCTTGACGAAGCCGTTGACGATCAGCGCGATCGCCTCTTCCTCGGGGATGCCGCGCTGCATGACGTAGAACTTCTGGTCCTCGGAGATCTTCGAGGTCGTCGCCTCGTGCTCGAACTGCGCCGTCGAATTCTTGGCTTCCATGTAAGGCACGGTGTGCGCGCCGCACTGGTCGCCGATCAGCAGCGAGTCGCAATTGGTGAAGTTGCGCGCGTTGGTCGCCTTGCGATGCGCCGAGACCTGGCCACGATAGGTATTCTGCGAGAAGCCGGCGGCAATGCCCTTGGAGATGATGCGGCTCGACGTGTTCTTGCCGAGATGGATCATCTTGGTGCCGCTATCGACCTGCTGATAACCGTTCGACACCGCGATCGAATAGAATTCGCCGCTGGAATCGTCGCCGCGCAGGATGCAACTCGGATATTTCCAGGTGATCGCCGAACCGGTCTCGACCTGCGTCCACGAGATCTTCGAGCGATCGCCGCGGCAATCGCCGCGCTTGGTGACGAAATTGTAGATGCCGCCCTTGCCCTCGGCGTCGCCGGGGTACCAATTCTGCACCGTCGAATATTTGATCTCGGCATCGTCGAGCGCGATCAGCTCGACCACCGCAGCGTGCAGCTGGTTCTCGTCGCGCTGCGGTGCCGTGCAGCCTTCGAGATAGGAGACATAGGCCCCCTCCTCGGCGATGATCAGCGTGCGCTCGAACTGGCCGGTGTTCTTCTCGTTGATGCGGAAATAGGTCGACAGCTCCATCGGGCAGCGAACGCCCTTGGGCACGAAGACGAACGAGCCGTCGGTGAACACTGCCGAATTCAGCGTCGCGTAGAAATTATCGGAGGTCGGCACGACCGAGCCGAGATATTTTTTCACCAGCTCCGGATGCTCGCGGATCGCTTCCGAGATCGAGCAGAAGATGACGCCCGCCTGCGCCAGTTCCTTCTTGAAGGTGGTGACCACCGAAACGGAATCGAACACGGCATCGACCGCGACGCGGCCCGATTTATAGACGTTGTCGCTGGCTTCCTCGAGCTCCGAGGCATCGGTCTTCTGCACGCCGGCCAGGATTTCCTGCTCCTTGAGCGGAATGCCGAGCTTCTCGTAGACCTTGAGCAATTCGGGGTCGACCTCGCTCAGCGACTTCGGCCCCGGCGTGCTCTTCGGCGCGGCGTAGTAGTGGATGTCCTGGAAATCGATCTTCGGATAGTGGACGCGCGCCCAGGTCGGCTCTTCCAGCGTCAGCCAGCGGCGATAGGCCCCCAGACGCCATTCCAGCATCCAGTCCGGCTCATCCTTCTTGGCCGAGATGAAGCGAATGATGTCTTCGCTAAGGCCCTTGGGGGCCTTGTCCATCTCGATCTCTGTCTGGAATCCGTATTTATACTGGTCGACGTCGATCTTTCGAACCCGATCGATCGTCTCCTGCACAGCAGGCATAAGCGTTCTCCATCCACGCCGGGGTCAAGGCCCGGCAGTTTTCAAACTATGGCACCGCCGAAATCGCGTCCCAGGGAGGGACTCGCGGCGGAGTAAGTTTCATATAGTGCGTGTCCGCCGGAAATTCACCCGGCCAGGACAAAACGCACGGCTCTACCAGGCCCTAAAGCCTGAATTCTTGTTCAGGCAGCGGAAATCCGAGAACCGCAAGGCGTTTCTCGCTCCGATGCTCCGCCGTCAGGCGGCTTCTTCCTTGCCCGCGCGGCGGGCGACGATGCCGGCCAGTGCCGCCCGAAACGCCGCGATATCGTCGGCGCCGGTCGCACGGCCGATCGAGACGCGCAAGGCGCCCAGGCTGTCGCCATGCCCCATCGCCTTCAGCACATGGCTTGGCCCGACCTTCCCCGACGAGCAGGCTGAACCCGCCGACAGCGCGACGCCGGCGAGATCGAAAGCGATCTGCGCCGTTTCGGCCTTGACGCCGGGAATAGCGAAGAATGTCGTGTTGGCAAGCCTGGGAGCGCCATTTCCGAAAATTTCCGCGTCTGGCGCGAGGTCGCGCACGATCGCCTCGACCTCGTCGCGCCGGCTCGCGATGGCGTCCATGTCGGCGAGACTGGCCAGCGCGGCACGCGCCGCAGCGCCGAAACCGGCGATCCCGGCGACGTTTTCCGTGCCGGCGCGGTGGCTCTTCTCCTGGCCGCCGCCATTGATCAGCGGGCGCGGCATCATCAGGTCGGATGCGGCCACGATCGCGCCGACGCCCTTCGGGCCGCCGATCTTGTGCGAGGACAGGATCAGATAATCGGCATAAGGAATTGACATATCGAGCGGAATCCGCCCGGCAGCCTGCACGGCGTCGACGACCAGCACCCCGCCGGCGGCCTTGACGATCTCGCCGATGCGCCCGATCGGCTGGATAACGCCGGTCTCGTTGTTGGCGGCGTGGATCGCCACCAGCGGCAGACCAGCGGCCTTGTCATGCGCGGCGAGCGCGGCGGCCAGCGCCTCGATATCGGCAATGCCGTTCGGGTCGACGCCGATCTTCGTCACCTGCGCCGGCGCGAAGCGTCCACCATTCAGTATGCAGGGATGGTCGGCTTCGGAGACGAAGAGATGGCACATGCGGATCGATCCGCGTCCCATCTGCCAGTCGGGCGTAAGCAGCGTCGAGGCGGCTTCGGTGGCGCCGGAGGTGAAGACAATATGTTCAGGCTTGGCGTTGACCAGCCGCGCCACGTCGCGGCGCGCGTCCTCGACCAGCCGGCGCGAGGCGCGCCCTTCCGTGTGGACCGATGACGGATTGGCGGCATCAAGCGCGCCGACCATCGCTGCCCGCGCTTCCGCAATGAGCGGCGCGCTGGCGTTGTAGTCGAGATAGGCGCAGATTGCGGCCATTTTCGCTCAGTTCGTCCTTCCGCCGACTATCCCGCGAGGATAGCGCGTTATTTCCTTGAAATTGCAAGGCAAGCCGTCCTATTTACCCGGCTTGCGGCGCGGGCGGCCGGACCATCGGGTTTCGGCCTCCCAGTTTTGAACAATTCTAAACTAGCTTCTAGGAACACGCTCGCCCGGCGTCAAGGCCACAGAAGATGTGGGGCCGCGGGTGAGTCGGGATCAGGAAAGTTCCGGGCGAGCGCATTCATATGCCATGTGGAGTATTTTATGCCTGAGGTCATTTTCGCCGGTCCGGCTGGTCGCCTGGAGGGACGTTATCAGCCCTCGAAGGAAAAGAGCGCCCCGATCGCCATCGTGCTGCATCCGCACCCGCAATTCGGCGGCACGATGAACAACAAGATCGTCTACGACCTCTTCTACATGTTCCAGAAGCGCGATTTCACCACGCTGCGTTTCAATTTCCGCGGCATCGGCCGCAGCCAGGGCGAGTTCGATCATGGCACCGGCGAATTGTCGGACGCGGCCGCCGCGCTCGACTGGGTGCAGTCGCTGCATCCGGATTCGAAGAGCTGCTGGGTCGCCGGCTATTCCTTCGGCGCATGGATCGGCATGCAGCTCCTGATGCGCCGGCCCGAGATCGAGGGTTTTATTTCGGTCGCGCCGCAACCCAACACCTACGACTTCTCGTTCCTGGCGCCCTGTCCGTCGTCCGGCCTCATCATCCATGGCGATGCCGATAAGGTGGCGCCGCCGAAGGATGTGCAGGGCCTGGTCGACAAGCTGCACACGCAAAAGGGCATCACCATCACGCAGAAGACGATCCCAGGCGCCAACCATTTCTTCGCCAACGATTCCGAACTGCTGATCCAGGAGTGCGCCGACTATCTCGACCGTCGCCTGGCGGGCGAGCTGGCCGATCCGAGGCCGAAGCGGCTGCGCTAAGCGCGGAAGGCCGCCAGTCAGGGCGTCTTAAGGAATCTGGGTTTGATCGACTCCGGCCTCGACCGTATCGGCTGTCGAAGCCCTGCCTCTTGGCGCGCGGGACGGTACCAACCGGAACGTCCGCTTGCGCACCGGCAGCTTCGAACCGGTCTGGCCGAAGATGAAGCCGAGCCGGGCAAACACCAGCCCCGATAGCACCGCGAACGCCAGTCCGAGCCCGAAGCCCGCGACCGTGTCGCTGGGATAGTGCGCGCCGACGAAGATGCGTGTCGAAGCGATGCAGGCGGTGATCGCCAGCGCGATATACCAGCGCCGCGGGAACAACAGCAGCAGGATGCCGAAGACGGCGCCCATCGTCGTGGCATGGCCGGACGGGAAACCGGCAAAGCGCGCGTCCATGGCGAAAGGATGCAGCGACAGGACGCCAAAGCTGTCGAAATAAAGCGGCCGGGCGCGGCCGATTCCGTATTTCAGCACGTTGACCGCAAGACCGGAAAGGCCGACGGCGCATAGCACCAGGAACGCGAAACACGTCCAGTTGTAGACGATCATCCGGCCATGCCGGGACAGGCCGCGCCAATCCGTCAGATTGGCGGCGACGAGGCAGAGTGCCGCTGGAATGAGATACCAGCCGCCGAGGCCGAATTGCGTGAAGAAATCGGTGAAGCGCGCAAAGCCGGAGGACCATTCGCCGCGCATCTCGCCCGCTCCGGCGTCGAGGCGCAGGAAGATCGCCACGGTGAGCAGCGCCCAGGCCATGAGCCAGACGCTCCACAGAATTCTCGGATAGCGCGCCGGACGCACGGCAAAGCGTCGCCTCACGATCGACATCGTGTCGCGGAAATTGCCGAGCGAGCGGCGGTAGAGGGCAAGGGGCGGCGCGGCGGACATGGCTGGGCGCTTATAGGGACATTCGATGCCCGACGCTATTCATCACGGCGCCACCCGGTAAAGCCCGAGCGACAGCTTGTCTCCCGACGAATAGTTGATGCCGTCGATCTCGGTCAGCCGCTTTGCCGACTTGCCCTGAGCGGCCAGCACGTTGGTAAGCTTCTGCTCGTCCTTGATCGGCGCCAGCCCGAGCGCGCAGGATGGATCGGCGAGCAGATGTTGCCCCACGCCCTCGATGTCGGTCAGCACGGTCTTGGTGCCGACCAGGAAGACCAGGCTTGGCTCCTGGAACTTCGCCGAGGCAAGCACCGTGGTGTCGCAAGGGCGGTTGGCGTCGACAGCGGCCTTGACGGCGGGGCTCAGCCAGATCGGTTTCAGCGACGGCGCGATCACGCCGAACAGCAGGCTGAAGGTGATGCCGGCGCCGACCGCGATGGCCGCGATGCGCGGCAGCGGCACCTGCAACTGCCTGGGGAAGGCAAGATAGCCGGTGACCAGAGCGGCGATCGCCGCCGGTATGCTCCACCAGGAGAAGGTCTTGGCTAGGTAAAGCGGCGCGCCGACGCAGACCACGGCAAGGCCGATCGCCACCACGGCAAGGCCGAAAGCCGTCGCCCACCACAGCCATGTCTGCCAGCGCTTCAGCGGCGCGTTGGCCTTGTCCGCCGGCAAGGTGAGCAGCCAGCCGACCAGAAGCGCCATGCCCGGATAGGCCGGCAACACGTAATGCGGCAGCTTGGTCGGAATCGCCTCGAACACCAGCCAGAACGGGATGTACCAGGCCAGGCAGAAGCGCAGCCGCGGATCGTCCCAAAACCGGTTGATAGCCTGGAGCCCGGCGCCGACCGCAATCAGCCCGAAGGGCCACATGAACAGCGAATAAGTCAGCATATAGAAGCCGGGCGGCAGGCCGTGCGATTCCTCGCCTTGCGCCACCTTGTTCAGCATGTCCTTGCCGACCGCTTCCTGGAAGAAGGCCCCGCCGCTCTTCCAGGTGATGAGGATAAGCCACGGGAGCACGATCGCCAGCACGATCAGGACGCCGCGCACCAGCTTCATCTTGAGGAGCCAGCGCCAGTCGCGGTCGAAGGCAAAGAGGGCAGCGGCGGTCAGCAGCGACAAAAGCGGTGAAACCGGGCCCTTGATGAGGATACCGAAGCCTTGCGCGATCCAGAAAATCCACGGCAGATGCCCGGGAACCGGATCGTTGCGCTTGGCTGCCCAATACACCTGCGCCAGCGCGCCTTGCGCCATCACGCAGCAGGCGAGAAGCATGGCATCGGTCTTGGCGTCGCGCCCCTCGAAGGCGGTGGCGAAGATCGCCGCCATCATCAGGCCGGCGGCCAGCCCGGCATTGGCGCCGAAGAATTTTGTCCCGGTCCAGCCGATGCCGACGACCGCGAGCGCGATGCCCAGCATCGAGACCAGGCGATAGACCCAGATCGGCGCCGCGGCCCCCTCGCCGCTCAGCGCGACCGCCGCCGACTGCAGCCAGTAGATGCCGATCGGCTTCTTGTAGCGCGTGACATCCTGCAGGCGGATATCGACATAGTCGCCGGTCTCGACCATCTGCTTGGTCGACTGGACGAAACGGGATTCATCGCGGTCGACCGGCGGCAGGCTTGCCAACCCGCTGACGGTCATGACGATGCTGAACAGAAAGAGGAAGAGGGAGTTCCTGTTCATCGCGGGAGCTTTTCCGATCTGAAACTGCGGGATGGCCCCGTCGCGGTGCATGGCGCCGTGTCTTTGCGCGGCGCCTCATTACGCCAGCAAAAAGGGCGAAGCAAGGACGCCGGCGCCGCATACGCCGGACGCAAAACCGGAAACCACTCTGCTGATCGCGTGTTTGTTGGTTGAAGCGCGATCGGACGCAAAACCGGAAACCACTTTTGCTGATCGCGCTTGGATGCTAAACGCGCGCCTTCATATCAAGCATGGCCAAGCGCCCGGCGACCTCCAGGAAGAAAAAATGTCCGCCTTCAAATCCGATTTCCTGCGCATCATGAGCGAGCGCGGCTTCATTCACCAGATTTCGGATGAATCGGCCCTCGACCAGCTTTTCGCCAAGGAAACGGTGAGCGCCTATATCGGTTTCGACGCCACCGCCAAGAGCCTGCATGCCGGATCGCTGATCCAGATCATGATGCTGCATTGGTTGCAGCAGACCGGTCATCGGCCGATCGCGCTGATGGGCGGCGGCACGTCGATGATCGGCGACCCGTCCTTCAAGGACGAGGCGCGCAAGCTGCTCACTCCTAAGGACATCGAGGACAATCTCGTCGGCATCCGCCGCAATTTCGCGCCTTACCTGAAATTCGGCAGCGGCCCGGGCGACGCGGTCATGGTCAACAACGCCGACTGGCTGATGCAGATCAACTACGTCAATTTCCTGCGCGATGTCGGCCGGCATTTCTCCGTCAACCGCATGCTTGCCTTCGATAGCGTGAAGCTGAGACTCGATCGCGAGCAGTCGCTGTCCTTCCTCGAATTCAACTATATGATCCTGCAGGCCTACGACTTCGTCGAGCTCTACAAGCGCGTCGGCTGCCGGCTGCAGATGGGCGGCTCGGACCAGTGGGGCAATATCGTCAACGGCATCGACCTCGGCCACCGCATGGAGGGCGTGCAGCTCTTCGCCATGACCACGCCGCTGCTCACCACCTCCTCCGGCGCCAAGATGGGCAAGTCCGCCTCGGGCGCGGTCTGGCTCGATGGCGACATGCTCTCGCCTTACGAATTCTGGCAGTACTGGCGCAACACCGAGGACGCCGATGTCGGGCGCTTCCTGAAGCTCTACACGACCCTGCCGCTCGACGAGGTGGCGCGCCTTGAAAAGCTCGGCGGCTCGGAGATCAACGAGGCGAAGAAGATCCTCGCCACCGAGATCACCGCCATGCTGCATGGCCGCGAGGCGGCCGAGACCGCAAGCGAGACGGCGCGCAAGACTTTCGAGGAAGGCGCGCTCGCAGACACTCTGCCCAGCGTCGAGGTCGCCAAATCGGACCTTGAGTCAGGCGTCGGCATCCTGGCGCTGTTCGTGAGCGCCGGGCTGGCCGGCTCGAACGGCGAAGCGCGCCGGCATGTCCAAGGCGGCGCCGTGCGCATCAACGATCAGCCCCTGACCGACGAGCGCCGCGTCGTCACGCTTCAGGATCTCGGCCCGGAAGGCGTCGTGAAGCTTTCGCTCGGCAAGAAAAAGCATGTGCTGGTACGGCCGATCTGATCGGCCGAACCTTACTGCGCAGTTTGGGACGGTTGCTGCCTGTACTCGAAGATCGAGCGGAATATGCCCGGCGCCACCACCGATAGCGGATTGATGTTGAGCGTCGGCTTGTTGGCATTGCCGCGCAGCCGGTAGGTGACACCGATCAGGCCGCGGTCGCGCCCGTTGCCGAGCAGCGGCCCGAACAGCGGCAGCTCGCCGAAGATGCGGTTGAGGCCATAGACCGGCATGAAGGTGCCGGTCATGTCCATGTTGTTGTTGGGATCGTAAAGCGTGCCCTGGAAGGTCGTGCCGATGCGCGGGCCGCGCAGCAGGCCGTTCGCCAGTTTCAGATAGCCGGAGCCCTTGTCGATCTCGGCAAAGCCGCGCTCGAACTGCACCCTGGACGTGTCGATGTTGCTTTTGACGGCTTGGTTCAGGCTGCGTGTATCGCCAGCCGGCGTCGTCGACACGATCGAGGCCAGCTTGGGCTCGTTGACGACATAGAAGTTGCGGGCATCCACCTGTCCCTTCATCGGCCCGTCGCCGGCGCCCGAGAGCGACAGCGTGATCGCGCCGCCTTCCATATGCTCGTAGACATTGAGGAAACGCAGGATCGCGCCGGCATCGGCAGACTTCACCCTGAGCACGCGGCCGCCTTCGCTGGTGGTGTTGTTGATCGTGATCGCGGCGCCCGAGCTTGCCGCGGCGGTGACGTTTAGCCCATTCACCCGCGATCCGGCGGCGCTGTATTCGAGCTTGAGGTTGGAGAGCACCTCGTCATGAAAACCGGTCAGCGATGTCACATCGGCGCTCACCGAGATCGCGTCGCTGCCGGCGCCCTTCGTGGCTGTATCGACATCCGAGGTGAACTGTTTGATCAGCGAGCGGGCGTCGAGCGACGCGCCGCTGACATCGACAGCGTAGCTCTTGCCTGAACGCTTGACCGAAACGGCGATGTCGTCGCCTCTGTTCAACGCGACTTTGCTGAAGCGGGCCGCGGACAGCGAGCCGTTGACCAGCGTCACATTGCCGTCGATCGAGAAGCTTTTTCCGTCGAGAGCGAAATCGGTCAATGTGGTGGTGCTGCCGGACTTCGCCATGTCGAAAGCGACCTTGGCGGGAATGCCGGCGCCCTTGCTCCAGCCCGCCCACGGAATGTCGAGCCTGGCATTGGTCAGGTCCGCCGAAACCTGCTGGGCGCCCTCGCCGCTCTTGTCGATCGCCACCTTGATGGTTCCCGACAGCAGGGCCGACAGTCCAGGCATGCTGGCGTTGCGCGTCTTGTCGTCGAGGACCAGCGTAACCTTGCGGCTTCGCGCCGGCCCGTCGTCGGCGAGCGGCTCGACGAGATCGAGGTCGGCCGGAATGCCGTTGAGCTTGGCCTCGGCGGAAATCACCGCCTGCTTTGGCCCGACGGTGATCGAGCCATCGGCGTCGGTCACGGTCTGGTCCTCGAAAGGCTTCGCCAGCGACAGGTCCCGATAATCGAGCGAAACCAGCCAATCTAGCTTCGAGGTGTCCATGCCCTTGGTCAGCGGAATGTCCGCTCTGACATGGCCGGTGACGGTGCCGGACAGGTCTTCCGGTGCCAGTCCGACATGGCGCATGGCATTGATCGGCTCATAGGAGGCCAGTTCGGCGATCGCCGGCGCCTCGCCCGCCACGTCGATGTCGAGCCCCCCGATCACAATCGGTCGGTTTGCATTCTTGACCGTCAGCGTGCCGCCGCTTGCCGCCACAGTGCGGCCGCTCGGCATATAGACGCTGCCCGAGGAGAGCGCGATATCGACATCGTTACCATGGAACGCAACCGCGCCGACGGCGTCGCGGACCGGCGGGATGCGCCCGGCGGTATCGAAGCGCGACCCTTCGATCTGGAAACGGCCGAATACTTCATCGCCGGTAAGCGGCACGCCGTTGCCGAGGCGCCCCGGCGCGACCTGGAACTGCAGATTGGCGTCGGTCACCGTGCCGCCGAACAAGTTGCCCAGCACCCAAAGCCGCGCGTTGCGGGCCGAGAACCACGGCCACAATTGCTTGACATGCGAGACTGGCATGTCATGCACGTTGAGCGACAGCGATACCCCTGGCGGGCCGTGGTCGATGAAGGCGACGGTGGCCGCGCCCAGTACCTCGCCCGGTCCGCCGGAGCGCACGCCGATCTGCTCGGCAACGAGCTTGCGGCTCTTCGGCTGGTAGACACCGGCGATACGGGCCAGGAACTGAAGCGCCGGTTCCTGCGATTCCGAAGGCGCCAGCGTCGAGCCGTCGCTGGTGAGATCATAGCGGTAGGCGGGCTCCTCCCCCGCAGCTGCCGGCTTCGGCCCGATCGATCCGGCAAAGTTGAAGCTGGAGCGGCTGCTCCTGATCAGCAGCCGGTCGACCGAGATCTTGTTTGAACCGGCCACCAGCGTGGCATCGGCTTCGACATCGGTCGGCAGCAGCCCGCGCTCGCCCAGGTCGAGCACCGAACCGTTGAGGGAGAGCGAAGCCGCGAGGCGCGACGGGTTGTCGCCCGACGCTTCCGAGCCCGAAAGCTTCAATGCGATCGAACCCAGCTTGGCGCCATCGGCCGGGGCGGCCTCGGTCGAACTGCCCTTGCCGGGGGCGCCTTCTATCTCGAGATTGGCGTCCAGCGACGAAATGCGCCTTGCCGTCGCATCGCGCGTCGCCGAGGCGGTCAAAGTCGCGTGCCGGCCATCGACATCGGCATCGTAGGAAACCTGCATGCGTCCCGCGCCTGTCTGCGCGACGGTCGCCGAGGCGATGGTCACGCGCTTGACCGGTCCGGCGTCCGGCAGCTTGAACTCGACATTGCGCAGATCGATCTGTCGCATCGAGTCCTCGCGCACGGCATCAAGCGCGCCGTTGACGCCTGAAAACACCGCCGCCGACACTTTCTCCGGGTCGACAAGGCCATCCGCGTTGCGCAGCGCCGCCGTCAAGTCGCTGCCTCCGGAGGGCATGGCCCCCACCACGATATGGGCATCGGAAAATCTGGCGCTCGTCAGCCGGACGTCGCCCGAAAGCAGCGGCAGAAGGCGCATGCCGAAACGTACGCGTCCGATATCGGCCATCGGCTTGCCGTCGGCCGTCTTCAGGCTGACATCGTTCACCTGCAGGGCGACGAAGCTCGACCCGTCGAGCGTCAGCCGAGCCGGGCCGACGGCGACGTTGACATCGATGCCGGCCAGCTTCTCGATGGCTGTCTCCGCCTCAGTCCGCAGGCGCTCCGTGCCGATGCCGGAGGCGCCGAGGACATAGACACCCGCCGCCGCCAGAAGCATGAGCGCGCAAAACCCGGCAAACACCCGGCCGAGGACGCGGAAACGCCGCCGCACGGCTGCCCGGCCGAGCGGCGGCACGCTGCACGCGGACGGAAGCCTCGCCAGGTCGGTGATCTCGTCACGCCTGAACCTGATCTTCTCGTGCTGCGGTTCTTCCTGATCCAAGCAATATTCCGTTGTGACGAACTCGTCGTGGACGAATCCCCGCCTCACGTTATATCGATGATTTCCCGCGCGTAACCGCAAACAAGGGCATCGATATGGCTGACCTCGAGGTGGGCGACGCAGCGCCGCAATTCGATCTTCCGCGTGACGGCGGCGGCTCTCTCAGCCTCGCGGCGTTCCTGGGCAAGCCAGTGGTACTTTACTTCTATCCGCAAGACGACACCACAAGTTGCACCGCCGAGGCCATCAGCTTCTCGCAGTTGAAGCCGGAGTTCGAGAAGGCCGGTGCCGTGGTGATCGGGCTGTCGCCTGATAGCGCGAAGAAACACGACAAATTCAAGGCGAAGCACGATCTCACGGTCGATCTCATCGCTGACGAGGAGCGCAAAGTGATCGAGGCCTACCGTTTGTGGGTCGAAAAGACGATGTATGGGCGCAAATATATGGGTGTCGAGCGCGCCACCTTCCTGATCGGGAAGGACGGGCGGATCGCCCGTATCTGGCGCAAGGTTCGCGTCAAGGGCCATGCCGAGGCCGTGCTGGAAGCCGTTCGCGCGCTCTGAGCGTCGCCAAAGCCCGCCAAAGCAATCGACAATTATGGTCGTTACTCGTCAGATGCCTCAGGCTTCGGCTGCCGCCGCGTCCTCCAGGATTTCGAACGATGGCTCACCTGATCGGCCAGCGCGGCAAGATGGCCACGCAAGCCGCGCGCGCCCATCATGGACGACAGCGTGACTGATTGCGTGGCAAAGCGCCGCTTGAAATCCTCGCCGCCGCAGAGAAAATCAATCGTGGCAAGGCCGCGGTCGAACGACCATTGGATATAGTCCATCATCAGTACCATACCCGGCGAGGCGCGCTCGTATTCGGGATCATAGGTGGTGACGAAAGCCATCATCGTGCCGTGCTGCTCGAAATTGATCGAGACGGCGACGATCGTGTCGTCAAGCTCCAGCACGAAGATGCGCAACAGCCCGAGGTCGGCCAGCACCGAAATAAGCGCGGCAAGAACCGGCGAGCCCTTGTCGAACAGATCCGAGGCACGACCATGGCGGGCGAGCCAGAGGCGTTTCAACGTCGCGACGCGCTCGAGCACCGGTTCGCGCGGGTCCTCCGCATCCAGCAGCCGGAAACGCAATGCACCGCTTTCTTCCATGAACTTGCGGCCGCGACGATAGTTCTGCCGGCCCTTCTTGGACAACGTCTCGAACCATTGCGCCCCACACTGCCAAGAGCCGGCGACACGATAGCTGAGTTCAGTGCGGTGGTTGGGCCGAAGCGCCTCGCCGTGAGCCGGTTTCAGCAGGGCATGAACACCGGCATCCGGCAGCAGGCGGTTGAGATAGATCAGGTCGAAGCCACCGTGGTCAAAAACATACTGCCAGAGGCGGGAGATCGCCCGCGGGTCGCTGTCAGGTGCAACCAGCGCGTCGCCATAGTCACTGTGATCCTTCGCCGCCCATTCGAGGATGCGGATGCCGGAACGCCTGAAGGTCGCGAGCGCTATCACCCCATCGAGCCGGTCGCCGTTCCAGGCGAGCCCAATCCTGAGCGCGCGCCGCTCCTGCTGCGGGGTGGTGCGCCACCAAGCCGCGATCCAGTCCGGGTGCTGGAAGACAAGCCCGCCAGCCCGCTGCCAGAGCGCGGCCCAGGCCGGTGCGATCTCGGCCAGGCGGGCCGCCGTTGTCACGACTTCGAAGGTGCGTGTCCGCGGGATTGCGAGCACAACGGGAGCGTTCATGGCCGTGTCCCCTCCGAGGCTCGCGAGGCGCGTGACCGTGGCCTTCCGGGCCGGATGCGCTTGGCGATATGTCCCCACATCCGCTTCAGCGGCATGACGTAAAGGCCTGCGAGCGACTGATAGTCGCGCACATCGCGGTCGACCAGCCCGAACTTGAAGTCCTCGTCGGGCCTCGGCACACACAATGTTCCGAAGAGCCGGTCCCAGAACGAGAAGAGCAGCCCGAAGTTCTTGTCGTAGTGGCGCGGATCGACGCTGTGATGCAGCTGATGCCAGTGAGGACACAGGATCAAGTTGTTGAGCGGGCCGAACGAGATCTTGAAATGCGTGTGCCTGACGAAATCCATCATCAGGATGTTACGCATGACATAGACGTTGACGCCAAAAACGGTCAGTTCGACAAGGTTCAGCGAAATCAGCGACCAGATGCCGAAGCAGAGCCCCACGACGATGCCGTCCCAAGCTCGGTTCATCAACTCGTCGAGCGGATGGACCCGGTCCTTGGTGATCCCGACCATCACCTCGGCCGAGTGATGCACCTTGTGCAGTTCCCAAAGCAGCGGATAGCGATGCTGGGCGACATGATAGAGGTAATAGGAAATGTCGTAGGCGAGGAGCATGCTGACGGTGAAGATCAGAACCGTCACCGGCCCTGCCGGCCCCTCGGTCAGAGGCGGCTGGAAGTGGAACAGTGTCGAAAACAGCCAGTTGGTCCCGTACCCCACCACCGTGACGAAGACGATTCCGGCGGGCAGCATCAGGAAAGGCATCAGGGCCTTCTTCGTGATCCAGAACAGCAGGTCGGCCTTCGCGGAAGGATGGGTGATGACCTCACGCGGGATGGCGAACTCGAAAAACTCCTTCCAGCTCTTCTCCTCGACCGCGCGCCAATAGGCCACAAGCGCGCTGACAAAGGCAGTCAGCAGCAAAAGCCCGGTCGCCAGCAGACTGGTGCCCGAAATCTTGTCGAGGATCTTGCCAACCAGATCGCCCAGCATTCCCACCGCCACGTTGAATCCCAAATACCAACACGCCTTTACTCTAAAAACGTCAACTAAACGCAATCGAAGACAGTTAAGAAACCCGAGCCTTGCTCTGCGAGCTCCAGGCTGCTCCTGGCAGAACTTTGGTGCTCATCGCCAACGCGACATGGCGTCCGCGTCCTAAAGATTTTCGCGCAACCTCGTGCCCGCACTGCGTGCATCCGGCGCCGCGCGGTCGACACGGCAAGCCTTTGTTAACCCTAATAATGTGTAATCAGGCTTGTCGTTGGTCCGTAACGAAAGCTTGGTCCCCGTGAAACCAACCGGTCAGTCAGCTGTCTTCGGCAGGCGTAAGGAACCGCACACGGTCATCATCGCCCGGGGCGACGAGATCAGGCATTTCACCATCCGCCCCTGGGTCGCGGCCTTCATCGGCTCGGCTCTGGCGGCGATCGCCATCGGCTATCTGCTCGCGACTTCCTATCTGGTGCTGCGCGACGACCTGATCGGCGCCACGACGGCAAGGCAGGCGCGCATGCAGCAGGCCTATGAGGACCGCATCTCGGCCCTTCGTGCCCAGGTCGACCGCATCACCAGCCGCCAGCTTCTCGATCAGCAGCTGATGGAGACCAAGGTCAGCGAGCTGCTGGCCAGGCAGACCCAGCTCAGCGAGCGGCACGGACGGCTCGGGCCGATCCTCGAGCGCGCCGAGAACGAGGTCGGCGACATGCCCGCGACGGGCTCAACGGCACCCAAGCCCGACGAGCACGCCGAGGTCACCGGCAGCCTTTCGCAGGCGCCGACCTATTCCGTCGCATCCTTGGACGCCGGCGATACAAGGTCCTTCTCGCTCTGGTCGACACGGTCCGATCCGCTTGACGGCGAAACGGCGGCCGATCGCGCCGACAAGCTGTTCGTCTCGATCAATGCCTCGTTGAAGGCCATCGAGGGCCAGCAGCTTTCGCGCATCGCCACGCTTGCCGACAATGCCTACAAGAATGCCGATGCCATAGCCCAGGCACTGGAAGCGGCTGGCCTGCCGGTCGACGGCGAACTGAACAAGAGCGATGTCGGCGGCCCGCTGGTTCCGCTTGATCCCTCCACGGGTTTCGACAGCAAGGTCAAGGAGTTGGACGAGGCGCTCGATGCGCTCGACCAGGTCAAGAAAGAGGCGCGCAAGCTGCCGCTCGCCAATCCCGCCCCGGGTCGCACGGTGACCAGCCCCTTCGGCGTGCGCACCGATCCGATCCTGGGCAGCGCCGCCCTGCATACGGGAATGGATTTCAGGGCGCCGATCGGCATGCCGGCCAAGGTCACCGCCGCCGGCGTCGTCACAAGAGCCGGCTGGGCCGGCGGCTACGGCCGCATGGTCGAGGTCGACCACGGCAACGGCTTTGCCACACGCTACGGACATCTGAGCGAGATCGATGTGAGTGTCGGCCAGAAGCTCGCCGCCGGCGACGTCATCGGCAAGACCGGCAGCAGCGGCCGCTCGACGGGTCCGCACCTGCACTATGAAGTGCGCCACGATGGCGAAGCGGTCGACCCGCTGCGCTTCCTCACCGTTGGCAAGAAGGTCGCGCAGTACCTTTGACCGGCTGATCCAAACCGGCGCCGTGCCCGATCTCGATCATCCGATCGACAATCCCGGCGTCGATATCGGCCGCGGCTCGCGCCGGCCAGTCAGGCTTTGACATGGATATCCCGCGGGAATCTCGTCAGCGTCTCGTTGCCGGCATCGGTCACCAGAATGGTTTCGCTGATCTCGATGCCCCAGCCGTCCATCCACATGCCCAGGATGGAATGAACGACATTGCCGGGCTGGAGCACCGTCTTGTCGCCCGGTCTCAGGCTGATCGTATGCTCGCCCCAATCCGGCGGATAGGCGAGGCCGATGGAATAGCCGATACGCGATTCCTTCTTCAGCCCGTGGCGCTCTATGACCTTGCGCCATGCGGCTTCGACCGCTTCGGCGGTCGTTCCCGGACGTGCGGTTTCGAGCACCGCATCCATGCCCTCGATCACCGCCTTTGCCGTGTCTGCGACGCGAGCCGGCGTCTTGCCGAGTTGCATCGTCCTGGCGAGCCCCGCCGCATAGCGACGGCAGACGCCGGCAAGCTCGAGCGCGATCGTTTCGTCCTTCCCGAACCGCCTGTCGCTCCACATGATGTGCGGCGCGGACGCGTTTTCGCCGCCGAGGATCGTCGGCGGCAGCGCCGTGATGTCGCCGGCGAAATCCGGGCTGCCGGCGATCTGCGCCGCCTGGATGGAAGCAATCGCGTCGCATTCACGCATGCCCGGCGCGATGACTTCGTAGGCCCGCGCGACCGCCGCCTCGGCCAGCCTTGATGCGTTGCGCAGATAGGCGATTTCCGGCGCCGACTTCACCGCGCGGATCCAGTTCACGAGCAGATCGGCATCGTGCCATTTCGCATTGGGCAGCCCGGCGACGAGCCGTGCATGGGCCTTCGGCGAGAAATAATAGGCTTCGAGCTCGACGCCGATGTTGCGGCTGCCCCAGCCTTTGGCGACGATCCAGGCCGCGATCCAGTCCATGGGATGACGATCGGCGCGCTGAACGTGGTCCTCCGGAAATCCGATCACGTTTTCCGGCTTCATCCAGGCCGTCAGCAACCCGCCGGCCGCATCCATGGCGCGGCCGATCCAGACCGGCTCGGCGTCCTCGATCGGCACGAGCACCACCTGGGGCGTGTAGAACGACCAGCCGTCATAACCGGTGATGTAATGCTGGTTGGCGACGTCGTTGACGATCAGGAGTTCGATGCCGCGCTTGGCCATCTCGGCGCGGATTTTTCCGAGCCGCTGCTGGTATTCTTCGCGGGCAAAAGGCAGTTCAATCATCTTTTCTCCTCACCGGCTCGATCTGGTCGGGACGAAGCCCTGTCGTCCACCATTGCGGTGGTTTTGACCGGCGACAATCGGCCAGGACGATGCATGGGCAGGGCCTAGCCGAACGGGGGAGCGATTGACTCGAAGCAAGTTGTAGGATGATATGTATCACCCGATATCCAGACATGAACCTTGATGACCGTTCATCGCCTCTCGCCGGAAATCCTCAGCGCCATGGAAGGTGCCGTCGGCCGAAACGGCATTGCCGTCGAGCCGGCTGGAATGGCGAAATATCTGGGCGACTGGGCGGGCGACTATCAGGGTGACGCTCTTGCCGTGCTGCGACCTGGTTCGGTAGCCGAGGTGCAGGCGCTGATGCGCCTGTGCAATGAGCTCGGACTCGGCGTCGTTCCACAGGGCGGCAACACCGGCCTGGTGTCAGGCGCGATCGACAGCAAAGGCGGCGGCCTGGTTGTCTTAAGCCTGGAGCGGCTGAACGCCATCCGGCAGATCGATGCGGATAATTTCACGCTGCGTGCTGATGCAGGCTGCGTGCTGCAGACGATCAAGGACGCCTGCGAGGCGCGGGATTGCCTTTTCCCGCTCGCGCTCGGTGCGCAAGGCAGCTGCCAGATCGGCGGCAATGCGGCCACCAACGCCGGCGGCGTCAACGTGCTGCGCTACGGCATGGCGCGCGACCTGATCCTGGGCCTCGAAGTGGTGCTGGCGGATAGCGAGCTGTGGAACGGCTTCTCCGGTCTGCGCAAGAACAACAGCGGCTATGATTTGAAGCAGCTTTTCATCGGCTCGGAAGGCACGCTGGGGATCATCACCGGTGTCGAGGTCAAGCTGTTTCCGAAGCCGGCCAAGACAGAGACCGCCTATCTCGGCCTGGCCTCGTTCGAAGCGGCCGTCACGCTCTTCAACCGGGCACGCCGCGACTGTTCGGACCTGATCTCCGCTTTCGAGATCATCGGCGCCGAATGCATCGAGCTTGCCCGGCTGGTCGACCCCACGACGAGAGCGCCGGTCCCGGCACCCGTCCAGGTGCTGATCGAATTGTCGTCCAGCGCCGCCATCGATCTCAACGGCCTGCTGGCCGGGTTCCTCGGCGATGCGGTGGAGAGCGGCCTTGTGACCGACGCGGTTCTCGCCGCGAGCACCGCGCAGGCCAGGAGATTTTGGGCGATCCGCGAAGGCCTGGTCGAAGGCCAGGCCAAGCGCGGCTATCATGTGCGCACCGATCTGTCGGTGAAGATTTCCGATATCCCGGCCCTGATCAAGCAGGCCCGCCGCTTCGTCGCAAACGATCATCCCGGCTGGATTCCCCTCGCCTACGGCCACGCCGGCGACGGCAACATCCATTTCAACGTGCTGCCGCCGGCCGAACTTGCCGAGCACGAGGCTCGTGCGCGTGGTGCCGAGGTCGTCGCCGGGCTCTATGAAATCGCCGCCGGCCTCGGCGGCTCGATCAGCGCGGAGCACGGCATCGGCCGCAGCCGCCGCAAGGAGTTCTGGGCCGGACTATCGCCGACGCATCGCCGCATGGTCGCGGCGCTGAAGAATGCCCTCGACCCCAAGGGCCTGATGAATCCCGGCTGTCTGTTGCCCGCGACGGAGACTTTTCCATGAAGCAGAGACTGGCCGCCATCGGCACCGTCGAGACATTGCCGCATCGGGTCGCGGCCTTCCTCAGCCGCGAGATCGAGTCCGGCGAATTGAACCCCGGCGCGCGCCTGCCGACCGAGCAGGAACTGTCCGAAAAATTCGGCGTCAGCCGCAACGTGGTGCGTGAGGCGATCGCCCAGCTCAGGGCCGACGGCATGATCGAGGCGCGGCAAGGCATCGGCGCTTTCGTGCTGGCGCCCGAGCAGCGAGCGGCGATCCGCATCGACCGCGAGGCGCTCAAGGACACGCACAACATGGAGCGGCTGTTCGAGCTGCGCTGCATCCTCGAGGCCGAATCGGCAGCGCTTGCCGCGGCGCGGCGCAATCAGGGCCATCTCGATTCGATCAAGGCTGCGCTCGACCGCATGGGCGGCGAGGAGCGTTGGGAAGAAGGCAGCATCGACGCCGATCTGCTCTTCCACCGTGAGATCGCGCGCGCCACCGGCAACAGCTACATCCACACCTTCATCTCGTTCGTCTGCGAGCAGATCCGCCACTCGATCCACTACGCGCGCATGACCAATCCGCTGCACGATCTCGTCGAGATCAATGTCGGCGAGCATGTGCGTATCTATGAGGCTCTGGTGGCGGGCGATCCGGCGGCGGCGGAAGCGGCGATGCGGGCGCACATCGTCGGCGCCGCCAACCGCGTCGGCGTCAAGCTGCCGCTCTCGAAAGCCAACGGAGCGAAATAGCCATGCCGGCGAGCGTCACCCGCATCTCCGATGTCTGCCTGCTGGTCGAAAACATCGAAAGGACGGTCGAGTTCTACGTTGAAAAGCTCGGCTTCCGCCTGCGCCGCCGCGCTGAAGGCTTTGCCGATTTCCATGGCGAGGGCGTGACGCTCGCCGCTTGGGAGCTCGACCACATCAACCGGCATACGGGCGTGTCCAACCTGAGATCGCCGCGCCATGCGCACAAGGTCTGCGTCGCCGTGCAGCTCGACACGCCGGCCGATATCGACCGGCTGTATGGCGAACTCAGCGCCAAGGGCGTGCCCTTCTACGGCCCGCCCGAAAACTACGTCTGGAACGCGCGCTGCGCCTATTTCACGGACCCGGACGACACGCTTTGGGAGCTTTACGCCTGGCTCGACGGCGGCCCTGGCGACTACCACGACGAACAGCCGTAGACGACGCCGAGCCGAAGGGAACGGCGCCTGGAGAAGAGACGAGAAAAGTCTGCAACAGGAGCGAAAAATGAGTGGGAACAGGGACTTCGAATTGAATCGCCGCGCTTTCGTGAAAGGCGGCATGGCTGCCGTGGCGGCCGTATCTGCCGGCATGCAGCTGGTGCTGACGCCCGGCGCCAAGGCCGCCGGCAAGGTCGTCATCCAGTATGACTGGCTGATGTCCAACGGCCAGATCGGCGACATCGCGGCCGTCGCCAATGGCTACTTCAAGGACGCCGGGCTCGAGGTCGAGTTCAGCCCCGGCGGTCCGAATGCGTCGACCGTGCCGCCGGTGATCTCGGGCGCCGCGCAGCTTGGCCAGTTCTCGGAAACGCCGCAGCTCTATTCGGCCCGCGCCAGCGGCGTGCCGATCAGGATCATCGCCTGCGGCTTCCGCACCGGTCCTTATGCATTGACGTCCAAGCCCGCAAAACCGATTCGCGGCGTCGCCGATCTCAAGGGCCAGAAGATCGGCATCCAGCCGACGGCGCGCTTCGTCATCGACGAGATCCTGGCCAAGAACGGCATCGATCCGTCGGAGGTGACCATCGTCAATGTCGGCTTCGACAAGGCGCCGCTGGTTCGCGGCGATGTCGACGCGATCGGCGGCTGGATTACCAACACGCAGGCGCTCAGCGTCGTCGGCGACGACCGCATCGACCTCTTGACGCGTGACCTCGGGCTGAGCTCCTACGCCGATGTCTATTTCGCGACCGACGCGGCAATCGAAAAGGATCCTGAGACGCTGGCGAAGTTCATCGGCGCCGTCGGCAAAGGCTGGGGCTGGGTCCACGCCAACCCGCAGGAGGCGGTCAAGAAGATGGTCGCCGCTTATCCCGAAATGGATCTCGGCTGGGAGGAAAAGACCGTCAATCTGGTGCTGAAACTCTCCTTCGACGGCGCAACCGCCAAGGATGGCTGGGGTACGTTCGACCCGGCCTCGATCGAGGAGCAATTGGCGCTGCTCGACAAGGTTGGCCAATATCCGAACGGCCGCCCGGCGACCGCCGATGTCTACACCACCAAGATACTCGAACTCTCGGCCGCCGACCGGCCCAAGCTCGACGCGCCCGCCGCGTGATGCCGGACGCGATCGAAGCGCGACAGCTGGATGTCGGCTATGGCGGCGGCCGGCAGACAGCCGTCAAAGTGCTCGCCGGCCTCGACCTCACCGTCGCGGCCGGTTCCTTCCTGTCGATCCTGGGGCCGTCCGGCTGCGGCAAGTCGACCTTGCTCAGAGTGGTGGCCGACCTGCTCGACCCGCTTGGCGGCTCGATCAGCGTGCTGGGCGAAACGCCGCATACGGTGCGCTCGCGCCGCGATGTCGGCTTCGTGTTCCAGGATTCGACCCTCCTTCCCTGGCGCACGGTGCGCGACAATGTGCGCCTGCCGCTCGGCGTCGGTCAGGGCAGCCTGACGCGCAAGATCGAGGATCGCAGCACGGAACTGCTGGAATTGATGGGGCTCGGCGGCCTCAGTGAGCGCCTGCCGCATCAGCTCTCCGGCGGCCAGCGCCAACGCGTGGCGATCGCGCGTGCCTTGCTCGGTGAGCCCAAGTTGCTTTTGATGGACGAACCCTTCGGCGCGCTCGACGAGATCACGCGCGACCGGTTGAACGACGAACTGCTGGCGCTTTGGCGGCGCAGCGGCACGACTATTCTTTTTGTCACGCATTCGATCGCCGAAGCCGCCTATCTCGGCGAGCGCGTCATCGTGCTGGCCGCCAATCCTGGGCGCGTCGTCAAGGACCTCGACATGCGGCCCTTCAAGCGGGAGGGCAACCGCTGCAAGCGCGAGGATCCGGCGATCGTCGCCGCCATGGCGGACCTGCGCGTCGCGCTGGAGCGCGCATCGTGAGACAGGCGCCGCTCTCCCCGCAAATGACGGTCGCGCTTCCCATCCTGGGCGCGGCTTCGATCCTGCTTGCCTGGCAATATCTTTTGCCGTTGCTCGGCGTGCCGGCCTATATCGTGCCGACGCCGACAGCGATCTTCGGCGTGTTCCAAAAGAATTTTGCGCTCCTCATCGACAATCTGAGGCCGACGCTGATCGAGGCGCTGGCCGGCTTCGTCATCGGCAATTTCGCCGCCGTGCTGCTCGCCGTGCTCTTCGTCCACAGCCGCGTCCTGCAAGCCGCCTATTTCCCGATCGTGCTCTTCTTCAACACCATTCCGATCCTGGCGCTGTCGCCGATCATCATCCTGATCTTCGGACTCGGCATGACGCCGAAGATCGTGATTGCCGCGGTAATCTGCTTCTTCCCGACGCTGGTGAACATGATCCGCGGCCTCGATTCGGCGAGCGACAACGAGCACGAGCTGTTCCGCGTGCTGTCAGCGACACACTCGGAGATTTTCTGGAGCCTGCGTCTGCCCCGTGCCCTGCCGATGCTGTTCTCTTCGCTGAGGATCGCGTCGGCCACCGCCGTGATCGGCGCCATCGTCGGCGAGTGGATCGGCTCGGACAAAGGGCTCGGCGCGCTGATCATTCAGGCGACCTTCAACTATCAGTCCGATCGGCTTTATGCGGCGATCGTGCTGTCGTCGTCGCTGTCGATCGCGTTGTTTTGCCTCGTCGTCCTGATCGAGCGGCGAATCATCAAATATTGAGCAAGACGGCGGCCCCCGCGCCGTGTGCTCACGCATCGAGATAGGAACATCCTCCCGAGCAGGCATTCATCGCGCATTTATTCGGCCTGCGGTAGGATGCCGGCGTGCAACCAAACCGGGAGACAATTCGTGTCAAAAGCTTTTCACGTCTCGATCCGAACGATGCTGGCCTTCATATGTCTGGCCGGGCTGGTCGCCGTGGCGTCCGCCCTTTTCCCCGCCTCCGCCTCGGCGCAGCAACTGCGGCGATGCGCCAATGAAGGCGGCATATGCCGCTTGCCCTACCCCACCCAGGTGATCTACGGCGCCCGAGGCCGAACCACCGCACGGTTTTTCGACCGTCGGGCTGTGCCCTGCTCGAACCGCCTGTTTGGCGACCCTGCTCCCGGCCGCGAAAAGGCCTGTTATTTCGTGGCGCGAGGTGGCGGCGGCTATGGCGATGACGACGACTACGGGGACGACGATTACGGCTCACGCCCCTACCGTGGCGAATGGGTCGCCTGCGCCAGGGAGGGTGAGTTCTGCGATTTCAGCGGCCGCGCGATGGTCAGATACGGCGCACGCGGCCAGTACACGCAGGATGTTTTCAGGAACGGCGTCAGATGCGGCAACGACGCCTTCGGCGATGACCCCGCTCCTGGCGCTCACAAGCGCTGCTACGTCAGGCAGTAGCCGTGCCTGAACCCGGCGCGCAATAAGGTGGCGGCCCAAGCAAGGGCCGTCGCCGCATTCTGCTTCAGCTTGTCCGGCAGGCTGGTGGGCGATGACGGGCTCGAACCGCCGACATCTTCGGTGTAAACGAAGCGCTCTACCAACTGAGCTAATCGCCCGCTTGAGCGCGGACCTTTAAGCAGTTAGGGCCGTATTCGCAAGGCTAAATGAACAGACGGCGCACCCGTCGGGGCGCGGATTTCGCCAGCCTCGGCGCCGCTGTCAAAAAACCTTCTCCTGATTGCTATAATGCTTGAATGCCGCGCTTGACACCCGCAGGCGAACCCCTTATCCACCGCCCCAACGACGAACACGCCTGACACGTGCTCGTCAAGTGCGCGGGTGTAGCTCAGTCGGTTAGAGTGCCGGCCTGTCACGCCGGAGGTCGCGGGTTCGAGCCCCGTCACTCGCGCCATTTAACTTCCTGAAATCTATGTGTTTTTTCCAATTTCTGAGCGAAGCCTGGGCGGGACTGTCCGTCCATGTAAGCACCATGTAAGCGATCTCACTGGCGGAGGTAGCGTGGCCGATATAAAAGTCCCTTTCACCACTAAGCAAGGCAAGCAGGTCCTTATCGTCTTCGACGACATGGGCGAGCGAGTCGCGATCTATGCGAAGGTGAACGGAAGCGACCAACAAGTCGGCACGTTCGAATTTGATCATAGTCCCGAGGGTGATGGCCTTCTCATGACGTTGGCCGACATCAATCCAGACTATAAGAGGCAGGGCGTCGGTCAGAAGGTACTTGAAGAAGTCACGAGGCAAACCGGGCAAGAAATTTGGGCTCGCGACTTCGACGGCATAAAGCGTGATGACGGCAGCCATCTGACCGGCGACGCTCCGCCTTTCGTGCAAGCGATGAAAGAAAAGGGGCTGATCCTAAAATCAGCCGCCGATTACCCAGATCCTCCCCACGATGACTATGACAGATAGCCCGGCCGCCGAGCAGCCGGGCCTTGCATACGGAGGCGCTCAGACGTTGTTCGCGGCGGCGACCATATAGCGCGCAAGCGAGAGTTCAAGTAAGTCGGCCATGTTTCTCAGACGATCGCGCACTCCAATTAGCCCGTCACCGTAACATACAGCTAGCGATCCGCCCTCCGACTTTTTCCCTTGTCCATCGCGGCGACCGTTTCGATTAACTCGGGCTTGGACTGCCTCAAACTGGATGCTGCCAGACGGATCGTTATCAGGCAGTTATGCCACTCTTCGTTTGTTGGAAGCCCCCCCGCCAACTCTCGGTAGAGGTCTCCCGAAAGAGGCTCCCATTCGCCAGCCGCCAACACGGAAAAATCCTCATCACTCTCACCGGCGGTCTCCGCCGGGGGCTCTCGGTTCGCAAGGCGCCGAACGTCTTCCGCTACTGAAGCGTGCGCGTCGTTTGCGTTGGCATAATCCTGAAGCCGAAGCCTCTCGCCCGCCCTCAGCTTCACCATCATGCCGTCAATGGTATAAGCCGGGACGGCGAAGATCCTCATTCCCCTCTCCCATTCTTCGGCACAGGCGGCCTCGAACTCTTTCTCGCCAGCGTCATAGCCGAGGAAACGAAGCTGCTCGTCGTGCCTCTCGCGGTATGCGTCCCATTCGGCCTTCACCAAGACGCGCTGCTGGTCCACCTTCTCTTGCCATGCCTCCACCGGAGCTGGGCGCGGCCACTTGCCGTCCTTCACGTCTGCGACCGTAGCCTTATCCAGTGCTGCACGGTTCATTTCCGAGAGGTCTTCTGGCATTTGTGGTGCCTTCCAGTCCATCGGATGAAGCGGACGCGGCCCGGCGTCCTTCTCGGCTTTCTTACTTTTGCGCGCCTGGGATCGTTCGATTTTCTTCAGCCGCGCATGCGCGACATCCAACTCTTTGTCGAGCCGGAACAATTCGGCGTCAGGATGCCCTTGCCACTCTGCGTCGTTCGTCTCCTCTGCAGGAGCCAGACGCGAAGCCGCTGCAGCGGTCGCCAACGCAGCCGTAGCTGCAGCCGAGGATGCAAGAATTGCGCGACGATCGACATGCTGGTTCATGAAACTCTCCTGTGCAAACCGTTCGGATGTGTTTTCCGCAAGCGCATGCGAGAACAGTCGCAGTTTACGAAAGAAGGCTATCTGAAGTAGATCCTGTGGATAAGCTACAACCTTGCCAAAAGAGGTTGTGAGCGCAGCCAGTGCGCGAGTCATTGCCCAAGAAGTCATGTTTATCGGTCCCCTGGTTTTACCGGCTGTTCAAGGCCGGGCTGCAAACCCCTGCAGCTATATTCGGCGGTCGGCGCCGAAGCCGGGAGTTGAACACCTGCCAGGACGACAGGCCTAAGCTTTTTAGGGGTTTCCCCCACTGGACAGCGGCTTAGCTCCCGGCCATATTCGGCCGGTCGGAGCCGCGCCGCCAAGCGCGTCCGTTGTGCGCAGGAAACCTGCACACTCTCGCCCGCTCTTCCTCGCCAAAGGAAGAACGACCTCGCCAAAGGTCACTATGCGGGCACAGTCCTAGTCCGGGTGTTCAAGCCCACGGACACGCTGCGCTGATTTGCAAAAATCGTCAAGAATGCTCCCCTTCCTAGGGGAAGTATTTCTTGTGCAAGGCCGCTTTTCAGCACGGGCTAAGAGATGATACGTTCTCGATAGTTGATCCGGGGGGATCGGGAAATGTTGTTTCGAACAGCATTGGCTTTTGCCGCATGCTTGGTGCCGAGACTGGCATCGGCCAACGATGACGTTTTGCAGTTTCAAATCGAGAGCGAGCTGGCTTACTTGAAAGTCGGTTACGGGATTGAGAGCGTAGAAGTGCGGGCTGAGGGCGTCGGCACCAAAGTTCTCATCGGCGTAGATTCCGTCGTTTCCAACTTCAGCGATGTCATGTGGGACACTGCGCAGCGGGCAAGTCTCATGAGCCCGGCGCCTGTCTTGCTCTTGGCCATCGAACAACATTCCGCGTTCGAAGGAGCTACCGGGAAGCGTCTCTGCTATCTGCGCGCTCGCAAGGGCCAGGTTTTTGAGGGGACGTGCTGATGAGGAAACTGCTTTGCGCCTTGGCGCTACTGGCCTTGAACGGCTGCGCAGCCGATTACCTGAACAACTACGACACAATGACATTGGCCTCTGGCGACGCCAACAACCAGAACCAACTCCTGCAGACGGTCAATCCCTACAATCCAGCATCGAACAACACGAGGATTGAGGGCGACGGTGCCAGAAGCGTTGCCGTCGTCCAGAAGTATAGACAGCCGAGCGGCGCCAATACAGCAGCGATTTCGGCGCCCACGCTTCCCCCGCCGCCAGCGCCGGAGCATTGAGCAATGGCCGATGACGTCTACCTGCGAACGTATCGGAAGTATGGCGGCCGAAAGGGGGGACTGACTGCCGTCAACGATTTGATCAATAAACTCCCGTTGGCCGCTGATCGGGTGCGCGTCATGGAAGGTCTTGAGCGCACCGGTCGGTGGGAGATCAAATGGCACCACACAGCTCGGGAAGGCGTCAAGCACAGGGATGACGGCTTTGTGAAAGCCTACCTTGGGCGGGAAGATTAGAGACACCCTATTGAAGCATCGGTTACGAAGCAGGCTTTCCCTCCTCGACAAGGCCGCGGCCCGATTAAAATTCTGGCTGGCTTTCCCATTCGTTCGGGCAGCATTCAATCTGCGCGAGCGTAGGCGTGATCGCTTACGATATCCAAGGCGGTGGTTGAGTCCGCAACAGATCGTCAGTCTTGATCTCAGCTTGATCGACGATGAGGATCAACCGAAGATCGATCGCAGCATTCTGGATCTTTTGGTCGCTAGAAGAGACCAGATAAAGGCCAACAGTAGCAGGGTTTCTGTCGTCAACCTCTCCCTATCGGTTTTCCTCCTGGCTACGTATTTCAAGGTTGGCGCAGATGTGAGCGTGCTCGGAATATCGATTAAGGACTCCCCCGGAGTGCCTGAATTTCTCCTCGCAACAAACGCCACTATGGCATTGTACATTTCGATCCTACAAGGCAATGTGTCCATCCTTGAGGGTGCAATTGGCCACTTAATTGGAAAGGTCTTCCCCCTCGGGATGTCCAATGTTATGCGTGCGGCACTATTAAGCGATGCTTCAATAGGGAAATATTTACCACTTAATATGCATCATCTTCTATTTACTGACTTGCATAGGCGTCTTGAGAATTTTCTCGCCTACTTTATGATTGTCGTTGCCTTCGGTCTTGCCCTCGTGATTATAGGATTTAATGCTGCATTGATCTATAGCATCTGGCAACAGTCGTCCATTGGTGTATACAGCAAGATCGTTGTATTCTATGTCGCTATCTGCGGTTTTTTTCTCTTTTGTCTATGTTTTTGACGAGGCTTCCGACCGCCTTTACCGACTATTCGCTCTTGCATCAGATGCAAATAGCAGAGCAGCTAAATCCAAAGCATGCTGAGGAAATTAGAAGGCAGGCTTATCGATCCTCCATAGAAGATCAGGGTGATTTGGAGAGAAGGGGTTTCATCAAGCCGCGCTCACCCGACCTGCGTAAATGATCGTCCCGCTCTACATCGCCGCAATCGGCCCTTGCGATGCTCGCCAGCGTGGTCTGGCGCTATCAGCGGCGCAATATGCGCGGGATGGTGGCAAGCGCTACTATGGCGATCTAGTGCTTCCCGTGCGCTAAGGAGGGGATCATGAGGCCTGACTATAGCGGACGACTTGCTTTCATTGGTGTTGCCCTGCCAATCTTTACTGTCGTGATGGTTATGATGTTCGGTTCGGAAGGCGATCCCATCACTGATTGGCTCTATAGGTGGTCTACGCTGATTACCGGCGTGGCGGCTGTCGCGGCCGCAGTGATGACCATCCGCCAAATGCAGCAAACTGACGAGGCGCAAGAGGATCGCCACAGACAGCTCGTTGGCCTGAGTCTACGTGCTGATCAACTTAGAGCGGAAAGGGCTACGTTTCCCGCTGCCCTGGACATTCGAATATGGGTTGATGATGTCGATCGGCTCAAGCTGCGCAACACGATCGAGGAAGCCATAGGCGAACTGGATATGAACGATAGCTTCGAAGTAGCCACGCGAGCTTTTGCCTTGCAAAACATCCTCAAAAGGCGGGCGCTCATCGAAGCGACCGATCTTTTTGGCCACCGGCTTTTCACGATCTACGAAGAACTTGTAGCGAAGTCTGACTCCGTAGCATTGGAAATCGCGGATTCGGCTGGCGGTCGTCTGAACTTTGGCGTCACGGATTCTGACCGTGAACTTGCGCGTGCGGTGTTGATGGATTTGGTGGGAGCCAAACCGTACTTAGAGGAGTTGGCCACACGGCTGATCTGGCTCGACCAGGCCTATCGCGACGGGCCGTCCTTGCGGTCGGCCGATTGATCGCCAGCGCGGTCTACGCACGTAAGGCTCTCGGCTCAGGCGCGGCGGAGCGTTCTTGGGACTTGAAAAAGAAGCTGATCAGATTCGTCTCTAACTTCCGCTCGCTCCGCGTCGCCATTAGAAACGGCTGCAATTGCCGCTTCCTTGGCGAGGCCAAGATCGTCGATGTTGATATCGCTCCACTCGACGCGGCCTGCTTGAAAATAATGGACGGGGTAACGCATGTTCTTTTTCCTTTTGGGTTGCCGAGGGGTCATCATATCAGCTCCGAGGTGATTCCTGTAGGTTCTTCCGCTGCCCCGGCGTCACTGCATGGTTCGTGAATTGCAGGTTCCTGTCATCTCGGCCGGCGGCGCGGCACTCATGGCAATAGATCACCTTCACCAAATCCCAATGAAGGCAGCCGTGATCCGGGCCTAGCCGTTTAACCAGTTCAGCGACATCGAGCAGCGCCGCGTCCGCCTGCATGTGAGACAATAGACCGAGAGGCCAGTGCCGGCCTGGAGCTTCTTGCCAAGCGTGTCTTCAACGAACGGAAACTTGTTGCCCATCGCGATCTCCAAAGAGGTCGCCCCATCCGCCGCCGATATAGGACACCTCCTGACACTCGCCAAGAACGAAAGCAGAACATTTACGTTCCATTAGCGACGGCTTGACTAAGCCGCTGCACGCCCCAGACTCATCCCTTATGGCGAAGGGCTCTTTCAATATTGGCGATGAGGTCGCCATCACCGCGACCGTGCGCAGACGGGTGGCTGAGGATCGCGTGAGCGTATCGATCCCATCCTACAACCAGCCGCATTCCATCGTCGATCGGACATCGAAGGTGAAGCACGGCCAGCCGATCGAGCTGATCGGCGATGTCACCCGCGTCGACGAGGGCAAAGTGACGGTCAATCTGGGTGTGCCGGTCACCGTCAACGCCAATACGGTGAGGCTGGTGAGCGCCTACGTCCCTCCGAAGAGAAAGACGCCACTGATAGACAAAGCGACATGAGAACAAAAGGGGGATTCACAGCGAATCCGGTTCGATCTATGATTCAGTCATGGAACACGCGCTTGATGATCTTGCTCGCATCCTGAAGACCCCACCAGACCGTTTGCGGGACCGCTATGGCGCCTTGGCGCTCCGCCTGGCCGAAAGCCTCTGTGCCGGCCTCGCTGCCGGCATTGGCTTTGCCATCGTCCACGCCTTTGCCGGTTAGGCTTGCTTTAGCTCCCGCTTAAATCCTATGCTCCTCTCGGGAGACAAGGGGCGTGGGCAGGCGTTTTCACGGCGTTGGTGACAACCGATAACCGCCGACGCGTTATCGGTACAGGCGGGCTTCAGCTCGTGCGCCCTGGTAGGGCGAACGCTGGTTCTGCAGCGAAACGGTGAGCCAGGAGTTTAATGACGCTTGTTTTGACTCTCGCGGCGACCGGCATTGTCGTCCAAGTGGGCGATAGACTCATCTCGGAGAAGGGTTCCCTTAAGCCTGTCGACGAAATAGCCACGAAGCAAGTCCTCTATCGGGCCAAGGACGCGCTTGTAAGCATCGCCTATGCCGGCCAGGCAACGATGGCCGGTGTGCCGACCGATGAAATGATCGCCGCTTACCTTTCTGGCGACATCAGTCTTGGAAAGCGCAATTTCAGCGAAAGGTTTGTTTTAAAGAGCAGCGAGCAAAACAACCAAATCTGGCCGCTCAAGCATGCATTGGGGCATCTTCTGCGTAAGCTAATATCGCACATATCCGTTGGAAATACTCTCGAACTCTCAATCACCGGCTTCGTTATCGACGCCGGTGAGGCAAAGCGCTTCATTCAGACTTACAAGCTCAATCCAGATGGGAAGCGCAACGTGGAGCGTCCGCCCCCCAACGCGAAGGGCCTTTGTCAATCTCTGGGGCGTGGTAGGGAGACCGAAAGCAGCACAAAGCGACGTCCAGTATTCGTCGGCTCTGAAGGAAGCTGGCGGCACATGGACCTTTGAAGATCTCAATTCCTTCATCTCAAACCCGGCTTTCGCTTTGCCTGGAACAGACATGATTTTCCCGGGCCTGCGAGACGAGAACCAGCGAGCAAACCTGATCGCTTACCTACGGACCTTGAGCGACAGGCCGTTGCCACTTCCCGAGAATTGATTGCTCCTGCGAAAATGCGGCGCGACTGCGCTTCGGCGAGGCCCGCGCCCTCCTGGCTGAAGAAGACCGGCCGATTGTCGTCGTCGCAGAGCTGGTCGGTATCCAACGTTGGCAAATTTCAGGCGTCAATTCAAAGCGTTGAAGGGGCCGCCAGGCGAATGCCGCAGCAGGTTTGCCGTCTAAGATTTTTGATCCCGGAACCATTCCAATCTTGTCCCGTTCAGCCAACGGGCGAAAAGACGGGAGAGACAAGATGGCTGTGAGATGCCGGATTTCCATCGACGATGAGAGGGATGTCGACGAGCTCGCCTTCCAGGAATTGCCGCGGGTTGGCGAAAGCGTGTCGATACCGGTCGGAGAGTCGAGCAGGGACCTTCGTGTGCTTCGTGTCGTGCATGTGCCCGGCAGCGAGCAAGGCGCAACGACGATGCTGGAGCTGACCAGCAGGATTCTTTAGCGCTGCCCCCTCGGAATCATTCGCCCAGCACAACCCCGGAAGCGACGATCTGGGCCGTCCGTTCGGTGAGCTTCTGGCGCTTTACCAGCGTGGGCTTTTCGTAAGGCTTTTTCATCCTACCGTTCCAAATCGGCGCGCAGACAGGACGATGAACGCGCTCGCCTCAGTTGCGTTCCGCAATAAGGGGCCGCTAAAAAGCCGCAAAAAATGGAAGGCGGGAGGTCTCAGGCCCTGGCGAGCAGCGCCTCGACCTCCTGCGATGTCGGCATGGAAGGCGCAGTGCCGGGGCGGGTCACCGAGATGCCGGCGACCGCGCAGGCAAAGCGCACGGCCTCCAGCGGCTCGACGCCTTTTGCCAGGGCGGCCGTGAGACCGCCGTTGAACGCGTCACCCGCTCCCGTCGTCTCGATCACCGGACCGGCATTGACCGCGTCGACATGCTCCGAACTGTTCTTGGTGTGGAGCAAAGCGCCCTTCTCGCCGAGCGTCACGATGACTGCGCCGACACCCTTGGCCAGCAGCGCGTCGGCGGCGCGGCGGGCGTCGTCGATCGAGGAAACCTTGATGCCGGTCAGCCCTTCGGCCTCCGTCTCGTTGGGTGTGACATAGTCGCAGAGCGCGTAGACGCTGTCGGGCAGGCTGGCGGCGGGGGCGGGGTTGAGGATGGTCGTCACCCCTGCCCCGCGCGCGATCTCGAGCGCCTTCAATGCTGCGCCGATCGGCTGTTCAAGCTGGGTAACGAAGACGCCGGCGGACCGGATCAGGTCGGCATGCGCCTCGATGTCGGCAGGCGAGATCAGCATCGCCGCGCCCGGGCTGACGATGATGGCGTTGTTGCCGCTGCCTTCCTCGACAAAGATGTAGGCCGCGCCCGTATAGCTGTCCGGCGTGTCGATGACGGCGCTTTTCACACCTGCGTCCTTCCAGGTCTGCTTCGCCATGTCGGCAAAGGCATCGACTCCGAGCCTGGTCAGGAAAGTGATGTCGGCGCCGAGCTTGCCTGCCGCCACGGCCTGGTTCGAGCCCTTGCCGCCCGGGCCGAGCTTGAAGGAATTGCCGAGGATCGTTTCGCCCAGGCGCGGCTGGCGGTCAGCGCGATAGGCGGTGTCGGCGACGAACACGCCCAGGATCACGACAGGCTTCATGATGACGGGCTCGCCTGTGGCCATGTCCTTACTCCGCCTCCGGCGGCACGACGCCCTTGCGGAAGGCAAAGCAGCCATAGAAGCGGCGCTCGCCGGTCTGGATCACGCAATAGGCTTTCTTGGAACGCTCGTAGAAGGCGTAGCGCTCGATCGAGATCATCGGCCAGGGCTTGCCCTCGGCGGCGTCGATCTCCTTCTGCACCTCCCTCTGCACCGGCGGGATTTCGTTTGGTTTGCCGACGATCTCCATGCGCGCTGCCGCATCGTCGACGAAAGTATCCAGCGGATAGAGCGACAACACCGCCTTCACCACCTCCGCCGCCGTCGCGTCGATACGCAACAGCTTGCCGAGCACCGTCTGCCTGGCCACGGAATCGGACGGGAAATTGGTGTCGGCGATGATCAGGTCGTCGCCATGGCCCATCGCCCGCAGCGCCTGGAGCACATCGGCATTGAGCAGCGGGTTGATCCCTTTGAGCATGGTTTCCTCTTGAAGGGTTGTGTGCGGTTAGAGACGCTTGCCGGTTGCGGCGTCGAAGAGGTGGACCTGGTCGAGACGCGGCTTGAGCTTGAGCGTGTCACCGGGCTTGAAGTCGTGTCGCTCGCGGAATAGCGCCACCATCTCGCCCTCGCCGAACCGTACGAACACCAGCGTCTCCGAGCCTGTCGGTTCGACCACCGAAATCGTGGATGCTACGCCGTCGGGATGGATTTCCAGGTGCTCGGGGCGCACGCCATAAATGACGGCCTGGCCGTCCGCCGCGGCGATATTGGTCGGCATCGGAAACGCCGAGCCTGCAATGTCGACCACGGGCTTCCCGCCCTTTTTAACGGTGCCCTTGAGCAGGTTCATCGCCGGCGAGCCGATGAAGCCGGCGACGAACAGATTGGCCGGCCGGTCGAACAGCTCCAGCGGCGCGCCGACCTGCTCGATGCGGCCGTCGCGCATCACCACGATCTTGTCGGCCATGGTCATGGCCTCGATCTGGTCGTGGGTGACGTAGATGGTTGTGGTCTTCAGCCGCTGGTGCAGCTCCTTGATCTCGGTGCGCATCTGCACGCGCAGCTTGGCGTCGAGGTTGGAAAGCGGCTCGTCGAACAGGAACACCTGCGGGTTGCGCACGATGGCGCGGCCCATGGCGACGCGCTGGCGCTGGCCGCCCGAAAGCTGGCGCGGGTAGCGCTTGAGATAAGGCGCGAGGTCGAGGATGTCGGCGGCACGCTTCACCCGTTCGGCGACGACGGCCGGATCGGTGCCGCGCAGCTTCAGCGCGAACGCCATGTTCTGCTCCACCGTCTTGTGCGGGTAAAGCGCGTAGTTCTGAAACACCATGGCGATGTCGCGCTTCGCCGGCGGCAGGTTGTTGACGACCCGGTCGCCGATCGAGATCGTGCCGCCGGAAACCGTCTCAAGCCCGGCCACCATCCTGAGCAGCGTGGACTTGCCGCATCCCGACGGGCCGACCAGCACGACGAACTGTCCGTCGGCAATATCGACGCTGACCTCATGCAGGACCTTGACGGTTCCGAACGCCTTGGCCACACTGCTGATCGCGACTTGAGCCATCGTCTCCCCTTTATCGTTTGCGGTGAAGCTAGCCATTGCGAACGGCAACGGCAAGTCGGTATCTTATAGATAAAAAGCCAATCTTGTTGACAAGGTAATCGATTACGCGAATAGTGGCGAGTGCCAATCCGAGAGCAGGCCTGTTATCCTGAAATCGGAGATCCGGCGACGCAGGGTGGGGTCCCACGTCCGGTATGATCGAGGAGAACCGAGAGGCGTTTCGACGTCTGAGAGATTGGCACTTCAATTCAAGCATTGTTGTTCTGGGAGGAACCTGTAGATGAGAGTCGATCTGTATGAAAAACTGATGCGCGCCGGCGCCAGCCGCCGCGATGTGCTGAAGGGTGCGGCCAGCATGGCCGCAATCGCCGCCGCCTCCGGCGCCGGGCTCGGAGCACTGACGAAGCCTGCGGCCGCCGACGACAGTCTGCGCGCGAAAATCCTGCAGATCCCGGGCGTCGGCAAAGGCCAGCCGACGGACGCCGACTTCCAGAAGGTCGGCGAGCTCTGCCTCGAAGCGACCAAGGCCAATGTCAAGGAAGGCGAGTTTGCCGGTGTCGAGCTCACCTTCATGGGCCTCAACAACCAGAACCTCCACAACGTGCTGTTCCGCGGCTTCCTGAAGCCGTGGGAGGCCTATACGGGCGCCAAGATCAGCTGGATCGACCTTGCTCAGGCCGACTACAACGCCCGTCTGCAGCAGTCTATCGCAACCAAGACCGTCGATTTCGACATCATCGAGATGGGCGCGCCTTTCGAAGGCGATGTCTGCGGCAAGGGCCTTACCTCCGAGATGCCCGATTGGGTCAAGAAGCAGATCGATTTCGACGACCTCGTCAACTACCTGAAGCCGCCGGTCGGCACCTGGGACGGCAAGCAGTATCGCGTGACGATCGACGGCGACGCGCACAATTTCAACTACCGCACCGACGTGTTCGCGGATGCCGATCTCGCGAAAGCCTGGAAGGAAAGCGGCGCCACGACCGAATGGGGCGTGCCGAAGACCTGGCAGGAAGTGCAGGCCGTCACCAAGTTCCTCAAGGGCAAGCAGTTCAAGGGCCAGGACATCTATGGCTATCTGGACGCGCCCAAGCCCTGGGGCGGCTTCGGCTTCTATTTCCTCGGCAGCCGCGCCACAGCTTACGCCAAGCACCCCGACGACAAGGCCTGGCTGTTCGACGCCGACACGATGAAGCCACGCATCAACAACCCGGCCTGGGTGCGCGCCATCCAGGACGTCATCGACGCCCTGCCGTCCGAACCCGCCGACCAGATCAATGCCGATCCGAACACCACTGCCTTCCAGCAGTTCCTAGCCGGCACCGGCTCGATGATCCCCTGGTGGGGCGACGTCGGCTCGAATGTGAAGACCAATGACTCGTCGGTCATCGGCGATGTCACCGGCTTCTCGATCCTGCCCGGCTCCGACGACGTCTACAATTCCAAGACCGGCAAATGGGAAAAGCTCGCCAGCGGGCCGAACTATGCGCCGAACTGCGCCTATCTCGGCTGGGGCGTCTATGTCATGGCTCGCGTCGATTCCGACGAGAAGAAGAAGAAGGCCGCATGGTCGGCCGCCGCCCATCTCGGCGGCAAGGACCTGTCGATCTGGACGGCGATGTATCCGTCGGGCTTCCAGCCCTACCGCAACTCCCATTTCAACGTTCCCGAATGGGTGGCCGCCGGCTATGACGAGGCCTTCATCACCTCCTACCTGAAATCGGAAGGCGATTCCTACAACCATCCGAACGCTGCGATCGAGCCGCGCATCCCCGGCATCTTCCAGTACTACTCCGCCGCCGAGGACATCCTGGCCAACACCTTTGCCGGCAAGATGAAGGCGCAGGAAGGCGCCGACGCCATCGCCGCGGCCTGGGAAAAGCTGACCGACCAGATCGGCCGCGAGAACCAGATCAAGCTCTACAAAGCCTCGCTCGGCATGTAGGCTGGCTTATGAGACGTCGCGGCCCGGTGGCACATCGTCACCGGGCCGCATTTTTACCGGCTCGGCCGGTTTGATGCGTTTGAGCAATTCCAGGAAAAGTGTGAGCGGTTTTCCGTCCGGAATTGCGTAAAACAAAGAGATGGAGCGGTTCGCCGTTTCCGTGAAACGGTGAAGCGCTCTAGAAGGCGAGAGGCGTGGCTGAACAGACTTCGACCGTGAATGCGTGGCCGGCACATCCGGCCGACCTGATCCCGGCAGGCCGCAAGCGCCTCGGCTGGGGCCTGCTGGCCATTGCAACCCTTGGCCTGCTGGCGATCATCGTCGTGCAGATCCTCTACAAGACCGAGATGTCCACGGTCGGTTTCGACACATGGCGCCCTGTGGTCTACGCCTACATCTTGTGGGGCGCAGCGCTTGGCGCCTGGCAGGTGCTGACGCGCGGCGAGGACGGGCAGCGAGCGCTGTTCCTTTTGCCGGCCCTGCTCTTCACCATCGCCATGGTGATCTTCCCGACGCTGTTCGGCTTCTACATCGCGCTGACCGACTGGAATCTCAGCTCTTTCAGCGGACGCAGGTTCAACGGCCTCGACAATTTCTGGCAGATGCTGGCCGACCCCTATTACCGCAACGCGCTGTTGAACATGGTGCTCTATGTGCTTGCGGTGCTGGTCGAATATGTCATCGCCTTCGGCCTGGCGCTCCTGCTCAATGCGCAGATCCGGGCCCGCAAATTCTTCCGCATCGTCTTCCTGCTGCCGCTGATGCTGTCGCCGGTCGCGGTATCCTGGATGGTCGGCAAGTCGCTGATGGAGTACCGGTTCGGACCGGCGGCGACGCTGGCGCGTCATCTTGGCTGGAACAATCCCGCCTTCTTCTCCGATCCGATCACTGCTCGCATCTCGATCATGATGCTCGACGCCTGGACCTTCATCCCCTTCATGATGATCATGCTGCTTGCCGGCCTGCAGGCGATGTCGCGCGAGGTGCTGGAAGCCGCCCGCGTCGATGGCGCGACCGCATGGCAAACATTCTGGCAGGTGACCTTTCCGCTGATGCTGCCGGTATCGGTGACAGCCGTGATCCTGCGCATCATCTTCAAGCTGAAGCTTGCCGACATCATCATCACCCTGACTTCAGGCGGCCCCGGCGGCGCCACCGATTCCGTGTCGAGCTTCATCTATCGCGAATACCGCGACCGCTCGAATGTCGGCTACGGCACCATGCTGGCCATGGCCTATCTGGTCATCATCGTCGTGTTCGTGACCTGGCTGCTGAAATTTGCCAGTCGCTTCGTGCGCAACGTCAACTGAGCGGCATCATGAGCGTCCAGACCACCGACTACACCGTTTCCGAAATCCGCTCGCCGGCGGCCTTCATCGCCAGCCGCGTCTTCATCTATGGCGCGCTTGCCTTTTGGGCATTCGTCTGCCTGTTCCCGATCTATTGGACGATCACCACCTCGTTCAAATCGGCGGTCGACGTCACCCAAGGTCATCTCATTCCCTTCGTCGACTTCACGCCTGACTGGAAGGGCTGGCGCTCGCTCGGCCTGTCGCCGGATTCGATCTCCCAGACTTCGACCGTGCGCGACGAATTCCTCAAACGCTTCATGAATTCGGTCATCACCTCGGTCGGCGCATCGAGCCTCGCCATCATCATCGGCAGCCTCGCCGCCTATGGCCTTGTCCGCTACCGCTACAAGTTCGCCTGGTTCAAGAACGAGGACATCTCCTTCTTCTTCCTGTCGCAGTTGATCCTGCCGCCGGTCGTTCTGGCGCTCCCCTTCCTGGTGCTCTACCGCGAAGTGGCCCTCCTTGATACGCGCATCGGGCTCGTGCTCCTCTACACGCTAATGGTGCTGCCGATCGTCATCTGGATCATGCGCGACCAGTTCAACTCGATACCCGTTGAATTGGAGGAGGCAGCCCTTGTCGACGGGCTGTCGATCTGGGGCGCCTTTTTCCGCATCGTCATGCCGATCGCGTTGCCCGGCATGGTCGCCGCCTTCATCCTGGCGATGGTGCTGTGCTGGAACGAGTATTTCTTCGCCGCGCTTTTGACATCGGCCGATGCCAAGACCATCCCCGTCATGGTGGCGAGCCAGACCGGCTCGCAAGGCATCAACTGGTGGTCGATGGCGGCCTTGGCCACCGCCGCGATCGCGCCGCTGGCCATCATCGGCATCGCGCTCGAGCGTTATCTGATCATGGGCATGACGGCCGGCTCAGTGAAGTAGGATGACTTCCCCTTCCCCCCTTGTGGGGGAAGGTGGCCGCGAAGCGGCCGGATGAGGGGTGTTCCAGGGAAAGCCGACGTCTCACTCCGCTGGAACACCCCTCATCCGTCCCGGCGCTGCGCCGATCCAGCTTCACCCACAAGGAGAAGGAAGAACCGCGCCTATCGCACCAGAATCGACCGCAAATGGTCGAGGATCATCGCGACCCCGATCTTGCCGAGACCCGCCGAGGCTTCCGCCGCACTTTTCGTGTACCAGCCGGTGTTGTCGGCCAAATGCTTCTCGTCCACCGCTTCCGGGCATAGCGCCAGCATCAGCGAGGTTTCGCCGATGCCAGCATGGTCGAACGGATATTTGCCGTTCATCGCGGCCGGCATCAGCGGGTGCACCTGGACCCAGTTGAAGACATTCTCACCCTGCGCATGGCCGGCATAGTAATCGGCCATCGCGTTCGAGCCCCACCAGCCCTCGCCGCGCTCCTTTTCGAGGAAGCGGAAGATTGCCTGCCGGCCGGCGGTCTTGAAGGCGAGATCGGTCGGCATGCCGGCCGCGAAATTCTCGGTCTGATGATGAATGATGGCGTGAATGTTGCGGAAGCCGATGCGCAGCAGCCCATAGAACAATTCCTCCGCGAAAGGCGAAAGCGCCGGGCCGCCGACCTGCACCGAGCCGCTGCCTTCCGGCGCCGCCACCGCATAGCTTGCCGCGCCGTAATAGAAGGGCGGCAGGATGACGATGTCCCTTTCCTTCTCGATCAGTTCCACCGTCTTGATCACCGCCAGCGTGTCCATGCCGACCGCCATGTGCTCGCCGTGATATTCGAGCACGCCGAGCGGCAGCACCACCGGCCAGTTCTCCTCGATCGCCTTGCGGATCTGGTACGGCAGCATCAGCTCGTAGCGCATCCCCTACTCCATGTTGGTGTGCCTGGCGCGCATCGCTTCCGGCGTCGCGTTGGTCAGGCGTTTAAGCTTCAGCACCATGATTTCGAACAGAAGAAACAGCGCGCCTTCGAACAGCGAGCCCATCGGCAGCACCGAGCTTCTTGCCTCGCCCTGGTCGCTGGCCATCGTCTGCGCCGGGATGACGAGCGTGAAGTCGGCGAGTTTGGCGGCGCTCCTTTCCGGTTCTGCCGTCAAGAGCAGCACCTTCGCGCCGGCCTCGCGGGCAACCCGCATCAAGGTCAGCACCGTGGCGGTCTCGCCGGGACCTGAGCTCGCCAGGAAGACGTCGCCCTGCCCGAGCGGCGGCGTGGTCATGTCGCCGACGACCGAGACCGGCAGGCCGAGATGGTAGAGCCGCATGGCGAAGCCCTTCACCTGAAGCGCCTCGCGGCCGCAGCCATAGGCAGCGATCCTGCCGGCGCCGGCAAGCATTTCGCAGGCGACGTCGATGCGAGCTTCATCCGTGCGCGCCAGCACCGCGCCAAGCTCGTCCAGCGCGGTCGCAAACATCCCTGATGCGGCTTTGGTCATGACAGCTCACCTTGCCTGCCGGGGCGTCGCTTGCCTCTATGGAATTGCGGCTCGCGACCACGAAAGGCTTGTTTTTGTTCATGCTACCATTACGAAAATCGCTGTCCAACGAGCCTCGGCACTTTTGCTGGGCCACGAGCGTGATAGTGTCATGTCAGACAAATCACTCCGGGACATCGTCAGACATGAAGACACGGCACTTCGACCGCATCGGCAATGGCGGCATCACCTTCACCGAGCTCGGCTTCGGCACCGCGCCGCTCGGCAATCTCTATCGCGCCATCTCGGACGAGGACGCCAATGCCACTTTGGAAGCGGCATGGGCGACCGGCTGTCGCTACTATGATACGGCACCTCTTTACGGCCTCGGCCTGTCGGAAACCCGCCTCAACCCGTTTCTGCGCGGCAGGAAGCGCGACGACTATGTGCTGTCGAGCAAGGTCGGGCGCATCATGCGCGTCGCCCCGCCGGACCAGCGCACCGGCATCGGCAAGTTCTTCGAGACGCCGTCGCGCCGGGAAGTCTACGACTACTCCTATGATGGCGTCATGCGCTCCTTCGAGGCCTCGCTGGAGCGCCTCGGGGTCGACCGTATCGACATCCTCTTCGTCCACGACGTCGACATCTTTACCCATGGCAGTAAGGAAGCTTCCGATGCCCGCATCGAGGAGTTCATGTCGTCCGGCTATTACGGGCTGCTTTCGCTGCGCGACCAGGGCGTCATCAAGGCCTTTGGCGGCGGCATCAACGAGTGGCAGGTGGCACAGACCCTCGCCGAACGCGGCGATTTCGACCTGTTCCTGCTCGCCGGCCGCTACACGCTGCTCGAGCAGGAGGCGCTTGCCACCTTCCTGCCGCTTTGCCAGAAGCGCGGCATCGGCATCGTGCTGGGCGGCCCCTACAATTCCGGCGTGCTGGCGACCGGCCCGAAGCCCGGAGCCTTCTACAATTACAGCGAGGCGCCGAAGGAGATCCTGGATCGCGTGGCGCGCATCGAAGCCGTCTGCAAGCGCCACAACGTGCGCCTGATCGAGGCGGCGCTGCAGTTCCCGTTGCAGCATCCTTCGGTGGTGTCGGTGATTCCTGGCGGCCAGCGGCCATCCGAAGTCGAAAGCAACCGCGCGCTGCTCGACACCAAGATACCGGCGGCGCTGTGGGCGGATTTGAAACAGGAAGGCCTGATGCGCGCCGACGCGCCAACGGCCTGAATGGCCTGCGAACAGCCATAAAAAGAGAAGCCGGGCTTGCCCGGCTTTTCTGTTCTTAAAAGAAAAAGGTCTTAGTTGACCGCGTCCTTGAGGCCCTTGCCGGCCGAGAACTTCGGCACGGTACGCGCCGGAATCTTCACTTCCGCGCCGGTCTGCGGGTTGCGGCCGGTCGAAGCAGCGCGTTTTGACACGGTGAAATTTCCGAAGCCGACAAGCCGGACATCGCCGCCCTTCTTCAGTTCGCCCGTGATCACGGAGAACACCGCATCGACAGCGGACTGCGCATCAGCCTTCGAAATGCTTGCGGAGTCGGCGACGGCGGACACCAGTTCGTTCTTGTTCATAAAAATTCCCTTCCATGAGAAAACCGGAACTACGACTCATCCGGCAGGAGACGGACTTTAGAAAGAAGCGCTCCGGAACCCAAGCCGAAAACCGCGGAATTCCGGGCTTTTTTCCACTTTTTCGTGGCTTTTCACACGAAAAAAGCCGGGCTTGAAAGCCCGGCTCTCTCTTTGTGCGCTGCAATATTAGCAAATGCTAATGAGCAAGCGACTTTCCAGCATCGTCGCCGCTGTCGACCGGAGCCGGCGCATTGACCGGTTCGACCCACTCGATCGGCTCCGGCATCCTGACCAGCGCGTGCGCGAGCACCTCGCCGACCCGCGAGACCGGGACGATCTCCATGCCGTTCTTCACATTGTCCGGAATCTCCGCCAGATCCTTGACGTTCTCTTCCGGGATCAGCACCTTCTTGATGCCGCCGCGCAGCGCCGCGAGCAGCTTCTCCTTCAGGCCGCCAATCGGCAGAATACGGCCGCGCAGCGTGATTTCGCCGGTCATCGCCACATCGGCGCGGACCGGAATACCCGTCAGCACCGACACGATGGCCGTGGCCATGGCCGCACCGGCAGACGGGCCGTCCTTCGGCGTGGCACCCTCCGGCAAATGCACGTGGATGTCGCGCTTGTCGAACAGCGGCGGCTCGATGCCGAAATCAATGGCGCGCGAGCGGACGTAGGACGCCGCCGCCGAGATCGATTCCTTCATCACGTCGCGCAGATTGCCGGTCACCGTCATGCGGCCCTTGCCGGGCATCATGACGCCTTCGACCGTCAGCAGCTCGCCGCCGACTTCCGTCCAGGCAAGACCCGTGACCACGCCGACCTGATCGTCGGCCTCGATCTGGCCGAAGCGGAAGCGCGGCACGCCGAGATAATCGGCGAGGTTGTCCGCCGTGATCTTCACCGTCTTCTTCTTGGTCCGCAGGATCTCGGTCACCGCCTTACGGCCGAGCTTCATCAGCTCGCGCTCCAGGCTGCGCACGCCGGCTTCCCGCGTGTAGGTCTGGATGATGCCGCGGATCGCGTCCTCGCCGACCGAGAATTCGTTCGGCTGCAGGGCATGGTCGCGGATCACCTTGGGCATCAGGTGACGCTTGGCGATCTCGATCTTCTCGTCCTCGGTGTAACCGGCGATACGGATGATCTCCATGCGGTCCATCAGGGGCGCAGGGATGTTCAGCGTGTTCGCCGTCGTCACGAACATCACGCTCGACAGGTCGTATTCGACCTCGAGGTAATGGTCCATGAACGTCGAGTTCTGTTCCGGATCGAGCACTTCGAGCAGGGCCGAGGACGGATCGCCGCGGAAGTCCTGGCCCATCTTGTCGATCTCGTCGAGCAGGAAGAGCGGGTTGGACTTCTTGGCCTTCTTCATCGACTGGATGACCTTGCCGGGCATCGAGCCGATATAGGTCCGCCTGTGGCCACGGATCTCGGCCTCGTCGCGCACGCCGCCGAGCGCCATGCGGATGAACTCGCGGCCGGTGGCCTTGGCGATCGACTTGCCAAGCGAGGTCTTGCCGACGCCGGGCGGGCCGACGAGGCACAGGATCGGCCCCTTCAGCTTCTTCTGGCGGCTCTGCACGGCAAGATACTCGACGATGCGTTCCTTGACCTTGTCGAGGCCGAAGTGATCGGCATCGAGCACGTCCTGCGCAAAGCCGAGGTCCTGCTTGACCTTGGAGTTTTTGCCCCACGGGATCGACAAGAGCCAATCGAGATAGTTGCGCACGACCGTCGATTCAGCCGACATCGGCGACATCGAGCGCAGCTTCTTCAACTCGGCCTCCGCCTTTTCGCGGGCCTCCTTGGAGAGCTTGGTCTTCTTGATGCGCGCCTCGATCTCGGCGGCCTCGTCGCGGCCATCCTCGCCCTCGCCGAGCTCCTTCTGGATCGCCTTCATCTGCTCGTTGAGGTAGTACTCGCGCTGCGTCTTCTCCATCTGGCGCTTGACGCGCGAACGGATGCGCTTTTCCACCTGGAGCACGGAGATTTCGGCTTCCATGAAGCCCATCGCCTTCTCCAGACGCTCCTTGACGGAAAGCGTTGCAAGCATCTCCTGCTTCTCGGGGATCTTGATGGCGAGATGCGATGCAACCGTATCGGCGAGCTTGGAATAGTCGTCGATCTGGCTGGCGGCACCCACCACTTCGGGCGAGATCTTCTTGTTCAGCTTGACGTAATTCTCGAAGTCGGTGACGACCGAGCGGGCAAGCGCCTCGATTTCGACCTCTTCCTCTTCCGGCTCGGCGAGCGCCGTGGCGCGGGCCTCATGGAAATCGGCACGGTCGGTGAACGAGACGATCTTGGCGCGCGAGGCGCCCTCGACCAGCACCTTCACGGTGCCGTCGGGAAGCTTCAAAAGCTGCAGCACATTGGCGAGCGTGCCGATGTCGAAAATCGCACCGGGCTCAGGATCGTCGTCGGCTGCATTCATCTGGGTGGCAAGCAGGATCTGTTTTTCCTGACCCATCACCTCTTCCAGCGCCTTGATCGACTTTTCACGGCCCACGAAGAGCGGAACGATCATATGCGGGAACACGACGATATCGCGCAGTGGGAGGACTGCGAAAACGCCGTCGCCGGAAGCCTTGGATATCTTGGCCATTGTCCAACCTTTCATGTCGCGGCCGCTTATTTTAGCCAACCGCGAATCTCATATTAACGACCGAGCGTCGTTCCGCCTACCACCGTTTGTGACGGGAATTTTACAGCACAGAATTCGGCGCCTCGGCCTTCTGCTGTTAGGTGGATGTAACCGAGGCAAAGATCAAGGGTTAACACGGTCGTTCGAGCCCTTCCACTGCTCGCCTCCCCGCCCTTGACAGCAAAACGGCGCCACGCGGGCGCCGTTCCATGAAAATTGTCGGGCGCAGTGCCATTTCAGGCGCTGACATTGCCCTTCTTTTCCTTCTGCTCGGAGTAGATGTAGAGCGGCCGGGCGTTGCCGGACACCACCTCTTCCGAAATCACCACCTCGCGCACACCTTCAAGCGCCGGCAGCTCGAACATGGTGTCGAGCAGGATCGCTTCCATGATGGAGCGCAGGCCGCGTGCGCCAGTCTTGCGCTCGATGGCGCGCTTGGCGATCGCCGACAGCGCGTTCTCGTGGAACGTCAGATCGACATTCTCCATCTCGAACAGCCGCTGATATTGCTTGACCAGCGCGTTCTTCGGTTCGGTCAGGATCTGGATCAGCGCCGGCTCGTCGAGGTCTTCCAGTGTCGCCAGGACCGGCAGACGACCTACGAATTCCGGGATCAGGCCGAATTTCAGGAGATCCTCCGGCTCGACCTGGCGGAACAGGTCACCAGTGCGCCGATCCTCGGGCGAAGCCACGGTGGCGCCGAAGCCGATCGAGGTCTTGCGGCCGCGATCCGAGATGATCTTGTCCAGCCCCGCGAAGGCGCCGCCGCAGATGAACAGGATGTTGGCGGTGTCGACCTGCAGGAATTCCTGCTGCGGATGCTTGCGGCCGCCCTGCGGCGGCACGGAGGCGACCGTGCCTTCCATAATCTTCAGGAGCGCCTGCTGCACGCCCTCGCCCGACACGTCGCGGGTGATCGAGGGATTATCCGACTTGCGCGAGATTTTGTCGATTTCGTCGATATAGACGATGCCGCGCTGCGCGCGCTCGACATTGTAGTCGGCCGACTGCAACAGCTTCAGGATGATGTTCTCGACGTCCTCGCCGACGTAGCCGGCCTCGGTCAGCGTCGTGGCGTCGGCCATGGTGAACGGCACGTCGATGATGCGGGCGAGCGTCTGCGCGAGAAGCGTCTTGCCGCAGCCGGTCGGGCCGATCAGAAGGATATTGGACTTGGCCAGCTCGACGTCGTTGTTCTTGCCGGCATGCGCCAGGCGCTTGTAGTGGTTGTGAACCGCCACCGACAGCACGCGTTTGGCATAGGGCTGGCCGATGACGTAGTCGTCGAGGACCTTGAGGATTTCCTGCGGTGTCGGCACGCCTTCGCGCGACTTCACCATCGAGGTCTTGTTCTCCTCGCGGATGATGTCCATGCACAGCTCGACGCATTCGTCGCAGATGAAAACCGTCGGCCCCGCGATCAGCTTGCGGACCTCGTGCTGGCTCTTGCCGCAAAACGAGCAGTAGAGGGTGTTCTTTGAATCACCGCCGCCGTTGCTGACCTTGCTCATTTTTCTGTCCTTTCACCGACGCCCGCCGACCGTCTGGCTTTGAGTGACGTCTTCACCAATCTATCGCGGGAATCCGCCACCGCCAGTGTCCCGGCTCACACAGCGCATTCCGTACGAAACACAAATCAGAAAACGCGGCAATGATTCGCAGCAACCCCACGCAAAGCTAAGCCGTCGAAAATCAACATAGCCTTAACGTAGGCAATCCCAACGCCTGAGGGAACAGCCAAATGTGGCCGAAATGCCGCAAGACGCGCCAAAACCGCGTTATGCTGCCATTTGCCGTCGAGGTCAGGCTGAAGCGGTGGCTGTCTCGACCGCCTCGCGGCTGGAAATGACCTTGTCGATCAGGCCGAAGTCCCTGGCCTCGTCCGCGGTCATGAAATGGTCGCGGTCGAGCGTCTTCTCGATCTCGTCATAGCTCTTGCCGGTATGCTTGACATAGACCTCGTTCAAGCGGCGCTTCAGCTTGATGATGTCCTGCGCATGACGTTCGATGTCCGAGGCTTGGCCCTGGAAGCCGCCGGACGGCTGATGGACCATGATGCGGGCGTTCGGCGTGGCAAAACGCATGTCCTTGTGGCCGGCGGTCAGAAGCAGCGAACCCATCGAAGCAGCCTGGCCGATGCAGAGCGTCGACACCGCCGGCTTGATGAACTGCATAGTGTCGTAGATCGCCATGCCCGAGGTGACGACGCCGCCCGGCGAATTGATATAGAGGTTGATTTCCTTCTTAGGGTTCTCCGCCTCGAGAAACAAAAGCTGTGCACAAACCAGCGTCGCCATCCCGTCCTCGACCGGCCCGGTGATGAAGATGATGCGTTCCTTCAAGAGGCGCGAGAAAATGTCATAGGCACGCTCGCCGCGGTTGGTCTGCTCGACCACCATCGGAACGAGGTTCATGTAGGTTTCAACGGGGTTCTTCATGGACTACCCTTGTAGGAGATGGATTCCGGCACCTTGATATATCAGCAATCGCGCGGAATCGTTCTGGATTGGTTACGACCTAAATAGGATGCCGGCTCACCCTAGCGCAAGGCCGCCTCTCCTAGCCATCTGGTTAAGCCGAATCAAGCGCGGTAGGCCCGCGGAGCACGGGCGCGCTCTGGCCTAATGAGACGGGCCCAGTCCCCGCCGGCCCCGTAAGGCGCTCGCAAGTAGCAATTCCTTAACCGCGATGTTTAACGAAAAGCCTTGAAATCGCTGTCCGCCCCCGGAGCTTCCGTTACAGTCCTGCGTTGTGAAGGCGTTCTTTTCAAACGGGGAATGTCATGATCCGCAAAAGCTCCGCATCGCTGGCGGCAGTCGCGATGCTTGCCAGCGTCTGTGAAACCGCCGCAGGCGGGCGCGCGCTCGAATGCTACGAGCCGATCCACAGGCCGGCACTTTACGATACCCTCTACGAGGACGTGATGCTGAACCCTGGCGGACAGGTGGTCGACTACGACGCGCCGATTTACGGCACCTATCAAGGCGTGGAGCAGATCGCGCCGCCGCGCGTCACCTACGAGACCGCGCCGGCGGTCACACGCACGGTCTACCACACGGTCAAAGTCGACGATGGCGGCTATGCCTGGGAATGGCGCGTCATCCATGGCCGCAAGGTGCTGTGCAAGGTATGGCGCAAGGCCCGCTATGCGCGCGTCGCCGAGACGGTAGTAATCCAGCCGGAGCGCGTCCGGCGCGTCGTTCAGCCGGCGGAATTTGAAGCGGTTGCCCACGAAGTGCTGGTGCGGCCGCAACAGGTCCGCATCCGGGAAATCCCGCCGTCTTACGGGACGGTAGCGCGTAGGGTGGTGGTGCGGGAAGGTTCGACCAGCTGGCGGCGCGTGCACATTCCGCGGCATTGCCAGGATTAGCCGGTACTTCGCCTACGGGTTGCAGCCGGCCGGGCGGTGGTGTCGCGCGCCGGCCGGAGCTGTCCCCGGGTCAGGCGAGGTCGATGTCGAGGATCGCCATTGAGAAATTGTAGTCGCCGTCGTCCTCGTCCTTGAAGACGATGCCGAGGAATTCGTCGCCGACATAGACTTCGGCCGAGTCTTCCTTGCGCGGACGCGCCTTCACCTGCAGCTTGGGATTCTGGAAGACGCGCTTGAAATAGGCGTCCAGCTTTCTGATTTCGTCAGGCTTCAAAAGACTTCTCCGAAATGTCGGCTTAATTCATGGGAACGCGCTTCTGACACGCCGACGATGGCGATGTAAAGGCAAGCCGACAGGATAACACGTGACAACCGGCACTTGAAAACCGTGGCCGGATTCCGGTCACCAGGCGGGCTGGCAGTCTCAGATGTCGAAGCTGACCACGTGGTCCATGCTCTGCGACGGCAGGAGCTGGTCCATCTGTCGCGAGGGCTGGTCGCAGCCGGTTTCCCCCACGACCCGCGCCGGCACGCCGGCGACCGTCTTGTTGTGCGGCACGGGCGACAGCACCACCGAACCGGCGGCAATCTTCGAGCAATGACCGACCTCGATATTGCCGAGAATCTTGGCGCCGGCGCCGATCAGCACGCCGCGGCGGATCTTCGGATGACGGTCGCCATTGGCCTTGCCGGTGCCGCCCAGCGTCACGCCGTGCAGGATCGACACGTCATCCTCGATGACCGCCGTCTCGCCGACGACCAGCCCGGTGGCGTGATCGATAAAGATACCCTTGCCGATGCGAGCGGCCGGGTTGATATCGGTTTGGAACACCGATGACGACCTGCTCTGCAGGTAGAGCGCGAAGTCCCGGCGGCCATGGTTCCACAGCCAGTGCGCCAGACGATGCGTCTGGATGGCGTGAAAACCTTTGAAATAGAGCACCGGCATGATGAAACGGTCGCAGGCCGGGTCGCGGTCGTAATAGGCCTGGATGTCGACGCGCACCGTCGTGCTCCAGTCAGGATCGTCGTCCAGCATGGCTTTGAAGGTCTGGCGGATGAGATCGGAGCCGATATCCTGGTGATCGAGGCGCTCGGCAAGCCGGTGGATCACCGCTTCTTCCAGGCTCTGCTGATTGAGGATCGTCGAATAGAGGAACGCCGCCAGCAACGGATCGCGGTTCACCGCCTCCATCGCTTCGTCGCGGATCGACCGCCAGATCGGATCGACCGGCTGCACCCTGCTGGGGCGGGCAATCGTAATGCTGTTCATCGACGCTCTCCGGCTTCCTCATTCTCCGGCGGCACATATAGGCCACATCATAGCACGGTTGAACTCAATTTTCCTTAGTGCTTTGTCAAATGGACCTGGTTCACGCAAATTCAAGCGGCGATGGAAAACGAACCCTTGATCGGGAGCGCATTCGAAATCGCCTCGATTGTCGTCTTCCCAAACGTAGGAAACGGGCACAGTCCGGCGTCAGACCTCATTGCGGCAATGCCGTTCCGGCCTGTTCCGCCACCATGTAAGCGGCGTACCAGTCAGGCCAGTTCTTGTCGTACTGTCCGCCAGCGCGTTTCTCATGTTCGCCGTGTGCCGCCGCGGCCCGCCGCAGCGCGGCCGCAAGTTCCGGGGATGAAGTGAACGTCGTATCACCCGCATCGACGCGCCCGGGCAAGCGCTGGGTGATCTCCTGCAGCAGCCAGCCATTGCCGTCCGGATCGCTGAATGTGACGAACGAGGAATAGCTGCGCCCCTCCGGATGCCGGCCTTTGATCGGCGGCTGGCCGGGGCCGTTGCGGTGGAAGATGTCGCTTGCCTCGACGCCACGCGCCACGAGTTCAGCCCGGGCCGCTTCAATATCGGACACGATCAGATAAAGCACTTTCGCCGAACCAGGCGCGGCCGATGTGAGGCCCGTGCCGAAATGGATCGAACATGGCGAACCCGGCGGCGTGAACTGCACGACTCGGAACGCGTCGCCGACCACGAAGTCAGCATCGAGCCTCCAGCCCAAGCCGGCATAGAAGCCCTTGGCTCGATCGACATCGGCAACTGGGATGACGACCGCCTCCAATTTCATGTCGATCGTGCCAGGTTTCGTCCCGCCGGTCATGTCACGCTCCTTGGGTTCGATCTCGGCAGCTTCCCTCCGTCGCGCATTTTGGTCAATCGGATACATATGCTCTTGAAGCCGGCGGCGACTTGCGTTGTCGTGCCAGCGTTAGCCGCCCGGAAAAATTTGTCATGGAAAAAGAGACGCTGATCGATGTTGCGCTGAAAGCCGAGCTTTGCGCCCTCTATCAGGCCGGGGACCGGCACTATCACAACCTCGCCCATATCGAGGCCATGCTGGCGCTGGCTGAAGAATACCGAGACCTACTCGACGACCCGGGCGCCATCGAAGCGGCGATCTGGTTTCATGACGCGATCTATGACAGCCGCGCCAAGGACAATGAGGCAAAAAGCGCAGACCTGGCCGAGAAAAAGCTCGCCGGGCGCGTCGATCCTCATCGCCTAGCCCGCATAGCGGCGATGATCAACGCCACCGCCACCCATCAATTGCCGCCTTTGCGCGACGAGGGCGCGCTCAACGATGCGGCCCTTTTGCTCGACATGGATCTCGCGATCCTCGGCGCCGAACCGGCGGTGTTCGATGCTTACGAGAAGGCGGTCCGGCTGGAATATGGCTGGGTGGAGGAGCCGATGTGGCACGCCGGCCGCTCGGCCGTCCTGAAGAGTTTCCTCGCCCGTCCACACATTTTCTATACGACCGAGTTCAGGGATCGGTTCGAGGCGCAGGCCAGGGAAAATCTCAGCCATTCATTGCAGGCCCTGCAAGACCAGCCCTGATAGGCCCATACTCACGCAGGGCTTTGCCTCTATGCCCAAATTCAAGGCCCTGCGATCGCTATCGAACGTGAACCGCTCTGGGATGGCCGCCACCATGGAAAACAGCTTCCACCAACCCGTCGACGCAGCGCAGGTGCCGCGCTTTGCCGGGCTTTCCACTTTCATGCGGCTGCCAGCCGTGCCGGGCGCGAAGGGGCTCGACATCGCCCTTGTCGGAATTCCATGGGACGGCGGCACGACCAACCGGGCCGGCGCCCGCCACGGTCCGCGCGAAATCAGGAACCAGTCGAGCCTGATGCGCCGGGTCCACCATGTCTCGGGAACCGAACCGTTCTCCATCGCCAATATTGCCGATGTCGGCGACGTCTCGGTCAACCCGATCAACCTGCTCGATGGGTTGAAGCGCATCGAGGACGGCATTGCGGCGATCGTAGCGGACGGTGCCCTGCCGCTCGCCGCGGGCGGCGACCACCTGACGACGCTGCCGGTGCTGCGCGCCGTGGCCCGCAAGGCGCCTGTCGGCATGGTTCACTTCGATGCGCATTCCGACACCAATGACCGCTATTTCGGCGACAATCCCTACACGCACGGAACGCCTTTCCGCCGCGCGATCGAGGAGGGGCTGCTCGACCCGAAGCGGATTGTCCAGATCGGGATCAGAGGCTCGATCTATGAACCGGGCGAACACGATTGGGCGACCGCTCGGGGCGTGCGCATCATCTATATGGAAGAATTCGTCCGGCGCGGCGTCGCTTCCGTCATGCAGGAGGCGCGCGATCTCGTCGGCGACAGCGCGACCTATGTGACGTTCGACATCGATTGCATCGACCCGTCCATGGCACCCGGCACCGGCACGCCGGAGATCGGCGGTTTCACGACACGCGAGGCGCAGGAGATGGTTCGATTGTTGGGCGGATTGAATTTCGTCGGCGCCGATGTCGTCGAGGTCGCGCCTCCCTTTGATGTCGGCGGCATGACGGCGCTGGCCGGCGCGACGATGATGTTCGAGCTGCTGTGCGTCATGGCGAGGTCCCTCGCCGACAGGAGGGCGCAGGGCTAGCGCGACGTGCAGATCGACCATTTGTCAGCCCAGCAGCGCCGCGCTCAGAGCGGGTTTTCGGCGTAGAACTCGAGCACGCGCTGCTTGAAGCTCTTGTCGCCGACGGCGAGCATGTGGTCGCGGCCCTCAATATGAAAGGCCCTGGCATTCGGCATCAGCGCCGCAAGCTCGTCCGGCGAACCGCCGATGTCGTCCTTCGTGCCGACGGCGATCAGTGTCGGCTGGGCGATGCGGGCCATGTCATCCTCGCTCAGCAACTCGCGCGACTTTGCGATGCAAGCCGCAAGCGCGCGACGATCGCTGCGCGTCTGATCCGCGAAGGCGCGAAAGGAGCGGCCGCGCGGATGCGTGGTCTGGGAAGGGTCTTCCGCCAGCAGGGCAGCAGCGATCGGGTCCCAGTCGCCGACCCCGTCGACCATGCCGATGCCGAGGCCGCCGAGCACCAGCGTCGCCACCTTCTGCGGATCGGAGAGCGCCAGGAAAGCCGAGACGCGCGCGCCCATCGAATAACCCATGACATGCGCGCGCTCGATGCCGAGATTATCAAGCAGCGCGGCCGCATCGGACGCCATCTTGGCCGGCGTGTAATCGGCCTCGTCATAGCTCTTCGACGACGAGCCATGGCCGCGATGGTCGAAGGCGATCGCCCGGTAGCCGGCGTCGTTCAGCGTCTTGAACCAGCCCGGCGAGACCCAGTTGACGTAGTGGCTCGAGGCAAAGCCATGGATCATCAGCACCGGGTCGCCCTGCCCCGAGGCCGGCTGGCGATCGAGATAGGCAAGTTCGAAACCGTCATGGGAAAAGAACTGCATCGGCAGATTTGCTTTTTCAGTTGGCGCCAGTACCGATAGCCGGGTGGCGCAACAGATCGCCTTCCTTGATGCCGTCCCTGGCGGCTGTGCCGGCCTTGAGCTCAAGCACGAAGCGCACGGGTTGTCCCGGCGAGATGATCGCTTCGGATTCGGGCTCGCCGCGCTTGATGGCTTTGATCCTGCCATCCTCACCGATGAAGATCAGGTCGAGCGCCATCGGCGTGTTCTTCATCCAGAAGTCCACCTCGTCCGTTCTTTCAAAGACGAACAACATGCCGTGATCGTCTGCCATGGTCCGGCGAAACATCAGTCCCGCCTCGCGTTCGGCGGAGGTATCGGCGATCTCGATGGAGAAGGAATGCTCGCCCGAACCGGTCGACACCACAAGCGGCGTCCGGTCGATCGGCAGCAGCATCGCATCCGCCGAACTTGGCTTCGCAGCGATGAAACAGGCGGCGAAAACGATCGCGGCGCAGAATATGCCCGCAGTCAGCCAATTGCGATGAACCATGCGTACCTCGTCCAGACGCTCGTCCTAACCCATGATCCGGACAAGTGGAACCGGTTTTCGGACAAGATGGTCGCGCCGCGGCAAAGGGACTTTTCGAGTTGCGTCGAGAAGCCCTCAGTGCGAGACCGACAAGGTACCCATATCGGGGTGGATTTCGGCGGCCATAAGGCCTTTGTCGCCGCGCCCGAACCGAACGAGCACGACTTGGCCGGGCCGGAGCTCGGTTATGCCGTAGCGCCGCAGCGTCTCCATGTGGACGAAGATGTCTTCCGTCCCCTCGCCCCGCGTCAGGAAGCCGAATCCCTTGGTGCGGTTGAACCACTTGACCAAGGCTCGCTCGAGGCCGCTCTCCGGGTTGACGGTGACGTGGGTGCGCTGTTCCTGCTCTGCCGGGTGGACGGCCGTCGAAGCATCCATGGAAAGGACGCGGAAAGCTTGCAAGCCGCGCTCGCCCTGTTTCACCAGGCAGACGACCCGCGCGCCCTCGAGCGCCGTCTGGAAACCGTCCCTTCGAAGACATGTCACATGGAGGAGAATATCACCCGAGACGCCGTCGTCCGGAAGAATGAAGCCGTAGCCCTTGGCCACGTCGAACCATTTGATAGCGCCGGCGATTTCGACAAGCTCGGCGGAGTCGCCGCCATTGTCCCGCTGCAAGGCGTCGTCAAGGCTTCCGTCCCGCCTCGTGAAAGAGGCTTTTTCCCCCATAAGAATGCCCCCTTTTTTCCAACTGAACTGCAACTGATTCTTGCCAAGAGATTAACACTGCGGCTTCCGGGGTGTGCAAGGGCTGACGTGCCTTTTTTCACCGTTCAGCACCGGAAAGGCTGAAATGTCCTTTGCCGGCGCTTCCGGAAGCCGAAATCGCAGGGCCTGAAGTCGACCGTGCCGCCCCTATTGTCGGACGATTGCCCTTTCCCCGGACGGCTCCTATGGTGCGTTCCAACCCAACACTTTGAGGAAGCCGCCATGCGCTATCTGCACACAATGGTCCGCGTCGCCGATATCGACCAGTCGCTCGATTTCTACTGCAACAAGCTCGGCCTCAAGGAGGTGCGCCGCTACGAGAACGAGCAGGGCCGCTACACGTTGATCTTCCTCGCCGCGCCGGAAGACGAGCAAAGCGGCATCCATGAGAAGGCGCCGCTGATCGAATTGACCTACAATTGGGACCCGGAGGACTATAAGGGCGGCCGCAATTTCGGCCACCTCGCCTATGAGGTCGACGACATCTACGCAACCTGCCAGAAGCTGATGGACAATGGCGTGACCATCAATCGTCCGCCGCGCGACGGCAACATGGCTTTTGTCCGCTCGCCGGACGGCATCTCGATCGAGCTGCTGCAGAAAGGCCCGGCCAAGGCGAAGGCCGAACCATGGGCCTCGATGCCGAACACGGGGGCCTGGTAAATCCACCCCGATTTGACCGGGGGCGGCTGGCGTTTCGCCCGACGCTGCTTATCTATCCGCAATTGGCGCCAGCCTCATCCAGGCTGGCGTTTCTTCATCCGCCAGGAGAATTCCATGCTGACCAGCCGCGCCGATGTCGCCACCGAACATGCCAGCCGCTACCTGCAGCAGCTCTGCAAGCACTGGTCGCATAAATTCCCGGTCGAGTTCGACCCGCAGCACGGCGCCATCCAGCTCTCGATCGGCCGCACCGTGATGGATGCCGACGATCGGGCCCTGCACATCGCTGTGGCCGCCGACGACGAAGCGTCGCTGGAGCGGCTGGAGAGCGTGGTCGCGGACCATATCAAGCGTTTCGCCTTCCGCGAGGAACTAAGCTTCGATTGGCAAAAGGCCGCCTGAGCCGGAGCAATTCCGGGAAAAGTGCCTCGGACAGTCAGCCGCCGGCCTTGCCGGCCATGTCGAGCAGGGCCAGCACGCTGCGCCAGTTACGCGCCGTGCCCGGCACCTTCAAGGTACGCGGAATGAGGTTGGCGAACACCGATTTGCCGAGCCCGTCCGGCGCATGAAGATAAAGCACGTCGCCCTTGATCTCGAAGCGCTCGGGGCCGGAGCATTTGTCGGCGAGCCGCTTCGTCTCCTCGGCGGTCGGCTCCCGTTCCAGCGCATAAGCGTGCAGCTTGGTCGGCTCGCCGGCCACCTCGGGATAGGGATTGTCCTTCACCAGCCGCTCGAACCAGCCGGCATCGCGCACCATGATGCGCGAATGAAAACCCCACTTCTTCTCGAAGGCAGCCTCGATCTCCTTGGTCAGCGCCGCCGCGTCCCCCTTCTTCGCCCGGAACACGACATTGCCGCTCTGCACATAAGTCGCGACATCGCTGAAGCCGAGACTTTCGAAAAAGGCTTTGAGCTCCGCCATTTTGACGATGCGGTTGCCGCCGACATTGATGGCGGAAAATAGCGCAACGAAAACCGGGCCCTTCATATGATGAACCCCGCCAGCGTCTCGTTGTCGGTGATATCCTGATATTGCACGCCTTCGGCGTCGAAATTGGCTTTCAGCAGGTCGAAATTGCGCCGGTCCTTGGTCTCGATGCCGATCAGCACCGAGCCGAAATTGCGCGCCGACTTTTTCAAATACTCGAAGCGGGCGATGTCGTCGTCGGGACCGAGCATTTCGAGGAAATCGCGCAGCGCGCCCGGCCGTTGCGGGAAGCGGATGATGAAATACTTCTTCAACCCCTCGAAGCGCAGCGCCCTCTCCTTCACGTCCGGCAGCCGCTCGAAGTCGAAATTGCCGCCGGAGACGACCGCGACGATGGTCTTGCCCCTGATCTCCTTGCGCGAAAAATCCTTGAGCGCGTCGATCGCCAGCGCGCCGGCCGGCTCCAGCACGACGCCCTCGACATTGAGCATCTCGATCATGGTGGCGCAGAGCCGGTTCTCCGGAACCAGCCGCACGGTATCGGCGGTGAAGTCCTTGAGATGGCGCAACGGCTCGCGTCCGATCTCGGCCACCGCGGCACCGTCGACAAAATTGTCGACCTTGGCGAGCTTGACCCGCTTGCCGCCGGCAAGGCTCTCGCGCAGGCTCGGCGCGCCCGCCGGCTCGCAGAACACGAAACGCGGATCGCGATGCTGGTCGGCGAAATAGTGGGTCACACCGGCGGCGAGGCCGCCGCCGCCCACCGGCAGCATGACGATGCGCCCGCCCGGCATCTGGGCCGCGATCTCGTAGGCAACCGTCGCCTGGCCCTCGATAATGTCCTTGTGGTCGAAGGGCGGCACCATATGCGCGCCGGCGGTTTCGGTGAATTCGAAGGCGGCGCGGTAGCAATCGTCGAAGAAGTCGCCGACCAGCCTGATCTCGACGAAATCGCCGCCGAACAGCCGCGTCTTGTCGATCTTCTGCTGCGGTGTCGTCACCGGCATGAACACGACGCCCTTCTTGCCGAAATGGCGGCAGACGAAGGCAAAGCCTTGGGCGTGATTGCCTGCCGAGGCGCAGACGAACAGCTCGGCATTATTGCCGGCGGCGAGCGCCTTGCGGAAGAAGTTGAACGCGCCCCTGATCTTGTAGGAGCGCACCGGCGTCAGATCCTCACGCTTCAAAAGGATGCGCGCGCCTGTCTTCTTGGACAGGTAATCGTTCTCCTGCAGCGGCGTTTCCGGAAAGATTTCGCGGATCGCCTCGGCGGCAGCGGCGACGCGAGAAGAGAAGCTGTTCAATAGAAGTCCCTCATTTGGTCTCGGCGGTACGCCAGGACAGCCATATCCCGCGCCTGCAATCTTCCTGCCGCCGTTTTGGCTTTCGCGCAACAGTGCGATGGCCGTCGCCCGACGCTGGGCCAATTTCCGCTGGACACGACTTACTTTAGCCGCACTTCGGCTGTCCGGGAGATTTCCGCGGAGGTGGACGGCCAATCGTGGCCGGAGTGGAATGCCAGTGAAAGTGTCGACGTGCGGTTGAAGACAATTCTGATCATTGCCTTTGCCCTGCTGATAGCAGGCTGCGCGGGCCAGCAGACGCAGGAAATCCTGGGCAGCGTCGTCGTGCCGACGACGGCGACCGAGATCGCCGGCAACCACTCGATCTTCATCGCCACCACACGCAAGCGCTCCGACGACCCGAACAAGGTTTTTGACGGCGAACGCTCGGCGACCCTCAACTATGCGCGTGTCAACGTCACTGTTCCCCCCATTCACCAGACCGGCCAGATCGAGCGCCGTTCGCGCGGCAAGTCGAACGACCCGACGAAATATTTCATGGCCTCCGAAGTCGTCGGCTACGACACGCAGCCGAAATTCGCCAGCGCCCTCAACACCGACATCGACGCCCGCGGCGGCCGCGTCATGGTTTTCGTCCACGGCTACAACACCGGCTTCGACGACGCCGTCTACCGGCTGACCCAGATCGTCCACGATTCCGGCTATCCGGGCACGCCGGTGCTGTTTTCCTGGGCCTCCGGCGCCAAGACCACCGACTATGTCTATGACAAGGAAAGCGCCGCCGCCGCCCGCGACCAGCTGGAGGTGACGTTGCGGATGTTGGCGCAGACCGGCGCCCGGCGCATCGACATTGTCGCCCATTCGATGGGAACCTGGGTGACGATGGAGACGCTGCGCCAGCTTGCCATCACCGGCGACCGCGATCTCGGCGGCAAGCTCGGCGACGTTGTGCTCGCCTCGCCCGACATCGATGTCGACGTCTTCAAGAGCCAGATGCGCCGCTACGGCAAGCCGGACAAGCCCTTCATCCTGCTCCTGTCGGACGACGACCGGGCGCTGCGGCTCTCCGGCCTGATCGCCGGCGCGCGGCCGCGCGTCGGCGACTATCGGGATGCCGCAGATCTCGCCTCCTATGGCGTCACGGTGGTCGACCTCTCCAAGATCAAGGGCGTCGACAGTTTCAATCACACCAAATTCGCCGACAATCCGATGATGGTGCAGATGATCGGACAGCGGCTGCGCGAGGACGATGGCTTTGCCAGCGATCGTGATGTGACGGACCGCATCCGTCAGCTGGCTGCGCAGTAACCGTATCGGTGCGGGTTCCGCGCCGCAGGGACTTTGAACTGGACCCGGCCGCTCTCTGGCTTTATCGCAGTAGCAGGAGATGTTGCCGCCCTTGGGGGACCCCGGGTGATTGCGCATGTGAAGATCGTTGTCGGCCTTGCCTTCACGCTCGCCCTCGCCGGCTGCGCCGGTCCCACGCATGATCTTCTCAACCGCAAAACAGTTACAACGCCTGCCTCCGACATCGCCGCCACGCATGAGATCTTCGTCGCCACCACCCGCCAGCAGGCGACCAAGGATCCGCGCCAGGTGTTCGACGGCGACCGTTCGCTGACCACCAGCTACGCCCGCGTCGACGTCACGGTGCCGAAGAGCCATCAGGTCGGCGCGATCGAACGTGCCAAGGGCTCGGCAGACTCCAATCCGGCCAAGCAGTTCACCGCCACCGACGTCGTCCACTATGGCGACGCGCGGCAATTCGCCAAGGCGGTCGGCGCCGACATTTCCATGCGCGGCGACCGCGCCCTGGTGTTCGTGCACGGCTTCAACAACGGTTTCGACGACGGCATCTACCGCATCACGCAGATAGCGCATGACACCAAATATCCCGGAACGCCGGTGCTGTTCTCATGGGCATCGAGCGCCAAGGCGACCGGCTACATCTATGACAAGGACAGTTCGACCGCCGCGCGCGACGATCTCGAGGCGACGCTGCGGATGCTTGCCAAGACACGCGTCAAGAGCATCGACATCATCGCCCATTCGATGGGCACCTGGCTGACGATGGAGGCGCTGCGCCAGCTCGCCATCACCGGCGACCGCGATCTCGGCGGCAAGCTCGGCTATGTCATCCTCGCCTCGCCCGACATCGACGTCGATGTCTTCAAGAAGCAAATGATCCGCTACGGCAAGCCGGACAAACCCTTCGCCATCCTGCTTTCGGGCGACGACCGGGCGCTGAAGCTGTCGAGCTTCATTTCCGGCGACAAGCCGCGCGTCGGCGACTACGGCAACGCGGCCGACCTCGCTGATTACGGCGTGACGGTCGTCGACCTGACCCACGCCAAGGGCGGCGACGGCCTGAACCACGCCAAATTCGCCGATAACCCGATCCTGGTGCAATTGCTGGGCAACCGGCTGCGCACACCAGCCGGGCTTGCGTCGGACGAGCCCGACCCGACGCAGCTCAACGATATCGGCCAAGGCCTCGGCAAGGCGGTCGGCTCGGTCGCCGAGGTCGTCATCACCACGCCGTTCAGGGTCTTGACCATCGCTACCGGCGGATAGCTGACGCTCGGATAAAAAGATCGACCTTCTGGAACGTCGTCACGTCGACCAGGCCGACGTCCGAGATCCTCAGCTCCGGAATGACCACGAGCGCCAGCAGCGAGTGCTGCATATAGGCGTTGTTGAGCGAGCAGCCGACCTTGCGCATCGCCTCGGTCAGTTGATCGGCCTTGGCCGCGACGATCTCGGCGCGTTCGTCGGACATCAGGCCGGCGATCGGCATCTCGACGAGCGCCAGTTCCTTGCCCTCGGAATAAAGCACGACGCCGCCGCCCACCTCGCTCAGCCGGTTCACGGCCAAGGCCATATCCTCCTTGTTGGTGCCGACGACAATGATGTGGTGCGCGTCATGCGCCACGCTGGACGCCATTGCGCAGTCTTTCACATAGCCGAAGCCGGAGACGAAGGCGTTGGTGACGCCGCCCGTGCCGCGATGCCGCTCGACCAGGGCGATCTGGCAGATGTCGTTGCGGCGATCCATGGCGACCAGCCCGTCCTCAACCGCCAGATCGGCTTCCAGAGCCCGCGTCGGCGCCTGGTTCTCGATCACGCCGATCACCCGCGCCCGCACCTCGTTGGCGCCCGCCGGCGCGGAAATGTCAAAATCCTTCGCCGCGAGCTTCTTGCCGAGCTTGACCGTGTTCTTTGCGGATTGCGGATAGTCATAGGCGGGGATGTCGATCTCGAGCTTGCCGGCCTTGGCCACCCGGACGCCGCGGGCATAGACCTCGTCGATGGTCATCCGGGCAAGGTCCGAAACGATCAGCAGATCGGCCAGCCGTCCGGGCGCGATGGAGCCGATCTCGCGCTCCAGCCTGAAATGCTGCGCCGTGTTGAGCGTCGCCATCTGGATCGCCGTCACCGGCTTCAGTCCCTGGCTGATAGCATGCCGCACCACGCGATCCATATGGCCTTCATGCACCAGCGTGCCGGAATGGCTGTCATCGGTGCACAGGATGAAGTTGCGCGGGTCGATGCCGTCTTCGGTCACCGCCTTGATCTGCGCTGCGACGTCGTACCAGGCCGATCCCAGCCTCAGCATTGCCTTCATGCCCTGGCGCACCCGCGCGATCGCGTCCTCCGCGCGCGTGCCTTCATGGTCGTCCTCCGCTCCGCCGGCGACATAGCCGTGGAAGGGCAGGCCGAGATCGGGCGATGCATAATGCCCGCCCACCGTCTTGCCGGCCCTGACCGTCTCGGCGATCTCGCCCGACATCACCGGATCGTTGGCAGCGACGCCGGGGAAATTCATCACCTCGCCAAGCCCGATGATATTTTCCCAGGTCATGGCCTCGGCGACGTCGGCGACCGTCAATTCGGCGCCGGCATGCTCCAGCCCCGGCGCCGACGGCACGCAGGACGGCATCTGCACATGCACGTTGATCGGCATCGCGACCGCCTCGTCATGCATCAGGCGCACGCCCGGCAGTCCAAGCACATTGGCGATCTCGTGCGGATCGATGAACATCGAGGTCGTGCCGTGCGGGATGACCGCGCGGCAGAACTCCGTCACCGTCACCATGCCGCTTTCGACATGCATATGCGCGTCGCAAAGGCCGGGCACCAGATAGCGCCCGCCGGCATCGACGACCTTCGTCCCCTGCCCGATGGCATGGCTGGCGTTCGGCCCGCAATAGGCGAAGCGGCCGGCTGCGATCGCGATATCGGTGCCGGGGATGATCTCGCCCGAATGGACGTTCACCCAGCGACCGTTGCGGATGACCAGATCGGCCGGCTTTCGGCCCATCGCGACGTCGACCAGATGTGTCGCCACTTGCGTCCACGGCTTTGGCTTTGCGGCGCTGGTCGGCTTGGCGTTCGTCATGGGCTTGAGTCCTCTGCGTAGGTCACTTTGGCAAATGTCGGCGTCCGGAGCCAGAGCGTCAGGTCGTAAACCACTGTTGCAGAGATGCAATTCCGTTTCGCGGCGAATGGGGCTAGTCTGTTCCGAGGAGTCGTTCGAAACCGCCATTTCGGAGCGATCGATGCGTCGACTGACGCTTGCCAGTGCCGGGTTTCTTGTCCTGCTGTCCGGATCCGCCGGGGCGGCGGATCTGGGTGCCGATCTGCCGATGACCGCGGCCGGCTTCGACTGGACCGGCTATTACGCCGGCCTGCAGGCCGGCTATGGCTGGGGCCGGTCCGACATCAGCGTCGAGGGCGGTTCGGTGAAGCCCGATATCGATGGCGGTTTCATCGGCGGCCATGTCGCGGGGCTCTGGCAGTTCGACCAGGCTGTGATCGGCGCCGAGGCCGATCTGAACTACGCCTCGATCGACGGCACCGCCGAGGCCGGCCCGGCAAACACATTCGGCACCGACATCAAATGGTTCGGATCGATCGATGCCAAGGCCGGCTACGCCATGGATCGCGTGCTGATCTACGGCATCGGCGGCGTCGCTTTCGCCGGCATCGAGACCTCGCAGGCAGCAGGCACGGCCTTTGCCCAAACCCGCACCAGCACCGGCTGGACGCTCGGCGCCGGCGTCGACTATGCCTTGACCAACAATGTCGTCGTCGGCGCGCAATACCGCTACTACGATTTCGGCAAGGAGCATTTCGATGCGCCGGACACCTTCGCCGACCGCGACCAGGACGTGAAGCTGCAGACGCTGGGCGTGAATTTCAGCTATAAATTCTAGGGTTTGCGGCACCGCGACGATGCGCACCCCCCCCTCGCAGGTCTTGAAAATTCAGGTGGCCGGCGCCCGCAGGGGGCGGGGGAATGGGTAGGGGCCTGATGGACGCCGGCCTCGGCGGATCGATCCGCCGAGGCGCAAACATTAGCGCTCCCAGGGCAGGCCGTAATAGCGTGATCGCGCCACTTTCCCACCGCCCTGCCCGCCTAGCGGACATGCTTGGCTGAACGGTCAGGATCGGTCCGAAGCCCTCTTTCCTTCAGGCATGGCCTCGAGACACTCCTCCAGCCGCCGCAGCCGGGCCTTTTGCCAGCGCAACGTGTGGGCGACCTCGTGCAGGTTCCATTTGGCCTTCGAATTGGCGGCCTCGATCAGCCCTCGTTCGAGCCGACCGATCTCCCTGCGCAGCTGCTGCGCCTCCTCCTCCCGCAGTCCCCTGATCCAGCCTGGCCCACGCATGGTTCCACCATCAAAGCCGGCCGTAGACTCGCACATAAAGGCTAATGGGATCAGTTCGGAGAAGTTGGCATTTTAAATATCGCTAATATTAAATCTGCACTTGAGAACGGGCCGGACGGCGGCACAAAGCGCAGCCGATCCGAAACATGGCTTGACGGCTCATATCTGGCATCTGAAAAGGGCACGCCTGCGGACGTGGCGGAATTGGTAGACGCAAGGGACTTAAAATCCCTCGATCTCTGATCGTACGGGTTCGATTCCCGTCGTCCGCACCACCCTTCGCTCTTCGACGAGTCCTCCGAAGCCTTGGCGAAGGAGGAGCTTCGGATGGCAGGCCACCTCCAACGCGCGATCGGCTCAACCTTTCATCGGATTGAGCTTCAGATGCTGGATCAGGATGATCGTCTTGGCATCGACGATGCGGCCGTCGGCGATGCCGGCCAGCGCCTCGTCCAAGGGCATTTCCAGAACCTCGATGTCCTCGCCTTCCTCCGGCGCACCGCCGCCGTCGGAAATGCGGTCGGCCGGCGAATAGCGCGCGGTGAAGAACCAGAGCCGCTCCGTCACGCTGCCCGGGCTCATGAACGGCGAAAACAGCCGCTCGACATCCTTCAGGTGATAACCCAGTTCCTCTTCCGCTTCCTTGCGGATGGCGGTTTCGGGATCGTTCTCGTCGAGCAAGCCGGCGCAAGCCTCGATCAGCGGCTCGTGGTGGCCTACGGCGTAAGCCGGGAAGCGGAATTGACGCACCAGGAGGACGGTCGAGCGCTGCGGATCGAAGGGCAGGATCACGGCGCCGTCGCCGCGATCGTAGGTCTGGCGGGTCTGCGTCTCCCATCGCCCGTCGCGGCGGCGATAGTCGAGCACCGTCTTCTTCAGCACCGCCCAGTCGTCCGAAAGGACCTCCTGCGAACGGATGCGAATGCGATCTTCCATGACGACCTCCGTATTGGTCGCAAAGGCGTAGCGGTGAAAGGTGTCGCAGGCAATCCAGGAAACCGACTGGCCTCGAAACCGATTGGTCCAGCGGGGGAGTCTCACCGGCTCGTGTCTGGCGCGTCGCGTCGCGACTGCCTAGATAGCGGTATCTCTCCAGGAGCCCGTTTCACATGACGTCATCGCTTTTCCAGCCGATCACCCTCGGCGGCCTCACCTTCCCCAACCGCATCGCGGTTGCCCCCATGTGCCAGTATTCGGCCGAGGACGGCTCGGCCGGCGATTGGCATCTCCATCACTGGATGAACCTGGCAATGTCGGGCGCCGGCATGGTGACCGTCGAGATGACCGATGTCGAGCGGCGCGGGCGCATCTCGCATGGCTGCCTCGGCCTTTATTCGGACGACAACGAGGCGGCCGCGAAGCGTACGCTCGACGCCGCCAGGCGCGTCGCCGCGCCCGCCACGAAATTCGGTGTCCAGCTTGCCCATGCCGGCCGCAAGGCCTCCAACCGCAAACCCTGGGAAGGCGGCGGTCCGCTGCAGCCGGGCGAAGATCCCTGGCAGACGGTTTCTGCCTCGGCCATCGCCTACGACACGGGCTGGAACGTGCCGCATGCGTTGGAGGAGGACGAGATCCTGGAGCTCATTGCGCGCTTTGCGCAGGCGGCCGCACGCGCCGAACGCTCCGGCTTCGACTTTGCCGAACTGCACGCCGCGCATGGCTATCTGATCTTCCAGTTTCTCTCGCCGCTCTCCAACCAGCGTACCGACCGTTGGGGCGGGTCGCTGGAAAACCGCATGCGCTTCGCTCTCGAAATCGCCAGGGCGGTGAGAAAGGCCGTCCCGTCCATGATGCTGGGGGCGCGCCTTTCGGTTAAGGAATGGGTCAAAGGCGGTTTCGACATCGAGGACGCGATCGAGGTGGCCAAGGCGCTGAAGGCCGAGGGCATCGCCTATATCTGCTGCTCCAGCGGCGGCAATTCGCCCCTGCAGCAGGTGCCGCCCGGTCCCGGCTACCAGGTGCATCTGGCGGAGGCCGTGCGCAACGGCGCCGGCATTCCGACGCGCGCCGTGGGGTTGATCGACGATCCGAGCCAAGCCGAGGCGATCGTCGCCGACGGCCGTGCCGACATGGTGGCGCTGGCGCGCGCATTCCTCGCCGACCCGCGCTGGGGCTGGCGCGCCGCCGCCGCCTTCGGCGAGGAAATCCATCCGGCGCCGCAGCTGGCGCGTTCGGTGACGACGATGCGGCATTGGATGAAGGCCGCCGGCTAAAGCAATTCCCGGGGTGACACCGTCAGGCTCGGCGGCTTCGCCGTGGCTTTCCGTCCGAATTGCGTCAAAACAAAACCGGAAATCGGCCGGGTCCTGAGACGTTTGGGCGCAGGATCCTCGCCACAACTGCAACCAATTTGGCCGCTTTACGTTGGCGGCCATGATGGACAACAAACCCTTTGAAAAGCCGGTGGTGGTCGAGCTCGGCCATGTCGGCAAATACCGCCAGATAAGCAGCACCCGCGAGGCCGCCGAGTGCCTGATGACCGTTTGGCCGCTCAATCGCGGCGATCGCCATCGTTATGCTCTCGACACTTGCCTCAAAGCGCTGGAAGGTTATCGTTCGACAGCGGACGCGCGTCGCGCCCTTGTCGAGGCAGCCAGGGAATCGGAAGTTCTGGTTCCCGAAGACAGGCTGCCCGACGGAAAGCTGCACTGAGCACGCTTCTTAACCGGAGGATTCCATGGCGAAGCTGACTTACAAGATCGTCGAGCATGATGGCGGCTGGGCCTACAAGGTCGGCTCGACATTTTCCGAGACTTTCCGCACGCACCAGGAGGCGCTGCGCGCCGCCGAGATCGCCTCGTCCGAACAGCAGGTTGCCGGCACCACCGACGGCATCCAATATGAGGACGCCGAAGGCACGTGGCACGACGAACTCGCCGACGGCCGCGACCGGCCGCAAACCGAAGTCTCCGACTAGGCGAGTTGGAACCGCCCCGCGACCGGCGAAGCCGGAAGGCCTCGCACCGGCCGTTGGTGGCTATGCGGCACTACTTACCGCAGTAGTTATCGTTGACGTTCTGTTGCGAGTTGGCATCCGGACCGGGTGTGTTGTGGGCGCACGGCCCCATGCCACCGGTATTCCCGTAGGTGGTCAGCCCGGAGCCACCATTGATGCTGCCTGTGGTATAGGGATCTACCTGCTGCCTCGTGTCGGGACGATGATCGCGGTGCCACCACCACCAGTCATCGGATGACTGCGCCATGGCTGCGCCACCCATGGCCAGCACCAGCGCCGAAGCTGCAATGAGTCTTGTAATCATTGGATTCTCCATTCTCTTGATCGCCAAAAAAACGGGCGCCAAGGCCCTGGCGACACCAACGAAACCCTGGGTTGGGTGCGAAGGTTCCCCTGGAAATTCCGGGTAGGACAGAATGTCCGACACATTTGCGTGACGCCGCTTGAAGAGCCGCGAGCCCCCGCCAAGGTCAATTGCGGTCAATGCGCGAAAGCGCGCGCCGCGATACGCTGGACGAAGGCGACGACCCGTTCGGGGTCCGTAAATTGCGGCATGTGGCCCAGGCCTTCGATCCGCTCAAAGTCGAGGGCGTCGATCTTGTCCAGCATCGGTTGGCCATGGACCGCCTCGCCGATCACCTGGTCGCCGGTGCCGAACAGAATGCCTGCCGGCATCGCAATTTCGCGGTAAGACCGTTCGATTTCGCCAAGATCCCGTTCCACGGCCACGACGTCGGTGGAGGTGGCGAAATAGTGGGATGGACGCAGCCCAAGCCATCCGCCGCCGCCGATCATGTAGTCAGCCGGAACCGCTTGCGGCGCGAAAATGAACTGCAGCGTCGGCTGCGCATAACGGAGGCTGAGCGGTATCGCCACCGTATAGGCCAGGACGCGGCGCAGCAGCCGTGACGGAACATAGAGCAGGTCAAATCCCTGACGCCCCCTCGCTTCCTGATGCGTCAGCGGCGAGAGCAGCGCGATGCCGGAAATCGCTGTCGGATGGCCGGTCGCCAGCGCAAGCGCGATGGCCCCGCCGAGCGAATGGCCGACGACCAAAGGCCGCTCCAGGCGCAATTCCTCGATGAAGCGCCGCACGATATCGGCCTGCTCGGGCAGCCGGCCGGTGGCCCCGCTCGCCCGAACTGAATAGCCCGAGCCCGGCCGGTCGAGGGCGATCAGCCGGTAACCAGGACCGAAGCGGCCGAACAGCGTCTGGCGGAAGTGGTGGAGTTGAGCGCCGAGCCCGTGCACGAAGACGATCGGCCTGCCCTCGCCCTCTTCCACATAGTGGATGCGGTTGCCGTCGATCTCGACGAATTTTCCGCAAGCCGGCACCAGTCTTTCGGCCTTTGCCGCGATCCGCCAGGTCGCAAGCATCAGCGCGAGCACGACAAGCACGATGGCGGCAAGCAAGCCGGCAAGCAGCCACAAGACAATCGATATCAGCATGTTTTCACCCGGCCCGACCGACCGCACCATATCGGCAACGGCAGCCGCCACAAGCGCGCACCCGACACATCCGGGTTTCGCATTGCCGCCGGCGGCCGGCCGCGTTATCTCAAGCGACCTATTGTGCCGGAGCCCACCATGCCTGAAATCGTCACCGCCGCCATGCTCGTCATCGGCGACGAAATCCTCTCCGGCCGCACCAAGGACAAGAACATCGGCCATCTCGCCGACATCATGACGGCGATCGGCATCGACCTAAAGGAAGTGCGCATCGTCCCCGATGAGGAGGACGAGATCGTTGCGGCGGTGAATGCCCTGCGCGCTCGTTATACCTACGTCTTTACCACCGGCGGCATCGGCCCCACGCATGACGATATCACCGCCGACTCGATCGCCAAGGCCTTCGGCGTGCCCTGCGAATACGACGCCAGGGCCTATGCGCTGCTCGAAGCAAGCTATGCCGGGCGTGGCATCGAATTCACCGAAGCGCGCAAGCGCATGGCGCGCATGCCGCGCGGCGCCGACCATATCGACAATCCCGTCTCGGTCGCGCCGGGCTTCCGCATCGGCAACGTCCATGTCATGGCCGGCGTGCCGTCGATCTTCCAGGCCATGCTCGACAATGTGGTGCCGACGCTCAAGGCAGGCACCAAAATGTTGTCGGCCACGGTGCACTGCCCCTTCGGCGAGGGCCTGATCGGCGGGCCGCTAGCCGAGATCCAGAAGGCGCATCCCGACACGATCATCGGCTCCTATCCCAAATATGGCGACGGCAAGTTCTGGACCGAACTCGTCGTCCGCGCCCGCAGCGAGGAAGCGCTCGAGGCCGCGCGCAAGGACGTCGAGGAGATGGTGGCGGGCTTGGCCAAGGCAGGCTGATCCGCGGCTGGAACCAGTCAATGCGCTGAGGCGTTCCCTTGCCGCGCAGATGCGCGGGGTAAACAATTGAGGGACCAGCCATGCGCTTCAAGACGATTGTGGCCATTTTGCAGAACGAACAGGACGCCGAGCGCGTGCTCGATTGCGCCCTTCCGCTTGCCGAAAGATTCGAGAGCCATCTCGTCGGCATCCATGCCGAGGCGCTTCCCGTGCCCTACACATCGGCCACGGGCTTTCCCGACACCGAATTCCTGCAGGTCTCGGCCGAGATGAACAAGGAGCGCGCCGACAAATTGCAGGCCTATTTCCTCAAGCGGATCGAGGAATCCGGCCTCTCCTTCGAATGGCGAAGCCTGGAGAGCTTTTCCGGCGACAGCGCGCTGACCGGCATATCGAGCGTGCGCGCCGCCGATCTGATCATCGCCGCGCAGCGTGACACCGGCGGCGATCCGAGCGCCGATGTCGACACGCTGGTCTACGATGCCGGCCGGCCGGTGCTGGTCGTGCCGCATGACGGCCCGCTGGTGACAACCTTCAGGCGTGTGTTGCTGGCCTGGAACGGCAGCAAGGAAGCGGCCCGCGCGGCCTTCGACGCCCTGCCCTTCATTGCCGAGGCCGACAAGACCGACATTCTCGTCATCGATCCGCCCGAGAGCCTGGACGAATCCCCCGAGGCGGCCGGCGCCGAGATCGCGGCCGCCCTGTCGCGCCACGGCGCCAATGTCAGCGTCTCGGTGCAGAAGTCGGATGGCTCGGCAATCGACGATATCATCCAGTCGAGGATAGCCGAGTCCGGCACCGACCTGCTCGTGCTCGGCGCCTACAGCCACTCCTGGCTGCGCCAACTCCTGTTCGGCGGCGTCACCCGCACGGTGCTGCGCAGCACGAATGTAGCCGCTTTCCTGTCGCGGTGACGCCGGAGCAATTCCGGGAAAAGCGCGACACGGTTTTCCGTCCGCGATGATATCTCAGTCACGCTCTCCAAACGGAGGTCCACCGGTCTCCCGCGGAAGATCGTCGGAAATTCAAGTCGAGGGTCGTCTCACCCGCCGTGGTCAAACATCATCCGGGGGCGTCCATCCGCTGTCCCTTGCCAAGAGCAAGGCTTTCCAGCTAATTCCGCCCGCATTCCATTGTTTCTGCGCGCTGATGGCGCGCGCTTGCGGAGTGCGCGAACATGTCCCTTCCCGAAAAAGCCTTTCCCGTCTCCTGGGACCAGTTCCACCGCGACGCCCGCGCGCTTTCCTGGCGGCTGTCCGGCGCCAACAAGGGACAATGGAAGGCGATCGTCTGCATCACGCGCGGCGGCCTGGTCCCCGCCGCCATCATCGCGCGCGAGCTCGGCATCCGCGTCATCGAGACGGTGTGCGTGGCCTCCTATCATGACTACACCAGCCAGGGTCAGCTGCAGGTCCTGAAGGAGATCTCGCCTCCGCTGCTCGCCGATGACGGAGCCGGCGTGCTGATCATCGACGACCTGACCGATACCGGCAAGACGGCCGGCATAGTGCGCGCGATGATGCCGAAGGCGCATTTCGCGACGGTCTATGCCAAGCCGAAGGGCCGTCCGCTGGTCGACACATTCGTCACTGAGGTCAGTCAGGACACCTGGATCTACTTCCCGTGGGACATGGGCTTCACTTACCAGAAGCCGATCGCGGACGATCACGCCGGCTGAACGGCCACCTTATTTTCCAGAGAATCTGCCTTAAACTTGGGTCGTCTAGTCGTGCCAAGGAGCACGACTACTTTGCGGGATTGACTTTTTCTGGTGAGATTTTCCGACGGAGTGAAGTTTTTTACTTTTAAAGCTCATAATTCGCCGTAAGATTCGTAAGGTGGCAAACGATTCTGGAGGCTGGGGCAGCTTCTTACCATGTTGACGAGGCCGACGACGCACAACCAGATGGCCGAAAGAGTCCGGCGGCTCTTCGGCGTTGCGCCTTGTCGCCTGCAGGTTGCCGCCTTGCCTTGGCGCGAGAGTGAGAACGGCGTCGAGATCATGCTGATCACCAGCCGCGACACCGGTCGCTGGGTGCTGCCCAAGGGTTGGCCCGAAGCTAGGGAACCGCTTTGCGAAGCCGCCGCCCGCGAAGCAGGCGAGGAAGCCGGACTGCGCGGCTCCATATCGCATGTTGAAGCCGGCCGCTATTTCTACGCCAAAGTCCTCGCCTCCGGCGAGGAAGTGCCTTGCGAGGTACTGGTCTTTCCGCTGCATGTCGACCGCGTCGCGGATCGCTGGAAAGAGAAGCGCGCGCGAACGCGCAAATGGGTTGGCCCGAACGAAGCCATCCGGATGGTCAACGAACCCGACCTTTGCCAGATCATTGCCGGCTTCTGCGCCGCGCCGCGCAAGTTCGCCTGACCCGCTCAGGCAAGGCCAAAATCGTCGGAACTGAGCCGGGTCCAACGATCGCCCATCAACCCGCCGATGAAAATGTCGCCGGAGCGGACAGCTTCGGTGACCTCGGCGATGCGCGAGCGGACCATCGTGCCCCCGGCATAGCGGAAGAAGACGTCCTTGTGGCCGAAGAGTTGCGGCATGAACCGGTTCTGCGTCTGCCCGGCAATGCCGACGCAGCCCATCTCCCGCGCAGCCGCGATGAGGCCGTCCAGTGTCGCTCCCCAGTGGGATCCGGACGCCTGGATTTGCAATAGGTTCGCGATGCCGCCGGCCTGGCCGTAGAAGGCGTAGCAGCCCAGCATCCTGCCCGTTTCGTCGTAAGTCCCGCCGAAATGAAGTGGCCCGTCGGCCCGCTTCTCGGCCGCCAGCGCGAGCAGCCGCGGCAACTCCTCGCCCTTCCAACTCGGCCGAAGGGAGTAATCGGTCATGAGGGCAGGCAGTTGCTCCGCAAATTGGGCAGCATCGATCGGCTCCCGGTGGACCCGTTGGGATAACGAATGCTGGGCCGATGGCTCGAACCTTCTTCCTGCAAGAGCGTCGAACGCTCTCGCGCAAGGATCGAGCGCCAGGCGAGGCAGCCCGGGCCATTTACGGCGCAGCACGGCAGCGGCCATGGCGCCCGGCCGGAAAATGCAGGTCCACTCCAGGCAATGCACCGGCAGCAGCTGATACTTCATCGGACGCGCGAACGCCAAGGATGTCCGGTTGGCGGAATCGGTCAGGTACAGGTCGAATTCACCCTGATGCAGGGCACGCAGCAATTGCGGGCCGGCCCAACCGTGATCGATGCTGGAGTCGGTCATGAAGGGACCGATGATGGCCGCGCTCAATGCCCTTCCATTGAGCTCATAGCGGGCTTTCAGAACGCCCATGAAGCCACCCAAGCGGCCCTGCGGGTTGATCTGGACAAGAGCCTTGCTCTCATCCCCGTCCAGGTAAAGCCCCCTCATATAGTCCGCCGTCTGCGCGATCGCTCGATCGCGCTGGCGGCGACGATGGCGAAACTTCATCAGGAACAGCGCGGCGACCTGCTCGAGATCCTCGGCGGTTAAAGGCCGAACCGAGCCATGCTGGGATTCCAGTGGCGCAACCACCGGACTCGCGGAAACAAGATTCATCGTGATTGCCTATACGAAGCGCTAAAGGCGGTCGTGCTTCTCAAAGGAAATCTCCGCCTGGTCGGCTTCCTGCAAAAAAATCCTATAGGCCTTCTTCTGCCATATCTGATTTTCTTTTCTGTAAATACATTAAAATCATTGTTTGAATGTACGTGAATAGCTAAAATCTAAAATATAATTTCCTAAAAATTTCAATATATATAAAGTAATTTGAAAAACATATTGAACCCCTCTAACCGCATGACGGGAGAGCGGTTGCAACCGTGTTGCGGCTGATGGCGCCCGGCGGAGGCCGGGCGCCGTCCTTTCCTCAGGCGACGAGGCCCTTGGTCAGCTCGAGCGCCTGACGCTCGAACAGCCGCCGGTAGATGCCGCCGTTCAGCCGGATCAGTTCGTCATGCGAACCTTCCTCGGCAATACGCCCGCGATCGAAGACCAGCAGCCGGTCGAGCGCGCGCACCGTCGAGAGCCGGTGCGCGATCACCAGGGTCGTGCGCCCGGCCATCAATCGCTCCATCGCCTTCTGAATCAGCACTTCCGATTCCGAATCAAGGCTCGATGTCGCCTCGTCCAGGATCAGGATGCGCGCGTCGGCCAGGAAGGCGCGGGCGATCGCCACACGTTGACGCTCGCCGCCCGACAACTTCACGCCACGCTCGCCGACCAGGGTTCCATAGCCCTTGGGCAGGCTGGTGATGAAATCATGCGCGCTCGCGAGTTTGGCCGCATGCTCGATCTCGGCCTGGCTGGCGCCGGGCCTGGCATAGGCGATGTTTTCGGCGAGCGACCGGTGGAACAGGATCGGCTCCTGCTGAACGATGGCGATCTGGCTGCGCAACGAAGCCTGCTCGACCTGCGAGATGTCCTGCCCGTCGATCAGTATCCGCCCGGCACTCACATCATAAAGCCGCTGGATCAGCTTGACGAAGGTCGTCTTGCCAGAGCCCGAATGCCCGACCAGCCCGATGCGCTCGCCGGCCGCGATATCGACCGAGAAATCGCGGTAAAGCGGCAGAAGGTGGGTGCCGTAGTGGAACGTCACCTTGTCGAAGGCGATGTGCCCGTCGCCGATCCGGATCGGGCGAGCGCCGGGCCGGTCCTCGATGCCGAGCGGCTCGGACTGGAAGTCGACCAGTTCCTCCATGTCGTTGATCGAGCGCTGCAGGTTGCGGATGTGCGTGCCGATGTCGCGCAGATAGCCCTGCAGCACAAAGAACGAGGTCAGCACGAAGGCGACGTCGCCGGCGCTCGCCTGGCCCCAGGTCCACAACATGAGGGCAAGACCGATCACCGCCGCCCGCATAGCCAGCAGCAGCACCCCTTGTGTGGTGCCGTTGGCGGTGCCGCGCATCCAGGTGCGGCCGGTGCGCAGGCGCCATTTGGCGACGACGCGCGCCAGCCGCGCTTCCTCGCGAGCCTCCGCGCCGAAGCCCTTGACGACGGCGTTGCAGCTCACCGCGTCTGCCAGCGAGCCGCCCAGCCGCGTATCCCAGCTGTTGGCGAGCCGTGCAGCAGGCGCGACATAGCCGAGCGACAGCATCGCCGTGACAGCGATGAACAGCACCGAACCGGCGGCCACCACGGCCCCCATCAACGGCCAGAACCAGCCGAGCAGCAGCGTCGATCCGACGAGCATGACGACCGACGGCAGCAGCGCGATCAGGATCGTGTCGTTGAGCAGGTCCAGCGCCCACATGCCGCGCGTTATCTTGCGCACCGTCGATCCGGCAAAGCTGTTGGCGTGCCAGTCCGTCGAAAAGCGCTGCACCCGATGGAAGGCATCGGCCGCGATGTCCGACATCATCTTCAGCGTCAACTCGACGATGCACAGGAATGCGACATTGCGCAGCACGACACCAGCCAGCGCCAGCGCCATCAGCATCAAGAACGCCGTCATCGCCGCATTCCAGGCGACTGCGTCGGTTCCGGCGCCGCTGGCGACGGCATCGACCAGGCGGCCGGAATAGAAGGGTGTCAGCACGTCGGCGAGCGTCGAGAGCAGGAAGGCGCCCATGATGAGCGAAAGCCGCCATGGCTGGCGGCGCCAATGGCTGAACGTAAAGCCAAGCACGCTGCGAAAGGCGCTTGCGCGCAGGTCGATCTTGAAACGAGCCATGATGTCATCCAGGCGCAAACGAGCCCGGTCCCGGTAAAAATCGAATTGGAAAACCCGCGTCCGCGCGTTGCGGCGACCCTGAAAGCGGGAGGTTCAGTATGGTAAGGCCGCCTGCCCTGAGGCGGCGACGGGCAGCGGCAGATGCCTGGTCCGCGTCTAGCTCTCCGAGAAACGCTCGGGGCGCCGGCGCCGACCTAGGCCTCGCGGCCTCGCATAACGATGTCAAATCCTGCCATACGGTCCTCCCGGAAGGGAATCGCGGAAAGGTTGTTATAGGCAGGCATCAGCCGATCGCCAAGTCGGCCCGTCGCCAAAACGACATCTGGTCCAAGCACTGCGACGAATTTGCAACAACGGCCGGTTGTGGCCGGGCCTCAGGCAGCGGGTGAGCGATCCAGTCGCATATAGCGCCCTTCCGCCCGGAATCCGAACTTCTGGTAAAGGCTGTGAGCGTCGCTGGTCGTGAGGCTCCAATGAGAGACGGACTTCATATCGGGATGATCGAGCAGTGCCTGCACAAGCCGTTTGCCGATGCCATGCCCACGACGCTCCGGCCAGACGATGACGTCGGCAAGATAGGCAAAGACCGTGTAGTCGGTGATCGCGCGGGCGAATCCGACCTGCTTGCCATCGAGATAGGCGCCGACGCAGAGCGAGTTGTCGAAGGCGCGGCGGTTGGCCTCATCAGTTCGCGACGCACCCCAATAGCTTTGCATGAGCAGATCGGAGGTTGCCCGGAAATCGATCCGCGACAGGTCGAAACTGATTTCAACATCCTGCATGCGCGGCGCAATCTGGCGGACTAGCCGCGGTCCCGGAACCGGTTGGTGATCGGATAACGGCGGTCGCGGCCGAAATTCTTCCGTGTGATCTTCACGCCGGGCGCCGCCTGGCGGCGCTTGTATTCGGCGATGTAGAGCAGGTGCTCGACGCGCGTCACCGTCGCCCGGTCGTGGCCGCGCGCGACGATGTCCTCGACGCTCATCTCGTTCTCCACCAGGCATTCCAGGATGTCGTCCAGCACCGGATAGGGCGGCAGGGAATCCTGGTCGGTCTGGTTCTCGCGCAGCTCCGCCGACGGCGCCTTGTCGATGATGTTCTTCGGGATGACCTCGCCGGACGGCCCAAGCGCGCCCGGCGGCACATGGTTGTTGCGCCAGCGCGACAGCGCGTAGACCTGCATCTTGTAGAGATCCTTGATCGGGTTGAAGCCGCCATTCATGTCGCCGTAAAGCGTGGCGTAGCCGACCGACATCTCGCTCTTGTTGCCCGTGGTGACCACCATCGAGCCGAACTTGTTGGAGATTGCCATCAGGATCGTGCCGCGGGCGCGGCTCTGCAGGTTCTCCTCGGTGATACCTTCCTGGGTACCCTCGAACAGCTGGGTCAGCGCGTGCCTGAAGCCTTCGACCGGCTCGGAGATCGGCACGATGTCATAGCGGCAGCCAAGCGCGCGCGCGCAGTCCTCGGCGTCCTTCAGCGAATCCTTCGACGTATAGCGGTAGGGCATCATGACGGTGCGCAGCCGCTCTTCGCCCAGCGCATCGACAGCCAAAGCGGCGCAGATCGCCGAGTCGATGCCGCCGGAGAGGCCGAGCACCACGTTCTTGAAACCGTTCTTGTTGACGTAGTCGCGCAGACCCAGCATGCAGGCCCGGTAGTCGGCCTCTTCGCGCTCGGGGATCTTCGACATCGGGCCTTCCGAGCAGACCCAATGATCGCCTTTCCGTTTCCAGGTGGTGACGGCGACCGCCTCCTCGAACTGGCTCATCTGGAAGGCCAGCGTCTTGTCGGCCCCGATGGCGAACGAGGCGCCGTCGAAGATCAGCTCGTCCTGGCCGCCGAGCTGGTTGGCATAGATCATCGGCAGGCCGGTCTCGATGACCTGGCGGATGACGACCTGGTGGCGAACGTCGATCTTGGCGCGATAGTAGGGGGAGCCGTTCGGCACCAGCAGGATCTCGGCGCCGCTTTCGGCCAGCGTCTCGCACACGGCGATGTCGCCCCAGATGTCCTCGCAGATCGGAATGCCGATGCGCACGCCGCGGAAGTTGACCGGACCCTGCAGTTCCGGCCCGGCCTGGAAGACGCGCTTCTCATCGAACTCGCCATAATTCGGCAGGTCGAGCTTGTAGCGCTCGGCGATGATCTTGCCGCCGTCGGCGAAGACGATCGAGTTATGCGTGCCGGTCCGGCGCTTCAGCGGCGTGCCGACGATGACGCCCGGCCCGCCATCGGCCGTGTCCTCGGCGAGGTCCTGCGCCGCCTTCTCGCAAGCCTTCAGGAAGGAAGGCTTCAGCACCAAATCTTCCGGCGGATAGCCGGCGAGGAAGAGCTCGGTGTAGAGCACCAGATCGGCGCCCTGGCGCGCCGCGTCCGCCCTCGCCTCGCGCGCTTTTGCCAGATTGCCGGCGACGTCGCCGACGGTCGGGTTGAGCTGGGCGACGGCAATGCGCAGGATATCGGGAGCGGTCTTGGTCATGGTACGGATTTAGCGTGGCTGAAATCGCCCCGCAATGGCGTTTGGTTGTGCCACTTAGGACTAATCGGCGGAGCCGATTATGTCCCTGATCGATTGAAGATCGTATCCTGACTAATCGGCGGCTCCGGCAGAGCCGACTATCTCCCTGATCGATCGACGGACGTCGATCGATCCCAACCACCTAGTCGCTCATATATTCGCGCAGCGCCTCTGCCGAGCGGTTCTCGCCGATCGACATCGCCAGGATGCGCGAGATGTGGCGGCGCGGCAGGCCGGTCTCGGCCGACCATTGGTTGATCTGCGCCTGGATCTTGTCGAGGTCCCGCTTCGAGGTCGGGTTTTCGGCGATGTCGAGGCCGGCATCGCGCAATGCCGCCGCCATGTCGGTGGAGACGACAAACGTGTCCCATTCGAGCCAGCGCAGGAAATACTGGCCGGTGTTGCCGCCGAGCCGGCTGCCATGCTTGGCGAGATACGCGGTCAGGCCGACCTGATCGTCCGCGGGCCAGGAGGCGATGAATTTGCCGAAGCTGCCATGTTCCTTCGAGACGCGATCGACGAAGGCGGCATTGTCGCGCACCGACTTGATCTTCTGCGGATTGCGCACGATGCGGCTGTCGGATGCAAGCTCGTGCCAGAAGTCGTCCGGCTGGAACAGAAGCCGCTTCGGCTCGAAGCCGAGGAACGCTTCCTCGAAACCTGGCCATTTCTGCTCGATCACCCGCCACACGAAGCCGGCGGCGAAAATGCGCTCGGCCATGGTTGAGAGGATGCGGTCGTCGGGGATCTTTGCCACCGCCATATTATCGGGCGCGGGGCCAAGCAACGGCGCCAGCACGGCCTCTCCGCCCTTGCGCTTTGCCGCCCGTGCATGGATTTTCTGGAAATCGAGCATCATTGTCCCCGCTTGTTCGCCGCAATCTATCACTTCACGTCCGGCCCGGCAGCCTCTACCTCTATCGACGCCCGGCCGAAGGAGAGGACAAATGAACAAGATCGTCGAGGACATGGCGAACCGTCTGCTCAAGCGAAAGCCGGACGGTTTCGGTCCGCTCGAGAGCCGCGTGCTCCAGTCGACGCTCGAGCGCACCACCATCACCCGCGACACCAACAAGGCCGTGGCCTTCCACGAGACCTATGGCGACCGTATTGCCGACACCATCGCCAGGATCGGCGGCTCCTGGTCCTTCATCCTGAGCTTCCTGGCCTTTCTTGTTGTCTGGACTGCCGGCAACGCCTGGCTGCTCACCCGCGACGCCTTCGACCCCTACCCTTTCATCTTCCTCAACCTTGTTCTGTCGATGCTGGCGGCTATCCAGGCGCCGGTGATCATGATGTCGCAGAACCGCCAGACCGAGCGCGACCGCATCGACGCCGCCCATGACTACGAGGTCAATCTGAAGGCCGAGATCGAGATCATGGCCCTGCATGAAAAACTCGACGAGCTTCGCCATAGCGAGATCATCGGCATGCGTGACGAAATCCTGCGCATGGCCGAGCAGATCAGGCGCATTGACGAAAAACTGTCCGCACGGCCCACAACGGAATGAGCGAGACCATCCACCGCCTCATCGAGCAATACGGGCTGATCGCGGTCTTCCTGGGTTGCGTGGCCGAAGGCGAAAGCGCGGCGATCCTGGGCGGCTTCTTCGCTCATCAGCATGTTTTCGTGCTGTGGCAGACTTTCTTTGCCGCCTTCCTCGGCGCCTTCGCCGGCGACACGTTCTTCTTCACCCTGGGGCGCAGCTTCGCCGAACATCGCTATGTGAGACTGTTGCGCAGGCGTCCGGGCTTCAGCCGAGCCTATCGCCTGCTCAACACCCATCCCAACATTTTCGTGCTGACTAACCGCTATATCTACGGCATGCGCCTGGTCGGCGGCGTCGCCGCCGGCCTGTCGACCGTGTCCATGCCGCGTTTCGTCATCCTGAATGCCATCTCGTCCGCGGTCTGGTCGGCCCTGTTCAGCGGCATCGGCTATGTCTTCGGCCTGGGCGCGGAGGAAATCGTGGGCCAGGCGTTTGCTCGCCATCAGCGCCTGCTCATCGCCCTCGGCGTCGGCATAGTTATCGCCGTGGTCGCCTGGTTGGTAGGCCATCACTTCGCGAAGCGCGAACGCGCCAGGGAAGACCAGGCAGGATCTTGATCAATCCGCGAGGATCAGATCGGCGCGCCGACAAGGCGTTCGATGAGGGCGATGCCCCAGACGCCGCCGGCGATCACGATCGAAATCAGCACGGCCAGCGAACCGCAGTCCTTCGCAAGTTGGATGTCGATGTGGAATTCGCGCGAGATTGCGTCGCAGGCCGCCTCGATGCCGGTGTTGAGCACTTCGACCATGATCAGGAGCAGCACAGCACCGATCAGCAGGGCATAGCCGCGCCAGGAAACCGAGATGAACCAGCCGGCCGGCAAGGCGAGCGCCAGCAACAGCAATTCCTGCTGGAACGCCTTTTCGTGGGCGGCCAACTTGCGGAAGGCCCGCACTGAATTGATGAAAGCATCGATCAGCCGCTGCATTCCTCTGCCCCTTTGCGAGTCACCGGCAGGGGATATCGCAATGGTGGGATCAAGGGAATAAGGCAGCCGCTGCAAAATTCATCCGCCCGCGACCTTTATCGACGGCGCCGATTTCTCGAACTGCGGCAACCCGTCCTCGATCGAATAATAATCGCCCTTGTCGCCGACGAAGATGTGGCATTCGCCCCGAAGCCCGCTCGGTTCCTCGAATGAACCAGCCATAACCGAAACATATGCATCGCCTTTCGGCTTCCAGAACAGCACCGAGCCGCATGTCTTGCAAAAGCCACGCTTGGCGAAGTCGGATGCCTCATACCAGGTGAGATTTTCCATGCCTTCGATAACGATGTCGGCGTCCGCTACATTGGTTGCGGCGTAGAAATGGCCGCTCTGCTTGCGGCATTGTGAACAATGGCAATAAATCACGCCGCGTAGCGGGCCCTTCGTTCTGAAACGCACCGCCCCGCACAGGCACGATCCGCTATGATTGTCGTCCATTCCGGCCTCCTTCGACGTCGTCTGCACCGTTCATTGCCGGATAGAATTCCAGTTTTGAGATCACCGGGCACCGGCAAATGCGACACCGAAGCGACGCGTTTCAGAAGCTGCCCCTGCACCGCTTTGCACCCTGTGGTAGCAAGGACAATGAGGAAATGCAGGCTATTAAGGAAACTTTAGCAGGACTGCATTTATCGTTCCCACAAGCGATGGTCGTGTTGGGGACGCGCCGTCGCAATTCTGATTCAAATCCCCGCGTGAGCGAACGCCGGCGGTGGCAGGTCTCCGGTCGCACTGAAGGGGCAGTGAACAGACATGAAGCCGGCAGCCATTCCGACCGACAGGAATACCGACATCGCCAGCACCGTCGTGACGACGATGCGACAGCTCGGCGTGCTTGGCCTGCCGCGTAACTATGAAATCTTCTACGAGGCGCTCAGCAGCAGCAATCGCGAACTCAGCCTTGCCGTCGTCTCGTTGAGCAACCGCCCGACCCAGGAAGATCTCGACCGCATCGGACGGAGCTTCTTCCCGCAGCACCACGGCCCCGCCATTGTCGAGCACGCCCGTGAGGTGGTCGCCAAGGAGCTCGAGGACATCGCCGCCCTGTTGCGCAGCGAGCGCTCGCATATCGAGAAGTATGGCCGCATCCTCGACGAGACCTCGAGCGGCCTGAGCAATCGCAGCCTGCTTTCGCAAGAACTCCTGCAGAAGATCGCAGGCGCGATGTCGGCCGCCACCAGCTCGACGATCGACCATGGCCGTCAGATCGCCAGCACGCTCAGCGAAAAGACAGCCGAGCTTGAAAGCGTCAAGTCGAAGCTCGAGGAATACAAGCGGCTCGCCGACACCGACCCGCTTACGCAGCTGTGGAACCGCCGCGCCTTCGACAAGGAGATCACCCGGATCTACAACAGCAACCGCGGCATATTGTTCAACGCCTTGATCCTTGCCGATATCGATCATTTCAAGGACATAAACGATCGCTATGGCCACCCGGTCGGCGACAGGATCCTGCAGATCATCGCCGAGATCTTCCAGTCCAGCGTGCGTGCCGACATATTTGTCGCGCGCACCGGCGGCGAGGAGTTCGCGCTTATCGTCGAAGGCGCCAGCGAGGAAGCCACATACGAGATCGCCGAGCGCATCCGCGCGCTAATCGAGCAGACACCGTTCACCAGCAGCCAGACCGGCATGAACTACGGCACCGTTACCGTATCGATGGGCATCTGCATGGCCTCGGAGGCGGAAAACCCCGAGGATCTCTACACCAAGGCCGACCAGGCGCTTTACCGCTCCAAGGTCGGCGGCCGCAACCGTGTGACAAAGCACTCGGCCACGGTCAGCCGGGCTGGCAAAAGCTGGCTGCTTTACAAGAAAGACTGACACACCCCTTTCCAGGCGAATTTTTGTGGATTATATTTTCCACAGAAATGAAAGGGTGCGCTTATGCAACGTCCAGTCGCGGCCGCGACGGCGGCCGAAAATGCCGTCGTCACCAAGGCCACGCTGCGCGCGGCCGACCTGCTCGATATCACCGCCAGGACGCTTGCCTTGGTCATCGGCGTGTCGGAAGCAACGGTCTCGCGCATGCGCCGGCAGGAATTCCTGCTTGAACGCGGCACCAAGCCGTTCGAATTGGCGGTGCTGTTCGTGCGCCTGTTCCGCTCGCTCGACGCCATCGTCGGCGGCGACGAGACAGTCGCCCGGGCGTGGCTGAAGAATCCCAACACCACGCTCGACGGCACGCCGCTCGAAAAAATCCTGACGATTGCCGGACTTGTCGATGTCATTGCCTACCTGGACTCCCGGCGCGCTCTCGTCTGAGGCCGTCCGGCTCGAAGGCAAGTACTGGCGGATGGTCGAGGCGCAGCACCGCGTCTCGACCCTTAAGCTCATCGACACGCTCGACGAGCAGGCGCTGCTTGAGGATCTCATCGAGGACACCAAGCCGCGGATCCCGCTTGAGTGCCGCCATCTCCACTATCTGTTGGCGACGCCTTTTCGCTACGGCTCCGTCTATCCGTACGGCTCCCGCTTCCGCCGCGCCGGCAAGACGAAAGGCGTCTACTACGCTGCCGAGACGGTGCTGACGGCGGTGGCGGAGATGGCCTTCTACCGCTTGCTGTTTTTTGCGGAGTCGCCGGCGACGCAATGGCCGAGCGACGCGGCGGAATACACCGCCTTCGCCGCCGCGATAAAATGCGACCGCGCGATCGACCTGACACGGCCGCCGCTCGATCGCGACGAACAGGCCTGGACGCAGCCCACCGACTACACCGCCTGCCAGGCGATCGCCGATGTCGCGCGTGAGGCCGAGCTGCAGGCGATCCGCTATCGCTCGGTGCGCGATCCCAAGGGCGTCAATATCGCGCTGTTGACGTGCAAGGGCTTTGCCAAGGCAAAACCGCTGGAGCCGCAGACCTGGCGCATCCGAATCGGCTCTTTCGGCCTTCAGGCGATCTGCGAATTCCCGGACAAGCGGCTGGAATTCTCACGCACCGCCTTTGCCGATCCCCGATTGGCCGGCATGCGCTGGGAGCGGGCCACCTGATATCGGCGATGAGCAGTATTGAGATTCAGCCGAGCAGAAGATCGTCATTCGCAGGCCGACCTCTCCTGAATATCGATACAGTTTAGGCCAGGATGTTGACGGCACGCGCCGCCACCAGCGCTATGGTCAGGAGCGAGATCATCGCTTCGGCCATCATCAGGAGCTTCGCGCGCTGCGTGAGCGGCAAGGTGTCGGTCGGCGAGAACGCCGTGGCATTGGTAAAAGCCAGGAAGACATAGTCGACGAAGCCCGGCAGCCAGCCCTGTATCTCGCGATCTGGTAGCGTCATTTGCGGAAACAGGAAGTCTGCCTGCGCGCGCTTGACCAGCCCGCAGGTCGGCGGGCCTCCCCGGTCAGTGCTCCAGAACCACAGCGCAAAGACAATCACATTGGTGACCCAGATGTTGAGCGCGTCGACGAGCAGCGTCGTGCCGGCCCCGGCATGCCCTTCCAGCAACGCCCGCACCAGGAAGGCCAGCGACCCGCAATTCATGATGCTGATGACGCCGGTCATCACCAATGCTGCGCGGCGGATATAGAGGCGCAATCGGCCGATCGCGTACCAATGCTCATGGTCGACGGCGTTGCGCGTCGCCATTTGCGTCCAGGCCGTCGCGATCGACAGGGGCGCCAGCAGCGCCGCCTCCACTGTAGGGGCCAGCCAGCGCGGACCGAACGACAGGTTGTTGATGACCAGAAGCTGCAGGCAGATGACGACGAGAACCGCGGCGCGCGCCGACCAGAAATCGAGGCCCCGGTGATGGATGACGGCATGCTGATGGCGCATAGAGGAACCTGTATTGCTAAAACCGCGGCGCTACGGACGGGCTCCGGCAATGATCGGCCGGCCGGTCCTGCCCGAAGCGCCGGCGACGGGTTCCATCGCAATCTTGGTTTTACAATGTTGCGGAAGAATACTTTTTCGTAAGCTTTTGCTATCGGACTGTTCAGCAATCCATCGGTATGATTTTAGGCCCGTATGTCGAGAACCAGTGAATCCGTGCATGTCTGGCCCGCCGCGGCTGCGGCGGAAGACGATCTGTCTTCCATCTGGAACGGTCTGGTCCGGCATCCATGGCGGTTACTGGCGCTTTTGTGCCTGATCCAGATCGCCTGCTGGACCGTCATGCCCGCGCTCGTCAACGTTGGGCCGCCGCGCGACGTCGTCGAGGGTTTCATGTGGGGACGCGAATGGGTGCTGCTGACCTACAAGCACCCGCAACTCCCCTGCTGGCTGCTCGAGATCAGCCACCTGCTCACCGGCTCGTTCCGCTGGCCGCAATATATGCTGTCGCAGTTGATGATCTCGACGACTTTCGTCCTGGTCTACCTTCTCGCGCGCGACATCATGGGCCCGACCCGGGCGATCGCCGCCGTGCTCTTGATGCCGTCGATCTATTTCTTCGGCTGGCCGACCCCGCAATTCAACCATGATTACGCGCAAATGCCGTTCTGGGCCGCAATCTCATGGTTGCTGTGGCGCTCGGCGCGCGACGGCCGTCCAGGCTGGTGGCTCGCCCTCGGCCTCGTCTCGGGCATCGGGCTCTACGCAAAGTTCTCGACGGCTCTGCTACTGGTGTTCGGTGGTATCTGGATTTTGTACGACGCCCGCGCTCGAAGCCGGCTTGCCACCCCATGGCCATGGCTCGGTCTTGCGGTTTTTCTGAGCCTCGCGGCGCCGCTGGCAATTGCGCTTTTCCGCCTCGATTTCCTGCCGCTGACCTATGCGGAGCATCGCAACGCCTGGGTGCTCGCTAACCGCGCACGGCTCTACTATATCGGCGTTCAGCTTGCAGGGCTTGCCGCTCTTCCCGCCGTTCTTGCTATTTCCGGCCTGCTGCGACGGCAGGCCGACCCCGCACAGGGCCCCTTACCGGCCCACCCCGCCCCCGAGCGCCGCGCGGTTGTCTACCTGGCATGGATGGGTCTGGGGCCGGCGCTCCTGATCATGGCCGCCTCGCTCTTTACCGGCACCGGCGAGTCCTGGGGCGCGACGATGTACAATCTCGTCGGCGCCCTGGCGATCGCGCTTCTGGGCCAGCGACTGGGACCTGTGGAATTGCGGCGGCTGATGGTGCTGGCCTTGTTATGCGTGGTCGGCATATCGAGCGCATATGCGATGACCCGCTGGACGGGTTGCAACGTCCTCGGTCGCCTGCAACCGATGTGCTGGCCGGCACGATCGATCTCGCAGACGGCCGAAGCGATCTGGCATGAGACGGTACCAGGACCACTGGGCATCGTCGGCGGCGAGGACGGCGTGGCTCAGCTTGCCGGGTTGGAAGCGGCGGACCAGCCGTCGATTTTCACGACGCTCGACAGGCGCCTTGCCCCCTGGATCACGGACCAGCGCCTGCGGGATCAGGGCCTGCTGCTGGTATGGCCGACCGGTTGGAGGCTCTCCCCGCAACAGCAGGCGTGGATCGCCGGCCTGCCGGTCAAGACCGTGCCGTTCGACTGGTCGCTCAAGGCACCGCCGCTGGAGATCAGCTTTGCCGTCATTCCGCCCGGCAGGACCAGTTTCCCGAGCGATCCGCCCGGACCGCCCGATCCGGAATGACCCGCGATCCGACTTGAAGTTTATCGGCCCGACGTCAAAAGGCGCCGGCATGGCTGCCAGCGCCTCCGACGATAGGCGTCAAGCCTCTGTTCAGGCGTTGGCGGCCTGCTTGTGCTGGACCGGATGGCTCTTCTTGAGCAGGTCCGAGACCAGGAAGGCGAGCTCGATCGCCTGATCGGCGTTGAGGCGCGGGTCGCAATGGGTGTGATAGCGGTCCTGCAGGTCTTCCGCCGTGATGGCGCGGGCGCCGCCCGTGCATTCGGTGACGTTCTTGCCGGTCATCTCTATATGGATGCCGCCCGGATGCGTGCCTTCCGCGCGATGAACTTCGAAGAAGGTCTGCACTTCCTTGAGGATGCGGTCGAACGGCCGCGTCTTGTAGCCGGCCGCCTCGATCGTGTTGCCATGCATCGGATCCGACGACCAGACAACGTTGCGGCCTTCCTTCTTAACTGCCCGCACCAGCTTCGGCAGATGCTCGGCGACCTTGTCGGAGCCGAAGCGCGCGATCAGCGTCAGACGGCCCGGCTCGTTTTCGGGATTGAGCAGGTCGATCAATTCCATCAAGCCGTCCGGCGTCAGCGACGGCCCGCATTTCAGGCCGAGCGGATTCTTGATGCCGCGGCAATATTCGATATGCGCGTGATCGGGCTGGCGGGTGCGATCGCCAATCCAGATCATGTGGCCGGAGGTCGCGTACCAGTCGCCGGAGGTCGAATCGACGCGCGTCAGCGCTTCCTCATAGCCGAGCAGCAGCGCCTCGTGGCTGGTGTAGAAATCCGTCTCGCGCAGCGCGAAATTGGTTTCGGACGTGATGCCCACCGCGCGCATGAAATCCATCGTCTCGGTGATGCGGTTGGCGAGCGATTCGTATTTTTCTCCCTGCGGGCTGTCGGCGACGAAGCCCAGCATCCAGCGATGCACGTTCTCAAGGCTGGCATAGCCACCCTGCGCGAAGGCGCGCAGAAGGTTGAGCGTCGCGGCGGACTGGCGATACGCCATCTCCTGGCGCGCCGGATCCGGAATGCGCGAGGAGGCGTCGAATTCGATACCGTTGATGATGTCGCCGCGGTAGCTCGGCAGCGTCATGCCGGCCTTGGTCTCGTTGTCGGACGAGCGCGGCTTTGCGAACTGGCCAGCGACGCGGCCGACCTTCACCACCGGCTGCGCGCCGGCGAAGGTAAGCACCACCGACATCTGCAGGAAGACGCGGAAGAAGTCGCGGATGTTGTCGGCGCCATGCTCGGCAAAGCTCTCGGCGCAGTCACCGCCCTGGAGCAGGAAGGCTTCGCCGGCGGCGACCGCCGCCAGCTGCTTCTTCAGCTTACGCGCCTCGCCGGCAAAGACCAGCGGCGGATAGGTCGCAAGCCGCGCTTCCGTGGCTTGCAAAGCCCCAAGATCCGGGTAGGCCGGGACCTGCTTGATCGGCTTTGCTCTCCACGAATTCGGCGACCATTTCGTCATCGCTGCACCCAACGCCCTTCCAGAGCAACTCCAGGAAAGTGTAACGGCTTTCCGTCCGGAATTGCGTCAAATAAACCGGCGAGCGTGCTTGCCCGCCATTCCAGCCTCGATACGAGGTCGCGGCTCCTTACACGAAGCCGATTACCTATTCTAGCCGGGTTTTTCAGTGGTGGCGAATGCGTTGAGCTGCTCGGCTTCCAATGTAGACGTCGTTACGCGGCCTTGTCGACGAGCCGCGCCAGTTGCGTCATCACCACGGCCGAGCCGGCGAGCCGCTTCTCCGCGTTCGGCCAGTCGCGGATGAAAACGACGCTATGGTCGGCCCTGATCTTGGCCAGCGATCCCTGCTCGCCGATGAACTTGACCAGCCCGACCGGATTGGGGAACTCGCGCTTGCGGAAATGAATGACGACGCCCTTGGGCCCGGCATCGAGCTTCTCGACATTGGCCTTGCGGCAGAGCGCCTTGATGAAGACGATCTTCAACAGGTGCGTCACCTCTTCCGGCAAAGGCCCGAAACGGTCGATCAGCTCGGCGCCGAAGCCGTCGATCTCCTCGGTGGTTTCGAGGTCGCCAAGGCGTCGGTAGAGCGCCATGCGGAGCTGCAGGTCGGGCACATAGCTTTCCGGGATCATCACGGCGGTGCCGACGGCGATCTGCGGCGACCAGCCGCCGTCCTGCGCCTCGCCGGTATCCTTCACCTCGGCCACCGCCTCTTCCAGCATCTGCTGGTAGAGCTCGAAGCCGACCTCCTTGATATGGCCGGACTGCTCTTCGCCCAGAAGATTGCCGGCGCCACGGATGTCGAGGTCGTGGCTGGCGAGCTGGAACCCTGCGCCGAGTGTGTCGAGCGACTGCAGCACCTTCAGCCTGCGCTCGGCCGTATCGGTGAGCTTGCGGTTCGCCGGCAGCGTGAACAGCGCATAGGCGCGCACCTTCGAACGGCCGACGCGGCCGCGCAACTGATAAAGCTGCGCGAGGCCGAACATGTCGGCGCGATGGATGATCAGCGTGTTTGCGGTCGGGATATCGAGCCCGGATTCGACGATGGTGGTCGACAGGAGCACGTCATACTGACCGTCGTAGAAAGCGTTCATGATGTCGTCGAGCTCGCCCGGCGGCATCTGGCCATGCGCCACCGCCACTTTCAGCTCCGGCACGGATTCCCTCAGGAAATCCTGGATTTCGGCCAGGTCGCTAATACGCGGCACGACATAGAAGGAATGGCCGCCGCGATAGCGTTCGCGCAGCAGTGTCTCGCGGATGACCAGCGGATCGAAGGGTGAGATGAAGGTGCGCACCGCCATGCGGTCGACCGGCGGCGTGGCGATCAGCGAGAGCTCGCGAACGCCGGTCAGCGCCAGTTGCAGCGTGCGCGGGATCGGCGTCGCCGACAGCGTCAGCACATGCACGTCGGACTTGAGATCCTTCAGCCGCTCCTTGTGCTTGACGCCGAAATGTTGCTCCTCGTCGATGATCAGCAGGCCGAGGCGCTTGAACGAGATCGAGCTGCCAAGCAGCGCGTGCGTGCCGACGACGATGTCGACCGTGCCTTCGGCGATGCCCTTCTTGGTCTCCGCCAATTCTTTTGAACCAACCAGGCGCGACGCCTGCGCAATGCGGATCGGCAGGCCCGAAAAGCGCTGCGAGAAGGTTTTGAAGTGCTGCCGCGACAACAACGTCGTCGGCACCACGACCGCGACCTGGAACCCCTCCATGGCCGCTATGAAGGCGGCGCGCAACGCAACTTCCGTCTTGCCGAAACCGACGTCGCCGCAGATCAGCCGGTCCATCGGTTTGCCGGCGCCGAGATCATCCAGGACGGAATCGATCGCCGTCTGCTGGTCGTCGGTCTCCTCATAGGGGAAACGGGCGGCGAACTCGCCATAAAGCCCTTCCGCCGGGATCATGGAGGGCGCTGCACGCATCTGCCGCTCGGCGGCGATGCGGATCAATTGCCCGGCCATATCGAGCAGACGCCGCTTCAGCCGTGCCTTGCGCGCCTGCCAGGCGCCGCCGCCCAGCTTGTCGAGCGTCGCCTCAGCCGAATCCGAGCCATAGCGCGACAGAAGCTCGATGTTTTCCACCGGCAGGAACAGGCGATCGTCGCCGGCGTAGTGGATTTCGAGACAGTCATGCGGCGCGCCGAGCGCTTCGATGGTGCGCAAGCCGATGAAGCGGCCTATGCCATGGTCGGCATGGACGACGATGTCGCCTGCCGACAGCGACGAGGCTTCGGCTATGAAATCGGAGGCCTTCTTCTTGCGCTTGGAACGCCGAATGAGCCTGTCGCCGAGGATGTCCTGCTCGGCGACGACGACCAGATCGTCGGTCTCAAAGCCGGATTCGAGCGGCAGCACGGCAAGGCCCGCCTGCCCCGGCTCTAGCTTTTCGACCTCGGCCAGCGTCGCGACAGGTTTCAGATTACTGAGATGGTGCTCCGCGAGAATTTGCCCGAGCCGGTCGAGCGAGCCTTCAGTCCAGCCGGCGACGACGACGCGGCGACGCGCCGCGCGCTCGTCGGCAATGTGCTTCACGACGACGTCGAAGACGTTGATGTTGGGATCGGCGCGCTCCTCGGCAAAGCTGCGGCCTTGCCGCGAGCCGCCATGGAAGACTTTTTTGCCGCCGACGTCGGGGGCGTCGAAGACGGTGAAGTCTATGTCCTCGCGCGGTCCGAGCGACGCCTTGAGGTTTTCGGGCGAGAGATACAGCAGATCCGGCGCCACCGGCTTGTAAGGTACGGCATCCTTGAGCGCGCTGTCGGCCTGCTTCCGCCGCGCCTCGTAATGGTCGAGGATCAGCGTGTGGCGCTCGGCCAAGGCCTCATGTGCCAGATGGTCGAACACGACGGGCGCGTCCGGCAGATAGTCGAACACGGTCTCCAGCCGCTCGTAGAAGAAGGGCAGCCAGTGCTCCATGCCGGCGAAGCGGCGGCCTTCGCTGACCGCCGCGTAGAGCGCGTCGTCGCGCGACGGCGCGCCGAAGGCCTCGATATAGGACCGGCGAAAGCGGCTGATCGTTTCCGGTGTCAGCGCCACCTCGCTCATCGCTTGCAGCGACATCGACTTGCGCTGCCCGGTGGTGCGCTGCGTCGCGACGTCGAAGACGCGGATCGATTCCAGCGTGTCGCCGAAGAAGTCGAGCCTGAGCGCCTCGCTCCAGCCGGGCGCGAAAAGGTCGAGGATGCCGCCGCGCACCGCGAATTCACCAAGCCCGCGAACGGTCGGCACGCGCTCGAAGCCGGAGGTCTCCAGCCGCGCGATCAACGCATTCATGTCGATCTGGTTGCCGGGCTTGGCGTGGAAAGTCTGAGCTTCGATCAGCTCGGCCGGCGGGATGCGCTGCAGCAACGCATTGGCGGTGGTGAGGATCACCGCGCGATGCGGTTTCTTGGCCAGCGCGATCATGGCCGAAAGCGCGTCGAGCCGACGCGCCGCGGCATCTGCGCCGGGCGAAACGCGGTCGTAAGGCAGGCAGTCCCAGGCCGGCAGCTCCAGCACCGGTAGGCCGGGCGCGGCAAAGGCGAGCGCCTCGATGATCGCCGGCAGCCGCTGGCCGTCGCGCGCGACGAACAGCAGCGGCTTGTCGGGCGCGATCTCCTGCGCCGTCCGCACCAGGGCGAAGGCTTCGTAGCCGTCGGCGACGCCGTCGACGATGAACTGGCCGGCGCGGCCCTTGGGCAGGCCAATGGAAGGAATGAGGGTCATGGATATGCGTTTTTCAAAATGTCATGGTCCGACGCGACGCCAGGATCTTCCGCAGAACCGCGCAGTCGATATCGGGCGAAACTGGGCGCTCGCCGGTGACCATCGGGAAAAATTCGGTGTCGGGAATTTCGAGAAGTCTCTCATATTGGTCGATTTCATCGCCGGTCAAGGCGCCGATCTCGGCGTCGGCGAAGGAACCGAGGATCAGGTCCATCTCGCGCATGCCGCGATGCCAGGAGCGGAACAGGAGCTTGCGGCGGCGCGCGTCCAACCCCTCGCTTGATCGCTGTGTTCCGGTCATGGCGCCGCATCCCTGTCCAAAGCGGCGCATATAGCGTGGATAGAGAGCGGTGTCAGCCTTTGCGCTGCCCTCGTCGCGACATAAGCTGACACGATGCGTCCCACCGTCCTCGATCCCTTGTTCGTTCCGATCACTTCGCTTGCTGGCGTCGGCCCGAAGGTCGGATTGCTGATCGAGCGTGTCGTGCCGGCCGACCTCGGCGATCGCGCTGCGCGCGCGGCCGACCTTCTGTTCGTGCTGCCCAACACCGTCATCGACCGCCGCAACCGGCCTGGCATCGCGCTGTCGGCCGAGGGCCAGATCGTCACGCTCGAGGTGCGCGTCGACCGCCATCAGCCGCCGCCGCGCGGCAACAGGTCGGTGCCGTACAGGGTTTACGCCCATGACGACACCGGCGAGGTCGCACTGACCTTCTTCCATGCCCATGCCGCCTATTTGCAGAAAATGCTTCCTGAGGGCGAGCGTGTGGTGATCTCGGGCCGCATGGAGTGGTTCAACGGCCGCCCGACGATGGTCCATCCCGACCACATCGCGCCGATCGACGAGGCCGAGGGCCTACCGTTGGTCGAGCCGGTCTATCCGCTCACCGCCGGCCTCTCGGCAAAGGTGCTGCGCCGCGCCATCGGACAGGCGCTTGGCCGCCTGCCAGAACTGCCGGAGTGGCAGGACGACGCCTTTATGCGCCGCCACACCTTCCCGATCTTCGGCGACGCGCTCGCCCGCATTCATAATCCGAAGGATCCGATCGACGTTGCCGTCGAAGGTTCGGCCTGGCGCCGTCTTGCTTACGATGAATTGCTCGCCGGGCAGGTTTCGCTGGCGCTGGTCCGTTCCAGAATCCGCCGTCTCTCGGGTCGGCCGCTTACCGGCGACGGCAGCATCGTCGAGAAATTGCGAGCTGCCCTGCCCTACAAGCTCACCACCAGCCAGGAATTCGCGCTCGGCGAAATCAACGCAGACCTCGCCGATGCCGAGCGCATGCTGCGCCTGCTGCAGGGCGATGTCGGCTCAGGCAAGACGGTGGTGGCGCTGCTCGCCATGGCGCGCGCGGTCGAGGCCGGCGGCCAGGCGGCCCTGATGGCGCCGACCGAGATCCTGGCGCGCCAGCATCTGGCGACGATCGCACCGCTGGCGGAAAAAGCCGGCCTGCGCCTCGCTATCCTGACCGGGCGCGAGAAGGGCCGCGAACGCACGGAGACGCTTGCAGGTCTTGCCGGCGGCGCGATCGACATCGTCGTCGGCACGCATGCGCTGTTCCAGGAAAGCGTGACGTTCCACGACTTGGTGCTTGCCGTCGTCGACGAGCAGCACCGCTTCGGCGTTCATCAGCGTCTCGCCATCACCGCCAAGGGCGATGCGCCCGATATGCTGGTGATGACGGCAACGCCCATCCCGCGCACGCTGGTGCTGACCGCCTTCGGCGACATGGACGTCTCGAAGCTCACCGAAAAACCGGCCGGCCGGCAGCCGATCCGCACCGTCACCTTGCCGATGGAGCGGCTGGATGAACTGGTCGGACGCATGCTCGATGCCGTCGCCGATGGCCAGAAAATCTACTGGATCTGCCCGCTGGTCGAGGAATCCGAAGAGATCAAGCTGATGTCGGCGGAGGACCGCTTTGCTTCGCTGAAACCGCTCTTCGGCGACCGGATCGGTCTCGTGCACGGCCGCATGAAGGGTGCGGAAAAGGACGAGGCGATGCGCGCCTTTAAGCAGGGAGAAACGCGCATCCTCATCGCCACCACCGTGATCGAGGTCGGCGTCGACGTGCCCGACGCCACGATCATGGTGATCGAGCATGCCGAACGCTTCGGCCTTGCCCAGTTGCACCAGTTGCGCGGCCGGGTCGGGCGCGGCGACAAGCCGTCATCCTGCGTCCTGCTCTACAAGGAGCCGCTCGGCGAGACGGCCAAACGCCGGCTCTCGGTGATGCGCGAGACAGAGGACGGCTTCAAGATCGCCGAGGAGGACCTGAAACTGCGCGGCGAAGGTGAGTTGCTGGGCACCCGCCAGTCCGGCACACCAGGCTTCCAGGTGGCGCGCCTCGAACTCCATGCCGATCTGCTCGAAGCCGCGCGCGACGACGCACGCCTGATCCTGTCGCGCGACCCGGAATTGCAGTCCGAACGCGGCGGGGCGCTGCGGCTGCTGCTTTATCTGTTCGGCCGCGATGAGGCGGTGCGGCTGCTGCGCGCCGGCTGAGCGGCGCCAATCGCCGGGTTGGCGAGGCCGCCTTCGACGGGCTCGCCGTTCAGCGTCACCAGCTTGGCCTTGACCTCCGGCGCCACCATGCCGGCCGAAACGATCAGCTTGGCGCCGTCCTCGATCGACATGTCGAGCGGCACGATCTCGGATTTGTGCACATACATCAGGAAACCGGTGGTCGGATTGGGCGTGCAGGGCATGAACACCGCAATCAGCGGATCGCCTTCCTGATCGAGCTTCTGGTTGATCTCGGTTTCCTTGTCGCTGGCGACGAAGACCAGCGACCAGACGCCCTTTCTCGGATATTCGACCAACCCGACCTGGCGGAACATGTCGCCCTTGTTCGACAGCACCGTCTCGAAAATCTGCTTCAGCGAGCCATAGATGCCACGCACCAGCGGCATGCGGCCAAGCAGCCGCTCGCCGAAATTGACAATGGCGCGGCCGACGATGTTCGCCGTCAGGAAACCGATCAGCGTGATCAGCACCAGCGCCACGATCAGCCCGAAGCCCGGAACCGGGAACGGCAGATAGGTATCGGGATTGTAGCGGGCTGGAATATAGGGTTTTACCCAGGAATCGACCCAGCCGATAAGCGACCAGGCGATATAGACCGTGATCGCCAGCGGCGCGCAGACGATGAAGCCGGTCAGGAAATAATTCCTTAGCCGGGTCATGCCAGAGGTCTTCAGGGCGTCGGACATGGGTTCACCGCGGCGCAGGTTGCAACGCTGAGATTAGTGAACCGCGAGCCGGTTTGGAACTGCGAAGTTTTTAAAGAGCGATCGTCAGGCCGCTGTATCCAGCGGCACGGCGCGACCTACTCCACGGTCACCGATTTCGCCAGATTGCGCGGCTGGTCGACGTCGGTGCCCATGAAGACGGCGGTGAAATAGGCCAGCATCTGGATCGGCAGCGCGTAGATGATCGGCGAGATGATCTCCGGCACTTCGGGCAGGATGATCGTCTCCATCGTCTTGATGCCGGCCTGCGCCGCGCCCTTCTTGTCGGTGATCAGGATGATCTTGCCGCCGCGCGCCGCCACTTCCTGCATGTTCGACACGGTCTTTTCGAAGATACGGTCATGCGGCGCAATGACGATCACCGGCATGTTCTCGTCGATCAGCGCGATCGGCCCGTGCTTCAGCTCGCCGCCGGCATAGCCTTCGGCGTGGATGTAGGAGATTTCCTTGAGCTTCAGCGCGCCTTCCATGGCCAGCGGAAAATTGGTGTCGCGGCCGAGATAGAGCACGTCCTTGTAGCGCGACAGCTCGCGCGAGATGCGCTCGATCTGCTCGTCAAGCTTCAGCACCCGGGTGGCATAGCGCGGCGCCTCGGAAAGCTCGCGCACCAGCTGCTTTTCCTCATCGCGCGAGATCGTGCCGCGCGCCACGCCCGCGCGGACCGCGAGCGCAGCCAAGACGGACAGCTGGCAGGTGAAAGCCTTGGTCGAGGCGACGCCGATCTCCGGCCCGGCCAGCGTCGGCAGCACGACGTCGGATTCGCGCGCCATGGTCGATTCGCGCACATTGACGACAGCGCCGATTTTCATGCCGGCCTTGCGGCAATAGCGCAGCGACGCAAGCGTGTCGGCAGTCTCGCCCGACTGCGAGATGAAGAACGCCGCGTCATTGGCCGAAAGCGGCATCTCGCGATAGCGGAACTCGGAGGCGACATCGATGTCGATCGGCAGCCGTGCATAGCGCTCGAACCAGTATTTGCTGATCAGCCCGGCGAGATAGGCGGTGCCGCAGGCCGAAAGCGCCAGGCGGCCGATCTTGGCGAAGTCGAAGGGCAGGTCGAGTGGCTTCGACACCCCCGATGCGAAATCCAAGTAATGCGCCAGCGTGTGTGAGATCACCTCCGGCTGCTCATGGATTTCCTTTTCCATGAAATGGCGGCGGTTTCCCTTGTCGACCATGAAGCTGGTCGACAGTGACTGCTGGCGCTTGCGGTCGACCTGTCTGCCGTCGATGTCGTAGATGGTCACGCTTTCGCGACGCACGACCGCCCAGTCGCCGTCTTCGAGATAGGTGACCGCATTGGTGAAAGGCGCCAGCGCAATGGCGTCGGAGCCCAAAAACATCTCGCCCTCGCCATGGCCGACGGCCAAAGGCGGTCCGTTGCGGGCGCCGACGATCAGGTCCTCGTCGCCCTTGAACATGATTGCCAGGGCAAAGGCGCCGGAAAGCCGCTTCAGCGCCGCATGCGCGGCTTCCACCGGCTTCAGCCCCTTGGCGAGCTCGCGCGCCACCAGATGCGCGACGACCTCGGTGTCGGTCTGCGAAGAGAAAGAGTAGCCGTCGCGGGTGAGTTCGTCGCGCAGCTCGGCGAAATTCTCGATAATGCCGTTGTGGACAATGGCGACGCCCTCGGAAAAATGCGGATGCGCATTGGTCTCGTTCGGCACGCCATGCGTCGCCCAGCGTGTGTGGCCGATGCCGATCGTGCCGTCCAGCGGCTCGTCCTTCAGCCGGCGTTCGAGATTGACCAGCTTGCCCTCGGCGCGGCGGCGGCCGAGCTCGCCCCTTTCGATGGTGGCGACCCCGGCCGAGTCGTAGCCGCGATATTCAAGCCGCTTCAGCGCATCGACGATGAGCGGCGCGACTTGGCTTCGGCCAACGATTCCAACGATACCGCACATGGCGATTGCCCCCGATTCCAAGCAGAAAACCCAGCGCTATCTATGGATTGCCGGCCTGCCGTAAAAGTCACTTTGCGTTTCGTTCCATGTCACCGGGAACGGTTTTGTACGATTGGACATTCTCAGATCGCCCTTGCAATCCGGTTACCGCAAACGCTCGTCTTGTCGCTTAGACGGTTTGGCGGTGTTCATCACCATGTAAACATTTGAGGCCGGAGCATGTCATCGTTCGAACGACGAACACCACGCCACAGTTGGCAAAGGCCCGTATGGCGAACGCTCCTTGGGGCCTTGCCTCGGCTCGAATTGGGCAGTTTATTCGACCAATGAGCAAAGCGACGCATACCGTAACGCTGTGGCGGCCGATCGACCGCAGGAGTTGACGCTGATCAAGGCTTTGGGCATGCGCGAATTTCCGCCGCGCCTGCCCGATCAGCCGATTTTCTATCCGGTGCTCACTGAAGCCTACGCTGTCCAGATCGCCCGCGACTGGAACGTGCAGGCGAGCGGTTCCGGCTTCGTCACGCGGTTTGAGGTCCTGAAAAGCTTCCTCGACGGCTATCGCGTCGAGCACGCCGGCAGCAGGGCGCACCTCGAATATTGGATACCCGCCGAAGACCTGCCTCAATTCAACAAGGCAATCGTCGGCGAGATCGTGGTAACGGCTGCTTTCGGCAAAATCGCCGAAAGCACCACCTGAAACCCTATTCCGCCGCAGCCTTCTTCTTCGCCGCGGCGGCCGAGGCGAAGCGCTCGCGCAACTCCTTGCCCTTGCCGGGAATCGTCTTCTGGCGGGCGCGGCCGAAGGCCAGCGCGTCGTCGGGCACGCTCTCGGTGATCACACTGCCGGAGGCGATATAGCCGCCTTTGCCGATCGAGACCGGCGCCACCAGCGAGGAATTCGAACCGACAAAGGCCCCCTCGCCGATGTCGGTGAAGAATTTCGAGTAGCCGTCATAATTGCAGGTGATGGTGCCGGCGCCGATATTGGCTGCTGCACCCACGCGCGCATCGCCGATATAGGTCAGGTGGTTGACCTTGGCGCCCTCTTCGATCGTCGCCTGCTTGACCTCGCAGAAATTGCCGACCTTTGCCTTGTTTCGAAGATCCGCGCCGGGCCGCAGCCGGGCGAACGGCCCGACATCGCAATTTGAGGCGATCGTTGCGCCCTCGATATGGCTGAAAGCATGGATCTTGGCGCCCGATGCGATCTTGACGCCCGGCCCGAACCAGACATTCGGCTCGACGATCGTATCGGTGCCGATCTCGGTATCGTGCGAGAAATAGACGGTTTCGGGCGCGATCAGCGTAACTCCGGACAGCATCGCCTCGCGCCGCCGGCGCGTCTGCCAGATGGCTTCCGCCTCGGCGAGTTCGGCCCGGTTGTTGATGCCGAGCGCGCTTTCGAAACTCGCTTCCGTCGCTACCACGTCGAGCCCTTCCGCGCCGGCGATCTCGACGATGTCGGTGAGATAAAATTCGCCCTTGGCGTTGTTGTTGCCGACCTTGTCGAGCAGCCGCAGCGCATGCTTGCCCGCCACCGCCATCATGCCGGCATTGCAGAAGCCGATCTTTTTCTCTTCCTCCGAGCAGTCCTTCTCCTCGCGGATGGCGATGAGATGACCGTCCTTTTCGATCAACCGGCCGTAGCCGGTCGGGCTTGGCGGACGGAAGCCGATGACCGCGACGGCGGCACCCTCTGCCAGCTTCTGCCGCGCGGCGGCCAGCGCCTGCGCATCGATTAGCGGCGTGTCGCCGAACATCACGAGAATATCGTCATAGCCCTTTGATATCGCTTCGCGCGCGGCAAGGACCGCATGCCCGGTGCCGAGCCGCTTCTCCTGCACGAAGGTCTCCGCCTTCGGCGCGAATTTCTGCACCGCCTTGCGCATCTCGTCTGCGCCGTGGCCGATCACCAGCGCCACACCGGTCGCGCCGGCAGCCTCAGCGGCTTTCACGACATGCGCCACCATCGGCAGGCCGGCAATGGCATGCAGCACCTTGGGCATCGCGCTTTTCATGCGCGTGCCTTCGCCGGCGGCGAGGATGACGGACAGGCAGGTTCTCTGGCTCATGGATGGGCGACCGTATGAAAAAGGTTTGAATCAACGCATGTTAACAGCGCAGGCCATGCTGCACCAATGCGGTTAAATTCCGGTGAGATGGCAAAGCCAAGTCTCCAAGTACGAACGTCGGGTGTGATGCCCGATACAAAAGCACCGCCACGGTGGCGTCAGCCGGTTACACAGGTCAGGAAATATCCCCGGCCTGCTGGGGGTGCTGCGTCGCAAGCGGGATGGCGAAATCTCGTGAAGGCAAGGTCGAGCTGCGTTTTCCGTTCCACATCGGCGACGGGCGGAGACTGGGAGAGATGGATACCATGCGCGTGGCGCGTCTGGAAGTTGGCGGGACATGGACGCGGAGCGGCACGCGTGCAGGCGCTTGGCCGAGCGGTGCGATGACCGTGCGGCGCCACCTCGCTGCGATCCTGGCTTGCGACGTGGTCGGTTATTCGCGCCTGATGGAGCGCGACGAGCGCTGCACGCTCGAGCGGCTGAAGATCTACCGCAAGGACCTCCTCGAACCGCTGGTCTCCGAGCATCAGGGTCGGATCGTCAAGCTCACCGGCGACGGCATGCTGTGCGAATTCGCGAGCGTCGTCAACGCGGTGACCTCGGCGATGGCGATCCAGCGGACCCTGGCAGAACGCGAGGCGGAGACCCCCGAGGAAGAGAGGATTCGCTTCCGCATCGGCGTCAATCTCGGCGACGTGGTTTGCGAGGAGGACGGCGACCTCTACGGCGACGGGGTCAACATCGCCGCCCGCCTCGAAAGCGTCGCCGATCCCGGCACCGTTGTCGTCTCGGGCACCGCCTACGACCACCTTCAGGGCAAGCTCGACTGCGGCTTCACGCCGCTCGGCGAGCTGCGCCTCAAGAACATCGAGCGGCCCGTGCGCGCCTACCGCGTCGAGTCCGACGCCAGCGCTGCCCCGCCTCCCCTGCCCGAGAAACCCTCGATCGCGGTTCTGCCTTTCACCAACATGAGCGGCGACCCCGATCAGGAATACTTCGCCGACGGGCTGGTGGAGGACATCATCACGGGATTGAGCCGAGTGAACTCCTTCTTCGTGATCGCCCGCAACTCGTCCTTCACCTACAAGGGCCGGGCGGTGGACCTGCGCCAGGTCGGGCGCGAGCTGGGCGTCCGCTACGTGCTCGAAGGCAGCATCCGCAGGGCAGGATCGCGGGTGCGTATCAGTGGGCAGTTGGTGGACGCGATCAGCGGGCACCATGTCTGGGCCGACCGCTTCGAGGGCGATATGTGCGACATCTTCGACCTGCAGGACAAGGTGACCGAGAGCGTCGTCGGCGCTGTCGAGCCGAGCATCCGGCTGGAGGAAATCAAGCAGGCGCGCATGAAGCCGACCGACTACATGAGCGCCTACGACCTCTACCTTCGCGCGCTGCCGCGCTTCTACAGCATGACGCGCGAAGGCTTTGCCGACGTGCGTCGGCTCACCAACGAGGCGCTTAGCATCGACCCCGGCTTCAACTTGGCGAAGGCACTCGGCGCCTATATCCGCAGCATATCCGTGAGCCAGTGCTGGCACGAGCCCGAGGATACCCGGGTCGCCACGCGCATGGCGCGCGAGGTACTGGCGGAAGCGCGCGACGACCCCACGAGCCTGCGCTTCGCCGCGCAGGTGATCGCCTACAGCGCGAAGGACTACGAGATGGCGCTGGCCACGATCGAACGATCCCTGCTGCTCAATCCCAATTCGGCGCAGGGCCATACGAGCTGCGGTTGGGTCAACGCACATTCCGGCCGCCCGCTCGTCGCGATCGAGCACTTTCACAGGGCAATGCGGCTGAGCCCGGTCGACCCCGAGAAGGGCATCGCGCTCTCGGGCATCGGGATGAGCTACCTGATGCTCGAGCGCTACGAGGAAGCGCTGGCATGGGGAGAACGCGCGCTGCAGGAGATGCCGAACTACGGCTCCTCGCACCGGGTGGTGATTATGGCGCTGGTCAAACTCAACCGGCTGGAGGAGGCGCGGGCGGCGGCGCGGCGGCTGATGGAGGCGTTCCCGACCTACACGCTCACCCTGCAGAGACAGATCAACCCATGGCAGGACAAGGTGTTCGGCGAGCGTTACGTCGAGGCGCTGGGCATCTCCGGCGTGCCGGAGTGATCGTCGCGGCGGAAATTCCGGTGAGACGGCGGAGCAGGTGACTCGATGGGTTGTCTGAACATAGTGGTCGCCCCAGGTCTCCATAGCAAATTATGGAACACGAGATAGAGGGCACAGGACCCTTCGATGCTGATCTCTACAACGGGTTCACAGCTCGACTCTCTGCCAGCAACTAAACTACCCCAGCCTTCCCAGCACCGGGAAATTCTCCAAGAGCCAATAGGACGCGCTCTGCACGCCGCCAGTGAGGAAAAACACGCCGGCGACGACCAGCAGCGCGCCGATCGCTTTCTCGACACGGCCGAGATGGACGCGGAATTTGCCGAGGAAGCGCATGAAGGCGCCGGAAAACAGCGCCGCGATCAGTAACGGGATGCCGAGGCCCAGCGAATAGGCGGCAAGCAGCAGCGCGCCCTCGCCAACGGTCTCGCGCCCGCCGGCCAAAGTCAGGATCGGCCCCAGCACCGGGCCGATGCAAGGCGTCCAGCCGAAGGCGAAGGCCAGCCCCATGACATAGGCCGCGATCATGCTGGCCGGCTTGCCCTGCGACTGGAAGCGCGCCTCGCGCGACAAAAGCGGAATGCGCAGGACGCCAAGGAAGTTCAGGCCCATGATGATGATCAGCACGCCCGCCGCCATCGCCAGCGGTTCCTGCCAGACACGCAGCAGGCGGCCGATGGTCGAGGCGCCGGCCCCAAGCGCCACGAAGACGGTGGAAAAGCCGAGCACGAAGGCCACGGAAGCATAAAGCAGCGCGCCGCGCGCGCCCTCCTTCGCCGTGACGCTCTGATTGCCGCGGAAATCGTCGACGGAAACGCCGGCCATGTAGCAGAGATAGGGCGGCACCAGCGGCAGCACGCAAGGCGACAGGAACGAGATCGCCCCTGCCCCGACCGCGCTGACATAGCCGATGTCCAATGCCATCCAATGAGTCCCGATTGTGCTAGCGACGATATAGCGATGCGGGCACGCCCCTGCCAATCACCATTGTGTGGCAAGTCGCCGCTTCGCCGCAGGAAGAAACAGGCAAACGCGTTGACCGAACAAGCGCGCGATAGCCGCCCGCCCGGTTCGAGGCGCGCATACATCCATCCCCAAAAAATGTGATCTTTGCCATACACTCTAAGAGTGTATCGTCCGCGGCCGCTTCCCAAATTGGCCGCTTCCCCTTGACCGATGGCAAAAGCACGGCCATGTGAGCGACGAAAAGAGTGGGATTTCGTCGCGCGTCGCGGAGTTCTTCCGCCACCTCACAGCTGATTAAGAGACCTCATGGACGTCGTCGTCGTCGAATCGCCGGCCAAGGCGAAGACAATCAACAAATATTTGGGCAAGAACTATAAGGTTCTGGCCTCGTTCGGCCATGTCCGCGATCTGCCGGCCAAGGACGGCTCGGTGCGGCCCGACGAGGACTTCGCCATGTCCTGGTCGGTCGACACCGCGTCGGGCAAGCGCCTCGCCGACATTGCCAAGGCGGTCAAGGATGCCGACGGGCTGATCCTCGCCACCGACCCGGATCGCGAGGGCGAGGCGATTTCCTGGCATGTGCTGGAAGTCCTGAAGCAGAAGCGCGCGCTGAAGGACAAGCCAGTCAGCCGCGTCGTCTTCAACGCCATCACCAAGGCCTCGGTGCTCGATGCGATGGCCCATCCGCGCCAGATCGACGCGCCGCTGGTCGACGCCTATCTCGCCCGCCGCGCGCTCGATTATCTCGTCGGCTTCACGCTGTCGCCGGTGCTGTGGCGCAAGCTGCCGGGCGCCCGCTCCGCCGGCCGCGTCCAGTCGGTGGCGTTGCGCCTGGTCTGCGACCGCGAATCCGAGATCGAGCGCTTCATCCGCGAGGAATACTGGCAGATCGCCGCTATCCTCGGCACCCCGCGCAACGACAGTTTCGAGGCGCGGCTGACCGCCTTCGCCGGCAAGAAGCTGCAAAAACTCGACATCGCCAACAAGGCGCAGGCCGACGACATCAAGGCGATGCTCGAAGGCGCGACCTTCAAGGCATTGTCGGTCGAGGCCAAGCCGACAAAACGCAATCCCGGCCCGCCCTTCACCACCTCGACGCTGCAGCAGGCCGCCTCGTCAGGCCTCGGTTTCTCGGCCACGCGCACCATGCAGGTCGCGCAAAAGCTCTATGAAGGCATGGACATCGGCGGCGAGACCGCCGGCCTCATCACCTATATGCGTACCGACGGCGTGCAGATGGCGCCGGAGGCGATCGAGGCCGCCCGCAGCGCCATAGTCAGCGAGTTCGGCGCCAAATACCTGCCGGAGAAGCCGCGTTTCTATACCACCAAGGCGAAGAACGCCCAGGAAGCCCACGAGGCGATCCGGCCGACCGATTTCAAGCGCACGCCGGCTTCCGTTCGGCAATATCTCGATGCCGACCAGGCCCGGCTCTACGAGCTGATCTGGAAGCGCGCCATTGCCAGCCAGATGCAGCCGGCCGAGATCGAACGCACCACGGTCGAGATCGAGGCGGTCAACGGCGCCCGCACCGCGGAGCTGCGCGCGATCGGCTCCGTCGTCCGCTTCGACGGCTTCATCGCCGCCTATACCGACCAGAAGGACGAGGACGCGGAGGACGAGGAGAGCCGCCGCCTGCCCGAGATCCGCTCCGGCGAGCAGCTTGCCCGCCAAGCGATAAATGCCACCCAGCACACCACCGAGCCGCCGCCGCGCTACTCCGAGGCGTCGCTGATCAAGAAGCTGGAAGAGCTCGGCATCGGCCGGCCGTCGACCTACACCGCGATCCTGAAGACGCTCGAGGACCGCGATTACGTCACCATCGACCGTCGCAAGCTCGTGCCGCAGGCAAAGGGCCGGCTGCTCTCGGCCTTCCTCGAAAGCTTCTTCGAACGTTACGTCGAATATGACTTCACCGCTTCGCTCGAGGAGAAGCTCGACGAGATTTCCGACGGCAAGCTCGCCTGGAAGGACGTGCTGCGCGACTTCTGGAAGGATTTCTCCGGCGCCGTCGACGACATCAAGGAACTGCGCGTCGCCGACGTGCTCGATGCGCTCAACGAAGAACTCGCGCCGCTGGTCTTCCCGGAGCGCGAGGACGGTTCCAATCCGCGCATCTGCCCGAAATGCGGCACCGGCAATCTGTCGCTGAAGCTCGGCAAGTTCGGCGCCTTCGTCGGTTGCTCGAACTATCCCGAATGCTCCTACACCCGCCAGCTCGGCGACGCCGCCAATCCCAACGGCGAGAACGGCAATGGCGAGGACGGCGTCAAGCTGCTCGGCAAGGATCCTTACACCGCCGAGGAAATCACGCTGAGGAGCGGCCGTTTCGGCCCCTATATCCAGCGCGGCGAGGGCAAGGAGGCCAAGCGCTCCAGCCTGCCCAAGGGCTGGACGCCCGACTCGATCGACCACGAGAAGGCGCTGGCGCTGCTGGGTCTGCCGCGCGATGTGGGAAAACATCCCGAAACCGGCAAGATGATCTCGGCTGGCCTCGGGCGCTACGGCCCGTTCGTGCTGCATGACGGCACCTACGCCAATCTGGAGAGCATCGAGGACGTGTTCTCGATCGGCCTGAACCGCGCCGTTTCGGTGATCGCCGAGAAGCAGCAGAAGGGCAAGGGTGGCCGCAACGGCGCCACGCCGGCGGCGCTCAAGGAATTGGGCGATCATCCGGACGGCGGCGGCAAGATCGTCGTTCGCGACGGCAAATACGGCCCGTACGTCAACTACGGCAAGGTCAATGCGACGCTGCCAAAAGGCAAGGACCCGCAATCGGTGACGATGGAAGAAGCGCTCACCCTGATTGCCGAGAAGGAAGCCAAGGGCGGAGGCGGCAAGAAGCCCTTCCGCCGGGCAGCGAAGAAGGGATAGCAGGACGTGGCGCGCAGGATCTCCGGAAGAAGCCACGGCGATCCGCGCAACGCCGACACCAGGGCCAAGGTCAAGGACGACTATCGTCCCTCGCGTGACGAGGTCCTGCGCTACATCGCCGAAAATCCCGATCGGTCCGGCAAGCGCGAGATCGCCAAGGCCTTCGCGCTGCGCGGCGAGGACCGCATCTGGCTGAAAGACCTGTTGCGAGACCTGCAGGATGAAGGCCTCCTCAACAAGGAGCGCAAGCGCCTCACCCGCGCGGGCGCCGTGCCTCATGTCGCGGTGCTCGACATTTTCGGCCGCGACGATGAGGGCGTGCTTCTGGCGAATCCGAGCGAATATACCGGCGCCGGCTCGCCCCCCGTCATCGCTATCCGCATCTCGCGCGCCGCCGGCGGCCCGGTCCCCGGCATTGGCGACCGCGTGCTTGCCAAGACTTTCCCGACCGACGATCCGTCAGGCCCTGCCTATACCGGGCGGGTGATGAAGATCTTCGAGAAGCGCAGCGACGCCGTGCTCGGCGTCTTCCGCGTGCTGAAGGACGGAACGTTCCGCATCGAGCCGGTCGAACGGCGCCAGCCGGAACTGATCGTCGACAAGGAATTCCAGAACGGCGCCAGGAATGGCGATCTGGTGGAGGTGGAGCCGGCGCGGGCATCCCGTTACGGACTGCCCCGGGCAAAAGTGCTGGCGGTACTGGGCTCGCTGAGCAGCGAGAAGGCGGTCTCGATGATCGCCATCCACGCCCATGACATTCCCCATGTCTTTCCTGCCGACGTGATTGCCGAGGCCGAAGCGGTGAAGCCGGCGACGCTCGATCACCGCGAGGACTGGCGCAGTCTGCCGCTGGTGACCATCGATCCGGCCGATGCCAAGGACCATGACGACGCGGTCTTCGCCACGCCCGACACGGACGAGAAGAATCCCGGCGGCGTTGTCATCACCGTGGCGATCGCCGATGTCGCAGCCTATGTCCGCTACGGCACGCCGCTCGACCGCGAAGCCCTGAAGCGCGGCAATTCGGTGTATTTTCCGGACCGCGTCGTGCCGATGCTTCCTGAACGCATCTCCAACGATCTCTGCTCGCTGCGCGAGGGCGAAGACAGGCCGGCAATCGCCGTGCGCATGACCTTCTCCTCGGAAGGCCGCAAACTCAGGCATTCCTTCCACCGCGTCATGATGAAGTCGGCCGCCAAGCTCGCCTACCCGCAGGCGCAGGCCGCGATCGACGGCGCGCCCGACGACAAGACACGGCCGATCCTCGACAGCGCTTTGAAGCCGTTATGGGACGCCTACGCCGTGCTCAGGCGCGGCCGCCAGTCCCGCCAGCCGCTTGAGCTCGACCTGCCCGAGCGCAAGATCCTGCTGAAGCCTGACGGCACGGTCGACCGCGTCGTCGTGCCGGAGCGCCTCGACGCGCATAAGCTCATCGAGGAATTCATGATTCAGGCCAATGTCGCGGCCGCCGAGACATTGGAGGGCAAGAAAGAGCCGCTCGTCTACCGTATCCATGACGCGCCGTCGCTCGCCAAGCAGGAATCGCTGCGCGAGTTCCTGGCAACGCTCAGCCTGTCCTTGGCGCGCGGCGCGCAGATGCGGCCGAGCCAGTTCAACGGCATTCTGGAGCGGGTGCGCGGTGCCGACAACGAGGCGCTGGTCAACGAAGTGGTGCTGCGCTCCCAGAGCCAGGCGGAGTACTCGCCGAAGAACATCGGCCATTTCGGCCTCAACCTCAGGCGCTACGCCCATTTCACCTCGCCGATCCGCCGCTACGCCGATCTGATCGTGCACCGCGGGCTGATCGCGGCGCTTGGCCTCGGGCCCGGCGGCCTGGCGCAGCAGGAGGCGGACCGGCTGGAAGAGGTCGCCGCGCTGATCTCGGCGACCGAGCGTCGAGCCATGGCGGCCGAGCGCGATACGGTCGACCGGCTGATTGCCGCCTATCTCGCCGAGCGCGTCAACGACACGTTCGACGCGCGCATCTCCGGCGTCACCAAGGCGGGACTCTTTGTCCAATTGCCGCAGTATGGCGCCGACGGCTTTATTCCGGTGTCAACTCTGGGCGGCGACTACTATATCTACGACGAAACCGCCCGATCGCTGTTCGGGGAACGCACCGGCAAGGGCTATCAGCTTGCCGATCGTGTCGAAGTTCGGCTGGTCGAGGTCGCGCCAATGGCCGGTGCGATGCGTTTCGAGATGCTGACCGACCCGAAGCCCCTGCCCGGCTCGAGGCGGTCGTTCCACAAGGCCAAGGGCCGCGCCCGCGCGTCGCAATCGCGTTCGGGACCGCGCGGCAGGAGACGATAATGCCAGGTAACTTTCAAGTGCAAGAACAGGTTTTCGGCGGCGAGCATCATTCGGGCCGCGTCGCGCGTCCGTTGTGGACTGCGATCAAGCGCGGGATACTCGGCCGCTGCCCGCATTGCGGCAAGGGAAAGCTGTTCCGCGCTTTCGTGAAGCCCGTGGACAAGTGCGAGGTCTGCGGCGAGGAGCTGCACCACCATCGCGCGGACGACCTGCCTGCCTACCTGGTCATCGTCATCGTCGGTCACATCGTCGTTGGCGGCTTCATGGCCGTCGAGGCCGCGTCGACACTGTCGACCTGGCAGCACGCGCTGATCTGGGTTCCGCTGACCGTTATTCTGGCCGTCGCACTGCTGCAGCCGGTCAAGGGAGCTGTCATCGGCCTGCAATGGGCGCTTTATATGCACGGCTTCGGCGACGAGAAGGGCGAATTCGAGAGCCATTGATAAGCCAGGCCGCACCGCGGTCGGCCCTGGTGCAAAGGCCGCGACGCGCAAGCCACTTTCACATCAAGGAAGTTTCCGCTAGGTCGAGCGCATGGAAGGAATGACCAAGGCGGATGTCGACAAGCTCGATAAGGCCCTGGCCGTGCGCAGCGGCCGGGCGCTGCGTCCGCGTGATGCCGCGACCCTCATTCTGCTCGATCGCCGGGACAAGGACGTCTTGGTGCTGATGGGCCGGCGTCATGCCGGGCACGCCTTCATGCCCGGAAAATTCGTCTTCCCCGGCGGCCGCACCGATCCCGCCGACAGCCGCGTTCCCGTCGCTGCCCCTCTGGGTGGTGAGGAAGAAGGCAAGCTGGCCGCAGGCCCCGGCCGTGCCAGCGCGGCGCGGGCCCGCGCAATCGCCCTGTCGGCGATTCGCGAGACCTATGAGGAAGCCGGCCTGCTGATCGGCCGCAAGGGCACCTTCTCGACCGCAAAGCGCGACTGGCAGGGTTTCGCCGAACACGGCGTGATCCCCTCGCTGGACGCGCTCCGCTTCGTCGCCCGCGCCATCACTCCGCCCAATCGCGTGCGCCGTTTCGACACGCGTTTTTTCAGCGCCTGGCGCCACGACGTTGCCGTGGAATTGCCCGGCGGCGGTCCGACGAACGAACTCGAAGAACTCGTCTGGCTGCCGCTTGCCGATGCCCGCAAGGCCGACATCCCCGACATCACCGGCATGGTCCTGGAAGAACTGGAAAGTCGGCTTGCCGAAGATCCATTGTTGCGGCCGGGGGGCGCCGTGCCGTTCTTCCGGCTCGTCCGCAACCGCTTCGTCCGCGAAGTCCTTTAGAAGCAGAGCATTTTGATCTCATGACGGTCGATACCCAACAACAGGGCGACGAACGCGTACACTGGCTGCCGATGGTCGCGGCGATCTCCTCGATCAGCGTCGTCGGCATCGCCATAGGCTTAGGCATGCCGCTGCTCAGCGTCATTCTGGAAAGCCGCGGCCATTCCGCTTCGATGATCGGTCTCAACACCGCTGTCGCCGGTCTCGCCTCGATTGCCGGCGCGCCGCTCGCTACGCCGCTTGCTATGCGGCTCGGCGTCGCCTGGACCATGCTGTTGATGATTGCCATCGGCGCGCTCGCCTTCGTCGGCTTCCATTTCGCGCCGGACTTCTGGATGTGGTTTCCGCTCCGCGTCGCCCTGCATATCTCGCTGACGGTATTGTTCATCCTGTCGGAATTCTGGATCAGCACCTCCGCCCCGCCGAACCGGCGCGGCCTTGTGCTTGGCATCTACGCCACCGTGCTGTCGCTCGGCTTCGCCGCCGGACCATGGCTGTTCGCCCATCTCGGCAGCACAGGCTTCCTGCCGTTCGGCGTCACCATAGCGCTGGTGACGCTTGCCGCCATTCCGGTGCTTGCGGCCCGCAACGAGAGCCCGAGCATCGTCGCCGACAGCGAAACCAGCCACTTCCTGCGCTATATCTGGCTGGTGCCGACCGCGACCTTCGCCGTGCTTGTTTTCGGCGCCGTCGAGACCGGCGGTTTCTCGCTCTTCCCCGTCTATGGCAGCCGTATCGGCTATTCGGAAGCCGACGCCGCGCTGCTCCTGACTATGATCGGGCTCGGCAATGTGCTTCTGCAGATCCCGATCGGCATGATCAGCGACCGCGTTTCCGACCGCCGCTACCTGCTGCTGGCCTGCGCCACGGTCGGGCTCATCGGCACGGTCTTCATGCCGTTCTTCGCACAGAACTGGCATCTGATGGCGGCCCTCCTGTTCGTCTGGGGCGGCGTCGTCGCCGCCATGTACACGATCGGCCTTGCCCATCTCGGCTCGCAGCTGTCCGGCCATGAGCTGGCATCGGCCAATGCTGCCTTCGTGCTCTGCTATGGTGTTGGCATGGTGCTGGGTCCGCAGGCGATCGGCATCGGCATGGATGCCTTCGGCCCATCCGGCTTCGGCTGGTCGCTGGCCTTCTTCTTCGCCGCCTACATGGCTCTGATCCTGGTCAGGCTGGTGCGCAAGATTCTCTAGGCGATGCCGCTGAAGCGTCGGGCATCCTGACATCACCGTGTCAGCAGCACCCCTGTTATAACCTGCCTCCGACGCGAGGTAGGAGAATTGCGATGGTCGACAGCGGCTTTGAAACCAGATCCCTCAGGATGGAACTGCTTCTGCTCGTCACATTCCAAGCGCCGGCCGCCGATGTCGACCGCATCATGGAGGCCGTGGTGGCGATCACGCCGCTGCGCATGGGCAAGTATGACGCCAACGCCTATCAGTCGGCGCAAGGCATCGAGCGCTACCGGCCGCTCGAAGGCGCCGCGGCCGGCGCTGAGACCGAACTGCGCCGGCGACCCGGCACCGTCGAAGTGTCGTTCGAGATCGCCGACGACCAGGCGCTCGCCGCTCGTGTCGTCGAGGCGATATTCCAAGCCCATTCCTATCAGGAGCCCGTCATCCGCATCCAGCCACTGCTCGCCAGCCGTTCCAAGGGTCTTGACGACCGCGCCAATCCGAACCGCTGGTGGAACACCACGGGCGACTGGAAAAAGGCGGGGCAATTGGTCGAGCATAACGCTTGAGACGTGGACACGGGCCATGCCGAAATGAGGCGAAGAAGGCGCTCGGGCTTGACTTTCCAGGCGCGTTCTTTATGTGTCGCGCCAAGTTTCCCGCGTCCGGGTGTTTTCCCCGTGCTTCAGCGGCCAAAACTCCACGAACATTAACGGACGAAAATCATGGCCAAAGCCGCAAACATCAAGATCAAACTTCTGTCGACCGCCGACACCGGGTTCTTCTACGTCACCAGCAAGAACAGCCGTACCAAGACGGACAAGCTCTCGTTCCGCAAGTACGATCCGGTCGCCAAGAAGCACGTCGAATTCAAGGAAACCAAGATCAAGTAATCTGGCTATCCCGAGAAATCGAAACGCCGCCCTCTGGGCGGCGTTTTTGTTTTAGGAAGGACCGGACGACAAAAAGGGGGCCGGTCGGCGGTTGGCAGCGGTACGAGGAGGCCACTATGTGCCAGCGCCGGCCGGCCGACCCCACGGACCCAGGAGATGCGGCGGACCTGAGCATCATGGGGTATTTTTGGATCGAGCCGGCTACTCTACCCTCGCGCCGGCCTCGTCTTCTGTCTATGCGTCGCAGATTTGCGCAAGACCTCATAAAAATCAACCATTTCTTAACCACCGCTCACGAATCGCTTGGGTTAAGGTAAATTCGTAACCCTGTTGCAGCGCTGGAGAATCGTCGCCTTTATGCCGAGCATGTCTCCCGAAAGTGGAAACCGGATTCAGGATAAAGACAGGCGCGTGCGGGGTCTGAAAGATCGCGACGCGTTTTAGGCAGCCTTGGCGACCACCCTGTTGCGGCCGCCGCTTTTGGCCTCATAGAGCGCCAGGTCGGCGCGCTTCATCAGCGCGGCGACGCTGTCGGTCCCTTTCAGGAGAGACGACACGCCGACGCTGACCGTGACCTCGATCGCCTTGCCGTCGGCACCGATGGCAAAAGCTGCCTGTGCGATCTCGGCGCGAATGCGTTCGGCCACCTTCTCGGCGACCGCGCCGTCGGTGTCGGGCATGACCACAACGAACTCCTCGCCGCCGAAGCGGCAGGCGAGATCGATGCCGCGCACATTCTTGCGCAGCCGCCGGGCGAACTCGCGCAGAACGTCGTCACCGCCGTCATGGCCATGGGTATCGTTGATCGACTTGAAGCGATCGAGATCGGTGATCATCACCGACAAGGGCCGCCGTCGCGCCACGGCGCGATCGAACAGTGTCTGCAGATGGCTGTCGAGGTAGCGGCGGTTGTGCAGCCCGGTCAGCCCGTCGATCACCGCCATCTCGATCGTCTGGGCGACGCTCGCGCGCAACTGATCGTTGTATCGCTTGCGCCGCACCTGTGTGCGCAGGCGCGCCGTCAGCTCGTGCTGGTCGATCGGCCGGATCAGGTAGTCATTGATACCAAGTTCCAGACCACGCAGGATGCGGCCCTCCTCGCCCTCGTCTGCGAGCAGCATGATCGGCAGGAAGCGGGTGCGGTCGAGCGAACGCAGCTGCGAGCAGAGTCTCAGCGCATCGAAGTCGGAGAAGGCAGTCGAGATCAGCACGCATTCATACGCCGTCTCGGCCGCCTGGAAGAACCCCGCATTCGGGTCGGTCGCGACATCGAGCTCGGCGGTGTTGCGCAGCATCTTCTGGATGCGTTCGACGGAAGTTTTGCGCTCGTCGATGAGCAGCACCCGCGGCTTTGCGTCTTCGGTCGCGAAATCGCGGCTCAGAAGTTCCTCGATGCCGATATTGCGCGTGGTCGAGGCACGCAGCCTGAGCTCGTCGGTCAGCGACTTCAGCCTGACCAGGCTCTTGACGCGTGTCATCAACTGCAGGTCGTTGACGGGCTTGGTCAGGAAATCGTCAGCGCCCGCCTCGAGGCCGCGTACCCGGTCCGACACCTGGTCGAGCGCGGTGATCATCACGACAGGGATATGCGAGGTCGCCGGATCGCTCTTCAGGCGCTTGCAGACCTCGAACCCATCCATGTCCGGCATCATCACATCGAGCAGCACGACGTCGACCTTGCCGTTCTCGCAGGTCTCGATCGCATCCGGGCCGTTATTGGCCGTCAGCACCTCGAAATACTCGGCAAGCAGCCGAACCTCCAGCAGCCGCACATTGGCGGGGATATCGTCGACGACGAGGATCCGCGCGGTCATCTCAAAACTCCGGTTCTGCTGGTCTCGGGCATCAGGCGTCGCCCAGATAGGATTTGATCGTCTCGATGAAGCGCGGCACCGAGATCGGCTTGGAAATATAGGCCTCGCAGCCGCCCTGGCGGATGCGCTCCTCATCGCCCTTCATGGCGAAGGCGGTGACGGCTATGACGGGGATAGAATGCAATTCGTCGTCTTCCTTCAGCCATTTGGTCACTTCCAGGCCGGACACTTCCGGCAGCTGGATGTCCATCAGGATGAGGTCCGGCCGGTGCTGGCGCGCGAGGTCGAGCGCCTCCAGGCCATTGCGCGTGCGAACCGTTTCGTAACCGCTGGCTTCGATGAGGTCCCGAAAGAGCTTCATGTTAAGCTCATTGTCCTCGACGATCATCACCTTCTTAGCCATCAGTTTCCCGTCCCGACCGCCCTCGAAGCCGAAGGCCGTCGCAATGCGTCCCCTTCGGACCGCACCCAACCCATTTCCACTCTAGCCCAATATGATTGACGAAACGGAAACCGGAGGTTGGAAAGCTGCACCAATTCCACCTTCGGACGTTGCATGGGAAAGAGCGGAGGCTTGCCGCAAGCGACGCTTGCCGTTACTGCGGAAGGAGACTCGAAAAAATCCACCATTGCAAAGGTAACGATGGCGAACGCAGCGTCAATGCGCGAGGGAGCGGAAACCATTGCCGTCAAGGCCCTGGCCTTCGTCGCCGCCGACCCGGAGCTTCTGCCCCGCTTTCTGGCGATCACCGGCATCGAGGCGAACTCGATCCGCAGGGCCGCAGCTGAGCCGGGCTTCCTTGCCGGCGTTCTGCAATTCATCCTGGCACACGAGCCGACGCTTCTGCGCTTCGCCGAGGAAACCGGCACGCCGCCAGCCGCCGTCGGCAAGGCGCTGCGCGCCCTTCCGCTCGGCGACGACGATCACGAGCGCTCGACATGAGCGACGATCCCGAGACGGCGCGGCAGATCGAAGAGCTTGCCGCCGACGATCGGCCGCTGCTGGTGCTCGACGTCGACGATGTCGTGCTCGAATTCGTCCGGCCCTTCCCGCATTTCCTGAAGTCGCGCGGCTTCGGGTTGACGCTGGCTTCCTTCCGCCTCACCGGCAACATCGCCGAGACGGCGAGCGGGCGGCTGATCGAGCAGCCGGAAGTGATGGCGCTGCTCGGCGATTTCTTCGACGCCCAGGCGGATTGGCAAAGCATCGCAGAGGGTGCGGCGGACGCGCTGGCGACGCTTGGCCGAAGCGCCGAGATCATCCTGCTGACCGCCATGCCGCACAAGCACCGCGCCGTGCGCCGCGCGCATCTCGATGCGCTGGGGCTCAATTACCCGCTGCTGACGACGGAAATGGCCAAGGGACCGGCCATCGCGAAACTGCGCGGCGTCAAGGGCCGGCCCGTCGCCTTCGTCGACGACCAGCCTTCCAACCTGGTTTCGGCGCGCAACTCCGTGGCGGATGCCCATCTCTTCCATTTGATGGCTGACAACTCGCTGCGCGCCTTCCTGCCGCCGACGCCGGAAGACATTATCTCGGTCGACGACTGGCGCGATGCGGCGCCAAAGATCGCGGCCGCGCTCGGGCTTTAACTCAAGCACTCAAGGCTTCAGCTTCGCTCCGGCCCCACCATTGTCGCCGCCGTCGGAATCATCGCTGCCGGTGGAATCATCCGTTCCGTCCGCGCCGTCATCGCCTGAGTTGTCATCCTGACCCGCGCTGTCGTCCTGGGCGGCGTCCGGTCCCTTCAGCATGGCGCCGTTGACTGTGACGGATCCATCGGCCTTGGTGTTGATCGTCCACTCCAACCGGCCGTCCGGCAGCGTCTTGCCAAAGCCTTTGACGGCCAGGGCAAAGGGGAAGGCCTGCGCCATCTGCTCATCGCTTTTGGCGGCTTCCTTCAAGGCATCGACGATCTTGTCATAGCCGGCGACATCGACGGTCACGCTCGCATCGGGTTTCTCGCCGGGAAAGGTCATCTCGCCTTCCAGCGCGACTTCAATGGCGCCGTTCTTCACCGTGCTGTGCCCGATCACGACCTTCGGATTCTTGGCCTTGAAATCGGCGACCAAAGCTTTGCCGAATTCGTCCGACAGCGGCGGATTCTTATTGAGATCAAAGCCTTCGATCGCCTTTTTCGCCATCGTATCGAGATCGATATTGGCGCCGCCGAAATGCAGGTCGATGTCGGTGGGCAGCAATGGGGCGGTCCATTCCGGCAGGGTCTGATGCGGGATCGTCAGACCGGCAGCCTTGATCGCGTAATCGACCTTGCCGTTCTGGGAGATACCGTCCATACCGAATGCGGTGCTGAATTGCGTGGCGCCGAACTTACCGACAGGGCTGTCGACCTCGAAATTCTTGAAGCCGTAATTGCCGTCGATCCTTTCCCAGATGGGCAGCGCAGCCAGCATCAACGATTTGAGCTCAGCCTGGTTGGCCTTGAGCTTGGCTTCATCCTCATTGGCCACGGCAAAGGCAAGCAGGTCGAGCAGCGGCTTCGTCCGCACGCCCTTGCCGTTTGCGTCCACCGAAAGTTCCGGCGTTTTCAAGGTGAGCGGAAAATTCATCCCGCTGTCGGGGTCGTTCACCTTGATCATCTCGACGAAGTCCGAGACTTTCTGCGTGGCCGTGAAGTCGACGCCGCCATTGGCGGATTTGGTCGCGGTAACGGTGGCGGTGCCGGCGCCAGTCGAGATATCTGCCTGCTGCTTGGCTTGCCGCGACGTCATGGTCATTCCGGCCAATGAGCTGGTCGCGCTGGTGAAGGCGGCGAGGGCCGGATCGTAGATGCTGGTCAGCTTGCCCTCCTTGATCGTGAACTCCATGCTCTGACGGCCTTCCGGTCCTTCGAACTCGAAGGATGCGCCTTGCGAGAAATTCGACGAGACGTCCCAGGATCCGTCGCTGCGCGGCTTCACCATCAGCGCGTATGGCGCCATGTCGAATTTCAGGAGCTTCTGTTCCGGCAACGCATTGACGAGCGCCTTGACGTCAAGCGCAATCTTGTAGGCGTCGCCCTCGACCGAAACCTTGAGCACGCCCTTGTCGAACGCCTGCTTGCCGAAATAGCGCGCCAGATTGTCGGAAAGATCTTTGGCGCCTTGATTGTCGACGGTCTGGGCAAAAGCCGGCGCGCTGAGCGCGAGGGCAAAGGCAAATGGCAAAATACGCTTCACGTCAGTTCTCCGTGATTTCGGAAGACGAAATATTCATGCTTCTGGTAGGCAAGAAGCGTAACAGCCGCAAGACGTCGACTGTAGGCCAAAAGCTCATTCGGCTAAAGCGCCAGGCGCATCAGCGCCCAAAGCACAAGGCGCATCAGTACCTAAAGCACAAGGCGCATCAGCGGCCGGCCGGGCTTGCGCTCCACCAGCCTCTCGAAGCCGGCCTTCTCGAACACCCGCGACGAGCCTACGAAAAGCCCGATCGAGCGCGAATCGCGCGACAGATCGATCGGGCAGGCCTCCAGCAGCCTCGCTTTATTCTCGCGGGCGAAAGCGATGCCGCCCTCGACAAGGCGATGCGTGATGCCCCGCCCCCTCGCCCTGGGGCGGATGAAGAAGCAGGAGATCGCCCAGACGGCCGGGTCGCCGGCATCGGCGGGATCGACCGGGGCCGAGCCCCTGCCCTGATTGTTCCACTCGGGGATGTCGGCGCGCGGGCCGACCTGCATCCAGCCGACGGCCTTGCCGTCCTCGAGCGCCAAGAGCCCCGGCGGCGGGCCCGTCTCGATTCGCGCCTTGATGAGATCCTTGTTCCGCTCCTTGTCGCTGGCGCGGCGCTCCGCCGGCGACAACCGGAAATGCGTGCACCAGCAGCCGTAGCAGGCACCCTGCTTGCCGAACAGGTCCTCGAAATCAGGCCAGTGCTCAGGAGTCAGCGGTGCGATGGTCGTGCTCATGCGTTCTCCCCAAGCCAAGCTTGTTGCCGGCCCTGCGCTGTCGTACCATTGCGTTTGTTCTCTTTATGTTCGCAGCGATGGCGGCTCCTGTCAACAATCCCGAACACGGTTTTTGCCGTGACTGCCTGGCGCTCCAGCGCGGCGAGACGCGTCGCTGCGATCGCTGCGGCAGCCCGCGCCTTGTCCGTCACGCCGAGCTCTACCGGCTGCGGATCGCCCATATCGATTGCGACGCCTTCTACGCGGCGGTCGAGAAGCGTGACAATCCCGCGCTGAAGGACAGGCCTGTCATCATCGGCGGCGGCCGGCGCGGCGTCGTTTCCACCGCCTGCTATATCGCCCGCATCCAGGGCGTCCGCTCGGCCATGCCGATGTTCAAGGCGCTCGAACTGTGCCCCGAAGCGGTGGTGATCCCGCCCGACATGGAAAAATATGTCGGTGTCGGCCGCCAGGTGCGCGCGTTGATGCAGGCGCTGACGCCGCAGGTCGAGCCGCTGTCGATCGACGAGGCCTTTCTCGACCTCGCCGGTACCGAGCGGCTGCACGGCATGCCGCCGGCGCTGGTGCTTGGGCGCTTTGCGCAGACGGTGGAAAAGGAGCTCGGCATCACCGTTTCGGCCGGCCTCTCCTACTGCAAGTTCCTGGCGAAAATTGCCTCGGACTTCCGCAAGCCGCGCGGCTTTTCCGTGATCGGCGAAGCCGAGGCGCCAAGCTTCCTCGCCGCGCAGCCGGTGACGATGATCTGGGGTGTCGGCAAGGCGCTGGCCGCGACGCTGGAGCGCGACGGCATCCGCATGATCGGGCAGCTGCAGCGCATGGAGCGCGGCGACCTGATGCGCCGCTATGGCGTGATGGGCGACCGGCTCTACCGCCTGTCGCGAGGCGAGGACGACCGCCCGGTCGATCCGGACGGCGATGCCAAGAGCGTCTCGGCCGAAACCACCTTCGACAACGACATCGGAGCCCTGGCGGAGCTGGTGCCGGTGCTGCGCGGGCTGTCGGAAAAGGTCTCGGCCCGGCTGAAAAAATCCGGCATCGCCGGCCGCACCGTGGTGCTGAAGCTGAAGACGCAGGATTTCAAGACCCGCACCCGTAACCGCCAGCTCGGCGACCCGACGCGCCTGGCCGACCGCATTTTCCAGACCGGGCTCGACCTGTTGCGCCGCGAGGCCGACGGCACAAAATTCCGCCTGCTCGGAATCGGCGTCAGCGACCTCTCCGACGACCAAAAGGCCGATCCGCCGGATCTGGTCGACGTGCAGTCGCGCAAGCGCGCGCTTGCCGAAGGCGCGATGGACACGCTGCGCGACAAGTTCGGCAGGAAAGCCGTCGAGACCGGCTATACATTCGGCAAGGGGGGCGCCGCCAATCCGCCCGAGCCGCTGGAAGATTGAAGGGTCAGGTGCGCTTGAGGTCGATCCGGCTCGTCACCACCATCTTGCCGGTTGCCGGATCCATGTCGGTCACCGTCATGCGCATATTGTCCGGCCCGATCTTTTCTACGGTCAGCTCCGCATTGCGGTCGCCATTGACGACTTTCGCCCAGTGGATGTCGAGGTTGATTGCGTCGCCCTTGCGGCTTCCGCTGAGCCCGGCAGGTCCGCTGCGCGAACCTATGTAAGTGCCAGTGTAGCTCGCCCCGTCGACCTTCAGGTCGGCGCGGATTTCCCGCGACATGATCAACAACGTACGACAGGTGCCGTCAAGCGAGAGCGAGTCCGCCGTCGCGTCCGAAGTGAAGTTGCAGTTGATGTTCATCACCGGCGTGTTCGTTCTGATCCTGACCGTCCCCTTGCCGGCGAACTTCCCCTGCAGCGATCGCAGGAAGGCCGCCTCGTCGGCATGCGCGCCCGTCGCGCAGAAAAGACAGGCGGCGGCCAGCAAAGCGGCGGTCGATTTCATCAAGACGTTTCCCTCTCGCGATCATGCGCCCTCCGATGGAAGGCGTGGACTTAACGGATGCCCAGGCGCCAGGTTCCGCCGCCGCGATGACGGTTTTTTGACGCCCGCTCCGCTGGCCCAGTGGAATGACGCTACTAACGGTTGCGGCCCGGGTCCGGGCTTGCGACATAGGGCTCAAATGGCGCCCGCTCCCTCGATCCCAAAAGCCGCGTTCTGGATGGCTCTGTCAATCGCCTCGATGCTGGCGATGTCGGTTGCCGGCCGCGAGACGACGGCCGAGCTCAACGTCTTCCAGGTGCTGGAGCTGCGCTCGGTGATCGGTTTCTTCATCCTTTTGCCGCTGGTGATGATGAGCGGCGGTTTTGCCGCGATGCGCAGTGAGCGCCCGTTCGCCCATATCGCCCGCAACATGATCCACTATACCGGCCAGGCCGCCTGGCTCTACGCGCTGACGCTCATTCCGCTCGCTGTGCTGATCTCGATCGAGTTCACCACGCCGATCTGGACGGCGATCCTGGCGGTCAGCTTTCTGGGGGAAAGACTGTCCCGGTCGAAGCTCACGGCGATCGTGCTTGGCCTGATCGGCGTGCTCGTCATCGTGCGCCCCAGCGCCGGCTCGATGGATCCCGGCCACCTCGTCGTCCTGGGCGCCGCGGTCTGCTTCGGCATCTCGATGGTGCTGGTCAAGTCGATGACCAAAACCGAAAGCGTGGTGCGCATCATCTTCTGGATGCTGATCATCCAGTCGGCAGTTGGCCTGATCCCGGCTCTCTACAGCTGGCACAACCCTTCGCCAGGGCTCTGGCCATGGATCTTCGTCATCGCCTTCACCGGCATGTCGTCGCATTTCTGCCTGGCCCGCGCGCTCGTCCATGCCGATGCCACGATCATCTCGCCGATGGACTTCCTGCGCGTGCCGCTGACGGCGCTGGTCGGCTGGCTGCTCTACCATGAGCAGATCGACGTCTTCACCGCCGGTGGCGCGGCTCTGATTCTCGCCGGCAATTTGCTCAACCTGCAGAAGAAGACGCCGCGGGTGGCAGAGGCGGAGGCGGCAACGCCCTGAGCTCGGGTGTGTTGAGATTCAGGTCAGGCCAAGCTTTCGAGAACCGGAGCGGAGCGGACATTCGGGTCCGTGAGCACCGGAAGCGCAGAAAACCAGCATTTGCAGGCTGGCATTACCTGAATATCAACACAACCTAGACCAGCTCCACGTCCACCACGCCCTGCACCGCGCGCATGGCGGAGGCGATCTGCGGCGAGACGCGATAATTACCCAGGCCGATCTCAATCTCGCCCTGCGCCTCTCCCTTGAGAACGATGATGCTGACTTGACTGTCGCCACGCTGTTTGAGCTGCGATTGAATGATCGACGATGGTCCATCATCCCTGACAAATATGCGCAGCGCTTTCTGGATGCGGCTGGCTTCATCGTCCAGTGATTGCACCGAGTTGATGCGCAGGTTCACACCCTCAGGCCTGTCTTCGGCCGCAACCATGATCACCACCGAACTGCCGGGCTCCAGCATGTCGCGATACTGCGCCAGGCCTTCGGAAAACAGTACGGCCTCATACTGTCCCGTCGTGTCGGAAAACTGCACCACGCCCATCTTGTTACCCGTGCGGGTCTTGCGCTCCTGCTTGGAGGTGACCGTACCGGCGAGGCGCCCGGCGGCGGCGCCGCGTTTGACCGCAGCCGAAAATTCCGCCCAGTTCTGCACCCGCATCTTCTGCAGCGCGGACTTGTACTCATCGAGCGGATGCGCTGAAAGATAGAAGCCGACGATCTGGAATTCACGGTGCAGCTTGTCGGCAGCAAGCCACGGATCGGTCGCCGGCAGGTTGAGAGCCTGCGACTGGCTCCCAAGCGAAGCGCCGAAAATGTCGGCCTGGCCGGAGATGGCGTTTTGTTGCGCCAACGAGGCAAGGCCCATCATCCGCTCGACGCCGGCCATCATCTGCGCGCGGTCGTGGCCGAAGCAATCCAGCGCGCCCGCCATGATCAGGCTTTCGAAGACGCGCTTGCCGACGATCTTGGGATCGACCCGCTCGCAGAAATCGGCAAGGTTCTTGAACGGCTTCTCGCCGCGTTTCTCGACGATGTGCTCGACCGCCGCGTCGCCGACGCCTTTCAGCGCCGCCAGCGAATAGAAGATCTTGTTCTCGCCGACCTCGAAGGGACGGAAGCTCGACATCACCGACGGCGGCACCACCTCGATGCCGAGCCGCATGGCATCCTGGCGGAAATCGGCCAGCTTGTCGGTATTGCTCATGTCGAGCGTCATCGACGCCGCCAGGAACTCGACCGGGTAATGCGCCTTGAGATACGCGGTCTGATAGGAAACGACGGCGTAAGCCGCCGCATGCGATTTGTTGAAGCCATAGTCGGCGAACTTGGCCAAGAGGTCGAAGATGAAGTCGGCCTGCGGCTTTGAGACGCCGCGCTCGACCGCGCCCGTGACGAAGCGCTCGCGCTGCTTGTCCATCTCGGCGCGGATCTTTTTGCCCATGGCGCGGCGCAGAAGGTCGGCTTCGCCGAGCGAATAGCCGGACAGCTCCTGCGCGATCTGCATCACCTGTTCCTGGTAGACGATGACGCCTTGCGTCTCCTTCACCAGATGATCGATCTTGGGATGGATCGAGGCCATCTCCTCCTCGCCATGCTTTCTGGCGTTGTAGGTCGGGATATTCTCCATCGGGCCGGGGCGATAGAGCGCCACCAGCGCGATGATGTCCTCGATGCAGTCCGGCCGCATGCCGATCAGCGCCTTGCGCATGCCGGCACTTTCAACCTGGAACACGCCGACCACCTCGCCGCGCGACAGCATCGCGTAGGTGTCGGGGTCGTCGAGCGGTATCTTGGCGAGATCGATGTCGACGCCACGCCGCCGTATCAGCTTTACTGCCGTTTCCAGCACCGTCAGCGTCTTCAGGCCGAGGAAGTCGAACTTCACCAGCCCCGCCTGCTCGACATATTTCATGTTGAACTGGGTGACCGGCATGTCCGAGCGCGGATCGCGGTACATCGGCACCAGCTCGGACAGCGGACGGTCGCCGATGACAATGCCCGCGGCATGCGTCGAAGCATGACGGTAGAGGCCTTCGAGCTTCTGCGCCGTGTCGAGCAGCGTCTGCACGATCGGCTCCTTCTCCGCCTCCTCGGCGAAGCGCGGCTCGTTGGCGATGGCGTCCGCCAGCTTGACCGGATTGGCCGGGTTCTGCGGCACCATCTTGGAGAGCTTGTCGACCTGACCGTAAGGCATCTGCAGCACGCGGCCGACATCGCGCAGCACCGCGCGCGCCTGCAGCGTTCCGAAGGTGATGATCTGCCCGACCTGGTCGCGGCCGTATTTCTGCTGGACGTAGCGGATGACTTCCTCGCGCCGGTCCTGGCAGAAGTCGATGTCGAAGTCCGGCATCGACACCCGGTCCGGATTGAGGAAGCGCTCGAACAGCAGCGAGAAACGCAGCGGGTCGATGTCGGTGATGGTGGTCGAATAGGCGACCAGCGAGCCGGCGCCCGAACCGCGCCCCGGCCCGACGGGAATGCCTTGCGCCTTCGCCCATTTGATGAAGTCGGCAACGATCAGGAAGTAACCCGGGAACTTCATCTTCTCGATGATGCCGAGCTCGAATTCGAGCCGCTCGCGATATTGCTCGACCGTGTAGCCGGGCGTCGGCCCGTGCGCGGCCAGCCGCGCCTCCAGACCTTCGCGCGCCTGCCGGGCAAGCTCGGCCGCCTCCGCCTTCTCGGCTGCGTCCTTGTCGGCGGCATCGGCGCCGGTAAAGCGCGGCAGGATCGGGCTGCGGGTCTTCGGATAGTAGGAGCAGCGCATTGCGATCTCGACCGTGTTGTCGATCGCTTCGGGCAAGTCGGAAAAGAGGCGCGCCATCTCTGCCTGCCCGCGCAGGAAATTGTCAGGCGAAAGCCGCCGGCGGTTGTCGGCGGCAACCACCGAGCCTTCGGCTATCGCAATCAGCGCGTCATGCGCCTCGTAATCCTCGCGTTTGGAGAAGAAGGCCTCGTTGGTTGCGACCAGGGGCAGGTCATGCGTATAGGCAAGGTCGACGGTCGATTTCTCGACCATGCGGTCGTAGCCGGCGACCCGCTCCAGCTCGACATAAAGCCTGTCGCCGAACAGGCCTTTGAGGAACAGCAACCGCTGTTCGGCGAGGTCGCGCCGGTCCGCTTTGAGCGCACTGCCGATCGGACCGCGCGGCCCACCGGTCAGACAGATCAGCCCGTCGCACTGATCTTCCAGCATAGCGCTGGTCAGATGCACCGGCTCGCCTGGCGGCGTCTCCAGATAGACCTTGCTGATCAGCCGCACGAGATTGCTGTAGCCGTCCTCACTGGCGGCGATCAGAACGACCGGCGACATGTCCGGGCCGTGGCGGCGGCGGTCGCGCTGGCCGTCGCTCACCTCGCCGGAAAAGGCCAGATCGATCTGGCAGCCGATGATCGGCTGGATACCTTCCTTGACCGCCTTCTGGGCGAATTCCAGCGCGCCGAACAGATTGTTGGTGTCGGTGACGGCGATCGCCGGCGCCTCGTCCTTGACGGCATGGCCGACGATCGCGCCAAGCTGCAAGGCGCCCTCGAGCAGCGAATATGCCGAATGCACGCGCAGATGGATGAACCTACGCGCCGGCGTTTCGGGCCGGCTGGCCTTCACTGCCGCTTCGCGCTGCAAAGGATCGCGTGGAAGTCGTTCATCCGCCATGTTTTTTCACGCTGTGCGAAGACTCATCGGTGCAGATGTATTGTCCCGGACGGGGCCATGCCAGTCCAGCACAATCGACCGCGACACAGGCTTGCGTCCCGCACCGCCCTTTCTCAGGCAAACTCCATGATCACCGCATCGACCGCCAGGCTGTCGCCGGGCTTGGCGTTGAGCTTGGCTATCGTGAGGTCGCGTTCGGCGCGCAGCACGTTTTCCATCTTCATCGCCTCGACCACGGCCAGCGTCTCGCCGGCCTTGACCTCCTGCCCCTCCGCCACGGCGATCGAGACGACGAGACCCGGCATCGGGCAAAGCAGCATCTTCGAGGTGTCGGGCGGCAGCTTCTCCGGCATCAGCTTTTCGAGTTCCGCGATGCGCGGCAGCATGGCGCGCGCCGTCACCGACATGCCTTTCCAGGCGATGCGCAAACCGTTCAGCGTCGGACGGATCTGCGCCGCGATCTTGTCGGCGCCGACCGTGCCCTGCCAGATCGCGTCACCCGGCCGCCAGTCCGAGGCGACGGTCAGCGGCTTGCCGCCGTCGATCGACAAATCGACCTCCATCGGGATGGAAATCATGCCGTCGACGATCTCGACCGGCAGATAGTCAGCGCCGATCTTTACCACCCAATCGCGCTTGAGATGTCCGGAATGCGGCGCCAGCCGGCCGCTGAGGCGGTCGAGCCGGTCGCGGCGCAGCAGTTCGATCGCCGTTGCGACGGCGGCGAATACCGCCCTCTCCTCGTCATCCGGCGCGACCGGCGAAAAACCGTCCGGATATTCCTCGGCGATGAAGCCTGTCGACAGCCGCCCCTCGCGCCAGCGCGGATGCTGCATCAGCGCCGAAAGGAACGGGATGTTATGCTCGATGCCGTCGACGATGAACCTGTCCAACGCCTCTGACATGGCGTCGATGGCTTCCAGCCTTGTCGGCGCCCAGGTGCAGAGCTTGGCCACCATCGGGTCATAGAACATCGAGATCTCGGACCCTTCAGTGACGCCGGTGTCGTTGCGGATGACGGTGCCGCCGAACGTACCCTCCTCGGGCGGCCGATAGCGCGTCAGCCGACCGATCGACGGCAGGAAGTTGCGGAAGGGATCCTCGGCGTAAAGGCGGCTTTCCACCGCCCAGCCGTTCACCTTCACATCGCTCTGCCTGATGCCGAGCTTCTCGCCGGCGGCGACGCGGATCATCTGCTCGACCAGGTCGATGCCGGTGACCAGTTCGGTCACCGGGTGCTCGACCTGCAATCGCGTATTCATTTCAAGGAAATAGAAGTTCTTGTCCTTGTCGACGATGAACTCGACGGTGCCGGCGCTCTGGTAGTCGACGGCCTTCGCCAGCGCCACGGCCTGCTCGCCCATTGCCTTTCTGGTCTTGGCGTCGAGGAACGGCGACGGCGCCTCCTCGACCACCTTCTGGTTGCGGCGCTGGATCGAGCATTCGCGCTCGCCGAGATAGACTGCCGTGCCATGCGCGTCGGCCAGCACCTGGATTTCGATGTGGCGGGGATCGACAACGAACTTTTCGATGAAGACGCGGTCGTCGCCGAAGGAGCTTTTCGCTTCCGAACGGGCACGCTCGAAGCCGTCGCGCACCTCCGATTTGCTCCAGGCAATGCGCATGCCCTTGCCGCCGCCGCCGGCCGAGGCCTTGATCATGACCGGATAGCCGATCTCGCCGGCGATCCTTTCGGCATGGTCGGCGTCTTCGATGACGCCGAGCCATCCGGGCACGGTCGAGACCTTGGCCTGGCTGGCGAACTTCTTCGATTCGATCTTGTCGCCCATGGCCTTGATGGCCTTGGGCTTCGGCCCAATGAAGACGATATCTTCCTTCTCCAGCGCCTCGCAGAAAGAGGCGCGCTCCGAGAGGAAGCCATAGCCCGGATGCACGGCTTCGGCGCCGGTCTCCTTGCAGGCGGCGACGATCTTCTCAGGCAACAGATAACTCTGTGCCGCCGGCGAAGGTCCGATATGCACCGCTTCGTCGGCCATCTCGACATGCACGGCATCGCGGTCGGCATCCGAATAGACCGCGACGGTGGCAATCCCCATCTTGCGCGCCGTCTTGATCACGCGGCAGGCGATCTCGCCGCGATTGGCGATCAGGATCTTCTTGAACATTCGGATGTCGTTCCTCCGGCGAAGCGGTCCAGTTCTATGGACAATTCCGGTGCGCCTCAAGGGGTCGGCCCGGTGCGCATCCGACTTGCTCGAATTGCGACTGCCGCGGCGAAAAACGTCGCAAGGGAAGTTGGCCGCCAGCAAGGAAAGCGATAAGGTGGTCGATGGGCTCGGAGAAACAAACGGCGGGCAGAGATTTCGTCCCGCCAGGCGGGAACGACGGCCTGCCGTAACCTGAAACTTACTGATTGCCTTGGGAGGAAACGCCTGATGAAAACGCGTGCCGCAGTCGCCGTCGCCGCCGGAAAGCCGCTGGAGATCATGGAGGTCGACCTCGAGGGGCCGCGCGAAGGCGAAGTGCTGGTCGAGGTCAAGGCGACCGGCATCTGCCATACCGACGAGTTCACGCTGTCGGGCGCCGATCCGGAAGGGCTGTTTCCGGCCATCCTCGGCCATGAGGGCGCCGGCGTGGTCGTCGATGTCGGCAAGGGCGTGACCTCGGTCAAGAAGGGCGACCATGTCATCCCGCTCTACACGCCCGAATGCCGGCAGTGCCCGTCGTGTCTGTCGCGGAAGACAAACCTCTGCACCGCCATCCGCGGCACGCAGGGACAGGGCCTGATGCCCGACGGCACCTCGCGCTTCTCGATGGGCAAGGACAAGCTGTTTCATTACATGGGCTGCTCGACCTTCTCCAACTTCACCGTGCTGCCCGAGATCGCGGTGGCCAAGGTCAATCCCGACGCTCCCTTCGACAAGATCTGCTACATCGGCTGCGGGGTCACCACCGGCATCGGCGCGGTCATCAACACCGCCAAGGTCGAGCAGGGCGCAACCGCCGTGGTCTTCGGCCTCGGCGGCATTGGCTTGAATGTCATCCAGGGTCTTCGCCTTGCCGGCGCCGACATGATCATCGGCGTCGATGTCAACAACGACAAGAAGGCCTGGGGCGAGAAGTTCGGCATGACGCATTTCGTCAATCCGAAGGAGATCGATGGCGACATCGTGCCTTACCTGGTCAACCTGACCAAGCGCGGCGCCGACCAGATCGGCGGCGCCGACTACACTTTCGACTGCACCGGCAACACCAAGGTGATGCGCCAGGCCCTGGAAGCCTCGCATCGCGGCTGGGGCAAGTCGGTCATCATCGGCGTCGCCGGCGCCGGCCAGGAGATCTCGACCAGGCCTTTCCAGCTGGTCACCGGCCGCACCTGGATGGGCACCGCCTTCGGCGGCGCGCGCGGCCGCACCGACGTGCCGAGGATCGTCGACTGGTACATGGAGAAAAAGATCCAGATCGACCCGATGATCACGCATACGCTGAAGCTCGAGGACATCAACAAGGGCTTCGACCTCATGCACGAGGGCAAGTCGATCCGCAGCGTAGTGGTTTACTGAGGAAAACAAGCCGCCGACCTATGGCCAGCGACTGAAGTTGCACAGGTTCAACAAGGGAGGACTCAATGCCTGAAAAACTGCATCCGAAGATCGACAACGGCTTGCCGAGGGAGAGCGCGAGCTTTGCCGGCGGCACGCTGGTCTGCGCCTGCACCAGCAATCCGGTGAAGGTGAAGGTCAAGGGCCAGATCGCCCACAACCATGCCTGCGGCTGCACCAAATGCTGGAAGCCGGACGGCGCTATCTTCTCGGTCGTGGCCGTCGCCGGCACTGGCGATGTCACCGTCACCGAGAATGGCGACAAGCTCAAGGTGGTCGATCCCGCGGCGCTGATCCAGCGCCATGCCTGCACCGGCTGCGGCGTCCACATGTACGGCCCGGTCGAGCGCGACCATCCCTTCAAGGGCCTGTCCTTCATCCATCCCGAGCGCTTCGAGGAGGATGGCTGGTCGCCGCCGGGCTTCGCCGCCTTCGTCTCCTCGATCATCGAATCCGGCGTCGACCCGAGCCGCATGGACGGCATCCGAGGCCAGCTGAAGTCGATCGGGCTTGAGCCCTATGACTGCCTCAATCCCGGCCTGATGGACTATATGGCCACCTGGACCGCCAAGAGGTCCGGAGCCTTGGCGGCCTGACAATTGCGAAATTTCATGCGAAGGGGCCGGCCTATGTCGGCCCTTTCGTACATTTGGAGATAAGGTTGCCTGCCCCCATCATTTATGTCGACGCGGATGCCTGTCCGGTCAAGGCCGAGGTCGAGAGGGTCGCGGAGCGCCACGGCGTCGTCGTCACCTATGTCTCCAATGGCGGCCTGCGGCCGTCGCGCGATCCGATGATCCGCAACGTCGTCGTCTCCAAAGGCGCAGATGCGGCCGACGACTGGATCGCCGAGAACGCCAGGGCCAACGACGTCGTGATAACGGCCGACATTCCGCTTGCCGCGCGCACGGTGGCGCTAGGTGCGCATGTGCTCGGCCCTACCGGCCGCCCCTTCACCCCGGAAACCATCGGCATGGCGGTGGCGATGCGCGATCTCAAGCAGCATCTGCGCGAGACCGGCGAAAGCCGGGGCTTCAATGCCTCCTTCACACCGAAGGACCGTTCGCAGTTTCTGGGCGAGCTCGACCGCATCTTGCGGCGCGCGCTCAAATCCGTCACACCGGACTGATCCAACGTCTTCAAGGGCCTCGGGCCATGGGTGACGATCTCAAGACGCCGATGCATCGGCACATGCAGTTCGCCCTCGCCGCGGCCATCGGTATCGTGGCACTGCTGCTTGCCTTGTTGCTGCGCTGGCCGCTCCCCTACTCGATCGGCGCCAATGTGTTCTTTGCAAGCTATATCGCCCTGGTGCTGACCCTGATGCCGAGCCTTACCGGCCGCTATCTCCGCAAGAATGCGCGCGCGACCGACCTGCCCGTGCTGCTGATCTTTGCCGTCACCCTCTTTGTCGTCGGCGCGGCCATCGTCTCGCTGTTCCTGCTGATCAACCGCAAGGATGCCGCGCATCCGCTGCAGCTCGCCTTCGCCATATTGTCGATCCCGCTCGGCTGGTTCACAATCCACGCTATGGCGTCGCTGCACTACGCGCACGTCTATTGGAAGGATGGCGACGGGATCGACGAGAAAACCCACAAGAAGATGCCGGTCGGCGGCCTCGATTTTCCGGGGGGCAAAAGGCCGGAAGGCTGGGATTTCCTCTATTTCGCGACGGTCATCGGCATGACGGCGCAGACGGCGGACACGGCCGTCACCACCTCGCAAATGCGGCAGGTCGTGCTTGTTCATTCGATCCTGACCTTTTTCTTCAACACGGTGATCGTCGCGGCGGCAGTCAATCTCGCGGTCAGCCTGGGCTCTCCGTAATAAATCCGTGATCGCATGAAACATTGCCTTGTGCGGCGACGTATTGAGGGGGAGACAATGACCTGAGAAGCCGCTTGCTTGAGGCGGCCGGAGGCAAGATGGACACCGTTGCCAACAACCATTCCGCCGCCGAGGCGGACGGCAAGGACACGACCCTCATCTACCGGCAATCGCGCTGGACGCGGTTGACCCACTGGATTTGGGCTTTCTCGCTGTTCTTCATGCTGCTTTCCGGCCTGCAGATCTTCAACGCGCGGCCGCAGCTCTATGTCGGCAAGCAGTCCGGCTTCGAGTTCAACAACACGATCCTCCAGATCGGCGCCGAAAACACCGCCAACGGTCCGCGCGGCTTCACTGAAATCTTCGGCCATCGCTTCGACACAACCGGCGTGCTCGGCTGGTCGGGTCCCCCGGGACAAGAAACGCCCCGCGCCTTCCCTTCCTGGGCCACGATCCCGTCCTATTACGACCTCGGCACGGCCCGCGTCGTGCACTTCTTTTTTGCCTGGATCCTGACCACGACCCTGCTCATCTGGCTGATCGCCAGCCTGGTCAACGGCCATATCCGTCGCGATCTTGCCCCTCGCGTGTCAGACCTGCGCAAGCTGCCGCGCGACATCGTCGATCATGCGAAGCTGAAGTTCCACCACACGCGCGAATACAACACGCTGCAGAAATTGGCCTATGGCGGCGTGCTCTTCGTGCTTTTGCCGCTGATGATCGTCACAGGCCTCGCAATGTCGCCGAGCATGAATTCGGTGCTGCCCTGGCTCAACGAAATCCTCGGCGGCAGGCAGACGGCGCGCACCATCCACTTCACCGCCATGGTGCTGCTCGTGCTTTTCTTCATCGTCCACATCCTGATGATCCTCGCCGCCGGCCCGATCAACGAGCTGCGTTCTATCATCACCGGCTGGTACCGCACCGACCCGCCTGCGAAGCACGTTGAGCCGACCGAGAGGAGCGCCTGACATGGCAAAATTCCAGATCAGCCGCCGCAAATTCCTCACCTCCGCCAGCCTCGGCCTGTCCGGCATCGCGCTGTCCGGCTGCGATGCGTTCGACAGCGGCCTCGGCATCGGCGGCGGACTGCGCAGCTTCCTCGAAAACGCCAATAGTCTGACCTGGCGCGCGCAGCGCCTGCTTGCCGGCCGGGACGCGCTGGCGCCGGAATTCACCGAGGCCGATATCCGCCAGCCGCAACGGCCGAACGGCGTTACCGCGCCGGACGACGACACCTACAAGGGCCTGCTTGCCAACAATTTCGCCGACTGGCGCCTCGAGGTTTCAGGCCTTGTAGAGAAGCCGCTTTCGCTGACCCGCGAGCAGCTTCAGAACATGCCGAGCCGCACGCAGATCACCCGTCATGACTGCGTCGAAGGCTGGAGTTGCATCGCCAAATGGACCGGCACGCCGCTGTCGCTGGTGCTGGACCAGGCCGTGGTCAAGCCGCAGGCCCGCTATGTCATGTTCCACTGCCTCGACACGATCGAGCAAAGCCTGTCCGGCGACATCAAATATTACGGCACCATCGACCTGATCGACGCCCGCCACCCGCAGACGATTCTTGCCTACGGCCTGAACGGCAAGCCCCTGCCGGTCGAGAACGGCGCGCCGCTGCGCGTGCGGGTCGAGCGCCAGCTCGGCTACAAGATGCCGAAATACATCTACAAGATCGAGCTGGTCGACAGTTTTGCCAATGTCGGCGGCGGCCGCGGCGGCTACTGGGAGGACAATGGCTACGACTGGTATGGCGGGATTTGACGGCCCTCGCCTGCGGGCCGAGCATGGTCTCGCGGCCGCCGAGCTTGGTGCCATCGAGGAGTGTCTCGACAACGACAACCGGCGGCTGACCGGTCGTGGCGACGACCGTGCTCTCATCTTTGCGCTGCGCGATGAGCAAGGCCGCGCCGTCGGGGCGGCCGCCGGCTATTCCTGGGCCGGCATTGCCGAGCTCACGCTGATGTGGGTCGACGAAGCCTATCGAGGCCTTGGCCTCGGCAGGAAGCTGCTCGATGCCTTCGTCGCGGAAGCCGCCGCTCGCGGCTCGCTGCGGATATGGGTTTCGACCCATGACTTCCAGGCGCCGGGCCTTTACGAAAAGGCCGGTTTCGAGCGCATAGCCGAATTGACCGGATGGCCCGAAGGCCATTCTAACATCATTCTTTGCAAGACGATTGCAGGAAACGCCTAAGCCACTTTCTCAAGCAGCGGTTTCAGCGTCGGATGGATTTCCGGCGCCGCGTGCTTGATCAGCGTCAGCAGCGCGCGCTCGTTGTCGCGCAGCGGCCGCTGGCCGCCGCCGACACGCTCGGCAAGCCATTCGGCCTCGCTGGCGTCGATCGTCTCGGCGCGGCGAGCAAGCGCTTCAGCAGCCCGGTTCCTGGCTTCCCATTCGGCCTCGATATCGCCGGGCGAATGATAGGCTTCGAGGATCGCCGCGAAACCACCCGAGACCATCCGGCTGAAGAAGCCGCCAAGCGTCGGCGCCGCCTCGTCGAGGAAGTTCTCGTGGCGCAGCGCCACTTCCCGCGTCGGCGGCTCGTAGCCGGTCGAGCACATGACGTGGTTGGCGATCGCCTTGACGAAGAGGTCGCTCCAGGCCGGATCGTTGTCAGCTGCCGCGGTCCGGTCGTTGATCCTGAACAGGACCTCCGCCTCGGCCTTGCTGATGGCGATGTTGCCGTCGCCGCTATAGGCATAGAGGATGCGCCGCAGCAGATCGACCTCGGCCTTGGCGATATGGCCCGGAACCAGGCTGCCGCCATGCATCAGCGGACCCTTGCCGTCGATTGCCGCATGTGCGACCTGTTCCAGCGCATAGGCCGAGAGCTCGCTGGGCGAGGACCTCGCTTCCTCCAGCACATGCACCAGCAGTTCAAGCTCGGTGCGGCCGTCAACTATGCCGTCGCGCGAGACGGTTCGGACCAGCCAGTCGGCATTCTGCTCGGAGATATAGCCCTCCGGCTTTTCCTGGTGGACGATGTAATCGGTCACCGCCTCGACGAAGAACGGCGCCCATTCGCCGCACTTGTCGCGCGCCGTCTGGTCGAGCGCGAACAGCGCCTCCGCCTCGCCGCGACTCACCACGCCGTCGGCGAAGACCTCGCGCCGCAGCATCGTCACGTCTTCGGCCGTGATCTTGTTCTTCGAGATCAGCCCCGCCACCGGAGCGCTCATGATCAATTCGCCCATTTGCCGTCCCTGCCCGTCGCCCGTTCCCGGCGAACTGAGTGCGTTACCCCGCCAAGCTTTATCAGCATTGTCTTGAGAAACCGGCAAACGGCGTGGTTAGCGAAGCCTTGTCGGCCAATCCATGTCGCTGAAAAGCAGGGCGCGCTTAAAATGTCGCTGGGAGGTGACAAGGTGTCGCCGACGGGCTATGGATGACACGTCGAGGACTTAGGCGACTGAGTCCTACCTGTTTGCGGGAGAGAGCAGCGCAAGCTGTCGCCGAAGGGGAAATCGCCCGAAATCTCTCAGGCAAAAGAACCGTGGACGGGAAAGACAACTCTGGAAAGTCGGGAATCTTCCCGCGCCGAAGGTGTAAGCGCTGCCGACAGAGTTACGGGGCGCGAGTCTCTCAGGCTTCAGACAGAGGGGCACGACTAGGCCGCCAATGGCGGTCGATCGCCGTGCGACTCTGGAGAAGACATGACAGGCCAAGACACCAGACACCTCCCCCTTGAGGATTTGCATCAGGCCGCGGGCGCGCGTTTCGGCGCCTTCGCCGGCTGGTCGATGCCGCTCACCTACCCACCCGGCGTGATGAAGGAGCATCTTCACACGCGCGAGCATGCCGGCCTGTTCGACATCTCGCATATGAAGCTGTTCGAGGTTTCCGGTCCGGGGGCCACTGCCTTGTTGAACCGCGCCTGTCCGCTCGATGCCGGCGCGCTGGAAATCTCGCAGTCCAAATACACCTTCTTCCTCAACGAGGCTGCCGGCATCATCGACGACCTGATCGTGACGCGCCTGGGCGATGACCGGTTCATGGTGGTGGCCAATGCCGGCAACGCGGTGGAGGACGAGAAGCATTTGCGCGCGCTTGCTGCCGGTTTCGATGCCAGGGTCGATCCGCTCGACCGCGTCTTCCTGGCGGTCCAGGGGCCGGACGCCTGGGCAGCTTTGGCGCGGGCCGGCATCGAGACCGGCTCGCTGCTCTTCATGCATGGGGTCGAGCCCCGGCAAAACTGGTTCATGAGCCGCTCCGGCTACACCGGCGAGGACGGATTCGAGATCGGCCTGCCGGAAGCGGACGCGCGGGATCTGGTCGCGAAGCTGCTGGGGGACGAGCGCGTGCAGTGGATCGGCCTTGCCGCCCGCGACAGCCTGCGGCTCGAGGCCGGGCTTTGCCTGCACGGCCAGGACCTGACGCCGGAAATCGACCCGGCAAGCGCCGGACTGATGTGGGCGATTCCCAAGGATATCCGCGCCTCGGGTCATTTCATCGGCGCCGACGCGCTGCGCTCGATCATCGAGCGCGGGCCGTCGCAGAAGCGCGTCGGCCTGAAGCCCGATGGACGCCAGCCGGTGCGCTCGGGCGCCGCATTGATCGACGCCGACGGCCATCCGGCCGGTCATGTCGCTTCGGGCGGCTTCGGCCCCTCGGCGGGCCACCCGGTCGCCATGGGCTATGTCAACACCGCGCTGGCCAAGGCCGGCACGAAGCTCTTTGCCGATGTCCGCGGGACGAAAATCCCGGTCGACGTCACGCCCCTGCCCTTCACCCCACATCGCTACCGCAAAGGATGATTTCCAGATGGCAAAGACCTATTTCACGGAAGACCATGAGTGGCTGCGCGTCGACGGCGGCGTCGCTACGGTCGGCATCACCGATTATGCGCAGGAACAGCTCGGCGATCTCGTTTTCGTCGAGCTGCCGGAAATCGGCCGCAAGCTCGCCAAGGGCGACACCGCCGTCGTGGTCGAATCCGTCAAGGCGGCCTCGGACGTCTACGCGCCGGTCGACGGCGAGATCACCGAAGCCAACGCCTCCCTGTCGGCCGACCCCTCGCTGGTCAATTCGGCCGCGACCGGCGACGGCTGGCTCTGGAAGATGAGGCTGGCCAACGAAAGCCAACTCGACAGCCTCATGGATGAAGCCGCCTACAAAGCCCATATTGGCTGATATCAGGATCCTGGAAATGACCGCAGCACCTATTCCCTTCTCGGCCCGCCACATCGGCCCAGGCGTCAACGACGTCAGGGCAATGCTCGCCGTCATCGGCGTTCCATCCGTCGAAACGTTGATCAGCCAGGCCGTGCCGAGATCGATCCGCCTCGACCTGCCGCTCAACCTGCCCGCTCCGGCGAGCGAAGCCGAAGCGCTGGCCGAATTGTCGGCGATCATGGCGAAGAACACGGTGCTGAAGAGCTTCATCGGCGCCGGCTATCACGGCGTCTTCGTGCCGCCGGTCATCCAGCGCAACCTGTTCGAGAACCCGGCCTGGTACACGGCCTACACCCCATACCAGGCCGAGATCAGCCAGGGCCGGCTGGAGATGCTGTTCAACTTCCAGACCCTGGTCGCCGAGCTCACCGGCCTGCCGGTGGCGTCGGCCTCGCTGCTCGATGAGGCGACCGCCGTCGCCGAAGCCGTCGGCATTGCGCTGCGCCACCACCGCGACAAGCGCACCAAGGTGGCGCTTGCCGGCACGCCGCATCCGCAGACGCTGGATGTCGTGCGCACCCGCGCCGAGCCGCTCGACATCGAGGTCGACGGCGAGACGATCGACGACAACACCGCCGCCCTGCTCGTCTCCTGGCCGGACACGTTCGGCGTCTATGGCGACCACAAGGCGGCGATCGAGAAGGCCCGCGCCGCCGGCGCGCTGGTCGTCTTCATCGCCGATCCGCTGGCGCTGACGCTGACGGATGCGCCGGCGAAGCTCGGCGCCGACATCGCCGTCGGTCCGATGCAGCGCTTCGGCGTGCCGATGGGCTTCGGCGGCCCGCACGCCGCCTATTGCGCAGTCTCCGACAAGCTGACCCGCCTGATGCCAGGCCGCCTTGTCGGTCAGTCGACCGATACCAAGGGCCGCCCGGGCTACAGGCTGGCGCTGCAGACGCGCGAGCAGCATATCCGCCGCGACAAGGCCACCTCCAACATCTGCACCGCACAGGCGCTGCTGGCCAACATGGCCACCGCCTATGCGATCTGGCACGGCCCCGCCGGCCTGCAGGCAATTGCCGGGCAGATCCACGCGTTGGCCGGCCGCCTCGCCTCGGGCCTCAAAGCAACCGGTGTTTCGGTGCTCGGCGCGAGGCGCTTCGATACGGTCACGGCCGAGGTGAAGGGCAAGGCCGCTTCGATCGCAGAAGCCGCCGAGAAGACCGGCCGGCTGTTGCGCGTCCTCGATGCCGACCATGTCAGCATCGCCTTCGACGAGACCTCCACGGAAGCCGATCTCGAGGCGATCGCTGCCCTGTTTGGCGCCAAGCCCGGCGCGGCTGAAGGCAGCTCCATGCCGGGCAAGCCGCGCGGCAAGGAGTTCCTCACCCAGCCGGTCTTCCACGACAATCATTCCGAGACCGAGATGATGCGCTTCCTGCGCAGGCTGGCCGACAAGGACCTAGCGCTCGACCGCACGATGATCCCGCTCGGCTCCTGCACCATGAAGCTCAACGCAGCCGCCGAGATGATGCCGGTGAGCTGGCCGAGCGTCGCCAATCTGCATCCCTTTGCGCCGGCCGGCCATTCGGCGGGCTATCGCAAGATGGCCGCCGACCTGGAGGCATGGCTGTCGGAAATCACCGGCTTCGACGCCGTCAGCCTGCAGCCCAATGCCGGCAGCCAAGGCGAATATGCCGGCCTGCTCGCCATTCGCGCCTATCACCGCGCGCGCGGCGAAGGCCACCGCACGATCTGCCTGATCCCGTCCTCGGCGCATGGCACCAATCCGGCGAGCGCCGCGATGGCCGGCATGAGCGTCGTCGTCGTGCGTTGCCTGGACGACGGCAATATTGACATGGACGATCTGCGCGCCAAGGCCAACGAGCATTCCAGGAACCTCGCGGCACTGATGTTCACCTATCCTTCGACGCATGGCGTCTACGAGGAAGGCGCACGTCATCTGTGCGCGCTGATCCACGAGCATGGCGGCCAGGTCTATTTCGATGGCGCCAACCTCAACGCCCTGGTCGGCCTCGCCCGTCCCGGCGACATCGGTGCCGACGTCTGCCACATGAACCTGCACAAGACCTTCTGCATCCCGCATGGCGGCGGCGGCCCGGGCGTCGGTCCGATCGGCGTCAGGGCGCATCTGAAACCCTATTTGCCGGGCCATGTCACCGAAGGCTCGGCGCATGCCGTGGCGGCGGCGCCCTTCGGCAGCGCCTCCATCCTGCCGATCACCTGGATGTATATCCGCATGATGGGCGGCACCGGCCTGAAGCAAGCGACGGAGACGGCGATCGTCTCGGCCAACTATGTGGCGACACGGCTCGCGCCGCACTACCCGCTGCTCTACAAAGGCAGAAGCGACCGCATCGCCCATGAGTGCATTCTCGACACACGCGTGCTCAAGGATAGCGCCGGCATCAGCGTCGACGATATCGCCAAGCGCCTGATCGACTATGGCTTCCATGCGCCGACGATGTCGTTCCCGGTTGCCGGCACTCTGATGGTCGAGCCGACCGAGTCCGAGCCCAAGCGTGAGCTCGACCGGTTTTGCGAGGCGATGATCGCCATCGCCGCCGAGGCGGCGAAAGTGGCGAAGGGCGAGTGGCCGTCCAGCGACAACCCGCTGGTCAACGCCCCGCACACCGCGGCGGAAGCGCTTGCCGGTGAATGGAAGCATCCCTATTCGCGACTGGAGGCGGCCTATCCGACAGGCGATGCCGATCTGGCGGCGAAATACTGGCCGCCGGTCTCGCGCATCGACAACGTCGCCGGCGACCGCAACCTGGTCTGCTCCTGCCCGCCGCTGTCGGAATATCTCGGCGCTGCGGAGTAGCGTTTGCTCAGGCAGTCTTCAGGGCCGACCCGGCATCGGGCCGGTCCGCTGCGACCTGAGCAATGACGCGGTTGCGCCCGGCACGCTTGGCCGCATAAAGCGCGGCGTCGGCTTGCGCCAGCACGTCGTTCAAGGGACGACCCGCGGCCGAACCGAATCCCATGCCGCCGCTGACGCTGCTGCGCAGCGGGCCGCGATGGGTTGGAACGACCTCCGTGCCGAATGCGACGCCGATCCGGCTTGCCATGTCATGCGCCTTTTCCGGCGTCACGCGCGACATGACGAGCGCGAATTCCTCGCCGCCCAAGCGGAAGGCGTCGACGCCGGCCCTGCCATATTTCTTGATCACCGCGGCGAAGCGACAAAGCACCTGGTCGCCGACGGGGTGGCCGAAGACGTCGTTGGTCATCTTGAAATGGTCGAGATCGAACATGGCGATCGCCATGAACGGACCGAAGCTGCGGTCGCCGTAAAGCTCGTTGAGCGCTCGGCGGTTCATCAGACCGGTCAGCGGATCGGTTATCGTCTCGGCCTTGAGCTCGATCTGCGCCTGCAGATGGTGCAGCGAAAGCGTCAGCGCGCCGAGGCCTGTCATGCAGGCGACCGCGACGACGGAGTTCAACCGCTCCGCCCAATTGTCGGGCGCCGCACCCAGCACCCACTGCCCTTGCACCAGCAGCGTCAGGCCGCATAGCGCGAAGGACAAGCCGCAGGCGCCGCTAAGGAACGAGACGACGAGCAGGATCCGGCGGTCGTGATCCCCCTTCATCCAGAACATCGTCCCGATCGCCGCGAGCAGCGCCGTCACGGCCGCATAGGTGATCTGGAAGCCGATGCCGTCGAAACCGAGAAAGGTGACGATCGCGCAGACAGCCATCGCGGCCAGCGTCGGCACGACGACGCGGCGGTAGTCTCGAAAGCCGAGATACTGCATGGCCGACAGGCAGAGGACCAGGAAACCCAGGGTCAGCAGCGCGAGCACGACCTGGCACAGCCAGGGATCGGCATCCTTGCTATAGCGCCAGAAACCGACGACATGGGCGACGAGCACCAAGATGCCGCAGGCGACCGTGAGCACGAAACGCGCTTTCGGCGTGGCGAGCCAGATCGCAAACATGGTGATGCTGAGGCATATGCCCGACAGCGCCGCCGCGAGCAGAAGCGAACTGAAATCCAACATCCCTGAAGAACTGCCTCTAGCGTAGCCGGTGCTCGGACCCCCAATGTAGGCTGGCGGCGGCCGGAGCAAACCGTTTTCGGCCGATGCCCGGCGCTACCTCGACACAGGGTTTACAAAGCGTCGACAGGTGAGGCGAAATCCCGTGACGGTACACGGAATACGCGAGCCCGCTGACGGATCAGCCCTTGTCGAGCAGCGCCAGATTGGCATCGACCACTGTCTGATCGGCCATGCCGGCCTTGGCCTCGAGCAGCAGCGCGCGCGCTTTTTTCTTGTTGCCGCGCAGAAGCTGCGAATAGCCCATATTGTTGACGATCTGCGGCTTGCGCCCGGCGACCTTCAACAGCTGCATATAGGCGCGATCGGCGAAGTCGAAGCGGCCAAGCTCGTCATAGGATGCGGCAAGCCCCATCCAGGCCTCGGCATTGTCGGACTTGAGCTCGACCGCCTTGCGGAAATGCTGTTCGGCAAGGCCGAAATTCGCCTCGCGGAACTGCGCCTTGCCTTCAACGAGGTCGTTGGCGCTGACGTCCTTGGCCACCGGCTGGATCGCCGTGGTCTTGGTCGTGTCGACATCGTTGTTCGTCGTGCAGCCGGTAATCATCAAGACGGCCGCCAATGCCGCCGCTGCCCTGGGAAGTCTCTGACGCATGCCCCTGCCCCATCGCCCGATTTGCCGGGTCGTTCTTCAGGAAAAACGATACAGGACAGCGATTAAGCTTCGGTGCCGAAATGCAGATAAAATTCGGTTGCGCGCCAAGGATGCGTTAACCACGGCTATGTCCTGGATTCAGGTCAGGCCGAGTCGAAAATGGCGGATTCCGAGAACCGGGGCGGAGCGCAGGAAGCTGCCGTTTGCAAACCGGCCTCAGCTGAATACTCAATGCGCGGTCAGCTTCACGATGATCGGAATGATGGCGATCATCAGCACCACCGGCAGGATACAGACCGTCACCGGGACCGACATCTTGGCCGGCAGGGCATGCGCCTTCTCCTCGGCCAGCGACATGCGCTTGTGCCGCATTTCGTCGGAAAAGACACGCAGCGAGCCCGACAGGCTGGTGCCGAGTTCCTTGGATTGCTGCAGCAGCGTCGCGAAGGAGCGAACCTCGTCGAGGCTGAGGCGGTCGGCAAGCGCCTTCAGCGCGTCGTCGAGGCTGCGCCCGGCCCGCAACTCCAGCGACACCAGGATCAGGTTCTGGCTGAGCGACGGATAGGTCCTGGCAAGCTCCCTGGAGACCCGCTCGATGCCGGCCTCCATGCTCATGCCGGCATCCGAGCAGACGATCATCAAATCCATGAAATCGGGAAAGCCGTTGCGGTATTCGCGCATCTTTTCCCGAATTTTCTGCATCAGCACCAGGCCAGGCAGGAAATAGCCGGCGGCAGCCGACAGGATGATGAAGGTCCAGCGGCTGGTCATGGTCGACTCGGCGCTTGCCGCCCAGTGATTGACCAGGAATGCGCCGAGCGCCGCGCCGACCAGCGCGGCGAAACGGATGAGGAAGAACATGCCGACGGCGCGCGGTTCCATGTAGCCGGCCTGGATGAGCTTCAGGCGCAGCCGCGCGACATTTTCCGGATCGCTCTTGGCGTAGAACTCCTGTGCCCGTTTCACCGCCTTCTCGCGCACGGCGTTGGTGCTCTTCTTGGGCGCGGGCTCCGCCTGCTCGACCGGCTGCAATATCTCCACCTTCAGCCGGCGCTTGACCTCGCCGCGATCACCCTTGGCGAGCACCAGCGGCCAGGCGACGGCGCCGCCGCCCAGCACAAGGAGCAGCACGGCGACCGGCACCAGCGAGGTCGGCGCGAGCGAGGCGAGGAAGCGGATCACGTCTTCCATCTCAAAACCTGAAATTCGACATCTTGAACATGATGGCGTTGCCGAGCAGCAGCCAGATGATGGAGCCGCCCATCATGTACCAGGTCTTCGGCACGTCCCAGACATCCTGATAGAATTGCGGCATCAGCACCATGATGGCGGTGAACAGAAGCACCGGGACCGCAGTCAGGATGTAAGCCGACATGCGCCCTTCCGTCGAAATGGCGCGCACCTTGCGGCGCAGCTTGCCGCGGTCGCGGATCGTCGCCGACAGGCCGTCGAGGATCTCGCGCAGATTGCCGCCCGAACTGCTCTGGATCGAGACCGCCGTGACGAACAGCGGCAGGTCCTCATGGCCCACCCGGTCGAAAAGATTGTTCAACGCCGAGACCAGGTCGGAGCCGTAGGTCACCTCGTCGGCCACGACGCCGAACTCGGTGCCGATCGGATCGGCCATCTCGCGCGACACCATGGCAATCGCCACCGGCACCGGATGGCCTGCCTTCAGCCCGCGCGTGATCAATTCAAGCGCCTCAGGCAGTTGCATCCCGAAACGCTTGTGCCGGCGCTTGCGCATCCAGCGCAATGCCATGACCGGCAACACCGGCAACAGCAAGAGAAGCAGGATAAGGCCGAACAGGAGCGGCAAGCCTTTCCAGATCGCCACGAGCGCCAGCGCGAGAGCGATCCCCGATGTGATCGTCAGGAATTTCGGCAGCGGCGTGCTTATGCCGGACTGCGTGCGCAGGGCGCGGAAGCGGTCGAGGGAAAAGATGGAGGTGCCGCCGTCGATCCCGCGTTCCTTGCGCAGTTGGATCAGCACCTGCTCCTGGCTAATCTTGTTCTCCGCGAGCTTCATGCGGCGGTTGATGGCCGTGCGCTTGTCGCTGCGCCCGGCATAGAGCAGATAAAGGCCCTCGGCGATCATGATGCCGGTGAGCGCCGCCGCGGCGTAGACGACGTAGACCGGGCTGAAACCCTCGAACACCGGCCTAGTCCTGCGGCCGGCCGGGTTCGAAATACTTGCCCGGGAATTCGATGCCCATGTTGCGCAGGTCCTCGAGGAAGCGCGGGCGGATGCCGGTCGCCTCGAAGTGGCCGAGGATCTTTCCATCCGCCTCCATGCCGGTGCGCACGAAACGGAATATCTCCTGCATCTGGATGACGTCGCCTTCCATGCCGGTCACTTCGGCGACGCTGGTCACCTTGCGCTTGCCGTCGGAAAGGCGCGTCAGCTGGACGATGATGTCGATGGCGCTGGAGATCTGGCTGCGGATCGACTGCACGGTCATCGGCATGCCGGTCATCCCGAGCATCTGTTCCAGACGCGAGATGGCATCGCGCGGCGTGTTGGCATGGATGGTGGCCATCGAGCCTTCATGGCCGGTGTTCATCGCCTGCAGCATGTCGAAGGCTTCCTCGCCGCGACATTCGCCGAGGATGACGCGGTCGGGGCGCATGCGCAGCGCGTTCTTGACTAGGTCGCGCTGCTTCAATTCGCCCTGGCCCTCGATGTTGGCCGGACGCGTCTCCATGCGCGCGACATGCGGCTGCTGCAATTGCAGCTCGGCCGCGTCCTCGATGGTGATCAGGCGCTCGTCTTCCGGAATGAAGGCCGACAAAGCGTTGAGCATCGTCGTCTTGCCCGTGCCGGTGCCGCCGGAGATGATCGTGGTCTTGCGGGCATGCACCGCCGCCGCCAGCACCTCGGCCATGTTCTGGGTGATGGCGCCGAATTCGACGAGCTTGTGCAGGCCGAGCTTGTTCTTGGAGAACTTGCGGATCGACACCAGCGGGCCGTCGACGCCGACGGGGCGGATCGCCGCGTTGAAGCGCGAGCCGTCGAGCATCCGGGCGTCGACCATGGGCTGCGATTCATCGACGCGGCGGCCGACCGCCGCGACGATTTTATTAATGATTCTAAGCAGATGCGCCTCGTCCTTGAACGGGATGTGGACCTGCTGCAGCTTGCCGCGCTTTTCGACGAAGCAGTTCTGGTGGCCATTGATCAGGATATCGTTGATCTCGGGATCCTTGAGCAGCGGCTCCAGCGGGCCGAGGCCAACCATCTCGTCGACGATGTCATCGACCAGGGCGTCGAGCTCGGCATTGTTGATCGCCATCCGCTCCTGGCGCGTCTTTTCCGAGACGAAATCATGCACCTGCCGGCGCATTTCATCCCGGGGCAGCCGCTCCAGCGCCACGAGGTTGATCTCCTCGAGCAGCATGCGATGGATGCGCACGCGTGCGTCCAGCACCTTGTTGGCGCTCTTTGCGGGGGCTGCCTCAGGCCTGGGCGCCGCCGGTTTGCGGGTCGTCGGGATGATCACTGCATTGTGCGTGACCGGCGCGGGTTCGGGCGCCCGCTGCGGGCGGACGTCGCGGCTCTGCAGGTTGGAGAAGCGGCTGGTCATCCTGCCTTCCTCTTCAGCAAGCCCTTGCCCAGGCCGAACAGCGACCTCGACTTGGCCATCGTCTGGACGGCCTCCTCGGGCAGGATGATCTTCTTCAGGTCGTTGACGACGTTGGCGTTGGGGTCGATTGCGTGCAGCGGTACGCCGCGGTCGACCGCCTCGCGCACCAGCCGGTAATTGTTGGAGATGCCGCCGACGAAATGCTCGCCGAGTATCTCCTGAACGTCGGCCTGCTTGATGCCGTTGTCGAACATCTTCTGCTCGAAGCGGTTGACGATGACGTTAGGCTTCACTTCCTTGCCGGCGGTCTCATAGACGGCCTGGATGAGACGCTGCGTATGGCGCAGGCAGGGCACCGTCATCTCGGCGACGATATAGAGCTTGTTGGAACCCAGCAGCACCGTCTCGGTCCAGGGGAACCAGGTGCGCGGCATGTCGATGACGACATTGTCGAAATAGGCCGCCACGAGGTCGAGCATGCGCACCACGACATCGGTCTTGAACGAGCGCATGTCCGAGGGTCGCGTCGGCGCGGCAAGCACGCACAGCCCGCTCGCATGCTTGGACAGCATCACGTCGAGCAGTTGCCGGTCGAGGCGCTCCGGCTGGTTCTCGATTTCGGTGATGTCGAAGCGCGGTTCGAGGTCGAGATATTCGGCGCAGGCGCCCTGCTGGAAATTGAGGTCGACGACGCAGGTCGAGGCGCCCCGCATCACCGAATGATGCAGCTGGAAGGCCGTCTGCAAGGCGAGCGTGGTGGTGCCGACGCCGCCGGCTGCCGGCATGAACGTATAGATATGCGATTCGGTATTCTCTTCTCGCCCCGGTCCTTGCAGCGCACGGATGACGGAACGCACGAGGTCGGCCGTGGTGATCGGCTTGACCAGGAAATCGGCGACCTTGAGCTGCACCAGGATGCGTACCGCCGCCGCGTTGAATTCCTGGGTGACGACGACCACCGGAACGCTGCCTTCCAGCCGCCGCATGACACGCTGCAGCGACTCGATTTCCTCGAGCTTGGCTGCATCCATGTCGACGATGACCGTGCCGAAGTCCGCCTCGAGGATCTCGCCGCGCAGTTCGTTGACGCTCTTTTCCAGCGTCAAAAGCTCGATGACCTCGGAGGCCGCAAAAGCCGTCCGCGTGTCCTGCAAGAACGTCCTGTCCGTCGAAACGAGCAGGATCTTCTTGGTCTTGCTACCAGATGCCATCCTCGTCAGCCCATCAATTCGATGTTGTTGATGATGTCGTCGGTGACGACACGGAGCCGGCCTTCGCACCGACGCCAGCGCTCTCAGGACCCGGACGCTGGGCCGGCACCAGAAGCCTTGTGTTCTGGACGCCGTACTTCCAGGGATCGACCATCTGCATGGCGGTGTTGGACGCCTGCGCGTTGCCGGCCGCCAAGGTCACCCCTTCGGCGCGTACATAGTCGTCGCTGGTGCAACCGCCGGCGAAACCGGCAAGCAGCAGAGCGATGCAAACGGGGATGCGCATGGCCTTAATCCTTTGGCAGATCGAGGAAGTGGCCGGACGCGGCGGCCGCCACCGGGCGGGCGGCGCTGCCGTCAGCCAGCGCCACCGGACGCTTTGACGCCGAGGCGTTCACTTCTTCGGTGTTGTTCAGGAAATAGTCGGCGGGACTTGCCGGCTGGGTACCGTCGGTCGGCTCGACCATCTTCTTCGAGGGATCGACCGGCTTGACCAGGTAGGGCGTGACGATGATCACCAGATCGGTCTCGCGCCGCTGATAGGACTTCGAGGAAAACAGCGGGCCGAGCACCGGCAGCTTGCCGATCCCCGGCACCCGCGATGTCGTGATGTCGTTCTGCGACTGCAGGAGGCCGGCGATCATGAAGCTCTGGCCGTTCTTGAGGTCGACCGATGTCCTGGCGCGGCGCACGATGAAGGCCGGAATGGAAATGCCGCTGCTGACCTGGATGGAAGCGGACGGGTCGATCGAGGACACTTCCGGCGCGATGTCGAGGCTTACCAGCCCGTCCTTCAGCACCGTCGGCGTGAAATCGAGGCCGACGCCGTACTTCTTGTAGGTGACGCTGATCTTGCCATTGTCTTCGGAAACCGGGATCGGGAACTCGCCGCCGGCAAGGAAGCTCGCCGTCTGGCCCGAACGCGCGATCAGGTTCGGCTCCGCCAACCGCCGCGCCAGGCCGCGTTCCTCCAGCGCCTTGATGGCGATGTCGATCGAAACGCCGTTCGACAGCAGGCTGCCGATGATCTCGCCTGTTCCGGCCCCCGTCAGGTTTCCCCCATCCGGGTTCAGCACGACTTTGCGGTTGCCGATGCCATAGGCGAAATTGGCTGCGTATTTGGCGCCGAGATCCTGCCCCGCCTGGCGGTTGATCTCGACGAAGCGGACATTGAGCTGCACCTGCTGCGAGGACGAGATGTTGACCGAGTTGATGACTTCCTCATTGCCGGAAAAGCGCGACGCAATCTTGCTGGCTTTGTCGGCGGCGACCGCATCGTCGGCTTCGCCCGACAGCACGACGCGCCCGTTTGCCGAGCCAACCTTGATCTTGGCGTCGGGCACGCTGGCGCGGATGGTGCTGGCCAACTGGTCGGTGTCCAGCGTCACCTCGATGTCGATGGTGCCGACAAGCTGCTTGTTCTGGTCGAACAGGGCAATGCCGGTGGTACCCAGGTTGTTGCCGAGCACATAGAAGGATTTGTCGGTCAGCGGGTTGACGTTGGCGATCTCCGGATCGCCGATGACGATCTGGTAGAAGGCGGCGCTCGTCATGATCGTCTTCGGCTTGCCCTTGGCGACCTTGATCGAGGCGTTCTTGTTCGCCGAGACATAGACGACGTCATTGCCCGCCCTTGCCGGCGCGGCGACGGCAAGCACTGTCGCCGCCAGCGCAATCACGCCGAGAAGACGCCATCCCCCGGTCGTCCGAAATGTATCAAACCCGAACATCTTGCCCCGTCCCCGCCGGTCCCCACCGGCTATTGCTGCAGTTCCTGCGGCGGTTGCCGCGAAGGAACCTTGTATTCCTCGACCTTGTCGCCGCGCGTCACGATCACCGTCTTGAATTTCGGCTCGTCCTGGTCCTTCGTCACCGCATTGACGAGCGAGGCGGCGCTCGCCTGCGCATTTGCGGCAACCGAACCGCCGAAGGACGAGATGGTCGTCAGCCCGCTTTCGCTGGCGCTGGCGTCGGCGGCCGACCGCAGCGACAACGACAGCGTGCCGACGGTGCGGGCAAGCGCCACCTTCTGCGCCCCGTCGTTGGTCACCTCGATGGTCACCGAATTGGCGACTTGCGGCTCGGTCTTGCGTTCATCGGCGCCCTGTCCGACCGAGAGCACCTTGGCATCGGAGACAACGATCTCGGACGTGACGGTCGAGCCGGCAGCCCCTTGAGCATTCTTGGACACTTCCTGGATGTCCCCAGCATCGCGCGTCAGCACGACGTCGACGCGGTCTCCCGGCGTGATGAAGCCGCCGACGCCGGCGATCTCGTCGGTGCGGATGGTGACGGCCCGCATTCCCGCCGACAGCATGTTGGAAAGCGTGGCGCGGCCGTTCGGTCCCGACAGCTTGGTGAGCAGCACCGGTTCGTTGACCTCGATCGGCGACAGCACGACCCGGCTGCCATCCGCAAGCAGCTTGTCGATTGTCGGGAAAGCGCCCTGCGGCAGTGAATCCTGCGGCCACGGAATCTCGGCGAGTTGCGGCCGTCCAAGCTCCATGCCGTAGCGCAGCGGCGCTTGCGCCACCACGATGGTCTTGAACTCGACCTTGGGCTGCTGCGGCGCCACGACGACCTTGACCTCGGCCTGAGCCTTCGCCTGGCTCTTGACCCAGAAATCCGCCGCAAAGATCGAGATCGCGCCGAAAACGGCGGCGATGCCGATCATGGTTATGGCCTTGCCCCTCACAGTGGAACCCCTGACGCCCGTGGTCTTTTGTTAGTTGGGTCTCACGCTAGGCGTTAATGTTAAAGAATCAGGAATCCCGCGACCCGCCGATCGCCCTATTTCGGCCGGCTTGGTTATCGAATGGTTTTGGAATAAGAGACAGTTTTATCCCTGAACGGAACAGGAACTCGTTCGCCCGCCAAAAGCGTGGCAGTATCGAGGAATGATTCGCATTACCGGACGCTAGGCCCAGCATGGACGACAGCAACGACCTCTTCGGCAAGATGGAAAAGCCGGCACAGCCGGTGCGCGCGCCGTCACGCCCGGCCGATCCGCTGGTGCAGGCCGCGAAGCGTTCGACCGCCACCCGCGACGGCAGCGAGGGCTACAGCGCCGCCGATATCGAGGTGCTGGAAGGGCTCGAGCCGGTGCGGCGCCGTCCGGGCATGTATATCGGCGGCACCGACGACAAGGCCATGCATCACCTGTTCGCCGAGGTCATCGACAATTCGATGGACGAAGCGGTGGCCGGCCACGCCACCTTCATTGACGTCGAGCTTTCCGCCGACGGCTTCCTGACCGTCACCGACAACGGCCGCGGCATCCCGGTCGATCCGCATCCGAAATTCAAGAAGCCGGCGCTCGAAGTCATCATGACCACGCTGCATTCGGGCGGCAAGTTCGACTCCAAGGTTTACGAGACCTCCGGCGGCTTGCACGGCGTCGGCGTCTCGGTCGTCAATGCGCTGTCCGACCACCTCGAGGTCGAGGTCGCGCGGGGTCGTCAGCTCTACCGGCAGCGTTTTTCGCGCGGCGTCCCGGTCAGTGGATTGGAGCATCTCGGCGAGGTCCACAACCGCCGCGGCACGAAGACCCGTTTCCATCCTGACGAGCAGATTTTCGGCAAGGGCGCCGCCTTCGAACCGGCGCGCCTTTACCGCATGACGCGCTCGAAGGCCTATCTGTTCGGCGGCGTCGAGATCCGCTGGACCTGCGATCCGTCGCTGATCAAGGACAAGGATCAGACGCCGGCAAAGGCCGAGTTCCATTTCCCCGGCGGCCTCAAGGACTATCTCAAGGCGACGCTGGGCGACGAATTCCAGGTCACGCGCGAGGTTTTCGCCGGGAAGAGCGACAAGCAGGGCGGCCACGGTTCGCTCGAATGGGCTGTGACCTGGTTCGGCGGCGACGGTTTCCTCAACTCCTATTGCAACACCATTCCGACCCCCGAAGGCGGCACGCATGAGGCCGGCTTCCGCAACGTGCTGACGCGCGGGTTGCGCGCTTACGCCGACCTCATCGGCAACAAGCGCGCTTCGATCATCACCACCGATGACGTGATGATCTCGGCCGCCGGCATGCTGTCGGTGTTCATCCGCGAGCCGGAATTCGTCGGCCAGACCAAAGACAGGCTGGCGACGATCGAGGCAATGCGCATCGTTGAAAACGCCCTTCGCGACCCGTTCGACCACTGGCTGGCAGACAATCCGCAGGAAGCCTCTAAGCTTCTGGACTGGGTCATCGCGCGCGCCGACGAACGCGTGCGGCGCCGCCAGGAAAAGGAAGTCTCGCGCAAGAGCGCGGTGCGCAAGCTGCGCCTTCCGGGAAAGCTTGCCGACTGCACGCAGAACGCCGCCGCGGGCGCCGAGATCTTCATCGTCGAGGGCGACTCGGCCGGCGGCTCGGCCAAGCAGGCGCGCGACCGCGCCAGCCAGGCAGTGCTGCCGCTGCGCGGCAAGATTCTCAATGTCGCCTCCGCCGGCAACGACAAGCTTGCCGCCAACCAGCAGATTTCCGATCTCATCCAGGCGCTCGGCTGCAGCACGCGTTCCAAATATCGCGACGAGGATCTGCGCTACGACCGCGTGATCATCATGACCGACGCCGACGTCGACGGCGCGCACATCGCTTCGTTGCTGATCACCTTCTTCTATCAGGAGATGCCGAACCTGATCCGCGGCGGCCATCTCTACATGGCCGTGCCGCCGCTCTATTCGATCCGGCAAGGCGGCAAGGTCGGCTATGCCCGCGACGACGCGCACAAGGACGAGTTGCTGCGCACCGAGTTCACCGGGCGCGGCAAGGTCGAGATCGGCCGCTTCAAGGGCCTGGGCGAGATGATGGCCTCACAGCTCAAGGAGACCACGATGGATCCGAGGAAGCGCACGCTTTTGAGGGTCGACGTGATCGACGCCGAGCAGGCCACCAAGGATGCCGTCGACGCGCTGATGGGCACCAAGCCCGAGGCGCGTTTCCGCTTCATCCAGGAGCGCGCCGAATTCGCCGAGACGGACGTGCTGGATATCTGAACGCCGTCCGGTCCATAACAGGCTCCGGCACGGAGAACCGGTGTGACCTGGACGCGGTTTAAAGAGCTTGTCGAGAGGCCCTTAAGCGGTCTGACGCAGCCGACCCGTTCGGACTGGATTTTTGCCCTACGCACGGTTTCGGCCGGACTGGTCGCGCTGCTTGCCGCCTATGCGCTGAAGCTCGATCATCCGCAATGGGCGATGATGACGGTGTTCATCGTCGCGCAGCCGGTCGCCGGCATGGTGCTGGCAAAGGGCTTCTACCGGCTGCTCGGCACGCTGGCCGGCGGTCTCGCCGCAGTCGGCATCACTTCACTGTTCGGCGCCGACCCGTGGCTGCTTGTCACCGTGCTGGCGCTCTGGATCGGCGTCTGCACGCTGGTCTCGTCGCTGTTGCGCAATCCGGAAGCCTATGGCGCCGCGCTTGCCGGCTACACGGCGATGATCATCAGCCTGCCGGCCCTCGGACAACCGCATATTGTCGTCGACCTCGCCGTCGCGCGTTGCGCGGAGATCGTGCTCGGCATCGTCTGCGCCGGCGTCACCAGCCGGTTGATCCTGCCAAAGCTCGCGGCCGACGCTATCATTTCCAGGTTGAAGCGCAGCATCCTCGACCTTGCCGAATATGCCGGCGGCGCCTTTTCCGGCGGCGACCCGGCGAGCCTCGCCGCGCTCCAGCGCAAGCTGATCGCCGATGCCCAGACGCTCGCCGAGATGCGCACCTATGCGCGGCTGGAAGCGCCGAGCTTCGCCACCCGCGCCCATCCGGTGCGGCGCACGATCGGTCAGCTTCTGTGGGCGCTTTCGGCGGCGCGCGCATTGCACAGCCACCGCAGGCCGAAGAACGCAGCGCTCATTCCCATGCGCAGCGAATTGAAAGCCTTCGTCGGTGAACTGGCGGCGACGCCCGGCGCGCTCGATGACACAGGGCCATGGGTGGCAAGGCTCGACGCGATCGCGAGCAAGGCCAGGGAGATGCCCGAACTGCCCAACGATACCGGCTCCAACGATAACGGCGAAGACAAGGTCGGCACCATCACCCGACTGACCATCGCCGGCGATTTCGCCGAGGCGCTGAAGCAGGTGATACGCGGGCTGGAGGCGCTTCGCTCGCCCGTCTCCCGCAAATCGAGCGAGCGGGGCCAGCCGGCGCTGGTTGTCCACCGCGACTACCAGGCCGCATGGCGCAATGCCGTGCGCGCCGCGCTGGCGACGTTGCTCGTGGCGATCTTCTGGCTGACGACCAGATGGTCGGAAGCCGCCGGCACCGTCATCCTGGTCGCCGTCGTCTCCAGCCTGTTCGCATCGCGCCCGGATCCCGTGCAGTCCGCTTGGGGTTTTTTCACCGGCACGCTGATCGCGCTGCCTTTTGCCTTCCTTGTCGGCCAGGTCGCGCTGCCGGCGTTGCCGGGCTTCGGCTGGTTCACCCTCTTCGTCGTGCCGATCCTGGTGCCCGCGGCGCTCGGCATGGCCAATCCGCGCCATGTCGGCGTCGCCACCGCCTTCGCCATCAACTTCCTCGCCTTCCTCAGCCCGCATCAGCAGATGATCTACGATCCCGGGCCGTTCTTCGCCGGCTCGGCCTCGATCCTGGTCGGCATCCTGATTGCCATCGGCGTCTTCATTGTCGTGCTGCCCGCCGATCCCTGGGTCACCGTGGAGCGCATCTCGCAGGCGATGCGCGAGGACCTGGCCCGGCTTTGCCTGCATGAGCGCATTCCCCGCCGTTCGGCCTTCGAAAGCCTCGCCTATGACCGGATCAATCAGTTGATGCCGCAGGTCCAGCAGACGGGCCGCAAGGGCGATCCCATTCTCGGCGGCAGCATCGCGGCCGTCACCGTCGGACTGGAAGTGTTGCGGCTGCGCCACGCGCAACTGAACTCCGCCGTTCCGCACGAAACAGTCGAGTCCATCGGCAATTTCCTGCGCGCCCTGGCGCGCGAATTGCTGTTTCGGCAACCGGGCGAGCCGCAGACCGCGACCATCGCGGCGGCGAGGCAATACGCGGCCAGCATCGCCCAACGCAGCGATCGGCTCGAAATGCTGCAGATCGCCGCCTCGCTGCGCATCATTGCCGCGGCGATGGAAGATTACCCGGATTTCTTCGCGAAGGGTCGCGCCTAACCACCTCGGGACGTGTCTGGTTTGGGCCCTTTCCGGGCATAGGTCCTTGCTGGACTGGTCGACACCTTTTAGGTTGGACACATGGCGCTCAAGCGGATGGACAATGTCGGAATCGTCGTCGATGACCTCGACAGCACGGTTGATTTCTTTCGCGAGCTCGGCCTTGAACTCGAAGGGCGTGCCGCGATCGAAGGAGAGTGGGCCGGGCGTGTCACTGGGCTCGGCGACCAGCATGTTGAGATCGCCATGATGCGCACGCCGGACGGCCACAGCCGGCTCGAGCTGTCCCGCTTTCTCAGGCCGCCTGTCATTGCGGATCACCGCAATGCTCCGGTGAACGCATTGGGCTATCTCCGGATCATGTTCGCCGTGGACGACATCGACGACACGCTGGAGAGGCTCCGCAAGCGCGGCGCTGAGCTCGTCGGCGAAGTCGTCCGGTACAAGGACGCGTATCGCCTTTGCTACATCCGTGGACCTGAAGGCCTTCTCATCGGCCTCGCCCAGGAACTCAGCTGAGACGTGATATGTGTCCTTAGGCGGCGGCGATGGCCAGCGCGTGCCCACGCGCGTTTTCGCGCAGGGCGTCGAGATGGATCGACTTCACCAGCCCTGCGAGATCGCCCTCGGCCGCTTGGCCGCCGAGCTCTTTCAGCATCAGCCAGCTCACTTCCTGAACGCCGGCGACACGCCGGCCATTGGCGACCTCGCGCCAGACTTTCAGCGCCCTCAGGATGATGCCATGCGTGGCCGGCGCAAGCCCGGCGCTGCGGAACAGCGCCTGCAGCGCAACGTCGTGCCCGCCAGCGAGAAGTGCCGTCACCCGTTGCTCGGATTGTCGGGCTAGAGCCACCAGGGTCGAGCCGAAGAAGTCCACCTTGCCATGCGCGATGGTGCGGATGATGAAACCGGCGGTGAGGTCGCCGCGCAGCCGCAAATGCTCGATCAGCGCCGCATGCTCCTCCATGCGCGTTCCCTCGATCAGCGTCACCGAGGCTTTCACGCAGGCATCACGCATGACGCGATCGGCGCGCGCCGCCCCCATCATCGCCAGCACCAGCGGCGAACCTTTCAAGGTCTCGCCGAGCTTGACCAGCAACATGTGCCGGCAGTCGGCCGGCAGGCGCCGATCGGCAATCAGCGCCTCGCGCACCAGTGGCAGGTGGCCGTGCCGCTCGGCCATGCGGCGGAAGCTCAGCGAAGCGATCTCGGCGCCGCTGTTGCCGATCAGCGCGGCGCAGGCTTCCGGTTCGCCGATCTCGGCGATCGCCGCCGCCAGCGACATCGAGACGACCGGACGGTTGGCGATCAGCTTCTGCGTCACCTTCTGGCCGCAGGCGACGCGCTCGACCAGATCGGCATCGGTAAGCAGCGGCGAACGCGCGAGCACCAGCGCCGCCACTTCCGGCTGGTCGGCGGCCAAGGCGCTGATCACCTGCGGCGGCGCGTGATGGCTCATCGACAGCGCCTCGGCAAGCGCCAGGCGCACCTTGGACGAAGCGTCGTCCAGAAGCAGCGTCAGCGCCGCCTCGGCGGCACAGCGATCCTCGAACGGCAGATCGGAGTTGATATAGGCGCGCGCCAGCGCGCTCGCGGCGGCGGCACGCTCGGAAACCCTTGCCGTATCAATCCATTTTAGAAAATGCGAAACAACCATACCGACCAGCTGCGCCCTTGCCGGAAGGTCCCGGCCCCGTTGTGAACGGTAGGCTGCAAATGGTTTACGAACGGTTCACCATGTTTCTTAACCGGCTTGATGGGGGCGCAGCCAACGCCTATCAAGCAAGGACATCGGAGGAAATCGAACCATGGCCGGGCTTTATCTGGAAGAGTTTGTCGTCGGCCATGTCTTCCGCCACACGCTGCGCAAGACTGTGACCGAGAGCGACAACATGCTGTTTTCGGTAATGACGTTGAACCCGCAGCCCTTGCACATCGATTTCGACTTTGCCGCGAAAACCGAATGGGGCAAGCCGCTGGTGAATTCGCTGTTCACGCTCGGCCTGATGATCGGCATCTCGGTGAACGACATCACCGTCGGCACCACGGTCGCCAATCTCGGCATGAAGGAAACGGTGTTCCCGCATCCCGTCTTCCACGGCGACACCATCCGGGTCGAGACGACGGTTGTCTCCGTGCGCGACTCCAAGTCGAAACCCGATCGCGGCATCGTCGAGTTCGAGCACCGCGCCTACAATCAGAACGATATTCTTGTCGCCAAATGCACCAGGCAGGCGATGATGCTGAGGAAGGCGGCCTGATGCGCTCGCTGCTGTTCGTGCCCGGCGATTCCGAACGCAAGCTGGAAAAGGGATTCGAGGCCGGCGCCGACGTGGTCATCGTCGATCTCGAAGATTCCGTTGCCGCCGCCAGCAAGGCGGCGGCGCGCGCGACCGCGGCCGGGTTCATCTCGAGTCAAAGAGACCGGACGGGTTCGGCCATCTATGTGCGGGTCAACGATCTTTCCACCGGCCTGACCGACGACGATCTTGCGGCGCTCGTCGTGGCGAAGCCCGACGGCATCATGCTGCCGAAGTCGAACAGCGGGCAGGACGTCCAGCAGCTGGCGGCAAAGCTGCGAGTGCACGAGGCCGAGAACGGGCTTCCGGACGGCGCCATAAGAATCCTGCCGATCATCACCGAGACCGCGGCGGGCGTGCTGGCGGCGGCGAGCTATGCCGGCGCAAGCGCGCGGCTTGCCGGCCTGACCTGGGGCGCGGAGGATTTGTCCGCGGCAATCGGCGCGCGCGCGACCCGCGACGAGAGCGGCCGCTACACCGACGTGTTTCGCCTGGCGCGGACCACGACCATTCTGGCGGCCGGCGCGGCCGAAGTCGCCGCCATCGACACCATCTTTCCCGATTTCCGCGACATGGCCGCCCTTGAGAAGGAATGCCGCGAGGCCGAGCGCGACGGCTTCACCGGCAAGATGGCGATCCATCCGGCGCAGGTGCCGGTCATCAATGCCGCCTTCACTCCATCCGCCGAAGCGGTCGGGCGATCGCAGGCGATCGTCGACGCCTTCGCGGCGGCGGGAAATCCGGGCGTCGTCGGCATCGACGGCAAGATGTACGATCGGCCGCATCTGCGGCTGGCCGAACGGCTGCTCGCGCGCGCCAGAGCAAATCCAGGAAAAGTGTGAGCGGTTTTCCGTCCGGAATTGCGTAAAACCAAGGAGATAGAGCCGCAGGCAGCTCCGCCTGACCGCTACCACACCATTGGGATCAGTCTGTAGCGAACGCGCGCGGCGTAATCGTCATAGCCCCGCAGGCCGGTCCGCAAGGTCCTTTCCTCGATGAATGTGCGGATGCCGAGCAGGACGATGAAGACAAGCACCGACGCCAGTCCCCACCAGGAACCAAGCAGCAGCGCCGTGCCGGCGAAATAAAGTATGGCGCCGGCATACATCGGATGGCGGACATAACTGTATGGGCCGGTCGTGATCACCTTCTGCCCGCGCTCGTCCTGGATCTTTACGACAGGCGCCGCGAAGCTGTTTTCCAGCATCGTCAGATAGCAGACCCATATCCCGACAAGCAGGACCAGCGCACCTATCACCTGCACCCACACGGGAGCTGCCGACCAGCCGAAACGGTAGTCGAGCCCCATCAGGACCAGCCAGGCGAAGATGCCGAGCAGCAATATGCTCAGCAATATCTTGTCGGCAGCCGTCTGGGTCTTCTGGATCGGCGGGCGGAGACGCTCATTCATCAGACCTGGATCGCGCCATGCGAGCGCAATGCCCATCGTAAGGCTCAGCCCGACCATCACGACTATGTACACCCAAGCTCCGGTCCAGTGCAGCGTGCCGGCCGACAGAAACAGCAGCACGCCCATGATGCCGAACCATACGAATGTCTGGAAAACCAATCTCGAGATCATGACCAACCTTCCGTGACGTCCCCCACCACTATTGGCCACCCGCTGCCGCCGTTCCTCCGAAAACCCGCAAAAGGTCCTAACCGGCCCAGGGACCGGCGTAATCGGCATAGAGCTTTGCCGGATCGGGCCGCGGTCGCTCCGGCGCCGGCCCCTGATAGGAGCCGATATGGACGAAGCCGATGACACGCTCCTGCGGCGACAGTCCGAGGATTGCCCTGCCCTCCGGAACGTCGGAATACCAGTTGCTGATCATGTTGGTGCCATAGCCCAGCGCGTTCGCCGCGATCATCAGGTTCATCGCCGCCATGCCGCCCGACAGGAACATCTCCCATTGCGGGATCTTCGGGTTCTCCTTTGGTACCGACACGACGCCGATCACCAGCGGCGCGCGTGAGAAGCGCGCCAGCTCCTGGTTGCGCCGGCCTTCCGGCAGCGGTCCCTCGCGCTGTTCGGCAAGCGCCGCCAGCTTCTTGCCGATCTCGATGCGCGCCTCGCCGCGATAAAGGATGAACCGCCATGGCTCGAGCCGGCCGTGGTCGGGAACGCGCGAGGCGGCTGCGATCATGGTCGCGATTTCGGCATCGCTCGGCGCCGGTTTCTTGAGGTCGGGTATCGGCGCGGAATTGCGGGTGAGCAGGAAGTCGATGATCGGCGACGCCATCGGCGCAAGTCTCCTAAGCATTCAATAGCATTCAATTTTGAGCTGAAGCACGCCATCGGGAGGTAGGGCGGCTCGGGCGGTGGCGTTTTGCGCCGAATAAGAAGCCGCCGCGCAAGGCGGCGCGCTTCTAGGGCATGATGCCGAAAAGTGTGAAGCGGTTTTCGGACGACATCATGCTCTTCTTTGACTTAGAGCCGGATTCAGATTTCAGGTCAATTCGACCTGAAATCATCCGGCTCTAGGCCTTGAAATTGCCACCGCCTTGGGCTTCAACGCAAGGCATGTTTGAGGGGATCTTGCGCCTTTTCGTGATCGCACTCGTCGCTGCGTTGTTCGCGGTGCCGGTTTCCTTCGCGCTGGCCCAGAACGCCAACGACATCGGCGACATCAAGCTTCCAGGCATTTCGAGCTACGCAACGCCGAAGGCCGGGACGTCGCTGGCGCTCGGCAACGGCGGCGCCATCACGCTGTCGGCGCAGTTGACCGACAAGGGCGCCGACATCACCCGCGGCATCGTCTGGCGGGTTTTCGGGCCGCAGCCCGCCAGTGATGGCAAACTGCCGATGGTGGCATCCGCCCATGGCGGCACGGCCGTGTTCCAGCTCGACCCCGGCAGCTATCTTGTCCATGCCTCCTACGGACGCGCCGGCGCCACCAAACGCATCACGGTCGGCAAGGAGGCAAGGCGCGAAAGCCTTGTGCTCGATGCCGGCGGCCTGAAGCTTGACGCGGTAACATCCGGCGGCGCGCCCATCCCGTCGAAGAAACTGCGCTTCTCGATCTATGAAGGCCAGGCCGCGGCCAATGGCGACCGGGCGCTGATCGCCCCCGACGTCGCGCCGAACACCGTTGTGCGGCTGAACGCCGGCACCTATCACGTCGTCTCCACCTATGGCGCGGTCAACGCCGTGATCCGCTCCGACATCCGCGTCGAGGCCGGCAAGCTGACGGAGGCGACCGTCGAGCACCGCGCTGCCGAGATGACGATGAAGCTGGTGCGCGAGCCCGGCGGCGAGGCCATCGCCGACACGTCCTGGTCGCTGCTCAACGAGAGCGGCGATCCGATCAAGGAAGCGGTCGGCGCCTTCGCCTCGATGGTGCTGGCCGAAGGCCAATACACCATCATCGCCAAGAACCGCGACCGTATCTACCAGAAGGATTTCACGGTCGTTGCCGGCCAGAACCAGGAAATCGAGGTCGTGGCCAACGAATCCTCAGCCATCGACCCCGAGGAAGGCGCGGACTGATCGGGCTGATCAGGCTGCCTTGCGCATCCGCTTCGGCAGGAACGGCACGCGGCCACGCTGCGCGGAAGGCGTCGCCAGGTCGAAGACCGCGCGATAGAGGCGATCGAGCAGCGCCTTGCGGTCGCGCAGCGGCTCGAGGTCGCTCCATCTCAGCACGTCGCCGATGCGCACCTCAATCGCCTTGCCGGACAGTCGCGCGAATTCGCGGATAAGCAAGGAGGTGCGCAGCGTCAGCGACGCCTTGCCGATGAATTTCGCCACGCGGTTGTCGCGCTCGGCCATATTCATCGGGCCGCTGACGAGATGGAACAGGCGGCCGTTCTGACCGGAGAAATGCATCGGGATGACCGAGGCCTTGGCGTCCTGGACGAGCTTGGCCGGGAACATCTTCCACGGCAGGTCGATGGCGCGGCCGAAACCCTTCGGCGCCGTGGCGACGCCGCCGGCCGGGAACACGACGATGGTGACGCCTTCCTTCAACAGCCGCACCGCTTCATGGCGCACCGCCATGTTGTTCTTCAACGCTTCCTTGGTCTCGGAAAAATCGATCGGCAGCGAATAGGGCTCCATCTCGCGGATCCTGAGCAGATCCTTGTGGATCATGACCCGGAACGGCCGGCCGAGCTGCTCGGCCAGCGACAGCACCGCAATGCCGTCGCCGATGCCGAAGGGATGGTTTGCGACGATGACCAGCGGCGTGTCCGGCAGCGCTGGCGGCGGCCATTGCACGGCGTTGCGGACCTTGACGTCGATCAATTCCAGCATGCGGCTGAATACGCGGTCGCCTGTCGGCACAACCTGGCGACGCCAGAAATCGTAGAGCACGGCGAAGCGGTCGCGCCCCGACAGGCCCTCGACCGAATGGATGAACCAGCGCGTCAGCACCGGTTGATGCGGGTTGGCGTAGGAAAGCTCGGGAAACCGTCTTTCCCGCAGTTTCAACTTGAGCATGGCGGCTCGTTACAAGGCTGGCGTGACAGGCATATGAAAATGGCGGTGGACACGCACCGCCATTCAAGGAAGCGCTGGTAAGTCAGGCTGCGCGACGCTTGCGGTCGGGCGAGACCGCCTCGTCGGAAAGCTGCTTCACCGCGTCGTCGAGCTTCAGCGATTCCTGGTCGCGGGAGCCAAGCCGGCGGACATTGACGGTTTCCTCTTCCGCCTCGCGCCTGCCGCAGACGAGGATAACCGGCACCTTGGCGAGCGAATGCTCGCGCACCTTATAGTTGATCTTCTCGTTGCGCAGGTCGGCTTCGGCGAGCAGCCCCGCGGCCTTCAGCCGCTCGACCACATTCAAGGCGTACTCGTCCGCATCCGAGGTGATCGTCGCCACCACCACCTGCAGCGGTGCGAACCACAGCGGGAAATGGCCGGAATAGTTCTCGATCAGGATGCCGAGGAAGCGCTCCATCGAGCCGCAGACGGCGCGATGCACCATTACCGGCTGCTTCTTCTCCGAATCCGAGCCGATATAGAAGGCGCCGAAGCGCTCCGGCAGGTTGAAGTCTACCTGCGTGGTGCCGCATTGCCATTCGCGACCGATGGCGTCCTTCAGCACATATTCGAACTTCGGCCCGTAGAACGCACCCTCGCCCGGATTGATCGAGGTCTTGATGCGGTTGCCGGAGCGCGTGCGGATCGTCTCCAGCACATTGCTCATGATCGCTTCGGCATGATCCCAGGCCTCGTCGGTGCCGACGCGCTTGTCCGGCCGGGTCGACAGCTTCACGCTGACCTCCTCGAAGCCGAAATCGGCATAGGTCGACAGGATCAGGTCGTTGATGCGCAGGCATTCGGCCGCGAGCTGCTCCTCGGTGCAGAAGATATGCGCATCGTCCTGCGTGAAGCCGCGCACGCGCATCAGCCCGTGCAGCGCGCCCGACGGCTCGTAGCGATGCACATTGCCGAACTCCGCAAGCTTTACGGGCAGTTCGCGGTATGACTTCAACCCATGCTTGAAGATCTGCACATGGCCCGGACAGTTCATCGGCTTCAGCGCGAAGACGCGGTCGTCGTCGGTGTCGTCGCCGGCGACCGTGACCTTGAACATCGCATCGCGGTACCAGCCCCAGTGTCCCGACGTCTCCCACAGGCTCTTGTCCAGCACCTGCGGCGCATTGACTTCCTGATAGCCGTGCTCGTCGAGGCGGCGGCGCATGTAGTTGATCAGGTTCTGCACCATCTTCCAGCCCTTGGCGTGCCAGAAGACGACGCCCGGTCCCTCTTCCTGGAAATGGAACAGGTCCATCTCGCGGCCGAGCTTGCGGTGGTCGCGCTTCTCGGCCTCTTCCAGCAGGGTCTGGTAGGCATCGAGTTGCGCCTGGTCGGCAAAGGCTGTGCCGTAGATGCGCGTCAGCATCGGATTGTTCGAGTCGCCGCGCCAATAGGCGCCCGCCACCTTCATGAGCTTGAAGGCATTGCCGATCTGCCCGGTCGAAGCCATGTGCGGACCGCGGCACAGGTCGAACCACTCGCCCTGTGCGTAGATTTTGAGGTCCTGGTCCTCCGGAATGGCGTCGATCAGTTCAAGCTTGTAGCGCTCGCCCTTCTCGGCGAAGACCTTCTTCGCCTTCTCGCGCGACCACACTTCCTTGGTGAACGGCTTGTTGCGCTGGATGATCTCGCGCATCTTCTTTTCGATCACCGGAAAATCGTCCGGCGTGAACGGCTCGTTCCTGGCAAAGTCGTAGTAGAACCCGTTCTCGATAACCGGCCCGATCGTCACCTGCGTTCCCGGCCACAGCTCCTGCACGGCCTCTGCCAGCACATGCGCGGCATCGTGGCGGATGAGCTCCAGCGCGCGCGGATCCTCGCGAGTGATGATCTCGACCTTGCCGGACGTGCCGAGCGGATCGGAAAGATCGCGAACGGTGCCGTCGAGGCTATAGGCGACAGCCTTCTTGGCCAGCGACTTGGAGATCGATTCGGCAAGACCGGCGCCGGTCAGCGCCGCGTCGTACTCGCGGACCGAACCATCGGGAAATGTCAGGGAAACGGAATTCGGCATCAGGATTCTCCTATCCAGTCCCGCAAACGAGCGCGGGTGGTGAAATGCATGTCGCTGGATGCGTTGCGGCTTGCAGAGGGTTAGCCGGAGGCGTCCGGCGCGGCAGTCTTTTATGAGGAGTTTCCGCCGCCGTAAAGCCGCAACCCGTTCTATTTGACGAGGCCGGGCAAATCCTTCAGGAACGCCGCCCGCGTCGCGAGACCCTTCGGCTCTCCGGTACGCTTGGCATCGACGACTAGCCTTGCAAAGACGATGCGCCGGCTCCCCTTCTCGGCCCAGCCGACGAACCAGCCAAGCGAGCGCTTGCCGTCCTGGCCGAGCCTGGTGCTGCCCGTCTTGCCTTGCACCGTCCAGTTCCCTGCCGCGAAGGTCGGTAGGATCGCCCTGGTCATCTCATGCGCCTTCGCCGACACCGGCATCTTGCCGGCGAGCAGCTGGCGCAGAAACACCGTCTGCTCGACCGGCGATATCTCGAGCGAGGAATTGATCCAGGATTGCGTCAGCCCGTTGTCCTTGCCGGCATCGCCCGAGACATCCTTGTTGCCATAGCCGAATTTCGACATGTAGCCGGCGAACTTCTCGGCACCGAGCCGCCGCGTGATCTCGCGCGAATACCAGACGATGGAATCGCGCTCCCAGATCGTCGGATCGACGGTCTTCTGGTCGCGCTTCGCCGCCTTGAACTCCGGCTTGTACTCCCAGCTCGGCGTATGCTCGTCGCTCAGGATGCCGGCATCGTAGCCGATCAGCGCCAGGGGCACCTTGAAGGTCGAGGCCGGACTGACACGCTGGTCGCAGACGCCGTCCTGGTAAAGTGTTGCGCCGCTTTGCTGGTCCTGGATCAGCGTGCAGTGGATGTCGCCGAGCGGCGCCGATTGCGCCCGCACCGGCAAGCCCAGCATCCAGGCCAGCAGGAAAAGGACGATGGCGAAAATGAAAGGATAGCGGTCCATCTGGCGCAAGGCGAAGTCACTCCGGAATGAGATTGCAGGAGCGGCTTAGCGAGGCGACTTGTCTCGATTTTGTCTCAAATTCCCAGTGTTCGTGCAGCTTCGCGTTAACCCTACCGGATCGTTAAAATCCGCGTCGCGCGGGACGGCGAAGCGATCAGATTTCGGGCTCGCTGTGCCTTTTGCCGATCCGCCAATAGCGCCAGGGCATGAACCAGACATAGCGCTGGGCAAGCACCTCCGGCACGCGGTCGATGCCATGCGTCCCAAACGGCCCGCAGCGCAGCACCCGGAACAGTCCCATCCAGCCGCCCGCCCACAGGCCATGGCGGGCAATCGCCTCATGCGCATATTCGGAGCAGGTCGGCAGGTGCCGGCAGCTGTTGCCGACAAAGCCGGACAGCGTCAGCTGGTAGAGGCGCACGAGCGAGGTCCCCAGGATGCGCCCGGGCGTCTTGCGCCAAGGCCCCGGCCAGTTGCGCCCGCGCTGGATTGGCCGGCCATCATGCGTATGTCCGGGATGGTCGCCCACCCGCATCTCCGCGGTTGTTTTGCTACGCGATAGATGTGTCCTTCCGACCTCGAACGCAACGCCCTTTCCCCTCATGGCCTGCGGCGACGGACAGGATGCCGGTCGGCCACTGGCGCATGGAACTGCCGGGCCTTTCCTCGCACCAGCCGGGGTGCCGGCTCGTGTCGCGCCACTGAAACGTCGCGATCAGCATGACGTCGCTCAGAATGGCCAGGAACTGATTCATGGCAGTGCTCCTTTGAGCACCGATTAGACTGCCACTGGCCTTCCCTCTCAAACGAGTATAATTTCCGCTTCGGATAACCTGAGGTTATGCGAATGAAGCGTGGCCGGCTGCCGCTGACGGCTCTCAGGAGTTTCGAATCTGCCGGCCGGCATTTGAGCTTCAGCCGTGCGGCCGAGGAGCTTTACGTCTCGCAGGCTGCGATCAGCCGGCAGATACGAGAGCTCGAGACCTTTTTGGGCAGACCGCTGTTTCTGCGCCTCCATCGCCGCGTCGAGCTGACGGATGCGGGACATCTGCTACTCGACCGATTGGTCAGAAGCTTCGACGACATCGATCGCGTGCTTTCGGAGCTCACAGCCTCGCCCGCGGAGGCGATTGTCCGCGTCAGCGTCGAACCGTCGCTTGCCGCCGTATGGCTGGTGCCGCGGCTCAATCGCTTCCGCCAATTGCGGCCCGATATCGATGTGTCGCTAGAGGGCGATCCGCGCCTGATCGAGTTCCGCAGCGATCAGCCCGAGCTCGCCTTGCGTTTTAGCGCCCACGCCACGTCATGGCCGCGTGCCGAGGCCGAGCGCCTGGCCTCGACTGTCGATTCACCGGTCCTGTCGCCGGCGCTGCTCGCCTCCGGCCCTCCGCTGGAAAAGCCGATCGACCTTCGCCATTACACGCTGCTGCATGAGGAAAACCGCCAGGGTTGGGCGCGCTGGTTCCAGGCCGCCGGCGTGCCCGCCGACGCAGTGCCCGCGCGTGGCCCGATGCTGGCCGACATCTCGCTGTCGAAACAGGCCGCGCTGCTCGGACATGGCGTGGCGCTCGGCGATCTCTTGCAGATCGGCGACGAACTTGCGTCGGGCACTTTGATCAAGCCGTTCGATATCGATGTTGCTTCCGGCGCCTACTGGCTGGTGGCCAGGAGCTTGCGGAATCTGCCGGAACCGGCCAGAGCGTTCGCCGACTGGATCCGAAGCGAGTTCGCTGTGACCAGCGGAGCGGCCTGACCGCTGCGCTCAAGCCGCCTGTTCGGCGCGCTTCTTCTCGATCTGGCCGATCGCGTCGACCACCGCGTCGAAGGTCAGCATGGTCGAGGCATGGCGCGCCTTGTAGTCGCGCACCGGCTCCAGATATTTGAGGTCGGCGAAACGGCCTTCCGGCGGCGCGCCGTTCTCCTTCAGCATCTTCAGCATGGTTTCGCGCACGGCGCGCAATTCGTCGGCGCTGGCGCCGACCACATGCTGGGCCATGATCGAGGACGAGGCCTGGCCGAGCGCGCAGGCCTTCACGTCATGGGCGAAATCGGTCACCACGTCGCCGTCCATCTTGAGGTCGACCGTGACGGTCGAGCCGCACAATTTGGAATGCGCCCTGGCCGTCGCGTCGGCATCGTCGAGCCGGCCGATCCGCCCTATATTCCCGGCGAAACCGAGAATTTTCGCATTGTAGACGTCGTCGATCATATTTTTCCAATCCGTCGCCGCCAAGCGAACAGGCTTTGCCGCTCTCGCGTCTTCCTTTCGCGCCGCTCGAACCATATATAATGGTCGCAGTCGGGCATCGACAAGGCGACGAAAAAGCCGTTGTCCCTGCTCATCTGTTCACGCCGCTTGCGGGATGGAAATGGGCGATTTTCACCCAAAAGGTCGTGGTCCGTTCAACTCGTTCCACCTTTGAGTGGGACTACGGGAGACGCCTTTATGGATGCCGTCATCAAGAAAATCATGCCCCCGTCCGAATATTTGGAAAAGCCCGTCACCGACCGGCCGAGCGAAGCCGAGGTCGAAGCCGCCGTGCGCACGCTTTTGCGCTGGACCGGCGACAATCCGGACCGCGAAGGCCTGATCGACACGCCCAAGCGCGTCACCAAAGCCTTCCGCGAAATGTTCAACGGCTATGACATGTGCCCGGCCGACGAGCTTGGCCGCACCTTCGAGGAAGTCGCCGGCTATGACGATCTCGTCATCGTCAGGAACATAAAATTCCATTCGCATTGCGAGCATCACATGGTGCCGATCATCGGCAAGGCGCATGTCGGCTATCTGCCTGACGGCAAGGTCGTCGGCCTGTCGAAGATCGCGCGCGTCGTCGACATCTTCGCGCACCGCCTGCAGACGCAGGAAGCGATGACCGCACAGATCGCAGGCGTCATCCAGGACGTGCTCAACCCGCGCGGCGTCGCTGTCATGCTCGAGGCCGAGCATATGTGCATGGCCATGCGCGGCATCCGCAAGCAGGATTCGACCACGCTGACCTCCACCTTCACCGGCGTCTTCAAGGACACGCCCGAGGAGCAGGTCCGCTTTGTCACCATGGTGCGCGCCGGCGGCTGATCGCCGGCCGTCGCCGGCCTCTAGAAAGAAAGAGCGACCGGCGATGTCGGCACTGCAATTCCCCAAAGCCCCATCCGACAAGAAATCGCTGGAGGAAGACTCCGTCCTTTCTCCGCGCTTCGATGCGGCCGGCCTCGTCACGGTCGTCGTCACCGATGCCGGCGACGGCATGCTCTTGATGGTCGCACATATGAACGCCGAGGCGCTGGCGCTGACGCTTGAGACCGGCATAGCTCATTACTGGTCGCGCTCGCGCAAAGCGCTGTGGAAGAAGGGCGAGACCTCGGGGAATTTCCAGCAGGTCGTCGAGATGCGCACGGATTGTGACCAAGACGCGATATGGTTGCGCGTCAAAGTGTTGGGCCACGACGCAACCTGCCACACCGGACGGCGTTCTTGTTTTTATCGGACGGTGGGGCTCAGCGACGGCAAGGCGGTGCTTGTCGGCGATGGCAGCAAGCCGCTGTTCGATGCGGACCAGACGTATCGGAAGCCGGTGTGAACCATTCGATATTCACAAACCATTCAGATTCACTATTCTCAAATATCCTTTTGGTAGAAGGGATATGGGACAAGGGAGATCATGATGCTCGAATGGGCGTCATTGCGCAGCAGACCTGACGTTCGGGAGGCCAATGGCCCGGCATCGTCCGGCGGCGCGTCTGACCCGACCTCTCAGAAGAAAATCGGCATTTCGCTGGCGCTCGGCGGCGGTTGCGCCAGGGGCTGGGCCCATATCGGTGTGCTGCGCGCGCTCGACGAGGCCGGCATCGAAGTATCGATGATTGCCGGCACCTCGATCGGCGCGCTGGTCGGCGGCTGCTACCTTGCCGGCAAGCTGGACGAGCTGGAGGAGTTTGCCCGAAGCCTGACCAAGCGGCGCATCTTCGGCCTTCTTGATCTCAATCTGCGCGGCAGCGGCCTGTTCGGCGGCATGAAGCTCGACGCGCGGCTGCGCGAGCATCTCGCCGGCGTCCGCTTCGAGAACTTGTCGAAGCCCTTTGTCGCCGTCACTTCGGAAATTCGCACCGGCCATGAGATCTGGCTGTCGAATGGCTCGCTGATCACCGCCATGCGCGCCTCCTACGCGCTGCCCGGCGTTTTCGAGCCGGTGAACTGCAACGGCCGCATCCTGGTCGACGGCGCGCTGGTCAATCCGGTGCCTGTGTCGGTCTGCCGCGCCTATGAGCAGCCGCTCGTGGTCGCCGTCAACCTGCACTACGACCTGTTCGGCCGCGCCGCCGTGATAAAGCACAGCGCCGGCGAACTGGTCGTGGAGAATGACGCGCCGAGACTCGGCCAGCCCGAGCATCAGGCCCATCATACCCGCCTTGGCATCACCGGCGTGATGGTCGAGGCGTTCAACATCATCCAGGACCGGATTTCGCGCGCCAGGCTGGCCGGCGACCCGCCGGACATGTCGCTGCAGCCGAAACTCAGCCATATCGGCCTGACCGAATTCCACCGCGCCGACGAGGCGATCAGCATCGGCTACCAGGCGACGAAGGCGCAGATCAGCGAACTGACCCGGCTGCAGTCCGTTCTGGTGTGATTGCAGTCCACCGCCATTCTCAAGGTGGCCGGCATCACCTGAATATCAGCCCACCTTACGCCAGCGCCGCATCGCTGATGCGGAACTGCACCACGCGGTTGCCGTTCCAGTAATTGCCCGACAATGAACCGGCGATATGCACGGTCCTGCCCCTGTTCTTAAACAGGAATTCGCCGAGCGCGGTGTCGACCGCACGGAACGCTATGGCTTGGATGTTGCCGCCGCTTTGCGACTGCAGATCCACGCGGATGTGGTTGGTGCCGATCGCGCGCGCGTCGGCCAGCCGATGGCGCGGCAGCACGAACACCGGCGCGATGTGCCCGGCCCCGAACGGCCCGGCTTTCTCCAGCGCGTCGAGCAGCGCGATCGTGGCGCCCTCGGCGGCCAAGGCGCCGTCGATCGCCAGGCTTTCCTCGTTCTGCAGGCGAAACACGTCGGCCGCGGCGCGCTCCTCAAAAAAGGCGCGCAGTTCGCCGAGCTTCGCACGCTCGACGGTGATGCCGGCGGCCATCGCGTGGCCGCCCCCCTTGACGATCAGCCCGGCCTCGGCCGCCTCGCGCACCAGCCGGCCGAGGTCGAACCCGGTCACCGAGCGGCCGGAGCCCGTGCCGATGCCGGCCGAATTGAAGGCGATGGCGAAGGCCGGCCGGCGCGCATGATCCTTGAGCCGCGAGGCGATCAGCCCGACGATGCCCGGATGCCAGCTGTTGCTGGCGGTGACGATGACTGCCGGGCCGTTGCCGCCGGCAAGCTCCGCATCGGCCTCGGCGCGCGCCTGTGCCAGCATCTCCTGCTCCATCTGCTGGCGTTCCTGGTTCAGCCGATCCAGTGTCTCGGCAATGCCTGCCGCCTCGACGGGATCGTCGGTGGCCAGAAGCCGGCTGCCGAGCGCGGCATCGCCGATGCGGCCGCCGGCATTGATGCGCGGGCCGATCAGGAATGACAGATGGAAGGTGTTGATCGGCTCGCCGATGCGCGAGACCCGCGCCAGCGCCGCCAGCCCCTCATTCTTCTGTTGGCGCAACACCTGTAGCCCCTTGACGACGAAGGCGCGGTTGACGCCGGTGAGCGGGACCACGTCACAGACCGTCGCCAGCGCCACCAGATCGAGCATCGAAAGCAGGTCGACCGGCGCGGCATTCGGCAGCCTCTCGCGCAGCACTTTGGCCGTCTGTACCAGGCACAGGAAGACGACGCCGGCGGCGCACAGATGTCCCTGCCTCGACAGGTCGTCCTCGCGATTGGGATTGACCACGGCGTCCGCCGCCGGCAGCGGGCCGCCGACCTGGTGATGATCGAGCACCACGACATCGGCGCCGGCTTGCCTGGCCGCGTCGATCGAGGTCGCGCTGTTGGTGCCGCAGTCGACGGTGACGATCAGCTTCGCGCCGCGCGAGATCAAGTCCCGCATCGCTTCCGGATTGGGTCCGTAGCCTTCGAAGATGCGGTCCGGGATGTAGATTTCCGACGGCACCGAAAAATGCGTGAGAAAGCGTTTGATGAGCGCCGACGACGCCGCGCCGTCGACATCGTAGTCGCCGAAGATCGCCACTTTTTCGTGGGCGACGACCGCATCGGCCAGCCTCGCCGCCGCTTTCTCCATATCGGTCAGCGACGCTGGGTTCGGCAGAAGCTCGCGAATGGTCGGATCGAGGAAGCGCGCGGTCTGCTCCACGCTGACGCCGCGCCCGGCAAGCACCCGCGCCACGATGTCGGGCACGCCATGGCCCTGCGCCATGGCCAAGGCAGCCATGTCCTGGCGCTCGGTCAGCCGGTGTTCCCAGGAAACACCGGTCGCCGACTGCCTGACATCGAGGAAGAACCGTTTCTCGCCCGTCATGCGACGCGCCGTCTGCACATCATCCTTGCGCAGATATCAATATGCGACGGCCGGAGCAATTGCGGGGAAGCGGGCAAACCGGGAAAGGTGTGGAACGTTTTCCTTGAATTGCGGCAAAGCGCCCGGACGAAGCGAAATCAGAACTTATCCAGATCCTGGTGACGCGCCTTGATCTCGCGCACCGTGCGCGAGGACGACCGCAGCACGATGGTGTGCGTGGTGATGAAAGTGCGGCCGAACTTCACGCCCTCGAGCAAATTGCCGTCGGTGACGCCGGTCGCCGCGAACAGCACGTCGCCGCGCGCCATGTCCTGGGCGCGGTAGATCCGCTTCGGGTCGGAAATGCCCATTTGGTGCGCGCGCGCCACCTTCTCCGGCGTGTCGAGGATCAGCCGGCCCTGCATCTGTCCGCCGGTGCAGCGAAGTGCGGCCGCCGCCAGCACGCCCTCCGGCGCGCCGCCGGTGCCGAGATAGATGTCGATGCCGGTCTCGTCCGGATCGGTGGTGTGGATGACGCCCGCGACATCGCCGTCGCCGATCAGCCGGATCGCCGCACCCGTGGCGCGCACGGCGTCGATCAGCTTGGCGTGACGCGGCCGGTCGAGGATGCAGGCGGTGATGTCTGAGACGGCCACGCCCTTGGCCTTGGCCAGATTGGCGAGGTTTTCGGCCGGCGAGGCGTCGATGTCGATCAGACCTTCGGGATAGCCGGGACCGATGGCGATCTTGTCCATGTAGACGTCGGGCGCGAACAGCAGGCTGCCCTTTTCCGCGATGGCGATGACGGCCAGCGCGTTGGGCAGGTTCTTGGCGCAGATCGTCGTGCCCTCGAGCGGATCGAGCGCGATGTCGACGGCCGGGCCTTTGCCTGTGCCGACCTCCTCGCCGATATAGAGCATCGGCGCCTCGTCGCGCTCGCCTTCGCCGATCACCACCGTGCCTTTGATGGCCAGCCGGTTGAGCTCCTGGCGCATGGCGTCGACCGCCACCTGATCGGCAGCCTTCTCATCGCCGCGCCCGCGCAGCCTTGCCGCCGCGACGGCGGCCCGTTCGGTCACACGCACGACTTCCATCGTAAGGATCCGGTCGAGACCGGCGGTGATGTCCTGGGCTATGTTCATGGACAGGAATTCCTCGTGAAACTCAACCTCCCGCCAGAGGTGGGCTTCTTCTGGCAAAGCTCCATGACAACGGCAAGACTTGCCCCGTCAATTTTTGAAATGACAGCAAAATCAATCGATTGAAGAGGAAACTGGACTTGGTTTATTCCGCCCGCTCGATGCGGATCACCTGCGGCTTGTCGGTCAGATGACCGTCCTTGGTGATGCCTTCGACGGCCTTGCGCACCGCCGCTTCCGTGGTCTCGTGGGTAACAAGGATGACCGTCTTCTGCGCCTGCGTTTCCGCGCCGGCAGCCTGTTGAACGATCGATTCCAGCGAGATGTCGTTGTCGGCCATGCGCTTGGCGATGGCCGCGAACACGCCCGTGCGGTCATGCACGGTCAACCGGATGAAATAGCCGCCGGCATGGCTGCGCATCTGCGCTTTCTTGTAAGGCTTCAGTTCCTTCGCCGGCCAGCCGAAGACCGGGCCATGCTGGAAGCCCGGCCGGCTCTTGGCGATGTCGGCAATGTCGCCGACGACCGCCGAGGCGGTGGCATTGCCACCCGCGCCTGGGCCGGAAAGCAGGAGCTCGCCCAGGATATCGGTCTCGATCGCCACTGCGTTGGTGACGCCATGCACCTGCGCGATGACCGACGCCGTCGGCACCATGGTCGGATGGACACGCTGCTCTATGCCGCTATCGGTGCGCTGCGCGACGCCGAGCAGCTTGATGCGGTAGCCGAGATCGGCCGCCGCGCGGATGTCGGCCTGGGTGATATTGGAGATGCCTTCCATATAGATATCGCCGGCGGCGATCTTCGTCCCAAACGCAAGGCTGGTCAGGATCGACAATTTGTGCGCCGTATCGTGACCTTCGATATCGAAGGTCGGATCGGCCTCGGCGTAGCCGAGCCGCTGCGCATCCTTCAGGCAGGCGTCGAAGGAGATGCCCTCCGCCTCCATGCGCGTCAGGATGTAGTTGCAGGTGCCGTTGAGGATGCCGAAGACACGCGTCACCGCATTGCCGGCCATCGCCTCGCGCATCGTCTTGATGACCGGGATGCCGCCGGCCACCGCCGCCTCGTAGTTGAGCAGCACACCCTTCTTCTCGGCGATCTCGGCAAGCGCTACGCCATGCTTGGCAAGCAGCGCCTTGTTGGCGGTCACGACATGGCGCCCGGCCTCGAGCGCCGCTTTCACCGAGAGCCGCGCCGGCCCCTCGTCACCGCCGATCAGCTCGACGAAGACGTCGATATCGGCCTTTTCGGCCAGCTTGACCGGATCGTCGAACCATTTGGCGACGCTGAGATCAATGCCTCGGTCGCGTTTCGGATCGCGGGCCGAAACGGCGGTCACAACGATGTCGCGACCGCACTGCCGGGTAAGCTCGGCCGCCTTGTCGCGCAGCACGCGCGCCACCGAGGCGCCCACCGTGCCAAGGCCGGCAATTCCAACACGCAATGCTTCAGCCATGACCGGCGACGCCCCTCAACTTGCAAAAAATGTCAGGTGCAAAAAATGTCAGGCAACTCAACGATGAGCGGCTAAAGGCACCACATTGTTGGGCTGCTTGGCGGTGGTCGCGAGGAACTTCTTGATGTTGCGCGCGGCCTGGCGGATCCGGTGCTCGTTCTCGACCAGCGCCAAGCGCACATAGTCGTCGCCATGCTCGCCGAAGCCGACGCCCGGCGCCACCGCGACATCCGCATGCTCGATGAGCAGCTTGGAGAATTCGAGCGAGCCGAGATGGCGGAACGGCTCCGGGATTGGCGCCCAGGCGAACATCGAGGCCGCCGGCGCGGGAATGGTCCAGCCGGCGCGGCCGAAGGAGTCGACCATTACGTCGCGCCGCTTATGGTAGACCTCGCGCACCTCCTCGATGTCGGCGCCGTCGCCGTTCAGCGCATGCGCCGCCGCAACCTGGATCGGTGTGAACGCGCCATAGTCGAGGTAGGATTTCACCCGCGTCAGTGCCGAAATCAGCCGCTCGTTGCCGACCGCGAAGCCCATGCGCCACCCGGGCATGGAAAAGGTCTTCGACATCGAGGTGAACTCGACGCAGACATCCATCGCGCCCGGCACCTGCAGCACCGACGGCGGCGGATTGCCGTCGAAATAGATTTCCGAATAGGCGAGATCCGACAGGATGATGATGTCGTTCTTCTTCGCGAAGGCCACCACGTCCTTGTAGAAATCGAGCGAGGCGACAAGCGCCGTCGGGTTCGACGGATAATTGAGGATCAGCGCCAGCGGCTTGGGGATCGAATGGCGGATGCCGCGCTCGACCGCCGGGATGAAGCCGTCATCGGGCTCGACCTGCAGTGAACGGATCACCCCGCCCGACATAATGAAGCCGAAGGCATGGATCGGATAGGTCGGATTGGGGCACAGGATGACGTCGCCGGGCGCGGTGATCGCCTGCGCCATGTTGGCGAAGCCCTCCTTCGAGCCCAGCGTCGCCACCACTTGCGTATCGGGATTGAGCTTCACGCCGAAGCGGCGCTGATAATAATTGGCCTGGGCGCGGCGCAGGCCCGGAATGCCGCGCGAAGCGGAGTAGCGATGCGTGCGCGGATCGCGCACTACTTCGCACAATTTGTCGACGATGGCTTTCGGCGTCGGCAGGTCCGGATTGCCCATGCCAAGGTCGATGATGTCGGCGCCGCGCGAACGGGCGCTGGCCTTCAGCCGGTTGACCTGCTCGAACACGTAAGGCGGAAGCCGGCGGACCTTGTGAAATTCTTCCATTTCAGTTCCAGACCATCAGAGTTTCGGCGCGCGATATAGACCTAATTGCAGCTAGGGTCGAGGGCGGGGTCGCATTTGCCCTCGATCTGCTTCAGCGTGTCGGCGCCATGCGTCTTGGCCAAAGTGTTGAGCGCTGCCGAATTCGCCGGCGCCTTGACGCCGCTGCCCTTGGCAATCTGCATCTGCTCCTCGGCCTTGAGCTGGGCGAGGTTCGCCGCGGTCTCTTCCTTGGTGAGCTGCTTGGCGGCCACCTGCGGCGGGATGTTGAGGTTCGGATAGGAACCGGTGTCCCTCGGACCTTCGGTCGGCGCCGTCGGCGCATTGTTCGTGCTGGTGCTCGTGCAGCCGGCAGCGGGCAGCAGCGTGCCGACCAGCCCCGCCATCAGCGCCATGCGGCAAATCGAACCCGGCTTGAGAAAAAAAGTCCCGCCAACATTAATCGTCATATTGTTTTCCTGGCAGCCGGGTTAGAGCGAATTGGACCCGGTCAGATGTCCCATGGTAATATGTCAAGAAAACGCTCCGGGAGGAACCCCGCGAACCATGTCCAAACCTGACGATTCGGACAAAGCGGAAAATGGCGGACCTTCGGCCATCGAGCAATATCTGGTGAAGGATCCCGAGCGCTTCGCCCTGAACATGGCGCGCATGGTCGAGCAGGCCGGCAAGGCGGCTTCCGCCTGGGCCGAACCGCGCGAGAAGGGCGAAGTGCGCGACCATGTCGCCGAACCCGTCGTCGACATGGTCAAGACCTTCTCCAAGCTTTCGGAATACTGGCTGGGCGACCCGCAACGCGCGCTCGAAGCGCAGACGCGGCTGTTTGCCGGCTACATGACCGTCTGGGCGAACGCCATCCAGAAGGTCAATCCCAACGCCGAAGCGCCACAGGACGCGGTTCAGCCCGAGCGCGGCGACAAGCGCTTCCAGGACCCCGAATGGGGCCGCAACGCCTTCTTCGACTTCCTCAAGCAGGCCTATCTCGTCACCTCGCGCTGGGCGAACGAGCTTGTCGAGCATGCCGAAGGCCTGGATGAGCACACCCGCCACAAGGCGAGCTTCTACGTCAAGCAGGTGTCGAACGCGATCGCCCCGTCGAACTTCATCCTGACCAATCCCGAGCTGTTCCGCGAGACCATGGCCTCGAATGGCGAGAACCTGGTGCGCGGCATGAAGATGCTGGCCGAGGACATCGCCGCGGGCCGAGGCGATCTGAAGCTGCGCCAGGCCGATTACACGCCCTTCGAGATCGGCAAGAACATCGCCACCACACCCGGCAAGGTCATCGGCCGCAGCGATGTCGCAGAGATCATCCAATACGACCCGGTAACCGAGACGGTGCTGAGACGGCCGCTGCTGATCTGCCCGCCATGGATCAACAAATTCTATATTCTCGACCTCAACCCGCAAAAGTCCTTCATCCGCTGGGCGATCGAGCAGGGCCACACCGTCTTCGTCATCTCCTGGATCAATCCCGACGAGCGTCACGGCGCCAAGGGCTGGGAGGCCTATATCCGCGAAGGCCTGCAATTCGGCCTCGACATGGTGGAGAAGGCGACCGGCGAAAAGGAAGTCAACGCCATCGGTTACTGCGTCGGCGGCACGCTCCTGGCTGCCGCGCTGGCGCTGTTGGCGCAGGAAGGCGACCACCGCATCAGATCGGCCACCTTCTTCGCCACCCAGGTGGACTTCACCTATGCCGGCGACCTCAAGGTGTTCGTCGACGAGGACCAGGTCGCCGCGGTCGAGCGCTCGATGAACGAAAAGGGCTATCTCGACGGCACCAAGATGGCCACCGCCTTCAACATGCTGCGCTCGGGCGACCTGATCTGGCCCTATGTCGTCAACAACTACATGCGCGGCAAGGAGCCCCTGCCCTTCGACCTGCTCTACTGGAATTCCGATTCCACGCGCATGGCGGCGGCCAACCACTCGTTCTATCTGCGCAATTGCTATCTCGAGAACAATCTCTCGCGCGGCACAATGGAGCTTGCCGGGCGCACGGTCTCGCTGGCCGACATCACCATCCCCGTCTACAACCTGGCCACGAAGGAAGATCACATCGCGCCGGCGCTTTCGGTGTTCCTGGGGTCGCAGTTTTTCGGCGGCGACGTCGAGTATGTAATGGCGGGTTCCGGTCACATCGCGGGCGTCGTCAACCCGCCTGCCGCTAGGAAATATCAGTACTGGACCGGCGGCAAGCCGGTGGGCGATTTCAGCGCGTGGCTTGCCGCGGCGCACGAGCATCCTGGTTCATGGTGGACGCACTGGCAGCACTGGATCGAGGCCCAGGACGACATTCGCGTACCCGCCCGCAAACCCGGCAAGCGTATGAAAACCTTGGGAGATGCGCCGGGCACCTATGTCAAGGTGCGTGTGTAACGGGCTGTAATGTGTGGTGAGTTGACGGGCCGCCAAAACAGGGCGAAATGGTGGCGTCAATCGTTCGGCGGCCTCAAATCACCTTCCGACGCAGAATAATTCCGAGGCTTGCAGATTCGACACACGTCCCGTTTCCGGTTGGGAACAGGAGGGTTATCGCGGCGCGGTACTGGAGTGGCGCGGCGATGACGAACCGACCGGATATCGAGGGGGAATTTGTTTTGAAATCAGCAGGTTGGCGTCTTGCACGAAGGGGAAGCTGCAGCATTGCGGCAGCGCTTTTCTCCGTGCTCCTGGCCTCCTGCACATCGACCGGCGACCCGACGATGTCGGTCGTTTCGCCCGCCTACAATTCAACCGCCGGCGAAATGAGCGCGACATCCAGCGCCAAGACTGCGACCTCGGCCGATTCGTCCTTGCAGGCATCGGCGCCGGCCGAAGCGACGTCGACCGTGATGAGCGAGGGCGATGCGCCTTTGCCCGAGAAGGTCGCCTATGTGCCGGAGACGCGGCCGGACGCCACGTTCCCCATCGCCATTCCTGCCGGCGCCCAGGCCATTGCCGGGAGCACGCCGCAACCGCTGGTTCAGCAGGCGCAAACAGCGGAACAGACGCTAGCCGTCGCCAAGCAGGTCGCCGCCGGCGATGCCGCCACCGTCGCGTCGAAGGCGCAGGCGACCACGCAGGCCATGAGCAACGGCGTCTATGTGACCGCGGCCGAGCCGGCGCAGCCGCAGATCGCCGCGCCGAAGAAGAGCCTGTTCGCCTCGCTGTTCAGCACCACGCCGGCTTCGGCCGCCCCCGCCCCCCTGATCAACAATGCGCGCTCCGGCGACCAGCCCGCCGCGCAGGCCAAGACCACGCCGCCGCCGGCCAAGCCGATCGTGACGCTGGCCTCGGCGACCCCGGCCGAAAAGCCGGTGCAACTGGCCTCGCTCGACAACCCGAGCAATCACATCACGGGCGCCGACGCTCTTCCCGGCGTGCGCCAGACGGCGCTGTTCGAGATCAAGCGCAAATCCGGCATCGACGACGAGAGCGACGTCGACCTCAACGAGGACGAAGGCGGCGGCGGTTCCTACCAGGTGGCGTCGGCCGCCGGCTTGGCCAGGCTCGCGCCCAATGGCCTTTTGAAACAGAACGAAAGCGTCGACGTCGCCTGCCTCAAGCCGTCGCTGGTACGGGTGCTGAAGACGATCGAGGGCCATTTCGGCCGCAAGATGATCGTCACCTCCGGCTATCGCGATCCCTCGCGCAACCGCCGCGCCAACGGCGCCAAGAACTCGCTGCACATGTATTGCGCCGCCGCCGACATTCAGTTGCCCGGCGTGTCGAAATGGGAACTGGCGAGCTACGTCCGCTCCATGCCCGGCCGCGGCGGCGTCGGCACCTACTGCCACACCGAATCCGTCCATATCGACGTCGGCCCCGAGCGCGACTGGAACTGGCGCTGCCGCAGGCGCAGCGGCGGCGAGGACGGCTGATACGTTCGGCCTGGCCTCGTGAGCATGGCCGTTTGACCGGTTGCGAGCCGATCGCCGCCAATGCCGATATTAGTCTCAACACGCCCATCAAAGACGTCGGCGATTAGCCGAGGCATCCGTCGCCTCGTCATCCACGGGCGGAGCGGGAGCGAAGCGGACGCGCAGACCCGAGGATCCATTCCGTGACCTTGACCGCGGAGTGCAGCGGCGCAAGTTCTGCACCGTTGCGGCACGTCAGCCTCGCGGAGTCTATGGTCTGCGCGCGTCGCTTCGCTCCTTGCTCCGCCATAGAATGACGATCGCGAGGATGTTCCGGCTAATCTCCAGGGATGCGCGGCCAAGCGAAACCGCCACCCGAGGGGCTTTGTGCCGTCTTGAAAAAAGTTGTCGCATGTGGCGGCAGATGGGTTGCCGGTTGGCAACAACGCAATTATAAGCCGCTTCGTCTGAGCGCGCCCATCGTCTAGCGGTTAGGACACCGCCCTTTCACGGCGGTAACAGGGGTTCGATTCCCCTTGGGCGTACCAGTCTTTTCAAGTACTTCGCGACGCTTATGCCGACTCTGTCCAATCTTTGGCTATATCGGGCTCGAAATCCGGCTTGGTCCGGTGTCGCGTTGACGATTGGTTAACGTTACGTTACCCTCTCATCAGCTGTTGCTAAAGAAGGGGTAACGCTATGAAAACGGCAATCGTTTGTGCGGCTCTCGTTCTCGCGGCGTCAAGTGCCGCTGTGGCCCACGACAAGAAGCCAACGCTCACTGCCCAAAAGACATGTGCAGGGCTGTCGATCAAGGCGACTGCAGCGGCCAAACTTGACTGTACTGCGACCGGAACCGCCAATTCACCACAGACCGAGGTTGGCAGTTCCAAGCCCCGCCTTGGCTACGAGACGAGCCGTCCCGAAGTGTTCTCTTTCGGACTTTAGTTACTGGCGTGCCCGCCCCAATGAGGCAGCGGGCCGCTCAAAGATCGGTGGTGCAGATCGTGTTTTAGTTGATTGCCGAATGCGTCTCGCCGGTCAGGCGCCCTGACGGCCGAAGGTCTCTGCCGCCAGGGCTTTCGTCTCCGCAGTCACAATGAATTTCGCCACGCAAACGCGTTCCTGGCTCCCATCACAGGCGCGCTGGTTAACGAAGTAAGACACCCGGAACAGATTGGCTGCCATCGAGACCCTCGCTGCCACCACCACCGCCGCCCGTCAGTAACGCTCTCCGCACTTATGAGCTTAGTTCAAGCCAGCCCCGTCATGTGGACGAGCCGAAAAACCCCATGGCCGATCGCGAGCATGAATTCACCATGGTTGGCGGCCAAATCCCAGCCGAAGAACGCAGCCCAACAAAAGAGCACCAAAGTAAAGCGCATTAGCGAATTCTAATGTGCGATAGTTGACCAAACCTTTACGCAATGACCGCATTCCGGCGCCTGGAAATCGGTGGAAAAGGTATAGAAACCTATATCAATGCATAGATGCTAATTTAGCCTCGCTTTAGCCGACTCTACCCACCCCTACCGAGTCGGCTAGGGCCCGGCGGTTCACCCAACGCAAACCCCAACGCGGAACTGTCGGGCCGCTCTATGGCTAAGGCGTCCACCCCTTACGCTGTGCTGGAATTCCGCGCGTTGCTGTATAATGACCCGGTCGCGGAAGGCGCGCTGGGTGTGTTGGATGTGGGCGGAGTCACCTTCAGCAAGCCAGCACGCCCGGCCACCTAAGCAGCCGCGTCAATTGCGACACATGTCGGGTTCTCACTAGACTAGGCATCACAGCTCAAGCCTTCGCTGTTTTGCATCTCGACAAGAACTTTGCGATCCGCGGCTCGATGGGCACTCGATAAAAGGCCCTCATATTTGATATCGGCCGCCGGAATCTGTTAGAGTTCGGCTCGACATAAAAAGCGAAATCCGACATGTGATCGTGATTAAATATCGTGCAGTAAATTACCTGCCCGACTACAGCAAAACCTCTTTTTCAGCAAATCCGCCGCTCACGAATTCACGCATTAGCTGATCATTCTTTGCGTTCAGCGTGACTGTAAGTTCGTCGCCAGCACCAATGGCCGTCCAGAGCTTCCAGGGTTGTGGCAGCGTTGACAATCAGGTTGCGCAGCGCGCGGCGGCGCAGGCCGAGCGCGCCGGAGGGCCGTCATCTCGGTCTCGATGTCGCGGATCAGCCGGTCCAGTTCCACCGCGTCCTGGTTCACCTCCTCGCGCACTAGGCGGATGGCGCTGTCGGCGATGCGGTCGAGCTCGTGAAGATCGCTCAGCCATTTTTCGCACTCCCTCAAGAAACTCGTCTCTGAGCCGCCAAGGACGCGCAGTTAGCTATCGCGCAGTTAGTTATCTAGCCGCGTCCAGAGGTGGGCCTGTGAAGGTCAGACCGAAACGCGCCCCGATTGCCGCGATCTGATCCATGTCATCCGGGATTCGGCACTTGTGTTTCGCCATCTCCGCGAAGAAGCCTTCGAAGCCGCCGGGAGTCAGGATGGTGAGCATTCTGGCGGGTCGATCGCCGATCACCCGGAATGCATGCTCGATTCCGCGCGCAACGTGCACGACACCGCCCGGGCCGACCATGCGCGTTTGACCGTTCATCCAGAACTCTACTTCGCCGGACTGGATCTGGAAGGTCTCGTCCTCGTTATTGTGGATGTGGCGCGGAGGACCGTAACCGGGCTGATCGAGGCTTTCGAACATTCCCAGCCGCGAGGCCGTTTGCTCCGCCGTGAGGCAAATCCGGTAGGACGTTCCAAGCCACTGGACGCTGTAGGGTACTGAAGCAACGGCCACCGAAACCTCCCGCGATCCGACGTCATTTTCGACGCAGGGAAGTTGCCAGAACCGATTTCATAATTGAAATCGATAGCTGATATAAAATATATTCGGCGAATGAATTTATCGAGCTTCGACCTCAATCTCCTGCGGGTACTCGACGCGCTGCTGCGCGAGCAATCGACCGTAAAGGCCGGAGAACGCATCGGTCTGTCGCAACCGGCGATATCGGCCAGCCTGGGACGACTTCGGAATTTTCTCGGCGATCCGCTGTTCGTGCGCCAGGGACAGCATATCGTGCCGACACAATACGCCCGGAACCTCGAGCTTCCGCTTCGCCGCATCCTTGATGAACTGTCGGCGCTGCTTGCCGGGCCTGGCAGCTTCAATCCGGCCGAAGCCGAGCAAAGCTTCAAGATCGCAGGTTCGGATTTCTTTGCCGAGATGCTGATGCCTGCCCTGGCCAATGCAATCTCCGGGCTTGCTCCCAAAATACTGATCCAACTGGTGGATCTTGTGCCCGACGACTATGTCGGCACGCTCGAAAAGCACGGTATCGACCTTGCCCTCGTTCCCAAGGTCGATTTCCCCAGTTGGATCGACTATCTTCCTGCCTTTCGGTCGACATTCGTGACGATCGCCCGCGCTGGGCACCCAAGACTCGAGCGGGCGAAGGTGAGCCCCGGAGACGTCATTCCGATCGACCTTTTCTGCGACCTCGGCCACGTCGTCTTCTCGCCCGAGGGCAAGCTCAAGGCCATGGGCGACGCGGCGCTGGCCCGGATGGGGCGCGAACGGCGGGTGGCCATGACAATGCCGGTGTTCGGCGGCGTCTGTAGCGCAGTGGCGGGAAGCGATCTGGTCGCTCTCGTTCCGGAACAGCTCGCGCGCAAGGTAGCATCTCGCTTGGGACTGGCGATCTACAGTCCGCCCATGCCGATCGATCCTGCCCTCATCTGCATCGTCTGGCACAAACGCAACACAACCGATCCTACGCACCGATGGCTGCGGGAAATCGTGTTGAAGCTGCTCTCGCAACTGAGCGCCGGCGAAGCCGGCAGCAGCGCCCATAAACCACGCCGGTCTGAATGGCGGGCCAGCGTCGTGCCTTGTCGGTAACAAGACAGGACGCAAGCGGAAACGCGCTGTTAACGCCGTTCGCGGACGACAGGAGCCGTCCTCGACCCGAAAGTGTAAAATTCCCTCCGCTCTCGGCCGTGGAGGCGGGAATGAAGATGCTTCGGACAACGCTCTTATGCGCGGCAATGACCGGCGTGGCAGGCGTGCCGCCGGTTCGCGCAGACGATCAGCCTGCCCAGCCGAATAGCCAAGCAATGCCGCGGCCGCCGGCAGTCCATTGCCAGGGGCAAAATTGTCTTCCTCCGGCCGACGATCCCGTGCTGGACTGCAAGGGCCCGGATTGCACGCCGGCCCCGGCAACTGATCAGACGCCGAGCCCGGAAATTCAACCGGAGATTCAAAAGGTCAAGTAAGCCGTATCGGCCAGTGTCTGAGGCTCCCGTGAAAGCCGGGAGAACTCACAGGCCTTCGGTCAATCCGGAACCATTGGAGCCGGCTCTTCGCACCGGTAAAGCGGTGTCGGACCGGGCGTTGGCGAAATTTGCAGCAGCAATGAGCATGGCTGCCGTGCAAAGCATAGGCTTGCGTCCGGGCATGGTGGCGTCCTGGCAAAAACATCGTATCGCCAAATTCGCATCTTTGCGATGTCCATCTCCGTGTTGACGGCTCGAGCAAATCTCCGTGAGTGATGGCCCGTAAGCGATATCCCACTATATTACAGCGTGGTTGAGGTAATGAGATGTCAGGCGCCTACGATCTCGGAACCAATCTGGTCCGCCGTATCTATGAAAAGCGCATAGATGCACCGGCCATTCTTGATGCCGGCACGCATTTTCCCAATGCCGCGAAGTTCACCGCCGCCTGGCGCGATATCCGCGATGAGGCGCTGGCGGCGAAGCTGAACAAGGCGCCGCGCTTCCACGACATCATGCCGGAACAGGCCAATATCTCGGCCAATGACGGTCTCGACTGGCGCATGTTCGTGCTCAAGGCCTATGACATGACGATCCCGGCGAACCTCACGCGCATGCCGGTCCTGAGCCGGCTGCTTTCGGAGTGCCCCGAGGTCAAATCGGCCGCCGTCTCGTTCCTCGCCCCGCGCAAGCACATCCCGCCGCATCGCGGACCCTTTCGCGGCATCATGCGGTTCCATCTCGGCCTGGTCATCCCCAAGCAGCCGGACGGCCGTCCGGCAACGATCATGATGATCAATCATGAGGAAAGGCGCATCGCCGACGGCGAATGCTTGCTGTGGGACGATACTTTCGAGCACGAAGTGATGAACAATTCGGATCAGCCCCGCGTCGCTCTCCTGCTCGACGTGTGGCGTCCGCAAATGCCGCTGGACATGGAAATCCTGTCGCGCGTGATCGTGCGCGGCGTGCAGGTGGGAATGCGCTATCGGGGCGTGTCGTTCGGCGGCTGAACCGATCGAAATCTACGCTCGCGCCTCGCGATACGTCCCTGCCCCGCTGCGACGCTTGCCGGGAAACATCGCGTCCCTCGCCAGCAATCCGCTGACGCGGCAGAAGGCTGCGAACGCGCGGCAGGCCTCCTCGGCGCTGGTCACGTCGACCGTCGCCCCGAAGCAGGCATTGAACGCGGCTTCGTAGACCTTGCCTTGGCGGCGCTTCGGCCAATCCTGCAGGAAATCGAGCGCCTGCTCGACGCTGTAGATTTCCTCGATCGGCAGGCCGGGCGCGGGCGTGATGCGCACCGGCACCTCGAATTGCAATCTGTCCATCCCCTGTCTCCCGAACTGGCGTAGCCAGAGCAACGCCGTTCGTTCTGAAAAGTTGCTTTTGCGGCCTTCTGACTCGCAAATGTGACCTCAGTGCGGTGAAGAACCGGTTCGCCGGTGCGGCGGATCCGGGTCAGTCCGCATCGATGCCGGCTGCATTGCCAATGCCGGATTTCCACCGTACTGCCGGCCATCGCAGCCCCTTGTCCCTCTTCCACGCCCTTGCCGCTATTGGTTAGCCGGGTCGGTCTCCGCATCATAGGCCATGCGGGTAACTACCATCAGCACATAAGCGGACGGCAGCGCGAAGATGGCGCCGAGCACGATCGCCGCTGCTGTTCCTTCCATGCGAAGGGTGGCGGCAATGGCCCAGTAGAGGGTGCCGATGCAGATTGCCGCCTGGACCGCCAGAAAGCAGGCCGCCGCGACCGCGCAGGTGAGTGTCTTGAATGTCTTGATGCGTTGCATTGAACAGAATCCGAACTGACGCGCACGCGACCGGCGGACGACCGGCGGCCGTCGCCGGATCGCGGCGCAAAGGAATTTTTGGTTTGAATGCCGCGCCTAGCGGCTAAGGCTTCACGCGGCCGGCGGCGCGCGCGGTTGGTTGGTGCGCGAAGCGGTAGCGCTTGCCGATACGGGCGTGGCGCTCATCTCGGACGGCAACGCCCGGCCGATAACCAGGAAATCGGATGCATGGGCGAGCGCGCCGGAATTGCCGCCGACGAGCTTTGTCGCGAGCGGCCGGCTGGCCCGGACCTCAAGCGCCTGCGCCTTGCCGGTCGTTCTGAGCAGCGCGATCGTATCGCCCTGACGAACGGCGCTGATGCTGGAACCGCCCGAGAACGGGGTCGCGGACGCGGAGATTTCGGCCTGAGCGAAGCCCAGCAGCGCGAGCATCAGCAGCGCCATCAGGCCCGCAAAAGCGGTCCTGGCCGGCAGCAGCATCGATCTCTCGCGTTCAGGCGCCGTCAAGTCAGTCTCCGGATTCCAAGGCCCGACCTAGCTCATGGGATGGCCGAAGGAAAGCCGCAATGGAGGCCGCAATCGCACTTCGTCCTTGAACCTTGCGGCTTCCGGTGCCAAATCTGGAGCAGATTTTTCGCGTTCGGCTCCTTTGAAGCCTACGCCGGCAAACGGACAAAATGGTTACCTATCTCGACGCCTCCACGGCTCCCCCTCGAAATACCGGTCAGATCCGCCTCTATGGCGAGGACGGCTTCGCCGGCATGCGCAAGGCCTGCGACCTCACCGCGCGCTGCCTCGACGAGCTTGTGCCGCTTGTGAAGCCCGGCGTGACCACGGAAACGATCGACCGCTTCGTCTTCGAATTCGGCATGGACCATGGTGCGCTGCCGGCAACGCTCAATTATCGCGGCTACACCAAATCGTCCTGCACCTCGATCAACCATGTCGTCTGCCACGGCATCCCCGACAACAAGCCGCTGAAGGAAGGCGACATCGTCAACATCGACGTCACCTATATCCTCGACGGCTGGCATGGCGATTCCTCGCGCATGTATCCGGTGGGCACGATCAAGCGTGCCGCCGAGCGCTTGCTCGAAGTGACCTATGAGTGCCTGATGCGCGGCATAGCCGCGATCAAGCCCGGCGCCCGCACCGGCGCCATCGGCGCCGCGATCCAGACCTATGCCGAGGCCGAGCGCTGCTCGGTGGTGCGCGACTTCTGCGGCCACGGCGTCGGCCAGCTTTTTCACGACGCGCCCAACATCCTGCATTACGGCACCGTCAATGAAGGCGTCGAAATGCGGCCGGGCATGATCTTTACCGTCGAGCCGATGATCAATCTCGGCCGGCCGCATGTGAAGGTGCTGTCGGACGGCTGGACGGCAGTCACGCGCGACCGCTCGCTGTCGGCGCAGTATGAGCATACGATCGGCGTCACCGACACCGGCTGCGAGATCTTCACGCTGTCGCCGAAAAAGCTCGACCGCCCCGGCCTGCCGGCGTAGCACTTCGACCTAAGCCTGAGGGGAGCGGGCGGACCATGGGCAAAGTCGAGGACGAGCGGGCATTCTTTTCCGAAGGCTGGATTGAACCGCCTGAGGCAGTGCAAAAGAAGGCGGCACCTACCGAGAAACCGCACTATCACGGCCATCGCGACCGCCTGCGCGAGCGCTTTGTCGCCGGCGGACCGGACGCCCTGCCCGACTATGAACTGCTCGAGCTGCTGCTCTTCCGGCTGATCCCGCGCGTCGACACCAAGCCCATCGCCAAGGCGCTCATCGCCCGCTTCGGCTCGCTGGCCGAAGTGCTCGGCGCGCCGGCATCCCTGCTTGAAGAAGTCAAAGGCATCGGACCGGCCGTCGCGACCGATCTCAAGGTCATCGCCGCCACAGCCCAGCGCATGGCGCGCGGCGAGGTGCGCGGCCGTGAAGTCCTGTCCAACTGGACGCAACTCCTCGACTATTGCCGTTCGGCCATGGCCTTCGAGAACCGCGAGCAGTTCCGTATCCTGTTCCTCGACAAGAAGAACGGGCTGATCGCCGACGAGGTGCAGCAGACAGGCACCGTCGACCACACGCCGGTCTATCCGCGCGAGGTGGTCAAGCGCGCGCTCGAGCTCTCAGCCAGCGCCGTCATCCTGGTGCACAACCATCCTTCTGGGGACCCCACACCTTCCCGCGCGGACATCGAGATGACCAAGCAGATCATCGACACGGCCAAGCCGCTCGGCATCGCCGTGCACGACCACATCATCATCGGCCGCAAGGGCAATACCTCGATGAAGGGGCTGCTGCTGATCTGAGGCGTTTGCCCGGCATTTCGGGATTGCCGGGACATCGTCTCCTCATCGGATAGTCGGCTCTGGAATTTCAGCAGGAAATCAAGCATGATGGCACTTGGTATCTTCCCGGGATCCTTCGCGCTCCCGTGAAATACCGGGAGGACGGGACATGGCCATTGTGCTTGTACTCGTTTTGATCGTTGTGGGCTCGGTGCTGTTCCACCTCCTGAGCCCATGGTGGTGGACGCCCATCGCCTCGAACTGGGACTACATCGACAACACCATCACCATCAGCTTTTGGATCACCGGCATCGTCTTTGCCGCTGTCGTGCTCTTTATGGCTTATTGCGTCTTCCGCTTCCGGCATCGGGAAGGCAATCGCGCGGCATATCAACCGGAGAACAGGCGGCTCGAATCGTGGCTGATGATCGCAACGGCGGCCGGTGTCACCGGCTTGCTGGTTCCCGGCCTCTTCGTCTGGAGCCGCTTCGTCAACGTTCCCGGCGAGGCCGCCGATATCGAGGTTGTCGCCCAGCAATGGCAATGGAGCTTCCGTCTGCCCGGCAAGGACGGCAAGCTCGGCACCTCCGACACCCGCATCGTCTCGGCTGAAAACCCGCTCGGCATCGTACCCGGCGACCCGAACGGCCAGGACGACGTCGTGGTCGAGGCGGCGGACCTGCACCTGCCGGTCGGCACGCCGGTCAAAGTGCTGTTGCGCTCGATCGATGTGCTGCACGATTTCTACATCCCGGAATTCCGCGCCAAGATGGATATGATCCCGGGATCGGTGACGTATTTCTGGTTCACGCCGACGCGGACCGGAACCTTCCAGGTCTTGTGCGCCGAGCTGTGCGGCCAGGGACATCCGCTGATGCATGGCGTTGTCATGGTCGATACCGAGCAGGACTATCTGGCCTGGCTCGGCCAGCAACAGACCTTTGCGCAATTGTCCGCGCCCCAGCAAACGGGCTCGGCGAACCAACCGTCGGAAAAGACGATGGCGTCCAGTTTGGGCGTCGCGGCAAAACTCGAAACGCTCGAGGCCCGCTGAACAGGGTGCGGAGGTGCTCCCATGGTCGACGTCACACCCGCAGATGCCGTTCCACCCGCCGAAGTCGCGGAGATGGAACTCTACCATCCGCACAGCTGGTGGACGAAATACGTCTTTTCACAGGACGCCAAGGTCATAGCAGTCCAGTATTCGGCGACGGCCATGGCTATAGGCCTCGTCGCGCTGATGCTGTCCTGGCTGATGCGCCTGCAGCTCGGCTTCCCCGGCACGTTCGATTTCATCACCCCGGAGGCCTACTATCAGTTCATCACCATGCACGGCATGATCATGGTGATCTATTTGCTCACCGCGCTCTTCCTTGGCGGCTTCGGCAATTACCTCATTCCGCTGATGGTCGGCGCCCGCGACATGGTCTTTCCCTATGTCAACATGCTGAGCTATTGGGTCTATCTGCTCGCCGTGCTGGTCCTGGTGTCGAGCTTCTTCGCGCCGGGCGGGCCGACAGGCGCCGGCTGGACGCTCTACCCGCCGCAGGCGATCATGACCGGCACGCCGGGCGGCCAGGACTGGGGCATCATCCTGATGCTCTCTTCGCTCATCCTGTTCATCATCGGCTTTACCATGGGTGGCCTGAACTATGTGGTGACGGTGCTGCAAGGCCGCACCCGCGGCATGACCTTGATGCGCCTGCCGCTCACCGTCTGGGGCATCTTCACCGCCACGGTCATGGCGCTTCTGGCCTTCCCGGCACTGTTTGTTGCTTGTGTGATGATGCTGCTCGACCGTCTGCTCGGCACTTCCTTCTTCATGCCGGCAATCGTCGAGATGGGCGAGCAACTGCAACACAATGGCGGCAGCCCGATCCTGTTCCAGCATCTGTTCTGGTTCTTCGGCCACCCGGAGGTCTACATCGTGGCGCTGCCGGCCTTCGGCATCGTGTCCGACCTGATCAGCACGCATGCGCGCAAGAACATCTTCGGCTATCGCATGATGGTCTGGGCCATCATCGCCATCGGCGCGCTGAGCTTCGTGGTCTGGGCGCACCACATGTATGTCAGCGGCATGAATCCTTATTTCGGCTTCTTCTTTGCCACCACGACGTTGATCATTGCGGTGCCGACCGCGATCAAGGTCTATAACTGGGTACTGACGTTGTGGCGCGGCGACATCCACCTCACCATACCGATGCTGTTCGCGCTCGCCTTCATCGTCACATTCGTCAATGGCGGCCTGACGGGCTTGTTCCTCGGCAACGTCGTCGTCGACGTGCCGCTGTCGGACACGATGTTCGTCGTCGCACATTTCCACATGGTCATGGGCGTCGCACCGATCCTGGTGATCTTCGGCGCGATCTATCATTGGTATCCGAAGGTCACCGGACGGATGCTGGACGAGACACTCGGCCGCTTCCATTTCTGGATCACCTTCCTCGGCGCCTACCTGATCTTCTTCCCCATGCACTATCTCGGCCTGATGGGCGTTCCGCGGCGCTACGCCGAACTGACCGACATGAATATCATGACGGAATCGGCCCACCATCTGAACTCGTTCATCAGCATCATGGCCTTCATCGTCGGCTTCGCCCAGATGGTCTTCCTGTTCAACCTGATCTGGAGCATCCGCCATGGCCGTGAGGCCGGCGGCAATCCGTGGCGGGCAACGACGCTCGAATGGCAAACGCCTGAGACGCCGCCGGCGCACGGCAATTTCGGCAAGGAACTGCCGATCGTCTATCGTTGGGCCTACGACTACAGCGTGCCGGGCGCCAAGGAGGACTTCATCCCGCAGAACGTGCCGGGCTCCTTCGGCCCCTCCAGGGAGCCGGCATGAGCGTCATCCTGGTCTTCATGTTGGTGATCGCCGGCTTTGCCGGTTGGTGGCTTTCGCACCAGCGGTTGACGGCGAAGCCCTGGCTGGAGCAAGGCGTGGTCGGAGACGTCGTCGGCTTCGACCGGTCGTCCCTGCCCACCGCCAAGATCGGCCTCGGCGTCTTCCTCGCCGTCGTCGGCTGCCTGTTCTCGCTGTTCACCAGCGCCTATTTCATGCGCATGGGCCTGTCGGACTGGCGGCCGCTGCCGCTGCCGCGCCTGCTTTGGCTCAACACCGGCGTGCTGGCGCTGAGCAGCGTCGCGCTGCAATGTGCCGTGGTCGCCGCACGCAGAGGCCAGGCGGACATGGTAAGGCTTGGTCTTGCAACGGCGGCATTGACCGCCCTCGCCTTCCTCGCCGGCCAGTTGATGGCCTGGCGGCAGCTGACCGAGAACGGCTACCTGTTGGCCTCCAACCCGGCCAATAGCTTCTTCTATCTGATCACGGCGATGCATGGCCTGCACATTCTGGGCGGGCTGGTCGGCCTTGGCCGGACGAGCGCCGGCGCCTGGAACGGAACGCGGCGGGAGCGGCTGCGCCTCAGCGTCGAGCTGTGCGCCATGTATTGGCATTTCCTGCTTTTCGTCTGGCTATGCATCTTCGCCGTCCTGGCCGGTTGGGCGGCGACGTTTGTGAGCATTTGCCAACGGCTGCTGACCTAGGAGACTGGCGATGGCCGAGACCACACTGACGCATACCAGCCAGATGGATCGCCCCCAGGGCTTGCGCGGGATCGCCGCCGACTGGGCCTCGGATCAGCGCGCGTTCAAGAACGTGTCTTGGGGCAAGGCCATGATGTGGATCTTCCTGCTCAGCGACACCTTCATTTTCGGTTGCTTCCTGCTTTCCTATATGACGGCGCGGATCTCCACGCGCGTGCCGTGGCCGAATCCAAGCGAGGTCTTCGCCTTGCGCATCGGCGGCTCGGAGATCCCGCTGATCCTGATCGCCATCATGACATTCGTTCTCATCTCGAGCAGCGGAACCATGGCCATGGCGGTCAATTTCGGCTATCGCCGCGATCGGCGCAAAACCGCGATCCTGATGCTTTTGACCGCCGCGCTCGGCGCGACCTTCGTCGGCATGCAGGCCTTCGAATGGACCAAGCTGATCACCGAAGGGGTCCGGCCGTGGGGCAATCCCTGGGGAGCCGCGCAATTCGGCTCGTGCTTTTTCATGATCACCGGCTTCCACGGCACGCACGTCACGATCGGGGTGATCTTCCTGATCATCGTGGCGAGAAAAGTCTGGCGTGGTGACTTCGACACCGGCCGGCCCGGCTTTTTCACCAGCCGCAGGGGCCGCTACGAGAACGTCGAGATCATGGGGCTCTATTGGCACTTCGTCGACCTGGTCTGGGTGTTCATTTTCGCCTTCTTCTATCTGTGGTGAGAGGCAGGTTCTGTTGAGAGGAAGACATGGCTGAAGCAACCGCAAACGGTCTCGGACAACACGCACTGCATCCCGCCCATGATGCGGCGATCGTCGCCAAGGCGGAGACGCATCAGGAGCACCCGATCAAGCTCTATCTGGTCGTCTGGGCGTGGTTGTTCATTCTCAGCACCTGCTCCTATCTGGTCGACTATTTCGGCCTCCACGGCTATCTCAGGTGGTCGCTGATCCTGATCTTCATGATGCTCAAGGCAGGACTGATCGTCGCCGTCTTCATGCACATGGCCTGGGAGCGGCTGGCGATGATGTATGCAATCATCCTGCCCCCGATACTGGTGCTGGTTTTCGTGGCGATGATGGTCTTCGAGGCCGACTATACGCTGCTGACTCGTATCGCGTTTTTCGGGCCTGGCCCCTGACACCCGATGCGGGGTCCAGCCGCAGCATGACGGGCCGGGGACGGCCGGTTCCGATGCCTTGAAACAACAGGCCGCCGGCCCATTTTGGTTTGGCGTATGCGCCGTGAACTCAAGCAAAGGACGCGGACAATGACGATAGCGAACAGACTGAGAAACTTTATCGACCGCAAGGGCATCTCCTACGATACCGTGGGGCATCATCGAACTGCCACCAGCAGGCAGGCCGCCATTGCCGCGCACGTGCCCGGCAGCATAATGGCGAAGTCCGTGGTCGTTCACCACGAACTCGGTTATGCGCTGGCCGTGGTGCCAAGCACCCACAGAATCGAACTCGGCAAGCTGCAGGACGTCATGGACAAACGCCTCGGCCTCGCTTCCGAAGACGAAGTGGTATCGCTCTTTGACGATTGCGACGTCGGCGCCATACCGCCGATCGGTGCGGCTTATGATGTGCCGGTCATTCTGGACGAGAGCCTGCGTGATGCCGCCGATGTCTATTTCGAGGGCGGTGACCACAAGACGCTTGTGCATGTCAGCGGCAAGGATTTCCGCAACCTGACGACGGACGCGCGCCAGGCGCGGTTCAGCTATCCGGCCTTCTGACGCATAGAGGCTCCCGCCGCTGCGTCACGGCAGGGCCTGATTGCTTCGACGGTCTGGGGCAGCCGGCGGCTCTACGACCTTGCGGTAAAAACATGCCGGGGCCGAGGATCGGCAGCACGACCGCCAGTCGTCCAGGGCTGCTTTTTCGGTATTCTCAAGATGCGAAGGTGAACGTCATGGACACGCGGACGCTTCTCATACTCGGCCTTGGCATAGTCATTCTGTTGCTCTTGGGTTTTTTTGCGCTCCCGGCGTGACGGTGCTGGGGGCGATATTCATCTGCGCAACTGCCGGCGTCTTCCTTCCGGATAAGCAGGCGACCATCAAAAGAGTCTGGACGGCGGTGTTTATTTGGAAAACTGCTTCAGGTAGGCGATGACGTTGGCTATGTCCTGATCGTTCTTGAGGCCGGGAAACGCCATCTTCGTCCCTTTGACCATCGCCTTGGGGTCGTGAAGATATTTTGTCAGCGTAGGCTCGTCCCATTTGATGCCGGATTTTCCGGCCTCGATCATGGCCGTGGAATAGCTGAAACCGGGATGCGTGCCCGCGGTGCGCCCGATGACACCGTGCAGAGACGGGCCGACTTTATTCTGGTCCTGGTCGGCAATGTGGCAGACCTTGCACTTGGTGAACACCTTCTCGCCTGCGGCGGCGTCTTGTGCCTGCGATGGGCTTGCAAGGAAGCTCGTAGCGGACAAGACGATGAAAAGCGCGGTTGCGCGCATGGCACTTCCTCCCTGATCGTCATTTACGTCGGACGGCCCGCGCCACGCTGGCGTATCCTGCATGGCGGGCGGCCGCGTCTCTTCAGTGGAATTGCGGCACCTACATACCACAGAATCGAACCAATGGGCAAAAATTGCCGGCCTGCGAAGGCTTAGGCCATGCGCCGAGGACTAACTGCCCAAAAAGCGGTCCAAGCCTTCTGAACGGCGACGGTCAGGGCGGGTCGGTATTGCAGCTTGCCGCGATCTGCCCGATCACGTCCGAAAGGCCCGCAAGCTCGAAATCGGCCTCGCCGCGTCCCGACAAAAGGCCGAAGCGCCACGACAGCGTCAGCCGGTTCGCTGAAGCCAGACGCTTGATGCCGTCGTCTCCATCCCTGACCAGTGTTCTGCCGCGCGGGCCGACCGACCAGCTTTCATCGGTTTTGCCGCCGCCGTCGACCGCGACGGAGATGGTGATCTTGCGGCTGGCGGAGACAGCATCGTTGAGCTGGAGCCACTCGCTCCAGCGTGGTTCGCCGTCGGGCCGGCACGCCAATGTCAGCACAGGGCTGTAGCCCAACGCTCCGCCGCCGGTGATCAGCTTGTTGCTGGCGTGGAGCGACGCCGTGATCTGACCATCATTGCTGGCGCCAACGCTCCAGTTGCCGAGAGCCGGCTCGGCCCGGGCGACACCGGCGGCTGCGGCAAACATGAGCGCCGCGGCGACGACCACGTCTCTCATCGTGAATCCCAGCCTCACCAATGCCTCCATACACCCGCGAATGCGATGAAGCGCAGATAATGTTCAACCGTTGGTATCGCCAGCGGCAGGCCTTCAAGACAAGTTGTCTGTGTTGCCGCGCCGCCACAATAAAGTAGCTCCTAATGAAAAAGGCCGCCCGGAGGCGGCCTTTCGAAGTCTCGGCATTGAAACCTGTTACTCGGCTTCCTTGGCGGCTTTTTTCTTCGGCGCGGCCTTCTTCTTCGGCTCTTCCACCTCGCCGGTGGCTTCGCCTGCCTTTGCTTCGCCAGCCTTTGCTTCGCCAGCCTTTGCTTCGCTTGCCTTGGCTTCGGCCTTCTTCGGGGAAGCCTTCTTGGCCGGCTTCGCCTTGGTCGCGGTTTCGGCCTCTTCGTCGTCGGCCATCAGCTCGTCCTTGCCGACCTTGACGTCGTTGACCGAGATCTGGCCAAGCAGATAGTCGACCACCTTCTCCTCGAACATCGGCGCGCGCAGCGCGTTGATGGCTTCCGGGTTGCTGCGATAATACTCGAAGGCTTCCTGCTGCTGGTTGGCCGGGAAGCGGCGCACCTGCTCGAACAGGCCGCGCTGCAGTTCCTCGTCCGACACGGTGACCCCGGCCTTCTCGCCGATCTCGGCCAGGACCAGACCGAGGCGCACGCGGCGCTCGGCAAGGCGCATATATTCGGCGCGCGCTTCTTCTTCCGTCGTCTCTTCGTCGGCGAAAGTGCGGCCGGCGGCTTCCAGGTCGCGGTTGACCTGGCCCCAGATGTTGTTGAACTCGGCCTCGACGAGCTTCGACGGCGCCTCGAAGGAGTAGGATGCGTCGAGCTGGTCCAGCAACTGGCGCTTCACCTTCTGGCGGGTCATGGAGCCGAACTGGTTCTCGATCTGGCCGCGCACGATCTCGCGCAGGCGCTCGAGCGATTCCAGGCCGAGATTCTTGGCCGTCTCGTCATTGATCTCGAGCGCGCCGGGCGCCGACACTTCCTTGACGGTGACGTCGAAGGTGGCTTCCTTGCCGGCCAGATGCGCCGCCTGGTAGTTTTCGGGGAAAGTGACGGTGACCTGCTTCTCGTCGCCGGCCTTCGTTCCGATCAGCTGCTCCTCGAAGCCCGGGATGAACTCTTTCGAGCCGAGCACCAGCGGCTGGTCGGTGCCGGCGCCGCCGGCGAAGGCCTCGCCGCCGATCTTGCCGACATAGTCGATGGTCACACGGTCGCCCTCGGCGGCCTCGCCGGTCTTCGGCTCGTAGCTGCGCGCCGATTCCGCGACGCGCTTGACCTGATCCTCGACTTCCGCGTCCGGCACGTCATAGACCTGGCGCGTCACCTTGATGTCGGAGAAATCCTTGATCTCGATCGGCGGGATGACTTCGTAGTTGAGGCTGAATTCGAAATCGGCGCCGCCGGCCAGGATCTTCTCGGCCTCTTTCTCGTCCTCGGTCATGATCACTTCGGGCTGCATGGCGGCTTTTTCGCCGCGCCCCGAGATGATCGAACGGGTCGAGTCGTTGAGTATCTCGTTGACGACCTCGGCCATGAACGACTTGCCGTACACCTTGCGCAGGTGCTGCACCGGCACTTTGCCCGGGCGGAAGCCGTTGATGCGCACCTTGCCGCGGGCATCGGTCAGCCGCGCCATCAGCTTGGCTTCCATGTCACCGGCCGGCACGGTGATCTTGATCTCGCGCTTGAGACCGGAGTTGAGCGTTTCGGTGACCTGCATCCTAGAACCTTTGTTTTCAACAATGAGACTGCCGAACGGTTTTAGCCGTTTACAGCCTGCCGGTATGATCTTGCCGGAAATGGCTTTTGGGACGGAACCTGGCGATTTGACCGCGAATGCGGCTCAAATTCTCCTGAATTGCGCCTTGCCAGATGCGAATAAGTCTTTGTCTTTCCTACGACTTTTCACATCTTGCAGAAGCGGAAACTCACTTTCCGTCACATTCGACACGCCTTTTGTCACAGGCTAGGCTAATTTTCAACTATCTTCGCTCGAATGCATGCCGCCCAAAACTGCGCAGCGGTTTTGGGAGAACGGCATGCATCAAGACTAGGCCTGAAGCGCATCACCCGAGCCGTTTCGACATGACGCGCTTTAGCCGGATAAGCATACTTGAGCCTCGACATTGACAGAATGATGGCTACATGGGATTGCCGGGGAAAGCGGATGTGGCGGAATTGGTAGACGCCCTGGATTTAGGTTCCAGTGCCGAAAGGCGTGGGGGTTCGAGTCCCTTCATCCGCACCATCCTTCGCTCTTCGAGCTTCGGATGGCAGGCCATCACCTGAGGCTCGAAGAGCCGAAAGTGTCCTCCGAAGTCTTGGCGAAGGAGGACCGCAGCTATCTCCTGGCGGCGCAAGCAAAGCTCCCACGCTCTCGGAGACCATCCCGCTTTGCGCATCCGATGCACTTGAAATAGTCCTTTGACAGGTTCTTACTTGCAACAGGCGGGTCGGGGCTCTGTCAGATTGTGCGTGTAGTTTCTCTGGTTCTGGGGCTTGGGTCAGCTCTCGCGGCGGCGTCTCAGGTTGAGGCTTTGGAGTACACTCCGGCTTCTCTTCCGAGTCAGCGGCCAATGCTCATTGTCTCCGGTGAGTTTAGCGCCAATGAGTCTTTGAACAGCTTCAGCCGCGCGGTTGCGAGCAGCGGGGCCAAGGTGATTGTATTCAACTCCCCTGGTGGCAATGTCGGCGGTGCTATTCGGTTGGGGCGTATGATCCGCGCAGCAGGGTTGGACACGCTTCAGGTTGGCCAATTGCAGTGCGCTTCAGCCTGCTCACTGGCCTTCCTGGGTGGCATCCACCGTGTTGCCGAACCAAGTTCCATCGGCATTCACCGGGCGTTTCTCAAACCGGCTGACGGGATGTCCACCGAAGAAGCGAAGGCCCGCGTCCAGCTCGGAACGGCAGCAATCACATCCTATGTGGTCGAGATGGGAGTGGACCCCAAGCTGATAGAATTGGCTTCGAGTTATGGCAAGCATGACATTAGATATCTATCGGCCGGCGAAATGGCTGACTTGCATGTGACCAATGCCGCAGCGAACCAATCGCCGGCAGATATTTCACAGGTGTTAACGAGACCCAATCCTGCGCCAGTGTCCGCTCCTGCACCCGACGCCAGGCAACTGCCGGAAAGCATTGCGGTCGCCTTCGTCAGGGATCTCATCGAGCATCATGGCGACAACGACGATTTCGCTCTTGCCCAAGTTCAGGCAATCCTACGCTCCCAAGGTCGATTATTATGGCAAGCTGACGAAGTTGAGGTCGATAGTTCAGGACAAGAGGAACTATTACCGGCGGTGGCCTGAACGCGGATATAGCGTCCGCAAGGACAGCATCGCGGTCAACTGCACCAACGATCGCTGCATGGTCTCGGGCGTCTACGACTGGGTTGTGCGCAGTCCCTCGATACACAAGCAGGAAAAAGGCGTGGCAAACTTTAGCTACACGATTTCGATCGGTCCCTATCCCAAAATTATCGCAGAGACAGGGAGTGTCCAGCGATAAGCGGGACCACCGTTAGCGCGGACACAGACGTCAAGCCTCTATACGCTCAATAAAGCGGCTCCTCGAACAGCGTCTTGTCGCCGTCCATCAGCGCCTTGATCTGTGCCGTGCCGTCGGAGGCGAGCGCGAGCTTAATGCCGAACGGCCGCACGCGCATGTCGTCCTGGATCGCCATTCCTTCGCCTTCCGGCAGATAGAAGCGGTCGATCCCGTAGTCGGGCGCGATCGTCGCTTCCGGATCGCTGAGGCCCCAGCCTTCCCCGACATGGCCGGCAATGTCTGCTTCGTCCGCGCCGGCCGGGACCGGCGCTTTGCCGAACCACGCCGCGGTCGGCTGCCAATAGCCGTCGGAGCCCTTCTTCAACCGCACCACGATCGCTGTGTCTTCGCTGGAGAACTTGCCTTGCGGAAGGTTGGCGATCAGCTTCACCGGGATGCGTGAAATGTTGTTGTTGAGCGAGATATAGTCGCCGCGCAGGAGATCGCGCGGGTCGATCGGTTGGACCTTCAGCAGCACTTCCTTGCCGTTGCGCAGGATCGCGGCCCGGCCGGCGATGATCCAGCTGAGAAAGCCGATCTGGACGAGCGCCAGCACCAACGCCGAGATGATGAGCTTCTTGCCGGTCATGCTGCTGCTCCTGTCTCGGCGGACGCTCTCATGCGCTTCTCGATACGGATGATGATCAGCGCCAGCACGCCGAGCAGCACGGCAGCCGCCAGGAAGAAGCCGGCCGTATCGAGCATCGACCGCAAGGTGACGCTATAGATGATGGCGAGTTCGAAGGCGAAGCCGGCATAGGCCAGCGAGCGCAGGCCCCTGCTCTCGCGGCCGGCCAACATGATCGCCGCGACGATGCCGGCAAGCGCTACGATCGACGCGAGGGCGAAACCGCTATTGTAGGTGCTTTCATCCGCCAGCTCGAACTGGATCATCGCCATGCCGGTCAGGAAGCCGAGCAAGGCGTGCAAGGACAGCCGGCCGCCCAGTTGCAGGATCCTGTCGATCGGATCGCCGGCAAGTACCGCAGCGGCAAAGAGCAGCGTCGATACAATGACCAGCGACATCGCCACCGGCAGCGTGTCGTGATCCGTCGCCAGCAAGACCAGATACAGAATGACAGACAGAATGATGAGGTGGCGCGCTGCCCGGCTGCGCGTCCAGAACGAAACGGCGAACAGGATGATCGCCATGACGATGAAGAGATGAGGAATTTCCGCGCGCCAGTAGAAGCCGAACCCCTTGAGGACCAGCCAGGCATCGGCAATGCCGACCGCAGCCACCGTCAGTGGGTTCGAACGCAGCGCTACTGCCGCCAGCGCGGTGCCGGCGCACCATGTCACCAGCGCCGAGGCCTCGTCGCCAGAAAGATGGTACATCTGGCCGATCAGCGCGATCGATCCGCCGAAGGCGGCGGCTGCAATGATCCACAGCGCCTCGCCGATCGCGGCATGGTCGCGCGTCTTCAGCACCGCGCCGCCGACATAGCCGGCCAGGATGACGGCGAAAAGCGCCGCCACGCGAACGACACGCGGAATGGCCTCCCAGTTGGCGGCGACGAAAATCAGGATCGCTGCGCCGAACAGAAGCGCCGCCATCATCGCCAGGATCGAGCCGAAACTCAGCGACGCGCGCTCGTTGGCAGCGACGTCGCGCGTCAATGCCTCCGCCGTGGCGGGATCGATCAGCCCTCTCTCCCGCCAGCGGGCGATATCCGCCCTTAGCCGTGTCGTATAGCTCGCCATGCTTTCCCCCAAAGCCTGGTCATTTCCTCAACCGGGGCAGCCAAACCGTTGACGCGGCGGCACTTTCCGATTCGGCCTTCTTTGCGACGCAGGCGTGAACGGCCGTTAATGTTGCATTGCACAATTTGCATTGCTGCCATGCGCCAACGGCACTTTTAAACCGATATGATCCCACCTATTTTCTGTTCGTACACAAACGGAATGATCCGAAGTTAAAGACGAAACGAGAACTACCATGAACCTGATCCGCAACTACCGCAACTGGCGCCGCTACCGGGACACCGTCTCCGAGCTGAACCGCCTGTCGAACCGTGAACTGACCGACCTCGGCATCAGCCGCAGCGACATCCACTACGTCGCCCGCAAGGCGGTCTAATCCGCTTCGGACCGCAAATGGTCCGAACCAGTTTTGAAGAGAGTTAAGACAATGAACCTGATCCGCAGCTATCGTAACTGGCGCGTTTATCGCGACACCGTTGCTGAGCTGGGTCGGCTTTCAAACCGCCAGCTCCACGATCTCGGCATCGTTCGCGACGAGATCAAGATGGTCGCCCGCAAGGCGATCTAAGCAAGGCATTTCGCCAGGGTCGACCTCCTCCCCGACCCTGACGGATACGGCCAACCCTCACCTCCTCCCGAGGGTTGACCACCAAAACGGCGCCCGCCGGACCTCCTCCCCCGGCGGGCGTTGTTCCCGAAGCGAACGCCGTTCGTCTTCGAAGGCTTCGCCCCTTCTCAAAGACGAAAAGAATTTTCGTCCTCAAGGGCGATAAGGAATTTCGTCAAAGCCGACCTCCTCCCCGGCAATGACGAATGAAGGTCGATCTTCACCTCCTCCCGAGGATCGACCCCCAAAACGACACCCGCCGGACCTCCTCCCCCGGCGGGTGTTGTTGTTTCTGGCGCAGGCACCGGCCTCGTGCGTTGTCAGCTGGCAATTGCAATCGCGTCCCCAAGCGATTATTCCGGCGCTCATGAGCAAAAATCCCGTACACGTCATCGGCGGCGGCCTCGCCGGCTCCGAAGCCGCATGGCAAATTGCGCAAGCCGGCGTTCCGGTCGTGCTGCATGAAATGCGCCCGGTACGCGGCACCGACGCGCACAAGACCGACGGCCTGGCCGAGTTGGTCTGCTCCAACTCCTTCCGCTCCGACGATGCCGAAAACAATGCCGTCGGGCTGCTGCACGCCGAAATGCGGCTTGCCGGCTCGCTGGTCATGAGTGCCGGCGATGCGAACCAGGTGCCGGCCGGCGGCGCGCTGGCCGTCGACCGCGACGGCTTTTCCGACGCGGTCACCGCGAGGATCGAGGCGCATCCGCTGATCACCATCCAGCGCGAGGAAGTGCCTGGGCTGCCGCCCGAGGATTGGGACCAGGCGATCATCGCCACCGGCCCGCTGACGGCGCCTTCGCTGGCGCAGTCGATCGCCGAAGCTACCGGCGCCGATGCGCTCGCCTTTTTCGACGCGATCGCGCCGATCGTGCATTTCGACACGATCGACATGAACACAGCCTGGTTCCAGTCGCGCTACGACAAGGTCGGTCCAGGCGGCACCGGCAAGGACTACATCAACTGCCCGATGGACAAGGAGCAGTATCTCGCCTTCGTCCAGGCGCTGCTCGACGGCCAAAAGACCGAGTTCAAGGAGTGGGAAGGCACGCCCTATTTCGACGGCTGCCTGCCGATCGAGGTGATGGCCGAGCGCGGTGTCGAGACCCTGCGCTACGGGCCGATGAAGCCGATGGGGCTGACCAACGTCCACAATCCGTCGGTCAAGGCCTATGCGGTGGTGCAGCTCCGGCAAGACAATGCGCTGGGCACGCTCTACAACATGGTCGGCTTCCAGACCAAGCTGAAGCATGCCGAGCAGGTGCGCATCTTCCGCACCATCCCCGGGCTTGAAAACGCGGACTTTGCGCGTCTCGGCGGCCTGCACCGCAACACCTACATCAACTCGCCGACGCTGCTCGATCCTTCGCTGCAGCTGAAATCGCGCCCCGGCCTGCGCTTTGCCGGCCAGATCACCGGCTGCGAAGGCTATGTCGAAAGCGCGGCGATCGGCCTGCTCGCCGGCCGCTTCGCCGCCGCCGAGCGCCTCGGCCGAGCGCCGTCGCTGCCGCCCTCGACCACCGCCTTCGGCGCGCTGCTCAACCACATCACCGGCGGCCATATCGTCTCGGATGACGAGCCCGGCAAGCGCTCCTTCCAGCCGATGAACGTGAATTTCGGCCTGTTTCCGCCGGTCGAGGCGCCGAAGACCGAAGGCAAGCGCCTGCGCGGCAAGGACAAGACCGTCGCCAAGCGCCACGCCATCACCTCGCGCGCTTTGGCAGATTGCAGGGTATGGCTGGGGCTGCCGGCGCGGGCGGAAGCGGCGGAGTAAGGTTTGATCTCGGCTTGGACGCCCCATATAAAGTAGGATATCATCCTACTCGCAATCCTATGTGAGGTGAGCCATGGAATCCGCTGAGAAACTGTCCGTCACCGTCACGCCGGCCATGGCGCGCATGATCCGCGAAAAAGTCGAGGACGGCTCCTTCGGCTCCGCTAGCGAAGTCATCCGCGCCGCGCTCCGCGCCTTCCAGCGCGAGGAGCAAGAGCATGCCGAGCGCATGGCATCGATCCGTGCGCGCGTAAAGGCTTCGATCGAGGACAAGAGACCCGCCGTCCCGCTCGATGAAGCAATCGACCGGGTGAAGAACCGAATTTCACAGCTGGCGCAAGGCCATGATGATCCAGCGCCTCGTCGTCGTTCTTAGCGAAAACGCGATCTCCGATCTCGAAGCGATTGGCAGCTACATCCTTGAGAAGGGCGGCAGCGAAAACGTCGCCAATGGCTTCATGGATCGGGTTAGAGAGCGCTGCCGAAGCATCGGCAACGCACCTCGCGGCGGCCGCTCGCGCGATGACATCGCACCCGGGCTACGAACCGTCCCTTTCGAACATTCCGCGGTCGTCACCTATGTTGTCGAAAGCGATGTCGTTCTCATACTCAACATCTTCTACGGCGGCCGCGACTACGAGACGTTGATGCGCGACGGTGGTTCTGGCGATCAATCCTAAGGCGTTGATTACTCCGCCGGCTCCGCGCCTGCCCTCGGCAATCCCGGCTTGCCCGCCTCTCCCGGATTCCTCCGCACATAAGCCGCCTTCAGCGTCTCGGACGTATCGCGCGAACCGTCATGGCTCCAGCCTGGCGGCTGGATGAGATAGTTGACACGCTGACCAGGCGTCAGCCCCGGCGCCAGCGCATCCTTGAACATGCCGATCCATTCGTGGAACGCAACCTTCAGCGGATTGAAGGTGCCGATGTTCTTTACGATGCCGTAGCGCGGCCGGTCCTCCTCCAATTCCTCGACGAAGGTGCCGAACATGCGGTCCCAGACGATCAGCGTGCCGGCATAATTGGCGTCGAGATAGCGCGGATTGGTGGCGTGGTGGACACGGTGGTGCGAAGGCGTGTTGAAGATGAATTCGAACCAGCCCCACGTCTTGCCGATCGTCTCGGTGTGGATCCAGAACTGCCAGACAAGGTTGAAGCCGAAGACGAACGCGATCACCGCAGGATGGAAGCCGAGCAGCACCAGCGGCGCCTGCAGGATGAAGGTGAAGGTGAACAGCCCTGTCCAGCTTTGTCTCAGCGCCGTCGAGAGATTGTAGTGCTGGCTGGAATGATGATTGACGTGCTCGGCCCACACCCAGCGCACCCGGTGCGCGATGCGGTGATAGACATAGTAGCGCAGGTCGTCGAGCAGGAAGGCGGCGGCGAACACCCAGATCGACAGGCCGAGATTGAAGAAGCGGAATTGCCACAGCCACAGCAGCGCCCAGTAGGACACGACGCCGAGCAGCAAGCCTGCGACGACATTGCCGGTCCCCATCATCAGGCTGGTCAGCGTGTCGCGCGTTTCGAACGATCCCCTGGCGCGGCCGGTGCGCACCAGCCAGAGTTCGATCAGGATCGCCGCGACGAAGAACGGGATCGCAAGCTGGGTGACCTGCGGGAAATTATACTCGTCCATCACGCCGCCTCCCGGATCCGATCATGGCTTTGCAATGCCGCCGCCACGGCCAGCGCGCCGGCTTCGTCGGCAAAAGCAAACCGCCCGCCTTTCCAGGTGAAATCATTGAGCCGCAGCGAGACCACATTGCCTTCCCTAGTCAGCGCCAGAATGTCGTGGGGCGTGACGATGCGCGTCAGAAAACAATCGCCTATGCTCCGGACGATGCCGCAGCGCTGCGGGCCAAGATCGAGAAACGCGGCATGGCTGTCGGCTGTCAGCCGTATTGAACCCGGTCTTTCGTCGGGAAAATCCTCGGCAAAGCGTGCGAGCGCATGATCGGCGCCGGCAAGCGTCGCGGTCGTCGTGCCGCCGGTGAAATGCACGGCCGCGACCGACAGCGCGATGCCGAACACGACAAGGACGACCAGGACTGGCAGGCTCATGGAAAGACGGCTCCTCCGGCGGCCCGCATTTCTTCGACGCGAGTCCACATGGACGGAATCCCTAGCACGGTTGACGTTTACGTCAAAGGGGCGTCCAGCCCCGCATCGCATGACGCAAGAGCAGCCAGTGCCGGCGCAAGGTTGAGAGCGTTGCCGTCACACTGAGCGGCGACCTGCCCGTCTTCTCCATCCTGTCGAGATAGGCATGGGTCGGCGCTAGCGGCAGGAAGGCGGGCCGCAGCGCAACGGGAAGCGCTGGCGCACCCTTCTCGAAGGCGTTGAGATGCTCGCGCGCCAGCGCAATCATCGCCGCAACCGCGCGCTCGGCGGCTTCCCCGCCTTCGCCTTTGACGAACTCTTCCGGCGTCGTGCCGACCGCCGAAAGGATGTCGGCGGGCACAAAACACTGTCCGCGCCGACGATGGAGCGGCAGAAGCAACAACAGGCCGGTGATCGCCTGCGCGCAGCCGGCCCTGCCCGCCAGTTCGGCAAAGTCGGGCGCCGCGGCGGGATCGAGCACCATGGCCGCAAGCTGGATCAGCGCCGCGGCCGTCTCGCCGCAATAGCCCTCGAGATCGGTCCGCGACGGCATCGGGTCGTCATAGAGATCGAAGATGCGCGCCTCGAGCATGTTCTCGAAAGCAGCCTTCGGCAACCGGCAGGCGGCGATCGTCGCGCGCAGCGCATCGGCGGTCGGGTGGCCTGTCTCGGCATCCCCTCCGGCCGAAATGACGTCTCGCCACCATTGCAGCCTGACCTCGCCCGGCAGCGGCTCATGGATGCGATCGCGCACGCCGGCGATCTCGGCATTGAAGGCGTAGAGCGCGAGCAGCGCGTCGCGCTTGTCGGCCGGCGCGTAAAGCGCCGACAGATACCGGTCATGGTCGACGGCGCGCACCGCACCCATGACGATGTCGCCATTCTTGATGATCTTGGACGTGCCGGCGGCCATTCAATCGACGGCGATCAGCGCGGCGGCCACGGCGCGGTCTTCGGCGAGCAGCACATTGTAGGTCCGCACCGCCGCTCCCGTCGACATCGGGTCCGCCGAGATCCCGGCCTCCTTTAGCGCGGCTCGCAGCGCCGCCGGCAGCGGCCGCAGTTCCTTGCCCATCCCGACCAGCAGGATCTCGACTTTGCCGGCCTCGGCGAACAGCTTGTCGAAATCCGTGGCCTTCAGCGCCAGCGGATCGGCGGGCTCCCAGCCATGGATGCCCGACGGCAGGACGAGCAGCGATCCGCGATGCGACATATCGGCAAAGCGAAAGCCGCCATTGCCATAGGCCTCGATCGCCGCCTTGCCCGGGAAATGCGCCTCGCGGATGATGATGCCTTTGGCCATGGCTCTAGAACATGATGCCGAAACGGCGTCAGGTCGCCACCGCCTTGCCGTTCACCGGCTCCTTAGCCGAGGCCTGCGGCCTCAGCTTGAAGAGGATCAGCAGCGGCGCGGCGATGAAGATCGACGAATAGGTGCCGAACACCACGCCGAACAGCATCGCCAGCGTGAAGGAGCGGATCACCTCGCCGCCGAACAGCACCAGTGCCAACAGCGCCAGCGACGTGGTGACGGAGGTCAGCGTGGTTCTGGACAGCGTCTCGTTGATGGCATTGTTCAAGAGCTGCGGCAGCGGCATTTTCTTGTATTTTCGCAGATCCTCACGAACGCGGTCATAGACCACGATGGTGTCGTTCAGCGAATAGCCGATGATGGTCAGGATGGCCGCCAGCGACGACTGGTTGAACTCCAGCCCTGTCAAGACGAAGAAGCCGATCGTCATCACCACATCGTGCACCGTGGCCACGATGGCGCCGACGGCGAACTGCCATTCGAAGCGGAACCAGACATAGAGCAGGATGCCCGCCAGCGCGATCAGCATGGCGATCGTGCCCTGCTTGGCCAACTCGCCTGAGACCGTCGGCCCCACCACCTCGACCCGGCGGAAGTCATACTGGTCCTGCAGTTCGCCCCGCACCTTGTCGATCACAGTCTGTTCGGCATTCTCGCCGGCATCCTGCGTGCCGACACGGATCAGCACGTCGTTCGGCGCGCCGAACTGCTGCACCTGGATCTCGCCGATATTGAGCTCGGAGAGCCTGTTGCGGATGTCGCCGAGATCGGCATCGCCCTTCTTGGACTGCACCTCGATTATCGAGCCGCCTTTGAAGTCGATGCCGTAGTTGATGCCAAGTGTCAGGAACCCGACGACAGACAGGATCGATAACGTGCTGGAGAGAGCGAAGGTCCAGCGGCGGATGCCCATGAACGGGATCTTCGTGCCCGGCGGAATGAAGGTGACCGGCGCGCGCGGCAGTTCCTTCGGCCGGGCGCGGCGCAGCCAGATCGACACCAGCATGCGGGTGAAGGTGAAGGCCGTGAAGACCGTGGTCAGAATGCCGATCGCGTAGGTGATCGCAAAGCCCTTGACTGGCCCTGTGCCCAGCCAGAACAGCACCACGGTGGCGATCAGCGAGGTGACGTTGGAATCGATGATAGTCGCCAGCGCCTTGGAGAAGCCGGTGTCGATCGCCTGGATCACCGAACGGCCGTTGCGCCGCTCTTCGCGGATGCGCTCATAGATCAGGACGTTGGAGTCCACCGCCATGCCGATGGTGAGCACGATACCGGCGATGCCGGGCAAGGTCAGCGTGGCGCCGAGCAGCGACAGCGCGCCGACGATCATTGCCACGTGCACGGCCAGAGCGATGTTGGCCAGGAAACCGAGGAACCCATAGGCGACGAACATGAAGGCGACGACGAGAATTGAGCCGATCACGCCAGCCACCTTGCCGGCGTGGATGGAGTCCTGACCAAGGCCCGGGCCGACCGTACGCTCTTCGATGATCGTCAATTTGGCCGGCAGGGCGCCGGCGCGCAGCAAGACGGCGAGGTCGTTGGCGCTCTCGGTCGTGAAATTGCCGGAGATCTGGCCGCTGCCGCCAAGGATCGGCTCGCGGATCACCGGTGCCGAAATCACCTGGTTGTCGAGCACGATGGCGAACGGCTTGCCGACATTCTGTTGGGTCGCCTGACCGAACCTGGTCGCCCCGCGGGAATTGAAGGTGAACGAAACCACCGGCTCATTGGTCTGTGAATTATACGTCGGCGTCGCATTCGACAGGTCTTCGCCCGAGACGATAACGCGGTTCTCGACGAGGTAAGGAACCGGAGGGTCGTCCTGCGAATAAAGGACCGAGTCGCCAGCCGGCGGGCGATTCTTCATCGCGTCCTGGACCGGCACTGACGTGTCGACCATCTGGAACGTCAGCTTGGCGGTCTGGCCGATAATGTCCTTGAGCCTTTGCGGGTTCTGGAGCCCGGGCACCTGGACCAGGATGCGGTCGTCGCCCTGCCGCTGCACGATCGGCTCGGTCGTGCCAAGCGCGTTGACGCGTCGCTCCACCACCTCGATCGCCTGCGAGAGAGCGGTCGTGGTGCGATATTTGATGCCCGCATCCGTGACGGTGAACTTCAACAGCCCAGGCTCGGAATCGTCCAGCGCCATCGACTGCACGGAACCGCCGGCAAAGAGGCCGGCTGTGACCGGGTTGGTTATCGGCTTCAGCGCTGTCTTGGCGGCTTCGACCTGGCTCGCATCGTTGATGCGCACCTGCACGGTTCGGCCTGTTCCGCCAAGGCCGGTATATTGGATCTTGGCGTCGCGCAGCAGCGTCCTGATCTCGTCACGCGTCGTCTGCAGCTGATCCTTGATCAGGTCGTTCTGATCCATCTGCAGCAGGATGTGCGAGCCGCCCTGAAGATCGAGGCCCAGCGTCATCTGCCGCTTCGGCACCCAGCTCGGCAATTGCGCCAGCATGCTTGCCGGGAAGAGATTGGGCGCGGCGAGGATCACTGTGACGGCCACCGCGAGCCAGATCAGGATCATCTTCAGGCGCGAGAAATAGAGCATTCGTTTTATCCGTTCAGGCGTACAAGCGGCAGCGTTCCGCCATCGAGGTTAGGATTACTTCTTGGCGTTCTGGTTCGCCACCGGCTCGCCCTTGACGCGCACGTCCGAAATCGTCGAGCGCAGCGCCGTCACCTTGGTTCCGCCGCCAAGGTCGATCTCCAGCTCGTTGTCGTCGATCACCTTGGTCACCTTGCCGACGAAGCCGCCGCCGGTCACCACCGTGTCGCCGCGGCGCACCGCCGACAGCATTTCCTGGCGCTTCTTCAACTGCGCACGCTGCGGCCGGATGATCAGAAAATACATGATCACGAAAATCAGGACAAACGGCAAAATCGAGATCAACATGTCTGGCGAGGCGCCGACGCCCTGGGCGTATGCCGGTGTAACGAACATCAAGAAACTCCTGGATGGTGAAATACCGCTGCGGCGGCCCCGCGAAAATTTGGCCGGAATATAGTCGGTAAACTTGCCAATGCAACTGCGCTGCGAGCCCGATCCGTTGCTTTTCCAGCCGTTTGCGGCGTGCTAGAGCGTCGCAGCGGAAGCGGCTTCGAGGCCACCGAAAAGATCATGCTCCAACAAAAGCTTGGACCTGGTTCTTGCAGCGATGTCATGGAAGCTGCTCCCACACGCTGAAATGCCTAAACAAAAAGACCTGATATGACCGACAGCCTGGACGCATTGAACAAGAAACTCGATCGCCTGATCGAGGCAGTCGCTCGCCTCGCCTCGCCGCCGGTTCCTCAGACCGATCTCGGTGTTGCCGACTGTTTCGTGTGGCAGGCGGACCCTGGTTTTCTGGATCCGGTGCGCAAGGTCAACCGCGTCGACATCGGCCTGATCCGCGGCGTCGACCGCGTGCGCGACATCCTGCTCGACAACACTGAGCGTTTCGCGTCCGGTTATGCGGCCAACAACGTGCTTTTGTGGGGCGCGCGCGGCATGGGCAAATCGTCCCTGGTCAAGGCCGTGCATGCCACGGTGAACGCATCCGACAAGCTCGAGCGGCCGCTGAAGCTGATCGAAATCCACCGCGAGGACATCGACACACTGCCCAAGCTGATGGGTCTCCTGAAGGCGGCCCCCTGGCGCTTCATCCTGTTTTGCGACGACCTTTCCTTCGATCACGACGACACGTCGTACAAGTCGCTGAAGGCGGCGCTCGAAGGCGGCGTCGAGGGCCGGCCCGGCAACGTCATCTTCTACGCCACGTCCAACCGGCGGCATCTGCTGCCGCGCGACATGATCGACAATGAGCGCTCCACCGCCATCAACCCTTCGGAAGCGGTCGAGGAAAAGGTCTCGCTTTCCGACCGTTTCGGCCTGTGGCTCGGTTTCCACAAATGCTCGCAGGACGAATATCTCGACATGATCGACGGCTATGTCCGCTACCACGATCTGGCGATCGACCCCGAGCAGCTGCGCGCGGAGGCGCTGGAATGGGCAACCACGCGCGGCAGCCGTTCCGGCCGTGTCGCCTGGCAATTCACGCAGGACCTCGCCGGGAGGCTCGGCAAGCCGCTGAAGGATTGAAACGTTAACGTCACCTGGGCGACTGCGCCCGTCGCAAGTCGCGCGGCGTCTGGCCAATTTCGCGGCGCATCCAATGCGCCAGATGTGACTGATGCGCGAAGCCCGTCAATGCTGCAACCTCGCTCGTGCTCAGATCGCCTTGCTTGAGCAGAACGCGCGCCCTTTCCACGCGGCGTCGCAGCACGTAGCGATGCAGGGTGACGCCTGTCGCCACCTTGAACCATGTCCGTAAGTGCGAGCTGCTCGCGCCGGCAACCCGGCTCAGCCGGTCAATCGAAAGCGGCTCGTGGAGAGCGGTCTCTATGTGTTCCAGAACCCGCTTGAGCTGCGCATCCGACAACCGGTTCGTTTGAACAATGTCCGGCCCATCGAGACCAAGCAGCCTCACCGCAAGGGCGGCGCCGATGCTGTCGGCAAACAAAGGGCCGCTCGGCGCGCCGGCATTGAGGTCGCTCTGCAGCGCTCGGGCGAGATGTTCGATGCGCTGGTCACGAAGCAAATGGCGCGTGTCGAGCCGCGACGCTCGCGCCCTGCCGCCAAGTTCCGCGGCGACCCTTTCCATCAACGCCGGCTGCAAGATGATCTCGATCGTGTCGAACGGGGTTTCGGCCTCGAAGCCGCCCTCCTCGCCAGCCGGCACAAGGTCTATATCGCCGGCGCGCCTGACGAAATATCGCCCAACCTGATTGCAGTAGGAGCGCGTTGCCGCGCTTGCATGCACCATGATGCGATGGTGTGGCGCCCGGGACAGGCGATGGACGCCTGCTTCAACACGGCGGGAGACCATTGCTACGTCGGACGAGGATCGGGCCGGCTCGAATTGCGAAGGCATGCTCTCTCGATTCATGGCGGAACCTGTCCAAGATTTGGCAATTCCCGCGCGATTTTCAACGCCGTGAACTCGTACTCACGCCTCTCCATCAAGCTTGGAAGAGAGGTTGCAATGAGTTTCTATGTTGTTGTCGGCGCGGGCCCGGTTGGGCGCGAGACGGCTCGTCGTCTTGGCGAAGAAGGACACGATGTCGTTCTCACAAGCCGAAGCGTCGGTTCGAACGCGTTGCCGAATGTGCGGACGATACGGGCTGACGCCACGGACGCCGCGGAGCTGTCACGCGTTTGCCGAGGCGCCGATGCCATTTTCATGTGCGCCATGGCCACATATCATCGGTGGCCCACCGACTTTTTCCCCATAATCGACGGCACCGTGCGCGCGACGGAAGCAGTCGGCGCGAAGCTCATCGTGCTTGGCAATCTCTATGGTTATGGAGAAAATGCCGACCGCCCGCTTCGCTCTGACATGTCTTTAGACCCGACTTCGAAGAAGGGAACCGCCAGGACCATCATGTGGCAGCGCGCGGTCCGCGCCAGTGTGCCGGCGATCGAAGTGCGGTCCAGCGACTATCTCGGACATGGCGCGATCAGCTACTTCTCGCTGGTCGCGCTGCCTTCCATTATCGAAGGCAAGCCCACCGCCTTCATTGGGGACCTCGACGCAACTCATGCCTGGGCCTTCACCAAGGACGTCGCGAGCACGCTTGTCGCGGCCTCCCGCTACACGGGAGAATGGGGACGGGCGTTTCATGTTCCTTCGCAATACGCCTCGCCCCGCGAGCTTATCCGGAAAACCGCGGCTATGCTCGGACACGAGACCCCAGAGACACGCTCCTATTCCGTCCCCGAGATGGAAGCCCTTGGCATGCATGAGCTCGTCGAGATGCGGTACCTCTTCGAGAGCCCCTTGCTGGTTGATAGCTCCGACGCGGAGACACTTCTTGGCGTGAAGGCCAGCAGCCTTGAAGAGATGATCGCCGATACGCTCCGTGATCATCTCTGAACCTTGCGGGCAGGCACGTTGCACGGATCTGAAAAAGCCCGCTCCTTGCGGAGCGGGCTGAAGACGGCGGGCCGGACTGGAGGTCAGGCGGCCCGCAAACGGTTCTTGTTCTATTCGAGGTAGCCGCTCGGATCGACCGGGGCCGAGTTCTTGCGCACTTCGAAGTGCAGCTTGGGCGAGTCGGTGGTGCCGCTCATGCCGGACAGCGCGATCTCCTGGCCGCGCTTGACCTTCTGGCCGCGCTGCACCTCGATCGAGCTTGCATGGCCATAAACGGTGACCAGGCCGTTCTCGTGCCGCACCAGCACGGTGTTGCCGAACTCCTTGAGGCCGTCGCCGGCATAGATGACGACGCCGTTCTCGGCTGCCTTGATCGGCGTTCCTTCCGGCACCGCTATGTCGACGCCGTCCTTGCCGGAGCCGAAGCCCGAGATGACCCGGCCGCGCACCGGCCAGCGCATCTTGCCGATCCCGGTCGCGTCGGGCGCCACCGCATCGTCGTCCTCGGCCTGCTGGATGACCTTGGCGTCCTTCTTCGGCGGCGTATAGGAGGCGAGCGTCTCGGTGGTCTTGGCCGCCGGCGGCGTCGTTGCCGTCGTCACCGGATCGACCGCCGGCTTGGTGGCCGCGGGCTTTGCCGCGGCAACGGCGACCGTGCCGCCGGCCGGAACCTTGAGCGTCTGGCCGATCTTGAGCAGGCCGTCCTGCATGCCGTTGGCCTTCTTCAGCGCCACAACGCCGACGCCGGTCTTCCTGGCGATCGACGACAGCGAATCGCCCTGCTGTACCGTGTAGGAGCCGCCGGCGCCGGCCGGCTTGGCCTCGGCCATCTGCGCCGCTGGTTTCGGGTCCTTCGAGGCGCTGGCCGCGGCCGACGTATCGAGCTGAGCGGCCGACTTGCCGTCTTTGATTTTCGGCTGCTGCGGCAGCACCGCGACCTTCTCCGGCGCGCCGGCAGGCTGCTTCGGCGTATTCACCGGCTTGCCCTCGGCGACCTTCGGCTCCTTGCTGGAATAGGCATAGGCGGGAATGACGATCTTCTGGCCGCTGCGGATGCCCTTCTTCGGATCGATCCCGTTGATCTTGGCGATGGCATCGGCAGGCACGTGATAGTGCTGCGCCAGGCCCGAAAGCGTCTCGCCGTCCCTGACCACGATTTCGGTCGCATGCGGGGCAGCACTGGCGTTGCGCACGGCGTCGGGCTCGGCCGTCTTGAACGGCTTGGCCGGCGCGACGGTGTTGGTGGTCGTCCTGTCGACATGCGGTGCGGGGGCAAGCGCGGGAGCCGGAGCAAGGGCGGGGGCTGACGCTGTGCGCATCGGCCTGGCCGGCGCGGCGGCAGGCTGCGAGGGCGGCGGCAGCTGCTGCGCCGTGACCGGCTCGAGGCTCGAGCGGCTCACCGACTGGGTGTGGGTGCCGTCGACCGGCGCCGGCGCGACCGTGTCGCCCGGATAGGGCTGGTCGACATTCTGCTTGTTTATGATGGCGCGCTGATTGTTGGTGGACGACGTGAACACGTCGTCGACACCGTTGAAGCGCATCGACTGGGAACTGCACCCGGCCGCCGCGCCGGCAATCATCAGGACAGCGCAACCGCGCGCCAGATTACGTCTGTTTGCCTTCAAGTGATTGAATTGCATCGCACTAACCCGCACAGACCCGGTACAAACTGGTCACGATTAAAGCGCGTTAATGTTACTGGGCGGTTAACCCATTAGAATCCGACAAAAATTTTCTTAAAACATTGGCGCAAATTTTGGCGAGGGCTGTGAAGCCCTTAAATCACCATCGCGACGCTGCGCAAGATCGGCTGCAGCCTGACCATGCCGATGTCCTCGCGCTCGAAGCGGCTGCCGACCTTGGTGAGCTTGGCCAACACCTGCTCGCCCTCCTCCGGGCCGATCGGCGCGATGACCACGCCGCCGCTCGACAGCTGGTCGAGCAGGAAGCGCGGCAGGCTGTCGAAGGCGGCCCAGGCGACGATGCGGTCGAACGGCCCTTCATTGGGCAGGCCATTCGAGCCATCGGCCTGGCGGACGATGACATTGCTGATGGCCAGCGCCTCGAAGCGCTGCTTTGCCTGCTCGGTCAGGGTCTTGTAGCGGTCGACGGTGATGACGCGCGCCGCAAGCCTCGACATGACTGCGGCCGTGTAGCCCGAACCGGTGCCGATCTCGAGCACGCGGTTGCCCGGCTCGATATGGAGCGCGGCGATCACCGCCGCCTGCAGATCGGCGCCCTCGATCGCCTCGCCGCATTCGATCGGCAGCATGCCGTCCGACCAGGCGAACGCATGGAACTGCGCCGGCAGGAAACCACGCCGCGGCGTCGCCTCGAAGGCGGCGACCAGCGCCTTGGGCGCCGCGCCCCTGCCCCGCAGCCTGAGCAGGAAAGCGGCAAAACCTTCGCGGTCGTCGATGCCCGTATTCATGCCAAAACCGTGTTCATGCCAAAACCCTATTTTATGACAGCGCCTTGGTCAGTTGGTCGCGGAGCTCATGGGCGGTGAGGTCGAGCTGCAGCGGCGTCACCGACACCAGCCGGTTGCGCAGCGCATGGAGATCCGTGCCCTTTTTGCCTTCGACCGGCTCTCGGCCGAAGCGCAGCCAGTAGTAAGGCAGGCCGCGCCCGTCGCGCCGCTCGTCGACCCAAAGGCTGTGCACCAGCTTGCCCTGCGCGGTGACGACGGTGCCCTCCACCTCGTCCGGCGCGCAGTTCGGGAAATTGACGTTGAGCAGCACGCCTTCCGGCAGCGGCGTCTCCACCAGTCTCTTGAGCAACGCCGGCGCCAGCGCCTCGGTCGTCTCGTAAGGCACGACGCGATCCTCGCCGACATAAGAATAGGCCTGGCTCACCGCGATCGAGCGCACGCCGAGCAGCGCGCCTTCCATGGCGCCCGCAACGGTGCCCGAATAGGTGACGTCGTCGGCGATATTGGCGCCGGAATTGACGCCGGACAGGATCAGATCCGGCGGTCCAGGCAGGATTTTTTTCGTGCCCATGATGACGCAGTCGGTCGGCGTGCCGCGCACGGCATAGTGCTTCTCGCCAATCTTGCGCAGCCTGAGCGGCTCCGAGATCGACAGCGAATGGGCATAGCCGGACTGGTCCTGCTCCGGCGCAACCACCCAAACGTCGTCCGACAGCGTGCGGGCGATACGCTCGAGCGACGCCAGCCCCTCGGCGTGGATGCCGTCGTCATTGGTCAGCAGGATGCGCATCAAGTCACTTCGCTTCGATCTTGGCGAGACCACCCATGTAAGGCCGCAGCACTTCAGGAATGGTTACGCTGCCATTCTCATTCTGGTAGTTTTCGATGACGGCGATAAGAGCCCGGCCGACCGCGGTGCCCGAACCGTTGAGCGTGTGGACGAAGCGATTGCCCTTGCCGTCCTTGTCCTTGTAGCGGGCATCCATGCGCCTGGCCTGGAAATCGCCGCAGACCGAGCAGGACGAGATTTCGCGATAGGCGTTCTGCCCCGGCAGCCAGACCTCGATGTCGTAGGTCTTGCGCGCGCCGAAACCCATGTCTCCGGTGCAAAGCGTGACGGTGCGGAACGGCAGGCCGAGCCGCTTCAGCACTTCCTCGGCGCATTCAGTCATGCGCTCATGCTCGGCGAGCGAGCTTTCCTGGTCGGTGATCGAGACCAGCTCCACCTTATAGAACTGGTGCTGGCGCAGCATGCCGCGCGTGTCGCGGCCGGCCGAGCCGGCTTCCGAGCGGAAGCATGGCGTCAGCGCGGTGTAGCGCAGCGGCAGCTTTTCATGCGCGGTGATCTCTTCTCGCACGAGGTTGGTGAGCGGCACTTCGGCCGTCGGAATGAGCCCAAGCCGACTGTCGCCATGCGGCGTGAAGAACAGGTCGAGTTCGAATTTCGGCAGCTGATTGGTACCGAACAATACCTCGTCGCGCACCATCAGCGGCGGGATGATCTCTTCATAACCATGCTCTGTCGTGTGCAGGTCGATCATGAACTGGCCGAGCGCCCGCTCCATGCGCGCCAGCTGGCTCTTCAGCACCGTGAACCGCGAGCCGGACAATTTCGCCGCCCGCTCAAAATCCATCATGCCCAGCGCTTCGCCTATCTCGAAATGCTCCTTCACCCAGTTCGGACGGGTCGGCACCTCGCCGACGATGCGCTTGACGACATTATCGTGCTCGTCCTTGCCGACCGGCACGTCGTCAAGCGGCACGTTGGGCAGAACCGCCAGCGCGTCGTCCAGCGCCTTGTCGAGTTCGCGCTCGCGCGCCTCGCCATTCTGGATGAACGCCTTGATCTCGCTGACTTCGCCCTTGAGCTTCTCGGCGAGCGCTGAATCGCCTGAACGCATGGCGTTGCCTATCTCCTTCGAGGCGGCGTTGCGGCGTTCCTGCTTGACCTGCAGCTCGCTGAGATGCGAACGCCGCGCTTCGTCCTTGGCGACCAGGTCGTCGACCGTGGACTGCGCTTCATCCGCCGGCCACGAGCGCTTCACCAGCGCTTCGACAAGGGCCTTGGGGTTGTCGCGAATCCATTTGATATCAAGCATGGTCGATCCTCAAAGCAATGCATGTCGCCCACAAGTGTGTCGCGATTCTGGGACAACGACATGCATCAAAACTAAAACTTAAAGCGCGCCGCTTGAATCCGTTTCAGCGCGACGCGCCTTAGGGATCGAGGGGGTAAACCGCATCCGCCATCGATGCAAGACGGCGACCAAGCCGACAGCTGCGATTTCTCGGCTGGAAAGCCCCGCTTAGGTGGAAGAGGCGTCCGGCGTGTTGCTGGCGGCGGAGCTCCCCGCCTCCGCCTGCTCGCGCGCCAGGCGGTCGCGCGCCTGGCTGCGCTCGATCATGCGCGAGGACCAGATGGCGACCTCATAGAGAATGATGGTCGGGATGGCGAGGCCGCACTGGCTCATCGGATCGGGCGGCGTCAGTACGGCCGCAACGACGAAGGAAAGGACGATCGCCCATTTGCGCTTCTCGGCCAGCGCCTGCGACGACAATATACCGACGCGGGTCAAAAGGCTGGTTACCACCGGCAGCTGGAATACCAGGCCGAAGGAAAAGATCAGCGTCATGATCAGGCTGAGATACTCCGACACCTTCGGCAGCAGCGAGATCTGCACCTGGTCGTTGGTGCCGGTCTGCTGCATGGCCAGGAAGAACCACATGACCATCGGGGTGAAGAAGAAATAGACCAGCGAGGCGCCCATCAGGAACAGGATGGGCGATGCGATCAGGAACGGCAGGAAGGCGCTGCGCTCGTTCTTGTAGAGGCCGGGCGCGATGAACTTGTAGATCTGCGTTGCGATCAGCGGGAAGGCGATCACCATGCCGCCGAACATGGCGAGCTTCACCTGGGTGAAGAAGAACTCCTGCGGCGCGGTATAGATCAGCTCGACCTTATGCGGGTCGAGCCCTGCCCACTGCGTCGCCCATTTGAAGGGAACGACCAGAAGGTTGAACAGGCGCTTGGCGAAGAAGAAGCAGACGAGAAAGGCGACGAAGAAGCCGCCCAGCGACCAGATCAGGCGGCGGCGCAGCTCGATGAGATGCTCGATCAGCGGCGCTGACGATTTCTCGATTTCTTCCCGCTCCTTGTCCGAAACGCTCACTTGGTGCCGCCCGTCATCTTCTTGCCGTCGGTTGCCCTCTTCGCGGCCGGCTTCTTCGCCGCGGCAGGCTTTGCCCCAGCCTTCGGCGCTGCCTTTGTTGCAGGCGCTGCGGCTTTGGCCGGTGCTTTTGCTGCCGGTGCCCTAGTTGCCGCGACCGGTTTGGCCGCCGTGCTGGCGGTCCTTGCCTTGGCGGTCACCGCCTTTTTCGCCGGCCTGGCCGGCACGGCGGTGTCAGAAACCGGTGCGGTGACGGAGGCGTCGGTCATGGCCGGGAAGGCTGGAGCGGCAGAGCTAGCCTCGGGTCCACCGGCGCCGGGCAGGTCCGTCGCACCGTTCTTGAGCGGCTCGGCGGCCTGCGGCGTTTCCGCTGCCGGCTGCGCCGGATCGGCGGCCGGCTTAGGTTTCATCATCGTATCGACGCCGGCGCGCACATCGGCCGCGGCCTGCTCGAACGGATTGAGCTGCTTGCGCACCTCGTTCATCGGATTGAGGCCGCGAAGACTATCGATCGAGCTCTTCACATCGTCGAGCTCGGCTTCCTTCAGCGCTTCGTTGAACTGCTTCTGGAAGTCGCCGGCCATGGCGCGCAATTTCGCCGCGGTGCGGCCGAAGGTGCGCAGCATGTTGGGCAAATCCTTAGGCCCGACGACCACGATCATGACGACCGCGATCACCAGCAGTTCGCTCCAACCGACTTCGAACATGACAATCTATTCCGACGGGTGCCTGCCGCCCAAAAATGCGAAGCGGTTTTGGGACAACGGCATGCTCAAAGCAACAACCAAGATCAGCTCTTGCTGACCTTTTCCTTGGCCGGCGAAACAGTCTCGTCAGCGCGATGCTCGACGGTACGCTTGTCGTCGGCGTCGTCGTCGGCCATGCCCTTCTTGAAGCTCTTGATGCCCTTGGCCATGTCGCCCATCAGTTCCGGAATCTTGCCGCGGCCGAACACCAGAAGCACGATGACCAGCACGATCATCCAGTGCCAAATCGAAAATGAACCCATAACAATCTCTCTCGAATGGTTTCCCTCGGCGATGATCTATGCGTTTTCGCCCAGGGATTCAAACACAACCGCTACGAAGTTGATAAAATGGCTAGCGGATGTCACGCACTTTCGGCGTGAGCGGCTTGCTACGAATCCGCGCAGCCTCTGCTAATAGACCATTCGCGGCGATTTGATCATCACTCGTCGGTGACGCGCGGCGTCAGCAGCCCGAGCTCCTCGAGGTCGATATCCGTCAGCGCATCCTCGTCTTCGGCGAGCGCGTCCGGGTCGGCCGGCGGAACCGGCATCGAGAAATTCGCCGGCATGCGCGTCGAGAGCAGGCCAGCGCCCTTCAGCTCTTCCATGCCGGGCAGATCACGGATCTCCTCCAGCGCGAAATGATCGAGGAAAGCGTCGGTGGTGCCGTAGGTCACCGGCCGTCCGGGCGTGCGGCGGCGGCCGCGCATCCTGACCCACTCCGTTTCCAGCAGCGTGTCGAGCGTGCCCTTCGACGTTTCGACCCCCCTGATGTCCTCGATCTCGGCGCGCGTCACCGGTTGGTGATAGGCGATGATCGCCAGCACTTCGAGCGCCGCGCGAGAGAGCTTCCTTTGCTGCACGGAGTCCCGGCTCATCAGGAAAGCCAGGTCGCCCGCGGTGCGGAAGGCCCAGGCATCGCCGACCCGTACCAGGTTGACGCCGCGCTTGGCATAGATTTCCTGCAGATCCGCCATTGCGGCGGCAATGTTGACGCCTTCCGGCAGGCGCGCGGCAAGCTGCTTTTCGCTGACCGGCTCGGCACTGGCGAATATGATCGCCTCGGCCATGCGCACCGCTTCCGACAATTGCAGCCGCTCGGCCGGGTTTTCGATGGAACCCTGCTCGGCCATCTCGTCTTCCGGTTCGTCCTCGACCTTGAACGGGATGACCGACGCGTTGGCGCGTTCGCTCATGATACCACCTCGACTGCCCTTACCCCTTGCGCGCGGCCGCGCAGATAGATCGGCGCGAACACCTGATCCTGCCGCACTTCCAATTTGCCCTCGCGCACCATCTCGAGCGTCGCCGCGAAGGAACTGGCCATCGCCGTGCGCTTCTCTTCCGGCGCCGCCAGATATTCGATCAGGAAGCTGTCGAGCGTCGTCCAGTCGCCGACCGAGCCGATCAGCCGCGCCAGCACCTCGCGCGCATCCTTCAACGACCACACGGCGCGCCGGGCAATCGTCACATTGTTGATCGCCTGCCGCTGGCGCTGCTGCGCATAGGCGGTGAGCAGATCGTAGAGCGAAGCCGAAAAGCTGTTGCGCTTCTCGACAATGACCATTTCCGGCATGCCGCGCGCAAAGACGTCGCGGCCAAGGCGGTTGCGGTTCACTAGCCGCGCTGAGGCGTCGCGCATGGCTTCAAGGCGCTTCAGCCGGAATTGCAGCACGGCCGCCAGTTCCTCGCCGCTTTCGCCCTCCTCGCCCGGCTGTTTCGGGATCAAGAGCTTCGACTTGAGGAAAGCCAGCCACGCCGCCATCACCAGATAGTCGGCGGCAAGCTCGAGCCTCAGGGCCCGCACCTTTTCGACGAAGGCCAGATATTGCTCCGCGAGCGCCAGGATAGAAATGCGCGCCAGATCGACCTTCTGGTTGCGGGCAAGATGCAAAAGAAGATCGAGCGGGCCTTCGAAACCCGCCACGTCGACGACCAGCGACGGGTCGCCAGTCAGGCGTGAATCGTCGTTCTCGGCCCACAGGCGGTCCATCGGTGCGGCCTTCGCGGCCTTGCTTTCCAATGTCTCCGCCACTTGCCTTTCGTCCCTTCGGTTCAGGCCACCGCTTCGAAATAGGTGGCGAATTCTGCGCGTATGGCCGTTTCGTCGGCGACGTCGCGATCCTTTATATAGGTCAGCGCCCGCTCGGCGCGCTGCAAAGACTTGCCTGACAGCGCCGTCGTGCGCGACGCGATCCCCGACATCTCCTCGAAAACGCCGTTGCAGTGAAGGACCAGATCGCAGCCGGCCGCAAGGATCGAGGCCGCCTTTGTCGGGAAATCCCCAGAAAGTGCCTTCATCGACGTGTCGTCGCTCATCAGCAGCCCGTCGAAGCCGATCTCGCCGCGGATCACCTGATCGACGACCTTGACGGACGTCGTCGCCGGATTGTCGGGATCGACGGCGCTATAGACGACATGCGCCGTCATCGCCATCGGCAGCTCGTTCAACGCCTTGAACGGGGCAAAATCATGCCGTCTGAGTTCATCGAGCGGCGTATCGACGGTCGGCAGCGCGAAATGCGTGTCGGCAAAGGCGCGGCCGTGGCCGGGAATATGCTTCATCACCGGCAGCACGCCGCCCGACATCAGCCCCTTGGCCGAGGCCCGGCCAAGCTCGATCGCGGCGTTGGGCTCCTTGCCATAGGCACGCGCGCCGATGACGTCGCTGGCGCCTTCGACGGGCACATCGAGCACCGGCAGGCAGTCGGCGGTGATGCCGAAGCGCGAGAGATCGAAGGCATGCAGCCGTGCCATCAGCCAGGCGGCGCGGCGGCCGGCCTCGCGGTCGTCGCGCCACAACGCGCCAAGCGCGCCGCCGGCCGGGTAGTTCGGCGCCAACGGCGGACGCAGGCGCTGCACCCTGCCGCCTTCCTGGTCGATGAAGACCGGAGCCTCCGGGCGACCGACGCAGTCGCGCATCGAGGCGACGAGGTCGCGGATCTGCCCGGCCTCGCCGATGTTGCGCGCAAACAGGATGAAGCCCCAGGGACGTTCGTCCCGATAGAAATGGATTTCGTCCTCTGTGAGGGATTTCCCGGCGCAGCCGAGGATCATGGATTTTGATTCGCTCATGCCCGGAAGCTTAAGGCTTTGAGCGAGCAAAGGGAATCACCCCTGTCCTCGGACCAGTTAGAGCAATTCCAGGAAAAGTGTGAGCGGTTTTCCGTCCGGAATTGCGTAAAAAACAAAGAGATAGGGCGTTTCGCCGTTTCCGTGAAACGGTGAAACGCACTAAAGCCCGCAACCGTCCACAAGGAAAAGCCGGCGCGGCCTCGCGGCGGCGCCGGCTTTGATAGGCTTGATTTAATCAGCGCGATACGAAGCAGTTGCCGCCGGCCGCCTTGTAGCTGGTGCAAAGGCTGATCGCATCGTTGCGCGACTGGGCCGCAACGCGGACGCGGTAGAAGGTACCCTTGCCCGCGACCTCGGCCTTGACGATGTTGGCCGTGCGGCCGGACAGCACGCCGCCATAGCGGCGCTGCAGGTCCTGATAGGTCGACTGCGCGCTTTCGACCGTCGGCTGCGAGGCGATCTGCATCGACCACGAGCCGCCGCCGGCGGCCGCCGCCGGATCGATCGAAGCGACCTGGTCCGGCTTGACCTCGCCGACGATATCGACCGGCTGGTCGGACGGACGCGCCGGCGCCACCGGCGCCACTGCCGGCGTGTTGGCCGACTGCGCCTTGGCTTCAGTCTTCTTCGCGGGTTTCACCGGCTTGACGGCCGGCGCATCGGCCTGGTCCGTAACGATCTGGCCCGCGTCGGAAGCCACGGTTCCCGTCTGCTGGCCGTCGGAGGCCGGCGCGACATGTTGCGGCGCCGGATCGCTCGGTTCAGCCGCGGCGACCTTCGGCGCAGCGGCTGGAGCCGGGTCCTCGCGCGGCACCAGCGAGCCGTCGGGTTTCACCATCATCGTCTTCACCTTGCGCGGCGCGACGGCGACGACATCGTTGTTGGCGGTGTTCTCGGCATCCTGCTGCAGCACCTGGGCGATGCGGTCTTCCGACTTCGGCGCCGGTGCCACCGGCTGCGCGCTTGCCGGCGCGGTAGGCTGCGCGCTTGCGGGCGCGGCAGGTTGCGTGCTTGCGGGCACAGCCGCTTGCTCGACGCCGGGCAATGCTGTGCCTGGATCGCCGGCGGCGTCAGTGCCGGCCGCGGCGCCATTGTCGTTGGGCGAAAGGTCGACCACACGGCTCTGCGGCGGTTCTTTCGATGCCAGGTCCACGGGCTGCTCGGTGGTGTTCACCAGCTTCTGCTGCACCGGCTCGGCCGGCTTGGCCGCGCCGCCGCCCTTGGCGACCGCGTCGTAAACCTTGTTGTCCTGGTTCGGCACCACCGTGCCGCCCGGATTTTCGGGCTTCACTTTGATCGGCGAATTGTCGGCCTTGACGATCACCGGGGCAGCGCTGCCGCCTTTGCCGCCGAAGGAGAAGGCCAGCGCGCCAAGGCCGCCGAAAACCACCACTGCGCCGACGAGCGCCGCGATCATCACGCCGCGCCTGCGCGGCTGCGCCGCTTCGCGCTCGGCAAGCCCGGGGATCGCCATCGCTTCTTCGAGCTCGGGATCATAGTCGAGCTCATCGGCGGCGAATTCGTCCGCCTGCGAAACCGGCCGGCTGCCGGGCAAATCATCGGCATCGTAATCATTCGCGGCGGCAAGCGCAGCCGGGGTCACCGGAGCCGCCGGAGCCTCGGCACGCAAGTCGCGACGATCATAGCCATTGAAGCCGGCATTATAGGATTCGTCGTCATAGCCGCGGCTCTGTGTCGGCGCCGACGCGATCTCCGTCGCGTTCATGTCGGTGAGCAGGCTGGCGAATTCCGCATCGAGATCGTCATATGCGGGTGCCGCCGGCTGGTCCTCTTCGAAGCTGAGCTCCGGAATGTCGAGGTCGTCCGCGAGCGCGACCACGCGCTCCGGCACGTCGACCGTCTCGACGTCGGGCATGTCATCATGCTCGCGGGCTTGCGGCACGGGCGCCTGCGCCGGCTTGGCGTAGGCGGAATAATCCGTAGCCAGTTCGCTGCGGTAGGCCGGCGCCGCCACCTGCATTGGCGCTGAAGGCGCGGTCATCTGCACCGGCGCCGAGGCTGCCGGCTGCGCAGCAAACGAAGCCTGCACCGGCGGAGCGGCGGTCGGGGTCGAGCGACTCCACGACCTTGCCGGCTCGGCGTTCGTCGAATGCAGCCAATCGGACGAATTTGCCTTCGCCCGGGCGGCCTCCTGCTCGGCCTCGATACTCCGGGCGAAAGCGGCGCCGAATTCGTCGTCATCAAAATCGACCGCGGGCTCTGCCTTGGCCGAGGTTGCGAAATCCTGGTGATCGAGCTCGCTGGCGAGCAGGTCGTCCAAGTCGCTTTCAACCGGCTGACCGCCCTGGCCGCTCTGCGACGGCTGCTGCTCGTCAAGATTCCAGTCGAGATCGTCGGTCTCGGTCTTCTCGCTTTCGTAGCTCGCAGGTTGCGCAACCAGCCGGGGCGCGGGAGCAGGCTCCCTGACAGCCGGCATCGGCCGCGCAGTCATGGCGCCAAGCAGCGCATTGAGTTCGTCTTCCAGGCTGCGCTCGCTGGCGGCCGGTTTCACGGGTTCAACGGCGGCGCTCGGCGGAACCGGAGCGGCGACGACGGGAGCCGCCTCGGCGACGGTCGGCTGCAGCGCGGCAACAGGCTCGACGGCCGGAGCTTGCGGCTCCTCGTTCAACGCATCGCGAAAGCTCAGCTCGAAATCGTCATCGAGGGTCAGCGCGGCGGCAGGTTCGGGCGCGGCAAGCTCCGGCTCGGCGGCGGCCGTCTCGGCCGGCGCCTCGACAGCCGGCGCAGGCTCGTCGTCAAGCGACGGCTCAGGCTCCCCAAGATCCTGGCCGAGATCCATATCCTGGCCGAGATTGATATCGACATCGGTCATCGCCTGATCGAAATGACCGGCAAAATCATCCTCGGAAATCAGCGGGGCGGCTGCGTGAGCTTCGACCGGCTCGGCGGCCTGCGCTTGCTGCTCCGGCTCGTGGCTCTCAAACGACAGCTCGTCTTCGAGCGACATCTGGACCGCGTTGTCGAAATCGGCGTCGAACGCCGCCTCGCTTGCGGCCTGCATGGCCTCGACGGCGTCCTGACGCGCGTCAGCCGGCTCTTGATCGTCGAGGTTGGCGAGCTCTTGATCGTCGAGATTGGCAGGCTCGTGATGGTCGAGCTGGAAATCCTGGTCCAGCGAAGCCGCCATTTCCCGGTCGATCGCAAGATCATCTTCGACCGGCGAGACATCGAGCGAACTGGCGACCGCCTTGTCGAAATCGTCGTCGAAAGCGACTTCCGGCTCGGAAGCTTCTTCTGGCACCGGCGCGAAATGCGCCTCAGATGCAAAATGCGCCTCTGGCGCGACTTCCGGTTCGGGCGCCGCCTGCGGCTGCGGCGCAAAATCCGGCTCCGGCGCACGGGCCACAGCGAAGTCGGCATAATCCGCCGCGTCGTCGAATACGAAATCCTGCTCGAAGGAAGCGGTGAGCTCGTCGTCATTCGCGGCGGCGCTGGCAGCCTCGAAGGCCGGCTCTTTGCTGATCTGATGCAGTGCAGCCTGCTGAACGACCGGCGCGCTTTCCTCGACGGAATCGAACTCGCCCATCAACTCCTTCTCGAGGTCGATGTCGAAATCGTCAGCCTCCACGGCCTGATTGGCCTTTTCGGTCGCGGGGGCCGGCTGCCGCACCGGCTGGCGCGGATCGAAACCCATGATCCGGGTCAGTTCAGCGAACGGATCATCGTCGGCGATGTCGTTGTGGTCGGCTACTTTCAGCGGGGTTCTGTCTGCCATTATTGTTCCCGAACTCGCACACAGTCGGACGCCATGGACGTCGCGCAGGGTTGGCCCTTACCAGCGCAATGTGGGCAAAAGGTGACAGGTTTTTTAGTTAAACCTAACGCATTTCGATGGGCGCGTCTGCCCCGATAAGCGTCAAGCCGGAAGTCAAAACATCCGAAACAGCCTGCACCAGCCCTAGTCTGGCATAAGTCGATTCTCGGTCGTTAACCTTAACAAAACGTAAGTCCTGGTTGTCGTTGCCGCGATTCCACTGTGCATGGAAGCCGGAAGCCAGATCGTAGAGGTAGAATGCCAGCCGGTGCGGCTCCAGCGAAAGCGCCGCGGATTCGATCAGCCGGGGATATTCGGCCAGCTTCCGGATCAGCGCGATCTCGCCCTCGTCGGCCAGCGCAGCCACCGAGGCCGCGAGCCGGTTGCGATCGAAGTTCGCCTCGCCGAGCTGCTCGCTCGCCTGCCTGAAAACGGAATGGCAGCGCGCCGACGCATACTGCACGTAGAACACCGGATTGTCCTTCGACTGCTCGGTGACCTTGGCGAAGTCGAAGTCGAGCGGCGCGTCGTTCTTACGGTAAAGCATCATGAAGCGGATCGGGTCGCGGCCGACCTCCTCCACGACCTCGCGCAGCGTGATGAAATCGCCGGACCGTTTCGACATGCGGACCGGCTCGCCGTCCCGGAACAGTTTTACGAGCTGGCAAAGCAGCACGGTGAGCTTGACGGCATCGCCGGCAACCGCGCGCGCCAGCGCTTCGAGCCGCTTGACGTAGCCGCCATGGTCGGCGCCGAGCACATAGATCAGGTCGACGAAGCCGCGGTCGACCTTGTCCTTCAGGTAGGCAACGTCGGCGGCGAAATAGGTGAACGAGCCGTCTGACTTGACCAGCGCCCGGTCCATGTCGTCGCCGACCGCGGTCGAGCGGAACAGCGTCTGCTCGCGGTCTTCCCAGTCGTCCGGCTTCTCGCCCTTGGGCGGCGGCAGCTTGCCTTTGTAGATGTGGCCCTTCAGCGTCAGGTCGGCGATCGCCGCCCGGATCTTCTTGGCGTTGTCGGCATGCAGCGTGCGCTCGGAGAAGAACACGTCGTGATGCACGTTGAGCAGCGCCAGATCCTCGCGGATCATCGCCATCATCGCGTCGACGGTGCGGTCCTTGACGATCGCCAGCGCCTCCTCTTCCGGCATTTGCAGCAGGCCGCGGCCGAATTCCTTGGCCAGCGCCTGGCCGACGGGGACCAGATAGTCGCCCGGATAGAGGCCGGACGGGATCTCGCCGATATCGTCGCCGAGCGCCTCGCGATAGCGCAGCAACGCCGAGCGGCCGAGCACGTCGATCTGCGAGCCGGCGTCATTGATGACGTATTCCTTGGTCACGTCGTAGCCGGCGAAGGCCATCAGATTGGCCAAAGCATCGCCGACCACGGCGCCGCGGCAGTGGCCAACATGCATGGGGCCGGTCGGGTTGGCCGAGACATATTCGACATTGGCCTTGCGGCCGCCGCCGACGGTCGAGCGGCCATAATTGCGCCCCTCGCCGAGCAACGCCGCCAGGTGCGTGTGCCAGAATGCGTCCTTCAGTCTGAGATTGACGAAGCCCGGCCCGGCGATCTCGGCCGAGGCAATATCAGCGTCGCCCCGCAGCGCTTCGGCGAGTTTCTCGGCAAGCGCGCGTGGGTTCTGTCCGGTGGGCTTGGCCAGCACCATCGCCGCGTTGGTCGCGAGGTCGCCATGGCTCGCGTCGCGCGGCGGCTCGACCGCGACACGCGACAGGTCGGGCGCGGCTCCATCCTTGTCTTTCAGGTCAAGGGCTTCGACGGCTTTTATGATCCGCGTGTTGAAATCGGCGAAGATATTCATCGGAAGTGCTCTGGGCTTTAAGAGGCGACCGGCTCGATGGCCGGCAAAATCGAGGCTCGCCCTAGCTCAAATCGGGCGTATGGTCAAACAGACGCCGATGTTCCTTGAGGGCGTAGGTGTCGGTCATGCCGGCCAGGAAGTCGGCGACGCTGCGCGCCTTGATGCGGTCCTCGGCCCGGTCGAGCCCTTCGCGCCAGCCGTCGGGCATGGCGCGCGGATCGGCGAAATAGACGTCGAACAGCTCGCGCACGATCTGTTCGGCATCGGCCCGCACCCGCATAACCTCCGCATGCCGGTAGAGATGCTTGTAGAGAAAGGCCTTCAATTCCTTTTCGGCCGCCGCCATGCTGGCCGAGAAGGTCACCAGGGTCTCGCCGGCCGCTCGCACCGCATCGGCGCTGTCCGGCTTGAGCCGCTCGATATTGGCGATGGTCGATGCGATGACATCCTCGACCATCAGCGTGATCTGCCGGCGCATCAGCTCGTGGCCGGTGCGAACATCGTCGAGCTGAGGATATTTGGCACGCACGCTGTCCAGGATCGAGCCGGGCAGACCGACCTCTCCAAGCATATCCAGCGTCAGCAGGCCGGCGCGCAAGCCGTCGTCGATGTCATGGGCGTTGTAGGCAATGTCGTCGGCGATCGCCGCACACTGCGCCTCGATGCCGGCGAAGCGGTCGAGCTCGAGATCGTGCAGCTCCGAATAGTCGCGGATCGCCTGCGGCACCGGGCCCTTGAGCCCCTTCCCGCTCGCGTCGGCCAGCGGGCCATTGTGCTTGACCAGCCCCTCCAGCGTTTCCCAGGTGAGGTTCAGCCCGTCGAATTCGGCATAGCGCCGCTCGAGCCGCGTCACGATACGCAGCGACTGGGCGTTGTGATCGAAGCCGCCCCAGGTCGCCATCTTCTCGTTGAGCGCGTCCTCGCCCGTATGGCCGAAGGGCGTATGGCCGAAATCATGCACCAGCGCCACGGCTTCGGCGAGATCCTCGTCGCCGCGCAATGCCCGTGCCAGCGCGCGGGCGATCTGCGCCACCTCGATCGAATGCGTCAGCCGCGTGCGGTAGTGATCGCCCTCATGCGCGACGAACACCTGCGTCTTGTGCTTCAGCCGGCGAAAGGCGGTGGAATGGATGATGCGGTCGCGGTCGCGTTGGAACGGTGTGCGGGTCGGGCTTTCCGGCTCGTCGAACAGGCGACCGCGCGAGCGCGCCGGATCGCTCGCATAGACGGCGCGCGGCCGGTCGCCGAACCCGATGTCGCCGAGAGCATCCTTGCCCTGCCGCTCGTCCATTGATCCACCAGTTGACTTGGCCCCGCCCGCTTCATACCTATCATGTGAAACCGAAAGCAAGGTGACGCCGATGGGCGCGGATGCCAAGACTGCCATGAAGGTCGAGATGACCGATGCCGCGGCGAAGCGGATCGCCAGGATTGTTTCCGGCGAACCGGGCAAGACGGCGCTGCGCGTTTCCGTCGAAGGCGGCGGCTGCTCCGGCTTTTCCTACAAGTTCGATTTGGTAGGCGACCGCAACGATGACGATGTCGCCATCGAGAAGGACGGCGCAACCATCCTGATCGACGACCTGTCGCTGGTCTATATGGGCGGCTCAGTGATCGACTTCGTCGACGATCTGATGGGCCAGTCCTTCCAGATCAGGAACCCGAACGCGGTCGCCTCCTGCGGCTGCGGTACGAGCTTTTCCATATAGTCCGATGCCTGCCATCGGCGCGGTCCGTCAGGTCGCGCTCTCGGCTGGCCGCGATCTCGATGCGACGCTTGCTTTCTGGCGCGACGTGCTTGGTCTGAACGTGCACGCTCGCTACGACCCGCCCGGTATTGCCTTCATTATGGCCGGTGACGTGCGCCTCCTCTTCACCGACGGCGTTCCGGCCGGCACCGTTTATTTCGACATCGCCGGCCTCGAAGCCTTCCACGCCGAGGCGAAAGCCGCGGGCATTCCCTTCACCGCGCCGCCGACGCTCGTCCACCGCGACACCGAGGGGCGGTTCGGCCCGGCGGGGGAAAGCGAATGGATGGCCTTTCTAAAGGACCCCGCAGGCAATACGATCGGCCTCGTCGAACGTCTGCCGTCCGAAGAGCATTGAGGTCCTCATGAAGATCGTCACCTGGAACATCAACGGCGTTCGCGCCCGCATCGGCAACCTCACCCACTGGCTGACCGAAAGCGCGCCGGACATCGTGTGCCTGCAGGAGATCAAGACTGTCGACGACCAGTTCCCGCGCGCCGAGATCGAGGCGCTGGGCTACAATGTCGAGACCAACGGCCAGAAGAGTTTTAACGGCGTCGCTCTTCTGTCGAAGCTTCCCTTCGACGAGGTCAATCGCGGCCTGCCGGGCGACGATGCGGATGATCATGCCCGCTTCATCGAAGGCGTTTTTTCCACCGACCAGGACGCCTTGCGCGTCGCTTCGCTCTATCTGCCGAACGGCAATCCGGTCGACGATGAACGGAAGTTTTCCTACAAGCTCGCCTGGATGGCGCGGCTGGAGCGTTGGGCGCAGGAGCGGCTGCGGCTCGAGGAAGCGCTGGTGCTGGCCGGCGACTACAACGTCATTCCCGAACCCGCCGATGCCCGGTTTCCCGAAAATTGGCTGGGCGATGCGCTGTTCCAACCGCAGACGAGGCAGGCCTTCCGCCGGCTGAAGAATCTCGGCTTCACCGAAGCAGTGCGCGCCGTGACCGACTCGGCCGGCGTCTACACCTTCTGGGATTATCAGGCCGGCGCCTGGCAGAAGAACAACGGCATCCGCATCGACCACCTGCTGCTCTCGCCCGAAGCCGCCAACCGCTTCTCGTCGGCCTCGGTGGAAAAGCACGTCCGCGCCTGGGAAAAGCCGTCCGACCACGTGCCGGTCGCTATCGACCTGAGCCTGCAGCCCGCCTGAGACGTTGCCAGGCACCCGGACCCAGTATCGCCACAAATCCCGTCTTTGATGCGGCTTGCTGTGGGGGTTGAATGGCGATCCGATTTCTTTTCTGGCCAGCTGGCCTTGCCTTGGCGCTTGCCGCGCCGGCGCCGTTGCTGGCGGCGCCAACCTGTCTTGCCAACGGCAAATCCTTCAACGTCGGCGAGACGGCGTGCCTGACGCTGGCCGGCGAGAGTTACCTCGCCCGCTGCGACATGGTTCTCAACAACACGTCCTGGACCAGGATCAAGGACGAATGTCCGGGCGAAGCGCCAAAGCCGCACCCGACGTCGCTTTCCACCCCGACGCCCGGCCAGACGCCGACGGAGCCGACCGAGAATTGAGGCTTCGTTGATCTCCCCACCATCCAGGTTACGCTATGCACACATCTTCTGAGACTGGCGCGACTGATCAGGCCGAGGCTTGATTGCCAGGTGGTTCCCCCAATCCGTCGCTGCTTCGCAGCGCCACCTTCCCCCTCCGGAGGGAAAGGAAGGGAGCGTTGCTGGACGGACGTTGACGGCAAAGCTTGGCGCCTTTCCTCTACCCCGTCGATCGGGGGAGAGGTGGCTCGGCGAAGCCGAGACGGAGTGGGGGGTCGACCAGCGCTACATTAGCCAATGCATGCGCCAAGCTGCCATGCACGCTATCGCCAACCTGCGCTTACTGGTCGCCGTTGTTGCCCTTGGTCAGGATATCGTCGGCGAGCGAGATCGCGGTCCTGCGATCGGCCTCGCCGGCCGCGGCGAAAGCCTCTTCCTGCATGTTGCGGATCCAGGGCTGGTCGGCCGCCGGAGCCCGCGCCAGCGCCGCCGTCATCATCGCCAGGCCGCGCACGACCTTGCCGCTCTGGAACAGTAGATTGCCGAGCGTCGCCTGCGCGCCGGCATGGCCCTTCTCGGCCGCGAGTTGCAGCCAGCGGCCTGCCTGCTTGACGCTGGCTTTCACACCGCCCTCGCCCTTGAGGAACATCTGGCCGATCTCGAACTGGGCGTTCGGGTTGCGGTAGTTGGCGGCGGCGCGCATGTAATATTCCTGCGCCGCGACGTCGTTTTCCTCGACCGGGGTGCCGGGAATGCCCTTGCGAAGATAGTCGCCGAGCGCCACCAGCGCGTCCGACACATAGCTTTCTTCCGGCGAGCCGGGCTCGACATCCTGATCGACGATTTCCGAGAAGAACTTGAAAGCGGCGTAATCGTCGCGCGTCACGCCGTCGCCTTCGGCATACATGCGCGCAAGCTTCCAGGTGGCGCCGATCTGGCCGTTCTCGGCGGCGTATTTATAGGCCTCGACCGCCTGATCCTTATGGCCGCTCTTGTAGGCGGAGAACCCGAACTGGAACACCGCCCAGGGGCTCGACTGCGGCTTCACGCCGGTCTTGTCGTCGAACACCTTGTCGTCGAAGGCCATGGCCTGCCCGACGGCGCCCAGGGTCGCCAGAGCGACCAGTGCCGAAAAGACAGACGACCTCAACACCTCAGATGTCCGCATAGCAGTGCGTTTCTTTGGCGGCGCCCGGATGGGTCACCGCGCCGTCGCGGGCCGACCCTACGGCCTGCGCATATTTCCAGATCGCGCCGGACTGATAGTCGGTCTTGCGCGCCTTCCAGTTCTTTGCCCGGGTCGCCAGTTCGGCGTCCGACAGGGCCACCTCGATCGTGCCTTGCACGGCGTCGATCGAGATCACGTCGCCGTCCTGGATCAGCCCGATCGGCCCGCCGACCGCCGCTTCCGGCCCGACATGGCCGATGCAGAAGCCGCGCGTGGCGCCGGAGAAGCGCCCGTCGGTGATCAGCGCCACCTTCCCGCCCATGCCCTGGCCGTAGAGCGCCGCCGTCGTCGACAGCATCTCGCGCATGCCCGGACCGCCGCGCGGCCCCTCGTAGCGAATGACGAGAACCTCGCCTTCCCGGTAGTTGCGCTGCGTGACCGCCTCGAAGCACTCTTCTTCAGAATCGAAGCAGCGCGCCGGACCGGAGAATTTCAGTTCCGACATGCCCGCGACCTTCACGATCGCGCCTTCGGGGGCAAGGTTGCCCTTCAAGCCCACAACCCCGCCTGTCTTGGTGATTGGCCGATTGGCGGGACGCACAACATCCTGGCTTTCATTCCAGGAAACGTGCTCCATATTTTCGGCCAAAGTGCGGCCAGTGACCGTCAAGCAGTCGCCATGCAGATAGCCGTGGTCGAGCAGCGTCTTCATCAGAAGCGGAATGCCGCCGGCCTCGAACATATCCTTGGCGACATATTTGCCGCCCGGCTTGAGGTCGGCGATATAGGGCGTCTTCTCGAAGATCGCCGCCACGTCGAACAGGTCGAACTTGATGCCGGCCTCATGCGCGATCGCCGGCAGGTGCAGCGCCGCGTTGGTCGAGCCGCCGGTGGCCGACACCACGGTCGCCGCGTTCTCCAGCGCCTTGCGCGTGACGATGTCGCGCGGCCGGATGTTCCTGGCGATCAGTTCCATGACCTTTTCGCCCGAGGCGAAATTGAAGCGGTCGCGCATCTCGTATGGCGCCGGCGCGCCGCAGGAATAGGGCAGCGCAAGACCGATCGCCTCGGCAACGGTCGCCATGGTGTTGGCGGTGAACTGGGCGCCGCAGGAACCGGCCGAAGGACAGGCCGCCTGCTCGATCTCGAGCAATTCGGCGTCGCTGATCGATCCGACCGAATGCTGGCCGACCGCCTCGAACACGTCCTGCACGGTGATCTGCCGGCCGCGATAGCTGCCGGGCAGGATAGAGCCGCCATAGATGAAGATCGACGGCACGTTGAGGCGCACCATCGCCATCATCATGCCGGGCAGCGACTTGTCGCAGCCGGCGAGCCCGACCAGCGCATCGTAGCAATGGCCGCGCATGGTGAGCTCGACCGAATCGGCGATGACCTCGCGCGACACCAGCGACGACTTCATGCCCTGGTGGCCCATGGCGATGCCGTCGGTGACAGTGATGGTGCAGAACTCGCGCGGCGTGCCGTTGGCGGCCGCAACGCCCTTCTTGACCACTTGCGCCTGGCGCATCAGCGAGATGTTGCAGGGAGCCGCCTCGTTCCAGCAACTGGCGACGCCGACCAAAGGCTGCGCGATCTCGGCCGCCGACAGCCCCATGGCATAGAGATACGAACGATGCGGCGCCCGCGCCGGACCTTCGGTCACGTAGCGGCTGGGCAGCTTGGCCTTGGAGATTGCCTTGGCGTCCATCATCGTCCTTGCCGCACACCCCGCGGCCGGTCCCATCGCCGCGCCAACCTGGCACGCATCCCGGGACATATCTCGGGTGCTCCGGGTTTATGGCGGGAAATGGGCAGTTCCCTCGGCAAGTCTTTTAGCGCGGGGGTTGTTCATAAACTGTTGCCAAAACGTCACAATCGTACGAGGCGCCGGTTGTGACGCGAAACTGCAACAGCGAGCGGAGAGACCGGGTTCATCCGCCGTCAGCTCAACGAAAAAGGCCGGGGGATGCCCGGCCTTTTTCGTTGAATTTTCATAAACTTAGAACTTGATCTTGATTCCGCCCGAAATCGCCGTGATCAGATCGTTGCCGACGTCATAGGTAGCGTCTGGGCCTGCAACATAACCATTCTCGTCGCTAAGCGTCCCAGAATGGCCGCTGGTCATGACGCCGATAGCACCGGCCAAGCGAAGCTCGATATTTGGCTGAGGCGTATAGGCAACGCCGCCGCCGAGCGTCCAGGTATCGGTTTGGACACCATAGCCATGCGAAGTGCCGCGATCCCAAGAAAGCTGACCAGCAGCGCTCCATTCATCATTGAACTTGTGACCGATACCACCGGAAATGGTCCAACCGTCACGATACATCAGATCAAGAGAAGTAAGCCGAACCGGGAAGGGCGAAACCGTCGTGCACGCAGCCAGACCTTTGGTCTGCTCGGAACAAATCGGAACACTCTGCAGTACACTCCAGTTGACCCACTTGATCGAGCCGAACGCAAGCCAGCCGGGCGCGATACCCGACTGAAGCTTCAACTCCACAGAGTCCGGCATATGTTGCGTGCTGCCGTAGATCGCCGCAGAGCCCCCGGGTAATGACGCCGCAGTCAGTGTGCCGGAGATATTGTCAAGCTTAACTTGTGAATTGTAGACCAAGCTGGCCCGAAGTGCGATCTCGGGGATTTCGTAGGCAACGCCGGCGCGCCAGCCCCAACCACTTGCGTCCAGATCGACGCGACCAATCGGTCCCGTTCCGGTTAACGGGTTGAAACCAATCAAGCTTTCCTTGAAGCCTGAAATATCTTGGTAGAACAAGCCGCCGATAAAACGGAGCTGACCTTTACCTACATCGAACTTATAGGAGCAGGTTCCAGCGTAGTTATTGCTCTTGATATCCGTTTCAACATTGGAAAACGCGCCATTCCAGGACGCGCCCGGGGCTGTGTGGGCACCCCAAGGCTGCGAATAGTCAACCATGCAGTCGACGCCCTGAACGACTTGAGCCTTCACCCCGATGCGCGGCACCCAATAAGGCTCCGCCCCGTCGGCAGTAGAACTGAGAAAATTGAAGCCGGCCGGCCCCCTCGCGTTCTTGTACTTGCGATCCGGCATCACGTAGGTGGCTTCCGCCTCCGTCGCGACCGGCGCCGGATCGAACAGCAAATCGATATCGTAACCGCCGCGCTCCAGGCCGCCGGCATGCGCTGGGACGACTGCGGCGCCGACCAAAGCGATCGAAAAGCAGCCTGCCCCCAGCAGCGCTTTGACTCGCAAAATGTTCATGGAAATCCCTCCCCAAAATACAAGTGGCTCAAGCTAGAACCAATTCGGGTTAACGACGCAACAACGATTTCAGGAGCTGTACATGTACATCTGGACAGCACCTATTTTTGCCATGGTCATCGACGCCGCAATCGGCGCCCAAGTCGCGCGAACCGGCGTCAAAGGATCGAAAAAATCCGGGGAAACTGCCAAAAACGGGGCAAAAACAGCCGGTTTTGGGCTGACGGCCCCCATTGTTACATTATGGCAACAATGGGGCGCAAACTTTCCGTTTACGTCAAAATTAACGTAACGGCAGCCGCATTTTCGAGGCAGCTAACGTACCGGAAAGTCCCTCTCCGCCGACGCCGACTCTTGCCGTTCAGCCGGCGTCGCGCACCCTGGTCAAAGCCACCGAAAGCTTCTCCTGCGCCTCGCGATATTCGGCGAGTTTCTCGCGCTCTGCCTCGACCACTTCTTCCGGCGCGTTGGCGACGAACTTTTCGTTCGACAGCTTCTTGTGCAGGCGGGCGATCTCCTCGGTGACCTTCGCCAGTTCCTTCTGCAGCCGCGCGGCTTCGGCCTGGAGATCGATCAGGCTGCCGAGCGGCAGGCTTACCGTCGCCTCGTTGATCACGATCTGCGCCGAGCCTTGCGGCGGCGCATCGGCGAGCGCGATGTCGCCGACGCGCGCCAGCCGCTTGATCGCTTGGGCGTGGCGCTCCAGCCGCTCCTGCGTCAGCGTGTTGGCGCCGATCACCGTCAGCGGCGCGATTGCCGCCGGCGGCACATTCATCTCCGAGCGCACCGAGCGGACGCCCGAGACGAGATCGACCAGCCAGTTGATGTCGGCGGCGGCCTCCTCATCCTCGAAGTCGGGCGAAGGCCATGCGGCATGGCAAAGCAGCGACGAGCGCTCCTTGCCCTCGCCCGCGGTCTGCGCCCACAATTCCTCGGTCATGAACGGCATCATCGGATGCAGGAGCTTGTAGATTTCGTCCAGCACGAAGGCGACGCAGGCCCGGCTCTCGGCCTTGGCGGCCTCGTCCGTGCCCATGAACACCGGCTTCAACAGTTCCAGGTACCAGTCGCAGAACAGGTTCCAGACGAAGCGGTAGGCAGCGCCCGCCGCTTCATTGAAACGATAGCTGGTGATGCCTTCAGTGACGGCGCGCGCCGCCCGCGTCAGCTCGGTCAGGATCCAGCGGTTGACCGGCAGCTTGGCGTCGTTCAGCCAGAACTCGTCGTTGCGCGCGACGTCGTTCATCTCGGCGAAGCGCGTCGCGTTCCACAGCTTGGTGCCGAAATTGCGGTAGCCGGCGATGCGCGCCGGATCGAGCTTCACGTCGCGGCCTTGCGCCGCCATGACGGTCAGCGTGAAGCGCAGCGCATCGGCGCCATATTCGTCGATCAGGTCGAGCGGATCGATGACGTTGCCTTTCGACTTCGACATCTTCTGCCCGTTCTTGTCGCGCACCAGCGCGTGTACATAGACGGTGTGGAACGGCTCCTCGTCCATGAAGTGCAGGCCCATCATCATCATGCGGGCGACCCAGAAGAAGATGATGTCGAAGCCGGTCACCAGCACGTCGGTCTGGTAATAGGTCTTGAGCTCCGGCGTCTGGTCGGGCCAGCCGAGCGTCGAGAACGGCCACAGCGCCGACGAGAACCAGGTGTCGAGCACGTCCTCGTCGCGGGTCAGGATCTCGCCGGGCTGGAAGTTCTCGAGCTTGTCCTCGACCCAGGCCTTCCACGGCCCTTCCAGCGCCAGGTAATATTCGATTGCCGCAGCAAGCGCCTCTTCCTCGGTCTTCTCGACGAAGACGTGCCCGTCCGGTCCGTACCAGGCCGGGATCTGGTGACCCCACCAGAGCTGGCGCGAGATGCACCAGGGCTGGATGTTCTCCATCCAGTCGAAATAGGTCTTTTCCCAATTCTTCGGCACGAAGTTGGTACGGCCCTCGCGCACCGAGGCAATCGCCGGCTTGGCGAGCTCGGCGGCGTTCACGTACCACTGGTCGGTCAGGAACGGCTCGATCGGCACGCCGCCGCGGTCGCCATGCGGCACGGTGTGCCGGTGCGGCTCGATCTTGTCGAGGAAGCCGCCGGCCTCCATCAGCTCGACGATCTTCTTGCGGGCAGTGAAGCGGTCGAGCCCATCCAGCTCGTCCCATACCGCCTGGCGCCCCGGCGTGACCTCTAGGCCGGCCAGGAAGTCCTCATTGTCCTTCAGCTTGATGGCCGCTTCGACCGTCAGGATGTTGATCGCCGGCAGCTTGTGGCGCTTGCCGACCTCGAAGTCGTTGAAGTCATGCGCCGGCGTGATCTTGACCGCACCGGAGCCTTTTTCCGGATCGGAATACTCGTCGGCGACGATCGGTATCTTGCGGCCGACGATCGGCAGCACGACGTTGCGGCCGACCAGACCGGAGAAGCGCTCGTCATCGGGATGCACGGCCACGGCCGTGTCGCCGAGCATCGTCTCGGGACGCGTCGTGGCGACCGTGATGAAGGTCTTGGGGTTCTCGGGGTCGAACGCCTCGCCGTCAATCGGATAGCGGAAGTGCCAGAGATTGCCGTTCACCTCGTGCTGCTCGACCTCGAGGTCGGAAATGGCGGTGAGCAGCTTCGGGTCCCAGTTCACAAGGCGCTTGTCCTTGTAGATAAGGCCTTCCTTGTAGAGGGTGACGAAGACTTCGAGCACGGCCTTGGACAGGCCTTCGTCCATGGTGAAGCGTTCGCGCGACCAGTCGGCCGAAGCGCCGAGCCGCTTCAGCTGGTTGAAGATCGCGCCGCCGGATTCGGCCTTCCACTCCCAAACCTTCTCGATGAACTCTTCGCGCGTCAGATCGCGGCGGTGGATCTGCTTTTCCATGAGCTGACGCTCGACCACCATCTGCGTGGCGATGCCGGCGTGATCCATGCCGGGCTGCCAGAGCACGTTCTTGCCGCGCATGCGCTCGAAGCGCACCAGAATGTCCTGCAGCGTGTTGTTGAGCGCATGGCCCATATGCAGCGAGCCGGTGACGTTCGGCGGCGGGATGACGATGGTGAAGGCTTCGGCCCCTTCCTCCGCGCCGGCGCCCGCTCGAAAGGCATCGGCCTCTTCCCAGATTTTGGCGATCTTCGGCTCGACGGCTTTGGCGTCGTAGGTCTTATCAAGCATGGAGGAGATCCGAACTGTCGGGAACAAGCGTCCGGTGTAAATCGGAAGGTCTTGGCCGAGTCAACCGCGAGCGCTGCGATCGCTTCCACAGATAGGTCTGCCGCGGCCAGCGGCAATGCCGGCTAAGCCAGGACAGGCGCGTTCATCCAGGCACCTTAAACAAAAGCGCCGCCCCAAGGCGGCGCTTGTCAGCCTGCATGTTGCGGCGGTTACTGCGCCCCGCGCGCCACGCGCTCGATCTCCTCGCGTACCAGCCTTTCGACCAGCGTCGGCAGGTTGTTGTCGAGCCAATCCTGCAGCATCGGCCGCAGCATCTCCTCGGCCATCTCGTCGAAGCTTTTCTTGCCGCGGCTGGCAAAAGCATCGGAAAGCTCGCCAAAGGCTGCTGCGACCTGCCGGCCCGTATGCTCGGAAAGGATCGCGGGCCGGGCCGGCTGCGCCTCCGGTTCGGAGGCCCGGGAGCCGCCGGCTTGCGCGGAAGCTTCCGCCGCCGACCGGACCTCTTCCTTTTCGGCCTCGACCTTCTCGATCTCGACCCGCGGCGCGGCTTCCGGCGCCCGGGCGGTCGGCTTCGCGGTGACCGTGCTGCCGCCCGCCGCGGCGATTTCCCGCCGCCAATCGGTGACGATGGTCTCCGCGGTCTGCGGCGCGTTTGCCGCGGCGGGCTTGCTGGCCGCCGGCGACACACTCGGCTGAGCAGCGCTGCGGGCCCCGAGCTCCGACAAGGTCGTCGGCGTGGATGTCGCCCTGACCGGCTCGTGGCGAGCCTCGGCACGCGCCGACGCGGGATCGGTCGCCGCAAGCTGCGCCTGGACCTCCGCCAGCGTCGGCGGCTTGCGGACGTCGGCATGCAATTCGGAACGAAAGGCATCAACCTCGACAGCCGGCGCGCCAGCCGCGGCCGGCTCCAGATCCTGGCGCAGCTCGCCGGCCTCGGCCGGTTGCTTGCGCCCGGTGTCGCTGTCTTCGATGATCCTTCGGATGGAAGCCAGTATCTCTTCCATGGAAGGTTCGCGCTGCGCGCTGCTTGCCGTCGCCATCGTCACATCCGCCGCCCTAGTGACCTGTCCAAGAACTTGACCTGTTCCAGAACCGACCGTTCAAGAACTTGACCCGCCCAAGAATTCCGTCCTGCCCGGGCCGGAATTCGAATCAATGGAAACAGCGTAACCGACCGATCGTCATCCGAGAATCCCCAATCTGGGGACACGTTGGATTTCAACAGATTAGGCGGCGCGCAGCCGAATGAGTCTCCCGGAAAGACAAACGCCGCGCGTCCATCGGACACGCGGCGCTCGCAGGAAGCATGCTGTCGGCAATCAGCGCCCGTCGGGCGTGCGCAGTCCGATCCACTTGTCCTTGACGGCGTTGTAGTGCTCTTCCGGCCGGTATTTGGCGACTGCCAGGCCAAGACGGTCGACCGACAGCCGGCCCATCGCCGACAGGATGGCATAGCTCGCCACCACCACGTCGCGCTCGGAACTGGCCTGGTTGATCTTGGCAGTAATGACCGCGTTCTGCGCGTTCAACACGTCCAGCGTCGTGCGCTGCCCGACATTGCGCTCCTCGATGACGCCGTTGAGCGCCAGTTGCGCGGCATCGATCACCTGCCTGTTGGCATCCACGCTCTGGCGCGCGGCGACATATTGCGTCCAGGCCGAGACCACGGCCTGGCGCACCTGGTCGCGGCTGACATCGACCTGGATGCGGGCCTCGCCCAGTGATTCCTTGCTCTGCCGCACCAGCGCCGAGGTCCGGCCACCCGAATAGATCGGAATGGTGAGCGAAGCGCCGATATTGGCCGATGTCGAACTACCGTTAGGACTGGTGATGGAACTGGGAACGGTGTGGGTGTAGTTGTCCGAAACGCCGGCGGAAGCCGTAAGCTGCGGCAGCAGCGCGCCTTCCGATGACTTCACCGCAAAGGCCGCGGCATCGACGAGATGCTGTGTTGCAAGAATGGCGGGATGTTCGGCGGAAGCGATAGCCAAGGCGGAATCGACACTACCCGGCAACAGCTTGCCAAGCGGCGAGGCTGCCTTGAGCTTGCCCGGCTCGTCGCCGACGATCTGGTGATACGTGGCGGCGCTCGCCAGCGCCGTCGCGCGGGCGGCGCTCAGCTGCGCCACGGCCGTCGCGCGCGAGGCATCGGCCTGGGCCACGTCGGTGCGGGTGCCCTCGCCGACCTCGAAGCGCGAGCGGGCGGCGCGCGCCTGCTCGGTCAGGAACTGCAGGTTTTGCTCGGTCAACGCCGCGACCTGGCGGTCGCGAATCACGTCCATATAGGCGCTCGCCGCATTGAACAGGATATTCTCTTCGGTGTTGCGCAGGCTTTCGACCGAGGCCTTCACCTGCGATTCGGCGGCGGCGACATTGTTCTTGGTCTGAAACCCGTCGAACAGCGTCTGGTTGATCTGCACTCCGAAGCTGCCCGTCGTTAATCTCCGGCTGGTGCCAAAGCCATGTATGTTGGTGTAGTCGATGTTAGCCGAACCGGTGACGGTCGGGCGCCAGCCCGACTTGGCGATGGCCACGCCCTCATCGGTGACGCGAACGCCAGCGCGGGCCGCGTTGAGCTGTGAATTGTACTGATAGGCTTTGGCGAGCGCGCCCGTGATGGTTTCGGCGGAGGCGGCCAGCGGCGAAAGCGCGGTGGCCGAAACAAGGATAGCTACTAAAATACTCTTGCGTAGAGGCGGCACGTTATATCCCTCATTCGTTTTGCATGGGAACCACGCCACGCCAACCTACCCTTACGGATCGGCCAGCGCCGCGTTGTTGATCGTTCCCCCGCTGACGGCCTCCCAAAAACACCCGGTTAACCAAATCAGCAACGATTGTCAGGCGCAAGCGATCATGACAGCGCCTTCGCTGCAAGGCAAAAACGCTCAGAATTCAAATGCGTGAGCACGTTCGAAGCCCGGTAGTGGCTTAATTGCCGCATTAAAGGCACGCCTTCCGGTTACAACCCCCCCTGCCTTGACAAACAGCCGGGCCACGCCAGAGTTGCCACGCCCTTCGACCGCAACCAGGCGTCCATCTTCCGCGAGCTGGTCGAGCAATGCCTGCGGCACTTCCTCGACGCTGCCGCCGATGAAGATGACGTTGTAGGGCCCTTTGGCGGCCTGCCCTTGCGGCAGCGGCCCGGTAACGACCGTGACGTTTTGGCAGCCAAGGCTGGAAAGTGTTGATTTCGCGGCCTCCGCCAGCGCTGCATCGCTCTCCAGCGCGACGACGGAACGCGCGAGCCTGGACAGCAACGCGGCGGAATAGCCGGTGCCGCAACCGACATCGAGCACCGAATCGCTCGCGTCGATCTCGGCCAGCTGCAAAAGCTTGGCGAGCGGCGACGGCTCCATCAGGTAGCGTGCGCCGCTGCCATTGGCGCCGTCGGAAATGCGGATGTCTTCGTCGATATAGGCCAGATCCTGCTGTCCGGCGCCGACAAAGGCCTCGCGCGGAACGGTCAGCATCGCTTCGATGAGCGGCGCGCTGGTCACGTCTGTGGTGCGGATCTGGCCGTCGACCATCTTCACGCGGCGTTCGGAGAAATCAGCGTTCATGTCCCAACAATCCGCTCCCCGCGCCAGGCGCGCGGCCAAAACTTCAACCGGAACCCCGCTCCGGCGCGATTGCGCTGGAGCCCGCAAGCATCTGGAGGCCTCGCCCGGAATCGAACCGGGGTGCAAGGATTTGCAGTCCTCTGCGTAACCACTCCGCCACGAGGCCTCGCAATGCTCCCGGCGTTCCGAGCGAACTCATTATGTTGGCGCTCAAAGGTCGTCAAGCGCTCGCGCATCATTCCCGGCGCTTTCGCATCGAGCGCCAAAGTGGTGATTACCAATCGGTTTCATGGGTCCGGAATCACTGCGGCGGAGGCCGCCCCGTGCTCTCAGTCGGGCCGCCGCCGGCGTTCCCACCAGACGACGAAACGCCGCCGGTGGCGTCGGATCATCGCGAATTCATAGGATAGAACCAGGAGACCGAGCGGAATCATCCAGAAACCGAGAATCGGCAGAAAGCCCAGAAGCCCGCCGAGCGTAAGCAGCATGCCGATCGCGATTCGCCAGCCGCGCGAGCGCGGCATGGTGAACTCGCGGCCGAAGATCGAAATCTTCCGCGCCGGGGCGTTGTCATCATCCGCTGCGGTCATTCAAGCCAGATCCCATCTGCTGCCTAAGCCATATCAAGACGACAACCGGCCGCCTTGTTCCGCGCCGGTGTGAAGCCCTTCATATGTGGGCGCGCCGGACGATGGCACAAATAGCCGCATCAAAAACTGGAGAAAAATTGCGAAATGCTTCTTTGCAAAGCCGAAAGGTGTTTGCTATAGGCTGCGCCACTCACGTCAGAGCCTCCGTTCCCCGGTAGCTCAGTGGTAGAGCAACCGGCTGTTAACCGGTTGGTCGCTGGTTCGAATCCGGCCCGGGGAGCCAAGTTCCACTCGGAACGCCTTGTATCTCGACGTTTTCAAAGCCCGGCCTTCAACCTCAAGGTAATGTCCGTCAAGCGCATCCACGACTGTACCGAAACCGTCTGATTGTTGTCTGTTTCCAGATGCTGGCGATGCAGAATTGAGGGCAGGCGCCCGCCAAAAAAACCCGCCGCCCCATGGCAAGCCAGCGGGTTTTAAACGGCGGCCGCATCCATGCGGAATCGACCGCCTCAACCCGTCCACCCGAGCGCATTGGGATCATTCCCTAGCGGGAGAACGGTGTGATGTGCTCATAGAGGGGAGGCTTCAGCCTCCCATCTTCTTGGCCATCGCGCAGAAGTCCGCGTGCGCCTTGTTGATGGTTGCGTCGCCGCAGTCTTTCAAAATCGCTGTACGCTCATCCGGCTTCATGGCCATCCAGGCAGTCTTGAAATCCGCCTCGGTTCTCAATGTTTTCATGCCAGCGTCGGTGAAGAACGGCGACATCTTGGCCGGGTCGTCGAGCGCAGACGTGCCGGTGCTACTACCGGCCATCGCGGCACTACCCATCATTGCGAGCGCAACTGCACTCATGCAGAGCATCTTGATTTTCATTTGAATATCCTCCGGTTAGGTCCCAATGAAATGTGACCGTGACGAAAGAACGCGCAGTCATTCGAGACGTTCCCACGCGTTGCAAACAACCAAGGCGGTTGCGCCCGAATTACAGTGACGGTGCAGCCTCACATTGCTCCAGGAGCGCTGGCTCTGATCATTAGCCACCGTAATTCCGCCAAATCTGAAGCCTGGCATCTCGATTGCCCACCAATTGAACTAACGCAGACAACGACGTTAGGCCCAACGGAATGGGCATTCAGTCCAAATTGCTGGTCTTCACGAGGCCAAATAACCTTGCGAAGGAAAGGCAGGGGCAAATGGCCTGGAAACGAGCGATTGCTGTCAAAGACTGGTCTTGCGCCATGAGTGACGAGATTGGCCGCGTGGTCTTGGCCATAAACTCGACCGAAGGTGAAACGACCTACGTTCTGATGACAACCTTCCAGGCGGCGAAAATGGCTCAGGAGCTGCGGTCGCCGAAGATGGTCCCCCGATACGACATGTAGCCAGGCCAGCGGGGTTCCTAACGCATGATTGTTGAATTCGCAGGTCCGGCTGGGTCAGGCAAAACGACATTTGCGCATGCGCTTTATGAACAGTTGCGGGCTCACGGACACCCTGCACGGATCGTTCTCACTGACCGGCGGGTTGTTCACCGATCGATGCTGGACCCCGGCGGCATTGTCACTGCGATGTGTCGAGTCGCTCGCGCGGCTGCACGCTCGATTGGCATGGCCTGTCGCCCATCCGCAAATGCCGTCGACTTCAGAATTCGCGCAAACCTGGTGCACACACTGCCTCCCAGAAACGTGATCTGGCGCATCAGGCTAAGTCAATACGTTCTCCGCCTTGCCCGCGCATGGCGCCAATCTGCCGCCAGCGAGGAAATTCTTATTTTCGACGAAGCCTTCGTTCAGGCGGTTTCGATGCTCGCCTGCTTCAGTGGAACAGCAGATGAGACGTGCCTTGCACACGCGCTGGATTTCATCCCGGAGTCGGACGTGGTGGTTAGAATCGACGCCTGCGAGCAACTTCTCATCGAGCGGCTTGACCGGAGACAGAAGAGCCACACCTTTGCCGAGCGTTTGTTCGAAACCGGATTGGACAAAAGGCTTCAGTCGGCCACCGTCGTGGCGCGCGTATGCGGCTTGCTGACGGCACGCGGCCGGTCGATCATTGACGTCGACGCCAACAATCAACGTGCACTAACGCTGGCGATCGACGAAATCGAAGAGGAAATCTTGGCGAGGTACAAACGCAGCTTGCACTCAGCAGCCTATCCGCCAATCCCGTTGGATTGAGTGGCGGCCTACAACGGACTTCCATTCACCGTCGGCGAAGACGGCTGCAGCCGCCAAACGTCTACACCCGCACGGGCAGTTCGGTCACCGTAGTTCCAGGAACAACCGTCGATTTATTGGCAAGGCGGGTCTTGGTTCCCACTGGCTGGCTAGGCATCCTCCATTCGTATGGCAAGAATCTTGGGTCGGGCTGATAGGCTCGATCTCAGCCGGAGCGTTGCGAGCCTTGCTGGTCAGGCCCGGCCTGACTGGTTCTACCCCGCCAGCCTTGCCGGGCCGCTTCGCCGAGGTGACGACCCGCTGTCGTCGCCGGCTAGGCCTCGTCCTCTTCGATCCCAATGCTGTCCCCATCGCCATGGACCTTGTTCCGGTCCCATTCGTTGGTGCTGTCGGGCGGCAGCATTTCGGATTTCGCGTTGCTTGTCCTTGCACGGCTTGGGACCTGTCAGATCGCGCGATGATTTAGGGTCGATTGAGCTTATCCCCGCGGTCGAACAGAATGCCAACGGCAGGCGGGCTCGAATGTCCTGCTGTGGGATGCAGCCGCCTGACTTGTAAGCGTTCGCCGCTGCTTGCCAGGGCCGGCGGCCCCGGTGCGAGGCTAGCAAGCCAGGTGGCTTGGGAGCGCGGCGGTTCGCCGTCGATGTCCGTCGTTGCCTTCATTCAACAGTTCCAGCAGCGCGGTACAATCGATCAGATCGTGAAACTGGGCGCTTGGGTCAAGCCGAAGGCAGGAGCCGTAAGATCGCAGGCTTCGCAGCCCCTGCATTTTTTGCAGCCTGGCCCGACGTTCCGCTTCTCCCGGCAATGGCCGAGTTGAGCTTTTGTCCTTTTCCATCGGAGACTGCATGAGCAGCCCCTCCCTGAGGTTTCGGTCGCAGCGACGATCCTATTACTCGCGCAGCGACGCTGCCATCATCCATTTGCAGGCCAATGCCTCCGGCGGGACTGAGGTGAACCCGGCATCCGGCGACAGGAACCTTTGCGGAAAACACCCGTTGACCCTGCTGCGAGAGGGGTCGACGATATCTGGGATCCGTTGCCTTGGACGCAAAAACTGCCAGAAAAGAGCGCGAAACCGCTCCCGCCGAAGAATCGCGTGCTCAGCCGCGGTCCGATCGGCAGCAACGCCCGCCGGGCGACGACAAGCGCGTCGAAGACAGACCCGTAGAAGACAAGCGCGACGACGAGCAGGCGCAAGACAGGCAGGCGAATGACGGTTCGCCCGACGGCAACAAGCCCGGTCTCATCAAACGCCACCCCTACATAGCGACGCTCATCGCGATCCTCGTCTTGTTGGTCGTCGCGGCGGTGGTGATCTGGTGGATCAACGCACGGCACTATGAATGGACCGACGACGCCTTCATCGACGCGCGAACGGTAACGGTCGGCGCGGAAATTGCCGGGCGCATCACCGACGTTGCCGTGACCGACAACCAGCCGGTCGAGGCCGGCGCCGTGCTTCTGCGCATCGACGACAGCGACTACCAGGCCTCGCTCAAGCAGGCACAAGCCGGCGTGGCGGCGGCGCAGGCCGAGATCGCCAACGTCCAGGCCCAGACCCAGGCGCAGAACGCCAAGATCGATGTCGCCGGAAAGCAGGTGGCCCAGGCGCAGGCCGCGTTCGAATTCGCCAAATCCGAGGACCAGCGCAACCGCGAGCTGCTCGCCAAGGGCACGGCGACGCAACAACAGGCACAGCAGGCCGCTTCGACCTTGCGCCAGGACCAGGCAGCGCTCGATGCCGCCAACGCCAATGCCGAGGCGGCGAAAAGCCAGGTTGCGGTTCTGCAGGCACAAGGCAAGAGCGCCGAGGCCAAGCTTCGGCAGGCTGAAGCCACCGAGGATCAGGCCAGGACCACTCTCGCCCGCACGATGATCACGGCGCCCGTGGCGGGCCATGCCACCAACATCACGGCGGCGAAAGGCACCTATGCGCAGCCCGGCCAGGTGCTGATGATGTTCGTGCCCAAGGACGTCTGGGTGAAAGCGAATTTCAAGGAGACGCAGCTCGACCTGATGCGGCCGGGCCAGCCCGTCGACATCGCCATCGACGCCTATCCGGAAAAGACCTTCCATGGCCATGTCGACAGCGTCCAGGCCGGCAGCGGCACGGCGTTCAGCCTGCTCCCGGCCGAAAACGCCACCGGCAATTTCGTCAAGGTGGTGCAGCGCGTGCCGGTCAAGATCGTCTTCGACCAACCGCCGGGCGTCTATCTCGGTCCCGGCATGTCTGTGGTGCCGACGGTCAAGGTCAGATGAGCGATGCCGCAACAGTCCAGGGCGACCAAAGCCGGTCGGCGGCCGGCGGGCGCAACCCATGGCTCATCGCGATCGTCGTCTCGATCGCCACCTTCATGCTGGTGCTCGACACCTCGATCGCCAATGTCGCGCTGCGCAACATTGCCGGCAGCCTGGCCGCCGGCATGGATGAAAGCACATGGGTGATCACCACCTATCTCGTCGCCAACTCCGTCATCATTCCGGTCAGCGGCTGGCTCGCCAGCGTCATCGGCCGCAAGCGCTATTACATGATCTGCGTGGCGACCTTCACGCTCGCATCGCTGCTGTGCGGGCTGGCCCCCAATCTGCCGACGCTGATCGCCTTCCGCATCCTGCAGGGACTCGGCGGCGGCGGCATGGCGCCGAGCGAGCAGTCGATCCTCGCCGACACTTTTCCGCCGGAGAAGCGCTCCCAGGCTTTTGCCCTCTACGGCATTGCGGTCATCGTTGCGCCAACGGTCGGCCCGACCATCGGCGGCTGGCTGACGGACAATTTCTCGTGGCATTGGATCTTCTTCATCAATGTGCCGTTCGGCATCATGTCGCTGGCGCTCGTGCAATGGCTGGTGATCGAGCCCGACATTCTCGAGCGCGAGCGCCGCGAGCGGCTGAGCAAGGGGCTGAAGGTCGACTGGATCGGCTTCATCCTGGTGGCGATGGCGCTCGGTTGCCTCGAAGTCTTTCTCGATGAGGGCCAGCGCAACGACTGGTTCGCCTCGACCTTCATCACCATCTTCGCCGTGATCTCGGCGGTGTCGTTCCTGCTGCTTGTTCCTTGGGAGTGGACGAGGCGCGATCCGATCGTCGACATCCGCCTGCTTTTCAGCCGTCAGTTCGGCATGTCGTTCCTGGTCATGATGGCGGTGGGCGCGGTGCTCTTCAGCACCACCCAGCTTTTGCCGCAGCTGCAGCAGACGACCTTCGACTACACCGCCACCCTATCCGGCCTGTCGATGATGCCGGGCGGCATCGCCATGCTGATGCTGATGCCGATTTCGGGCTTTGCCGCCGGTATCGTTCAGCCGCGCTATCTCATCATGCTGGGCATGTCGGTGGTCGCGGTCGCGCTCTGGCACACGACTTCGCTGACGCCCGATGCCAGCTTCGGTTTCTTCGCCTATGCGCGCGTCTATATGATGATCGGCCTGCCGTTCCTGTTCATCCCGATCTCGACCGCCGCCTATGTCGGCCTGCCGCCGCAGAAGACCGATCAGGCGTCCTCGCTGATCAATGTCGCGCGCAACCTCGGCGGCAGCATCGGCGTGTCGCTGTCCAACACGGTGATTGCCCAGAACGCCCAGTTCCATCAGTCGGTGCTGGTCAGCCACACTGCACAGTCGAGCGACACCTATCAGCAGACGCTTCGCCAGGTAACCGACCATTTCGTCGCCGAAGGCTCGCCGCTGGCCGAGGCCAGGCAACAGGCCGTGGGTTGGATCGGCCAGGAGATCGGCCGCCAGGCTTCGCTGCTCGCCTATGTCGATGTCTTCTTCTATTGCGCGGTAGCGACGGCGCTGCTCGTGCCGCTCGCCCTGCTGCTGCGGCCGCCGAGGCCCGGGCAGCCAAACGGCAGGACAGTCCCGCCGTGTGACAGAGCCGCTTGCAAAAGGATGCTTGTGCGTCAATGTCGGGCGATGGTGCGGCAAATTTGGAGGGGACTATGCGCAACATCACAATATCGGCACTGCTGGCGATAGCCGCCGTCTACGCGACCGCGGCCAACGCTTTGGACAGCGGCAACACGCCGGTCGTGGTGACGCCGCTGGCGGCGAAGACGACGACCGCATCGGGCCAGCCGATCACGCTGCCGCAAAAGAATGTCGAGGTTCAAGTCTCGTCATACCAGATAGCCCCCGGCGCTACCCTGCCGGTGCACAAGCACCCCTTCCCGCGCTATGCCTATGTCGAGCAAGGCACGCTCAGGGTCGCCAATGTCGAGACCGGTGCCGCCAACACCTACAAGACCGGCGACTTCATCGTCGAGATGATCGGCCAGTGGCACCAGGCCACCAATATCGGCACCGATCCGGTAAAGCTGCTGGTGATCGATCAGGTCGAGCAAGGCGCCAAGAACACGATCCTGAAACAGTAGCCGGCGAGAGGCCCGCTTCGGAGCGGGCGCCCTCCTCCCACCTTATCCCCAGGCGCCCACGGGTTGCCGCGTGGTGGCGTTCAGGCGGTTGAACGCATTGATCAGCGCGATCTGGATCACCAGGGCGGCGAGCGCCTTGTCGTCATAGTGGCGCGCCGCTTCGTCCCAGACGTCGTCCGGCACCGCATCGGAACGGTCGGCCATGCGCGTCGCGGCTTCAGCAAGCGCAAGCGCCGCGCGTTCGGCTGCGGTGAAATAAGGCGTCTCCCGCCATGCCGACACGGCGAAGATCCGCTCGTCCTTCTCGCCGGCCTTCTTCAATTCACGCGCATGCATGTCGACGCAGACGGCACAGGCATTGATCTGGCTGGCACGCAGATGAACGAGCTTGCGCGTCACATAAGGCAAGCCGCCGGCTTCGGTCGACTTGTCGAGCGCCAGCAGCGCCTGCAGCGCGCCGGGAATGAGCATCACCGGATTCTTCAATCTTGCTTCCATCGTCGGTCTCCTCGGGTTCTTGCGGCCGGCAGGGCACGCAGAAATCAATAACCTTACAGTTATGAGTTATCCATAACTTTGCAGTTATGCATTGTCAAGCGGCTTCCATGGCTGGACCGATGGTTGCGGCTTTCGCGGCGGCGCGCCCGGTGCTAGGGCTGCCCATCTCATCGAAAGCACGGATGGAAGCCGGTGGCGGACACGCAAAGACCCCCCCTGATTGAAATCTGCGTCGAAGGCATTGACGGGCTGCTCGCCGCGCAGGCCGCCGGTGCCGACCGGGTCGAGCTCTGCGCCAGCCTGATCGAAGGCGGCATCACACCGAGCATGGGTACGGTGCGCGCCGCGCTCGAAAGCGCGACCATTCCCTTCCATGTCATCGTGCGCCCGCGCGGCGGCGATTTCCTTTACAGCGAGGCCGAATACCGCTCGATGCTTGCCGATGTCGAAACGCTGCGCGAGCTGGGCGTCGCCGGCGTCGTCGTCGGCTGCCTGACCGCCGACGGCGCCATCGACGAGGCGCGCATGAGCGCACTGGTTGAGGCTGCCGGCCCGCTCAACGTCACCTGTCACCGCGCCTTCGACATGACGCGCGATCCGGCCGAGGCGCTCGAAGCCCTGATCCGCTGCAAGGTCGGCCGCGTGCTGACCAGCGGCCAACGCGACACGGCGGTCGAAGGCGTCGGGCTTCTGGCGGAACTCGTTCGCCAGGCCGGCTCGCGCATCATCATACTCGGCTGTGGCGCACTCGCCCCCGACACGATTGGCGAGGTCCGCAGGCGTACGGGACTGACCGAGATGCATTTTGCAGCACTTGCGGACGTGCCGAGCGCCATGCGCTACCGCAACCCGAATGTCGGCATGGGCGGCACCGACCTCGACCGCGAATACCGCAACACGGTGACCGATCAAGCCAAGGTGGCTGCGACGATCGCGGCCGCGAGAGCTTGATGGCGCAAGTGATGAGCAAGGAATTGTTGCCGATCGAACGCGTCTCACCCGCCGACGAGCCCGCGATCCTCGCGCTCAACAACCAGCATGCGGCGGAGCTGTCCTGGCTCGAGCCGGAACGGCTTTCCTTCCTGCTCGGCGAGGCTTTCTACACCCGCCGGATCGGCGCGCTCGAAGCCTTCATCCTATGCTTCGACCAAGACGCAAGCTACGACAGTCCGAACTTCCTCTGGTTCCGCGAGCGCTATACGCGCTTTGTCTATGTCGACCGTGTGGTGGTTGCGGCCGGGGCGCGCGGCCGTGGCCACGCCCGACGACTTTACGAGGATCTGTTCGAGCATGCCCGGCGCGCCGGCCAAGCAATCGTCACCTGCGAGGTCAACGCTGATCCGCCCAATCCGGCTTCCGACGCCTTCCACGCAGCGCTCGGCTTCGCCGAAGTCGGCGATGCGGTGATCCACGGCGGCAAGAAGTCGGTGCGCTATTGGGCGAAGCCCGTCGCCTGAAGGAGAGCCTGCGTAGTGTCTCACGCGGGCAATGGCGGCTGGCGTTTCGCAGACGCTTTGGTCGATGGACGATCTGTGCGAGAAGATGGAAGCCATTGCGCCTAAGCCAGGAAAGCGTGGTCCCTATCAGAAGCAGGAACAGCGAGTTTCATGAAAGCGGAGTATAAGGGTCATAGGATTGTGGACGCCGATAAACTCGCGTTCGATCTCTCTACATGGCGTCCGTCCGATCCAACTGATTTTTCGGTCACCATTGATTTCTACGCGGGAGAAGAGGGCAAAGAAGGGTCGGATGCTTTCACGGCCACGGTGTGTTCGCCGACATGGTTTCTTCGGTCCCACACAGAAGCGGTATTTTCTGGTGAAAGCGTGATTTTCATGCGGACGTTCGATCACCTTCAACTGGAAAAATTTCTCGTCGCTCGATGTGCTTCGGCTAAGGGCAATAGCTGGAATGAGATAGCCTTTGAGCTTTCGCGGGTCGGGCTATGGGAATTCGAATACAAGCTCTGAATTTCAAACTGAGACACTACCAGAGCCTGAGCCCGCTGGTCAGCAAAACAAGCAACAGCTAATATAGCCGCTCCGCTGTTTGGGGACGACATCATGGCGAGCAATGTCTTCCGCTTCGACGAGAGCTGGGACATCCCGGAAGGCACCCCGCAGGAAGTGTGGGACGTGCTGTCGGACGCGCAGCTTCTGCCGCTCTGGTGGGGCGATGCCTATAAGGAGGTCGAGCCGCTCGACAGGAAGGGCAAGGGCGTCGTCGGTGCGCGCGCCAAAGCGAGAGCGCGGGGCGCCCTGCCCTATGAGCTGAACTTCATCATCGAGGCGGCCGAGCTCGACTCCGGCCGGCTGGTGGTGGTGAAGACCTTCGGCGATTTCGACGGCTTGTGGCGGGCGGAGCTGTCGCCGTCCGGAGGAGGCACCCATGTCGATCTTACCTGGCAGGTCACGGTCGAGCGGCCGCTCCTCAAGCTGCTGGCGCCGATTCTGAGACCAGCCTTCGCCTGGAATCATCGCTGGACCACGCCGCGCGGCGAAGCCGGGCTTCGCCGCTATCTCGCCGCGCAGAAGGCGGCCACGCCAGGCTGAGAGCGCTCACCAATTGCGGTTGAGCCACCCGCGCGCGGGCTTTTCAACGATGTAGTAGCTCGCGAGCGCGCAGGCGAACGCGGCCGCCAGCATCGGGATTGTCGCGCTGCCACGCTCATCGACGAATTTGTAGAAAGGCTGCTGCCACAGATAAAGCGAATAGGACCAGAGCCCCAGCATCACCATCGGCCGCGACGACAACGGCCCCGTCAGGTAGCCCCCCGCCAAGTCGAGCGTGTTGACGGCGAGCGCCAGCAGCGGCACGCCGACAATATAGTGGATCGTGGTCGGCACCGGATCGAGGAACAGCAACACGCCGCCAACCGCCGCCGCAAGCGCCACATGCTGGTTTTGCAGGAAAGCCGGCAGCCGCCCGTCGGCCTTGAGCAGGCAGATCGCGGCCGATAGCAGGATCGAGGCGATATGCACGTCCGTGCGCCAGTAGGTAGTCTCGTAGCCCATGCCGAGAACCCCGTACGAAATGGCGCCGTTGGCCATCGCCAGCAGCGCCAGCACCACCAGCAGCCGCACGACATTCGCCCGACCGGTAACCACCACGCTGATCAGCGCCAAAAGGATATAGGAATGCTCCTCGACGCAGAGCGACCAGATGTGGTCGAGCGCGCCGGCGCGGGTGATCAGGACGCCGGCGTAATTGTAGGTGAAGGTCAGCACCGTCAGCGCCGCTTTCCACTTGAAGGCGATGAAGGTTCCGGTCAGGCCGATCATGGCGGCAATCACGAAGATTAGCAGCGCTGGATAGATGCGCGAGAAGCGGCGCTTGAAGAATTTCTTCAGTGGAAAGCGCTCGATGAACAGGATTTCGCCCATCAGCCGGCCGCTCAGCACGAAGAAGAACTCGACGCCGAGCACGCCGAGATTGAGCCCTGGGACCGGAAAGAAATGGCCGACCAGCACCATGGCGATCGACAGGCCTCGCCAACCGTCGAGATAGGCCAGTCTTGCCCTGGCTTCCCTGTCGGTCGCGGCCCGCGGCAAGACAACGGACGCTGCGGAGATGTCGGTCATACCGTGCCTTCGCGACTCGAGGTCCGCATGCGAGACATTGCCCGCAGCCTGGACCATCTGGTATTCCCGCCGGATTTATTTTGCAGTGCGGGATAACTTTGTGCAAGTGCGAAGCCGCAATTCGACAGGCGTTTGCGCCTAAACCATTGCCGCGGCGAAAGAAAAAGGGGCCGCGAGGCCCCTTCTTTCATGCATGGCGTCGCCGTTCAGGCGTTGGCTGCGGCCACGGCGCGCTTGGCCATCACCGCGATCAAATTGGCGCGGTAATCGGCGGAAGCATGGATATCGCTCATCAGCCCCTTTGCCGACACTTTGAGGCCGCCGAGCGCCGCGACATCGAAATTCTTCGCCAGCGCTGCCTCGATTTCCTTGGAGCGGAAGACGCCGTCCTCGCCGGCGCCTGTCACTGCCGCCCTCACCCCGTCCTTGCCCTTGGTCACGAACACGCCGACGATGGCGTAGCGCGAAGCCGGGTTGCGGAATTTCTGGTAGGCCGCCTTGGCGGGAGCGGTAAAGCTCACCGCCGTGACGATCTCGCCGTCCTTCAGCGCTGTCTCGAACAGGCCCTTGAAGAATTTGTCCGCCACGATCTCGCGCTTGTTGGTGACGATCGTCGCGCCCAGCGCCAGCAATGCCGCCGGATAGTCGGCCGCCGGATCGTTGTTGGCGATCGAGCCGCCGATCGTGCCCTTGTAACGCACCGCCGGGTCGCCGATCAGCGATGCCATATGTGCAAGCGCCGGGCAGGCCTTCCTCAGCTTCTCGTCGGTGGAGACGTCGTAATGCGTCGTCGCGGCACCTATGGTCACGGTCTTGCCGGACACCTTGACGCCCTGCAGGTCCTTCAGCCGCGAGACGTCGACGAGGTCCGACGGTGCCGCGAGCCGCGTCTTCATCGCCGGGATCAGCGTCATGCCGCCGGAGAGCAGCTTGGCGTCGCCGTTCTTCAGCAGCCTTGCGGCGTCGGCGACGGAGGAAGCGCGATGGTAGTTGACGGAATACATGTCTCTTTTCTCCCTTCGGGGAAAAAGCGAATAGGGAGTAGCGAATAGCGAGTAGGATTACTTATTCGCCGCATCGCTCTCCTCTTCCCTGTTCGCTACTCCCTATTCGCTATTCGCTTTTCAATGCTTCGCCCGAATGGCCGACCACACCGTGGCGGGCGACGCCGGCATGGCGATGTCGACGACGCCGAGCGCATCGGTGATGGCGTTGATGACCGCCGGCGGCGAACCGATGGCGCCGGCCTCGCCGCAGCCTTTGACGCCGAGCGGATTGCCCGGGCACGGTGTGTTCGAGGTCGAGACCTTGAAGGACGGCAGGTCGGCCGCACGCGGCATGGTGTAGTCCATGTAGCTTGCCGTCAGGAGTTGGCCGCTGGCGTCGTAATGCGCGCCTTCCAGCAACGCCTGGCCGACGCCCTGGGCGATGCCGCCATGCACCTGCCCTTCGACGATCATCGGATTGATGATGTTGCCGAAATCGTCGGCCGCGACGAACTGGATGATCTCCGTCATACCGGTTTCCGGATCGATCTCGACCTCGCAGATGTAGCAGCCAGCCGGGAAGGTGAAGTTGGACGGATCGTAGAAGGCCGTCTCCTTTAGCCCTGGCTCCATGCCCGCCGGCAAATTGTGGGCGGTGTAGGAGGCAAGCGCCACCTGGAACCAGGGCAGGCTCTTGTCGGTGCCCGCGACCTTGACCTCGCCATTCTCGATGACGATGTCGCCCTCGTCAGCCTCCAGCAGATGCGCGGCGATCTTCTTGGCCTTGGCCTCGACCTTGTCGAGCGCCTTGACGATGGCCGACATGCCGACGGCGCCGGAACGCGAGCCGTAAGTGCCCATGCCCATCTGCACCTTGTCGGTGTCGCCATGCACGATCGAGACGGAGTCGATCGGCACGCCGAAGCGCTGGGTGACCAGTTGCGCGAATGTCGTCTCATGGCCCTGGCCATGGCTGTGCGAGCCGGTGAGCACCTCGATCGTGCCGGCGGCATTGACGCGCACCTCCGCCGATTCCCAGAGGCCGACGCCGGCGCCGAGCGAGCCGACCGCCGATGACGGCGCCAGGCCGCAGGCCTCGATATAGCAGCTCATGCCGATGCCGCGCAGCTTGCCCTGGTTGGCGGCGTCGGCGCGACGCTTGGTGAAGCCGGCATAGTCGGCGGCTTTCATCGCCGCATCGAGCGAAGCGTTATAATCGCCGGCGTCATAGTTCATGATCACCGGCGTCTGGTGCGGGAAGGACGTGATGAAGTTGCGGCGTCGGAGTTCCGCCGGCGACACGCCAAGCTCGCGCGCCGCGGTCTCCATCGTGCGCTCGAGCACATAGGTGGCCTCCGGCCGCCCAGCTCCGCGATAGGCATCGACGGGCGCCGTGTTGGTGTAGACGGCGCGCACATTGGCGTGGATCGCCGGGATGTCGTACTGGCCCGACAGCAGCGTCGCGTAGAGATAGGTCGGCACGCAGGACGAGAACAGCGACATATAGGCGCCGAGATTGGCTATCGTATCGACCTTGAGAGCGGTGATGCGGTTGTCCTTGTCGAAGGCCATCTCCACCGTCGAGACATGGTCGCGGCCATGCGCATCCGAAAGGAAGCTTTCGGTGCGGTCGGCCACCCATTTGACCGGGACACCGGTCCTCTTCGATGCCCACAGGCAGACGATCTCTTCCGGATAGATGTAGATCTTGGAGCCGAAGCCGCCGCCGACATCGGGCGCGATCACGCGCAGCTTGTTTTCCGGCGCGACGTTGTAGAAGGCGCTCATCACCAGCCGCGCGACATGCGGGTTCTGCGACGTCGTCCAGCAGGTATAGTGGTCCTCGGCCTTGTCGTAGTGCCCTAGCGCCGCGCGCGGCTCCATCGCATTCGGCACCAGCCGGTTGTTGACGATCTTCATGCGCGTGACATGGGCCGCCGACTTGATCGCCGCGTCGGTCGCCTTGCCGTCGCCGAGCTCCCAGTCGAAGATCAGGTTGTTCTCTGCCTCGGCATGGATCTGCGGCGCGCCGGGTTGGATCGCCTTCGTGGCATCGACCACGGCCTTCAGTTCCTTATAGGTGATCTCGACCGCTTCGGCCGCGTCGCGCGCCTGGCCTTTGGTCTCAGCGACGACGACCACCACGGCGTCGCCGACATAGCGCACCTTGTCGACAGCGAGCGGCGACCACGCGCCCATCTTCATCGGCGTTCCGTCCTTGGAGTGGATCATCCAGCCGCAGATCAGATTGCCGATGCCGTCGGCCTTGAGCTCCTTGCCCGTCAGGACGCCGACGACGCCCGGCATGGCCTGCGCCTTCTTCACGTCGATTTTCTTGATCTGCGCATGCGCGTGCGGGCTGCGCACGAACACGGCATGCTTCATGCCGGGGACCACCATGTCGTCGACATAGCGGCCGCCGCCGGTGATGAACCTCTTGTCTTCCTTGCGCGCCACGCGGGCGCCGACGCCTTCGATACCCATTGCGGAAATTCCTCCGGAATTTAGGGGAGTAGTGAGTAGCGAATAGTGAGTAGGAAAAGATTGCAGTAGGGGTCGGTCACCGAGACGCCGACCATTCGCTACTCACTATTCGCTACCCACCTACTCACTCATCTCACGCTGCCTGCTTCGCCTTGCCCTTGGCGCCCTTCGCCATCGTCTCCGATGCGGCGAGGATCGCCTTCACGATGTTGTGGTAGCCCGTGCAGCGGCAGATATTGCCGTCGAGCTCGGCGCGCACAATCGCTTCGTCGAGGCCTTGCGGGTGGCGCGCGATCATATCGGTCGCGGCCATGATCATGCCCGGCGTGCAGAAGCCGCATTGCAGCCCGTGATGCTCCTTGAACGCGGCCTGAACCGGATGCAGCTCGGCACCGTCGGCCAGCCCTTCGATGGTGACGATGCTCGAGCCCGAAGCCTGAACGGCGAGCATGGTGCAGGACTTCACCGCCCGGCCGTCGACATGCACGACGCAGGCGCCGCATTGCGAGGTATCGCAGCCGACATGCGTTCCGGTGAGGCCGAGATGTTCTCGTAGGAAATGCACCAGCAACGTTCGGTCTTCGGTACTACCGCTGACCCGTTTCCCATTCACAGTCAACGACACGTCCGACATGCAGCCTCCCTGGGTATTGACCTTGGTCCTCGCCTTGCCGATGCCGTGCCTGTGCTTCGGCAGCGCGCTATTTGCGTACCGTACAACGGGCAAAACAGTGCTGCCAGCGCTGCGCCCCTTGTACTTTCGGTCATGGCCGACAAGCTGTTGAGCGTGCCACCCGGCCCATTGCCAAATCAGGGATTGAGGGCAAAGATGCCCTCGACGCGAAGCGTGCCTGACACGCATAAGAAAAGACACGCATAATCAGCGTTGGAGGAAATTGCGGAGAAGGCGGCTGGCCAGTTCTAGCACACGCTATGCATCGGGCCTTTCGGCGCTCACCACGGATGAGCCCGACCCGAATGTTTTTGCTCGGGCCATCGCGGCCGAAGCCGCGATCGTCGACGCCGGCTTCGCGCTTTTGTTCTTCTCCCAGAGCCTGGTCGACGCGGCGGCGCTCGCGCAGGCGTTGAAGGTACACGCACCGTCGCTTGCCTATGCCGGCTGCTCGACCGCCGGCGAGATCACGCCGCAGGGGCTGGAGGAAGGACATGTCCTTGCCCTGCTTCTGCCGTCGGCATCGTTTTCGACCGTCGCCACCATGGTCGAGAACCTCTCCTCGTCGGGCATGGACCGGATCACCGGCGAGGTCGCCTCGCTGCGGCGCCTGCTGCGCGGGCGCGTCGGCCAGGATCGGGCCAAGAACATTTTCGCGCTCTGCTTCATCGACGGACTGTCCTATGCGGAGGAAGCGGTAACCTCGGCCATCCACTGGGGGCTGGACGACATTCCGCTGATCGGCGGCTCGGCCGGCGACGACCTGAAATTCGAGACGACCAGGCTGATCGCCAACGGCACGGTCGCGTCCGACAGCGCCATCGTCGTGCTGATCGCGACCGAGATCCCCTTCCACGTCTTCAAGACCGACAATTTCATTCCGACCGACGAGAAGCTGGTGGTGACGGCGTCCGACCCGGACCATCGTGTCGTGCGCGAGTTCAATGCCACCAACGCGGCGGAAGAATATGCCGCCTCCGTCGGCATCGTGCCGCAGACGCTGACGCCGCTGAGCTTTGCCTCGCACCCCGTGGTGGTGAAGGTCGGCGGCGAATATTATTGCCGCTCGATCCAGCGCATGCACCCTGACGGCTCGCTGTCCTTCTTCTGCGCCATCGACGACGGCGTGGTGCTTTCCATCGCCCAGCCCAAGAACATGGTGGAAGCGACGCGCACCGCTCTCCAGGACGTCGAGCACCGGCTTGGCGGCATCGACATGATCCTCGGTTTCGACTGCGTGCTGCGCCGGCTCGACGCGCGCAACCGCCAGGTTTTTCGCGACATCTCCGAGCTCTACCGGACCAACAAGGTCATCGGCTTCGGCACCTATGGCGAGCAGTATCGCTCGATGCACCTCAACCAGACCTTTACCGGCATCGCCTTCGGCGAGCGCCAGGCGGCCGAGTGAGCGCCGATGCCGCTTCGCGACATCGACGACCTCGAAAGGCTGAAGAAGATCAACGTCGCGCTGGTCAGCCGCGTCGAGCGCTCGATGGACCAGCAGGGCAACGCCTTCTCGCTGTTCCAGACCGCGATCTCGCTGGAAAACCGGGTGCGCAACCGCACCGAGGAACTGCACGCGACGCTGCGCCGGCTCGAGCAGTCGAACATCGACCTCAGCGCGGCGAAGGAGAGCGCCGAGCTGGCGAACCTCTCCAAGACCAGGTTTCTCGCCGCCGCCAGCCACGATGTGCTGCAGCCGCTGAATGCCGCGCATCTGTCGGTCTCGGCGCTGGCAGAGGTCCAGGCCAGCGATGAAGGCAGGAAGCTGGTGCGCCAGGTCGAGCGCTCGCTGGAGACGATGGAAGACCTGCTGCGCACGCTGCTCGACATCTCCAAGCTCGACGCCGGCGTGGTGCAGCCCGAGATCGGCGACGTCAGCCTGGAGGCGCTGTTTTCCTCGCTGCGCTCGGATTTCCTTCCCGAGGCGGCAAAGAAAGGCCTGTCGCTTAAATTCCGGCCCGTCAATGTCGCGGTGCGTTCCGACCGCACGCTGCTCAGGCGTATCCTGCAGAACATCCTCTCCAACGCGCTGCGCTACACCCGCTCTGGCGGTGTGCTGGTCGGCACAAGGCATCGCGGCGACACCATCCGCATCGACGTCGCCGACACTGGCTGCGGCATCCCCGAGGACCAGCGCGAGGCGGTGTTCGAGGAATTCCACCGCGGCACCTCCACGCTTGCCGACGCCGGGCTCGCCGGCGGGCTTGGGCTCGGCCTCGCGATCGTGCGCCGCATGGCGGCCGCCCTCGGCCATCCGGTGACCTTTTCCTCCAAGGTTGGGCGCGGCACCATCTTCCATATCGATGTGCCTGTCGGCATGGCCGCGGCTGAACCGGCGGTGGCCGCCGCCGACATGGAGCGGCCGCGCGGCTACGGCCTGTTCGGCACCAAGGTGCTGTTGGTCGAGAACGACGCCGACGTGCTCTCGGCAATGACCTCTCTGCTCGAGCGCTGGCAATGCCTGGTGCGCGCCGCCACATCGACCGATGATGCGCTCGACCTGCTCGGCGACACCGCCTGGGTGCCCGACATCGTCATCGCCGACCAGCATCTCGACGGCGGCGACCTCGGCACGTCAACGATAGCCGAAGTGCGCGACTATCTCGGCCGGACCGTGCCAGCGCTGATCGTCACCGCCGACGGCTCCGAGCCCGTCGCCAAAGCCGCCCGCGCCGCCGGCATAGAGCTGATGCGCAAGCCGCTGAAGCCGGCGCAATTGCGTGCGCTGCTGGCGCATTTGCTGGCTTAAAGACGGGCTCAACCCAGCCGAAGCCACCGTCTGAAAGAAATGCCAATCAGAATGACCAACGAAACCAAATGAGGATACAATTCTATGGCATCACCTTGGACCTTCCCGACGAATGGGAAGATATAACTGACGATCTTCCCAACAAGGGGCCACCTACCTTGGCCAAAACATCAGGTGTCGGCGCGCTTCAATTTACTATTGCCAGATACAGTGGCGGCGAGAAACCAAACGCAGATTTCGACGTTCTTAGATCGTTTATGATTCAATTTTGTCAAAATAACCACATAGCTGCCGATCATATTTCTACGCAGAAATTCGGCAACATAATGTGCGCCGGAGTACTATCAACGACAATTGATAAAATATTATCGGTATGGTACTTATCGAATGGAAATGACTTTGCGTTAGCGACATACTTGGCTTTAGAAAGCGACCTTGTAAGCAAAGAATTAGAGGAAGCGAGAGCAATAATCTCATCTATATCTTTTTAGCGTCATGATAGAGATCAGGATTGCGCAGGGATTACGGCGACAGTTCACTTTTCAGCCAGCGTTCAAAACCCCGCCTGATCCCGAAACAGTTCCGCATTGTCGAGCTTCGACACCTCGATCACCGCCTGCGTGCGGCTGTAGACGTTGAGCTTGCGCAAAATCTCCGAGACATGCGCCTTCACCGTGGTCTCGCCCACCTGCAACTCGTAGGCGATCTGCTTGTTGAGCATGCCTTGGCGCAGCATCTGCAGGACCCTCAGCTGCTGCGGCGTCAGCCTGGCCAGGCGCTGCACCATGTCGGCGCGGTCGGTGCTGTCGGGGTCCGGCGGCTGGCCCTCGTAATTTTCCGGCACGTAGACGGCGCCATCCATCACCGAGCGGATAGCGGCGGCGAGATCGCTCTTCCGGGCCGATTTCGGGATGAAGCCGGCGGCGCCGTAGGACAGCGCCTCGGAGATGATCTTCGGCTCCTCATAGCCCGACACGATCACCACCGGCAGGCGCGGATAGCGCGTCCTCAGTTGCAACAGCCCCTCGAAGCCATGCACGTCGGGCATGCTCAAATCGAGCAGCGCGAGGTCGAACGGCTTGGCGTCGGCAAGAAGCTCGATCGCTTCCCCGATCGAACGAGCCTCGACCGTATCGACGTCCGGATAGGCCATCTGCACGGCGCTGTGCAGAGCCTCGCGAAACAGCGGGTGGTCGTCGATGATCAGGAAGCGGGCGCGATCGTTGACGGCGGTCATTGCTCAGGATCAGGCATCGGTTCGATTTCGGCTGGCACAGGATAGTCTCGTGACCATGGCCAGATTATTGGCAAATAGTATATCGCCCAATGGTATACGGCATTGTTGGTGAAGCGACAGGGCCAACATGTTCGCGGCCATAGAGCCTTGCTCGCCCGTCGAAATCGGCTGAAGGTGCGGACGATTCATGCCAGCACGGAGACCGCCCATGCCCGAATTCGTCCTTACGCCCCCGGCGATTGCCTCGGTTGCCGTCGCAGGCTCGGCGGAGCGGTTCGCCGTGCGCCGCATCTTCTGCGTTGGGCGCAATTACGCTGCGCATGCGCGCGAGCTCGGCAATGACGAGCGCGACCCGCCCTTCTTCTTCACCAAGCCGGCCGACGCGGTGGTCGACAGCGGCGCCGAGATCCACTACCCGCCTTTGACCTCGAACCTGCACCACGAGATCGAGCTGGTCGCGGCCGTCGGCAAGGCCGGCTTCCGTATTGCGCGCGGCGATGCGCTCGCCCATGTCTGGGGTTATGGTGTCGGCGTCGACCTGACCCGCCGCGACCTGCAGGACCAGGCGAAGAAGGCGGCGCGTCCCTGGGACTGGTCGAAGGCCTTCGACCAGTCCGCGCCTTGCGGACCGCTGGTCCCGGCCGCGAAATCGGGACATCCGGGGAAAGGCCGCATCTGGCTCGCCGTCAACGGCGCGGTGAAGCAGGACGGCGACCTGGCCGAGCTGATCTGGCCGATCGCCGACATCGTCTCGATCTGCAGCGAGGCGGTCGAGTTGCAACCCGGCGACCTGATCTTCACCGGCACGCCGGCCGGCGTCGGCGCGGTCCAGGCCGGCGACAGGATCACCGGCGGCGTCGACGGCATCGGCGAGATCGCGGTGACCATCGGGCAGCCGAGGCCATGAGCGACCTCGTCCTTCATAACTACTACCGCTCCTCCACCTCCTACCGGGTGCGGATCGCGCTGGAGATGAAGGGCCTGAGCTACACTTATGTGCCGCACCACTTGCGCCATGGCGAGCATCTCGAGCCCGCCTATCGCGCCGTCAACCCGCAAGGGCTGGTGCCGGCGCTGGTTCTGGACGGCGGCACGCTTTTGACCCAGTCGCTGGCGATCATCGAATATCTCGACGAGATCCAGCCCGAGCCGCCGCTGCTGCCGAAGGATGCGCTGGGTCGGGCCCGCGTCAGGATGCTGGCGCAGATGATCGCCTGCGACATCCACCCGGTGAACAATCTGCGCGTGCTGACCTCGCTGCGCAGTTTGTTCGGCGCCGGCGACGAGGATGTCGTCAACTGGTTCCGGCACTGGGTGAACGAAGGTTTCCAGCCGCTTGAGAAGATTCTGGCTTCGTCGCCTGAGACCGGCACCTTCTGCCACGGCGATGCGCCGGGCCTCGCAGACATCTGCCTTACCGCCCAGGTCACCAACAATGCCCGCTTCGGCGTCGACATGGCGCCCTACCCGGTGATTGCGCGCATCAACGCCGTCTGCATGGCGCTGCCGGCGTTCCAGAGGGCTGCCCCGCAGAACCAGATTGACGCCGAGTAACGAACTGAAGGCCCCCACATGAAAGCTGTCGTCTTTGAAAAGTTCGGCGAGGCGCCGACGGTCCAGACCGTTCCCGATCCGAAGCCCGCCCCGGACGGCGTGGTCATCAAGGTCGAGGCTACGGGTCTTTGCCGCAGCGACTGGCATGGCTGGATGGGCCATGATGACGGCATCACGCTGCCGCACGTCCCCGGACACGAACTGGCTGGCGTCGTCGTCGCCGCCGGCAAGCAGGTCGGCCGCTGGAAGGCCGGCGATCGCGTCACGGTCCCCTTCGCCGTCGGCTGCGGCCGCTGCTTCGAATGCACGTCTGGCAACCATCAGGTCTGCGAGCACCAGACGCAGCCGGGCTTCACCGGCTGGGGCTCATTCGCCGAATATGTCGGCATCGAGCACGCCGACACCAATCTGGTGCGCCTGCCCGAAGAGATGGAATTCGCCACCGCAGCCAGCCTCGGCTGCCGTTTCGTCACCTCCTTCCGCGCCATCGTCGACCAGGGCCGGGTGACGCCGGGCGAATGGGTGGCGGTGCATGGCTGCGGCGGCGTCGGCCTCTCGGCGATCATGATCGCCAGCGCCATGGGCGCCAATGTGATCGCCATCGACCTCACCGACGAGAAGCTGGAATTCGCTAAAAAGATCGGCGCGGTCGCGACCATCAATGCCTCGACGACGCCGAACGTCGTCAAGGCCGTCAAGCAGATCACCAATGGCGGCGCGCATATGTCGATGGACGCGCTCGGACACCCGACCACCTCGTTCAACTCGATCGCCAATCTGCGCCGCCGCGGCCGTCATGTTCAGGTCGGCTTGATGCTGGGCGAGCATGCCCGGCCGCAGGTGCCGATGGACAAGGTGATCGCCTTCGAGCTCGAAATCCTCGGCAGCCACGGCATGCAGGCCTACCGCTACAACGCGATGATGGAGATGATCCGCACCGGCAAGCTGAAGCCCGAATTGCTGGTCGGCAAGAAGATCAGTCTAGATGAAGCGCCCGCCGCCCTGATGGCGATGGGCGGCTTCGAGGGCATCGGCATCGGGGTGGTGACGAGGTTTTAGCAGGCGTCGCGGCGAATATTCGCGCTTATTATGCTTGCAGTATTTTTTTAGGAACATAAAGTGAACAAGAGATTGGGATAAGCCAACGAATGTCGGGTTGAGGGCAATGAGGCTTGCTTCGTACTTATTTTTGTTTGCGTTGCTGGTTTCTACGGCTGATGCGGCTGCTGCAGAGCAAGTAAGCCATGGGGCCACTCCAGATTGGCCACCCGCCCCTGCAGCATCGCCAGGGTGGGATGCTCCGCGCTTTGAGAAATATCTCGCAAAGCTTAGCCCTGAGGGCTCTAGAGCGAAGCCTCGCTTCAACGGATCAAACTGGACGCCGGAAACCAAGGCCAGGATTAGGGAGGCGGTGAAATCCGGCTACAATTTCGCCGGACATTATACGATCGTCGAAATGGGGATGCGGTACTGAATGTAAATCAGCTTGGATTGTCGACGGACGAAGCGGCGCGATCCACGCCTTCCCATTGGGTGGCGAAGGCACAAGCAGCCTGAAACTGGTCTATAATGTGAAAAGCCGATTGATAAAGTCCGCATGGCTTAACAGCGAAAAGGTTCTGTGCAGGCAGCAAGATTTCGATTGGGACGGCAAGGATTTCAATAACATTGTTGGCATGGACCATACCGACAAAGGCACCTTCTTTCGATGCGACGTTCTCGATTCGAGCGTATCGATGGAGTGGCCGTCCGATGAGGCGAAGACATCACCAAGCGAAGAATTGCGCTTCGAAACCTTTCCGGCGAGGGTTTTTCAAAACGGACCCGTTAAGTTGCCTCAGTTTGACGGCAGAGACCGCGGGGCGCGGGAATACCGCACAAGGATATCAGATGCGATGAAATCCGGTGCTAATTTTGCTGGGCACTACAGGATTGTCGAAATCGGATGTGGTACGGGTTATTCATGCGTTTATATCGCAGACACAAATAGTGGAAAAGTTTGGGATTTCCCACTGGGCGGCATGGAATACTTGAATTTAGATTTGAAATACTCGCCGGATAGTCGCCTGATAAAGGCCCGGTGGATAGACGGACTAAATGGCGATCAGGCTGACTGTGCGGAGTCGGTCGCTGAATGGGATGGTCGCAGCTTCAACAGCTTCGGTAAGACGCACCGCGGAGTGGCCGACGAAACCTATTGTTCGTTTGAACCACCCCAAAACGAGTAGGATCGAGCAAGAACCAATCGCACTCGCCTCCCCTACCGCGCGAACTTCTTCGCTCCGAACACACAGGCCACGACGCCAAGCGTCACGACCACCATCATCGGGCTGACCTTTTCGTGCAGCAGGCTCGCCGCCAGCGCCAGGCCGAAGAAGGGCTGCAGCAGCTGCATCTGCCCGACGGCGGCGATGCCGCCTTGCGCGAGGCCGCGGTACCAGAAGACAAAGCCGATCAGCATGCTGAACAGCGAGACATAGCCGAGGCCGATCCACGCGCCCGAACCGATGGCGGCGAAGGATGGCGGCAGCGTCGCGAAGCTCAACGCCAGCATGACCGGCAGCGACAGCGCCAAGGCCCAGCAGATCACCTGCCAGCCGCCGAGCTTGCGCGACAGCTTGGCGCCTTCCGCGTAGCCCAGCCCGCAGGCGATGATGGCGCCGAGCATCAGGCCGTCGCCGACCGGCGACGCGGTCACGCCTTGCGCCAGGGCGAAGCCTGCGACCAAAGCGCTTCCCAGGCACGAGAACAGCCAGAAGGCCGGGCGCGGACGGTCGCCGCCGCGCAGCACGCCAAAAATCGCGGTGGCCAGCGGCAGCAGGCCGACAAAGATGATGGAATGCGCCGAGGTGACATGTTTCAGCGCCAGCGCCGTCAGCAACGGGAATCCGACCACGACCCCCAGCGCAACGACGACGAGCGAGATCAAGTCGCTGCGCTCCGGACGCTTCTCGCGAAACAGCAGCAGCATCGCAATCCCGAGCAGACCGGCGATCGCCGCCCGGGCCGCCGTCAGGAAGGTCGGGTCGAAATCCATCACCGCCACCCGCGTCGCCGGCAGCGACCCGCTGAAGATCAGCACCCCAATGAAGCCGCTGAGCCAGCCGTCGAAACTCTTTTCCATGATCCGCTCCGTTTGCGCTTCCGTACCGGCGCGGGCCATGGTGTTGCCAGGTACAATGGAGTACAATTTGACAAAACTGTAATGGCCTACAGAGAAGTACAGATGGACGCATCAGGCCCAAATGCCAGTGGCGCCACCCTCGTCGAAACCGTCATGGCGGCAATCCGCCAGCGGATCGCGGCGCGCATGCTGACGCCCGGAGCCCGCCTGCCGTCGATACGGGCCATGGCCAGATCCATGCAGGTTTCAAAATCGACCGTGGTCGAAGCCTATGAGCGCCTTGCGGCGGAAGGCACGATCCGTTCGCGGCCTGGCTCCGGCTTCTACGCCGCCGGCCAGCTCGCGCCATTGTCGCTCGCCGAGATCGGCCCACGGCTGGACCGAGCCGTCGACCCGCTCTGGGTGTCGCGGCAATCGCTCGAAGCGGGCGAGGAGATGCTGAAACCCGGCTGCGGCTGGCTGCCGGCGTCCTGGATGCCGCAGGCCGCCTTGCGCCGGGCGCTGCGCACCGCTGCCCGTGCTGACGACGTGGCGCTTGCCGATTACGGCACGCCGCTCGGCCTGCCGTCGCTGCGCCAATTGCTGGCAAGGCGCATGGCCGACCATGGCGTCGAGGCCTCGCCGGACCAGATCATGCTGACCGACTGCGGCACCCAGGCGATCGACCTTCTGTGCCGCTTCCTGATCGAGCCCGGCGATGCGGTCCTGGTCGACGATCCCTGCTATTTCAACTTCCATGCGCTGCTGCGCGCGCATCAGGCCAAGGTTGTCGGCGTGCCTTACACGCCTTCGGGGCCGGACATCGAGCTTTTCGCCGAGGCGCTCGCCGAGCACCGGCCACGCCTCTACATCACCAATTCCGGCATCCACAACCCGACCGGCGCGATCCTGTCGCCGGTCACCGCGCATCGGCTTTTGAAGCTCGCCGACCAGGCGGACCTCACCATTGTCGAGGACGATATCTTCGCCGACTTCGAGCATAGCCCTGCTCCGAGGCTCGCGGCCTTCGACGGGCTGCAGCGCGTCGTCCAGATCGGCTCCTTCTCCAAGACGCTGTCGGCCTCGGTGCGCTGCGGCTTCATCGCCGCGCCCCGCGACTGGATGGAGGGGCTTACCGATCTCAAGATCGCCACGACATTCGGCGGCGCGCGGCTATCCGCCGAGCTGGTGCTGACCCTGTTGAAGGACGGCAGCTACCGCAAGCATGTCGAGCAGTTGCGCACGCGCCTGTCGCGCGCCATGGCCGAGACCGCCGGCAGGCTGAAGGCGATGGGCATCGTTCCCTGGATCGACCAGCCGGCCGGCATGTTCCTATGGTGCCGGCTGCCCGACGGCATCGACGCTGCCGATATCGCCCGCCATGCGCTCTCGGACAATGTCGTGCTGGCGCCCGGCAATGCCTTCAGCCTGTCGCACACCGCCGGCCACTTCATGCGCTTCAACGTGGCCCAGTGTGCCGACGAACGCATTTTCCAGGTGCTCGAAAAGGCGATAGCCGCGTCTCGTCGCAAGGCCGCGTAGTCCAGTCTCGGCAGGCCTTACGCCCCTGCCCGCTTGCGGCGCTCATACATCATCACCAGCGTTTCGGCGGTCAGCGCCGGCTTCTGCTCGCCTTCGATCTCGACGGTGTTGGCCGCCTTCATCAGATACTGGCCGGGACCGCGGTCCTCCATGGAAAGCAGCGTGGTGCGCAGCCTGATGCGCGCGCCGGCCTTGACCGGCGCCAGGAAGCGCACCTTGTCGAAGCCGTAGTTGAAGGCGGCCTGGGTGTTTTCCGGCACGATGCCCATCTCCAGCGCCAGCGCGCCGATGATCGACAAGGTCAGATAGCCATGCGCGATCGTGGTGCGGAACGGGCTCTGCCGTTTCGCCCTTTCGGGATCGACATGGATCCACTGGTGGTCGCCCGTGCATTCGGCGAACTGGTCGATGCGCTGCTGGTCGACCGTCGTCCAGTCGGACACGCCGAGCTCCTGCCCGGACATCATGCGCAACTGCTCGAAGGTCGGCGGCGTTCTCGGCCGTGTTTCCGTCATTCCGGCTTTCCCATCACTCTTGCCTGTCTCCCGACCATGAAGCGGCGGCCTCTGTCAATTCGCCGCCCCGCGATTTTCGCCGGTAGAGTTGATGCTTTGGGGCAGGCCGAGAACGCTCGGACACCTGCGCCGGTTGCATCGCATGTCGGTCGGTGATGAGGTCCGAAATCGCCAGGTAGCCTATTTCTTTTCGTAGCCGGCGCGGATTTCCGCCATCGCATCCCGGATCCGGTCGCGCAGGATCTCGACCGATTCGGTGCTGGATTTGCGCACAAGGTCGGCCACTTCGCTGGCATTCTTCAGCGTCGTCTCGAACGACCTGCGGGCAAACTCCGCCTGCTTGCTCATCAGGTCCTGCGGATTGCCGGGCGTCTGATAGGTCTGCGCCATCCGCGTGATCTCATGCATGGCATTCTGGACCATCTCATGCTGCCTCGCCAGCACCGAGGATGCGCCGGCCGCACTTGCCCTCGCCGATTTTTCCAGGGCTTCGAGGTTTTTGCGGTGATGGTCGAGGATCGCCTGGACGTCGACATTCGGCAGCTTGAGGTCGCGGCCGAACCTGCTGAACATGTCGAGGAACGAGTCCGGTTCCGGTTGTCTTGCCATGCTCTGCCTCCCTGCCGGCCGCCATGCGGCGCCCTTGAAGGAGAATAGTGCTCCTTGGGCCGGCGTCAATTGACGAGGAACAGCCGCTCCGCCGTGTGGAGCGCCAGCCCGGCAAGCCCGCCGACGATCATGCCGTTGAAGCGGATATATTGCAGGTCCCTGCCGATGTTCAGCTCGATCAGCCGCGTCAGTTGCGCCAGGTCCCAGCGCTTGACCTGGTCGGCGATGAATGTCGACACCCCGCTCTTCTGACTCTCGACGAACGAAGCCAGCGCCACGACAAAACCCTGGTTCATATCGGCCCTGATCTGGGCGTCGTCGGCCAGATGCCTGCCGATTTCGACGAACATGTTGGCGAGGTGCTCGCGGATCGTCGAATTCGGCGCATTGACGTCCTGCTCGATGAACAGGCGCAGGCTAGTCCATGCATCGCCGGCCAGCGCCCGCACCTCCGGACGTCCGAGGAAATCGCGCTTCAGCTTCTCGGCGCGCCTGGCATATTGCTTCGAAGTCCTGAGCCGCTCGATAAAGCCAAGTACGAAGCCGTCGAATTCGGCACGCATCGGATGGTTGGGATCGGCCCGCACCTCATCGAGCAGCGAACCCGCCGACGCGACGATCTTCTTCAGAAGATAGGCGTCGGCGCGAAACAGGTTGAACAGCGACGGCAGTTCCTCGCGGATCTTTTCACGCATCGTCGCCAGCGCCTGCTCGTCGTTGAGGAAACGCCCGACGACCCGGATGAATTCGTCGAAAAGCTTCTGGTGGCGGCGATCGTCGGTCAGCGCTGACAAAAGCTCCGCCGCGAGCGGCGCCAGCGGCACCTTTTCGATCTGCTCCAGCATGCGGCTGGTGACGAAGTCACGGAGACCTGATTGTTCCACCGCCGTCAATGTCTGTGGCACCAGGCGTACGACGAATCGCGACAGATCGGAGGCGCGTTCGGCGTCGGCCAGCCAGTCGGCGACCAAAGCGGCGAAATCGACCTCGGCGAGCTTCTCGCGCACCGGCTCCGGTGCCAGGAAATTGGCCTCGATGAAGCGGCCGAGATTGTCGGCGATCCGGTGCTGGTTCTCCGGAATGATGGCCGTGTGCGGGATCGGCAGCCCGAGCGGCCGCCGGAACAGCGCCACCACGGCATACCAGTCGGCGAGGCCGCCGATGGTCGCCGCCTCGGCGAAGGCCGCGACGAAGCCGAGCCACGGATGGCCGCCCTCGAAGGACTTGGCGAGCGCAAAGACGAGGATGCACAGCGCGAGCGCCGCGGCAGCGACGAACTTGGTCCGCCGCAACGCCGAGAGCTTCGCCTTGGCATCGGCGTCGAATCGAACCGGCGCGAGGGCCGAAGCTGACTGTGGCATGGAAAAGCCGTTTCCTGTTTGCACCCGCTTCTATCTAGTGGCTGCGCCGGCAAAACGCTCGTTCGAAGCGCGGGAGCACCAATCTGCGCCGGCATGCACAAAAAGTTGACACGATTATTCAGCTATGTGCCGGTCCAGTCTGGAATTGTTCCAAACTATGGGCCATATTCGGCTTCAAGCTAATATTTCGCGAGGATATCATGCGGCTCACGCGCCAGACCAATTATGCGATGCGCATTCTGATGTACTGCGCCGCTAACACCGAAAGGCTGAGCCGCATCCCCGAGATCGCCGCCGCCTATTCGGTGTCCGAGCTGTTCCTCTTCAAGATCCTGCAGCCGCTGGTCGAGGCCGGCCTGGTCGAGACCGTGCGCGGCCGCAACGGCGGGGTGCGGCTCGGCCGCGCGGCGGAACAGATCAACCTGTTCGATGTCGTGCGCGTCACCGAAGAGAGTTTCGCCATGGCCGAATGCTTCGAGAACGACGCAGCCGAATGCCCGCTGGTCGACAGCTGCGCCCTGAATTCGGCGCTGCGCGAGGCGCTCAACGCCTTCTTCGCCGTGCTTTCCCGCTACACGATCGCCGACCTCGTCGCCGCGCGCCCGAATGTGCGCAGCCTGCTCGGCATCGACCTTCTCGAGCAGCGCGCCCCAGCGGCGTGATCGGGCCCTGGCGGCTTGGTTCTCGAGGAAGGCTCGTCAACTTCGTCATCCACGGGCAGAGCGAGAGCGAAGCGGACGCGGCGACCCGAGGATCCATTCCGTTACATCGAACAAAGAATACAGCGATCCAGAAGAGGCACTGGCTCTTTAGGGTCGCTATTTCTGCATCGTCGCGGCGCACGAAGGTCACGGCATGGCAACTGTGTTCATGCGAATGCGGTTTTGTCGCGAATGATAGCGTTGAGGACGACCAGGAGCTTCCTTGCGACGGCGATGATAGCGAGCTTTTTGGACCCTGAGCGGGCAGCAAGTGCGGTGTAGAAGGTCTTGAAGCGCTCACAGGTTCGAATGGCAGTGAGGGCTGCCATGTAGAGGGC
>NZ_JAIUGS010000040.1:0-1293 GCF_020164735.1 Mesorhizobium sp. ESP-6-4
TGCCCTTCCCGAGAGATGGGTGACAGTTCATTCCGGATAGATGGGTTACACTTTTGGCCCTTTGCAAGGAGAGCAAGGTGCCTTGGAAGGAGTGTAACGTCATGGACGAGCGGCTTAAGTTCGTGGCCCGTCTGCTGGACGGAGAGAAGATGGCGGTCCTTTGCCGGGAATTCGATATCTCGCGCAAGACCGGCTACAAGATCCTCGCGCGCTACAATGATAGCGGCCTTGAGGGGCTGACGGATCGGTCACGCCGACCCTATCGCCACGCCAATCAGCTTCCGTTTCAAATCGAGAAGCTGATTGTGCGCCTGAAGCAGGACAAGCCGACTTGGGGTGCGCCTAAGATACGCGAGCGGCTGGCCCGGCTCTATCCGGATGTGCACAGGCCTGCGATCTCGACGGTGCATGCGGTGCTCGACCGGCACGGTATGGTCGAGCACCGCAAGCGACGGCGCAACAAGGCGACGGGGACGCCACTTTCAAGCAGCTGTCGACCCAATGATCTGTGGTGCGCCGACTACAAGGGCGAGTTCATGCTCACCGATCGGCGCTATTGCTATCCGCTGACGATCACTGACTTCGCCAGCCGCTATCTCATTGCCTGCGAGGCGCTGTCGACCACCAAGGAAGCCTATGCCTTCACCGTGTTCGAGAGCGTTTTCAAGGAGTTTGGTCTGCCCCGCGCCATCAGGACCGACAATGGCGTTCCCTTCGCCAGCCCCAACGCGCTCTTCAACCTCAGCAAGCTGTCGGTCTGGTGGCTGCGCCTGGGCATCGACATCGAGCGCATCCAGCCGGGCTGCCCACAGCAGAATGGGCGCCACGAGCGCATGCACCTCACCCTGAAGAAGGAAGCCACCAAACCGGCTGGCGCCAATTTCCTTCAGCAACAGGCTAGGTTCGATGACTTCATCGACGAGTTCAACTCAGAGCGCCCGCATCAGGCGCTCGGCATGGACTGCCCGGCAGAGCGCTACACGCCCTCAACGCGCCCCTACACTGGCTTGCCAGAGCTCGACTATCCGTTTCACGATAAGGCCGTCACCGTCACCACCTGCGGTCGCATCTGCTACAATCGCAAGAAGATCAACCTTAGCCTCGTCTTTGCCGGCCAGACCGTCGGCATCAAACAGATCGAAGACCATATCTGGCTTGCCAGCTTCATGGACTATGATTTGGGGTACTTTGATGATGAGACATTCAGGCTCGAACCACTCCACAACCCCTTCGGGCCAAAAGTGTTACCCATGTCTCCGGTATAAACCGTAACCTATGTGTCCGGAACGGACC
>NZ_JAIUGS010000041.1:0-1193 GCF_020164735.1 Mesorhizobium sp. ESP-6-4
GAGGGCTTTGCACGGGAGAGTGAATTCTGTTTGTTGGGCTAATGAGGCGTTTTTTGAAGGCCATGGGAGGCGGTTTTGGGCGGCTTTGCGGGGCATTTGCCGGGTTAGGCGGCCAATCCGCTTGGCTGCGGACGCACTCCTCCTCATGCTCGTCTTTCAGCAGGTGGAAAGAGGGCGCCGATCATGGTCCTTAGATTGTAGGCGCAGGCCGCCAGCATGCACTGCGTGCGGTTGGTGGCCAGGTTGAAGAAGCGCACGCGCCGCATGCCATAGTGCTCCTTGAATACGGCGAACGGCCGCTCGACCGCCGCGCGCACCTTGGCGATCAGCCGGTTGCGCAGCTTTTGGCGCGGCGGCAGCTCGGGGTGATGCTTGTTGGCCCGCCGCATCAGCCGATCCTTGATGTTGGCCTCGGCTAGCCGATCGTGCCTGGCGTGGGTGTAATAGGCCTGATCGCCATAGGCCGCCTTCTCGTCGCCGCAGATCAGCTGGTCGGCCGGCTCGGTGTCGGTGAGCGAGGCGTCGCTCACCTCGACGCGCCGTATGATGGTGTGCGCCTGGTCAGCGCCGATGTGCATCTTGTAGCCGAAGGTGCTCTTCTTGCCCTTCTTGCCCCAGCGCGCATCCTTGTCGGACGACGGCTTGATCGGACCATGATGGCCCTTCTTGGGCTGCTTGGGCGGGCGGCCGCGTGCCTGCAAGAATGTGGCATCGACCAAGGTACCGCGCTTGACGATCAGGCTCTTGGCCTCCAGTTGGCGATTGATCTCCTCAAAGATCTTGTCGATCAGACGCTCGCGCGTCAGTTCCTCGCGGAAACGCCACAGCGTCGAGTGATCGGGCGTGCGATCCGAAAGGCTGAAGCCGGCAAAGCGGCGGAACGACAGCCGGTCCCGGATTTGCGCTTCAAGCGCGGGATCGCTCAGCCCATGCCACACGCCCAGCAGCAAACAACGCACCAGCGGCTCGGCTGGATAGCTGGTGTTGCCAGAGCCAGGACCGCTGCGATGACCAAGCAAGGTTCGGATCGGCGCCCAGTCCAGTTCCTTCGCTATCAGGTCGAAGATCGTCTCATCCGACGCCGCAAAACCGTCCGCTAGGCTCAATTGGCCAAGCACTCGATCGACCATCGCGAATCCCTCCTCGCCGGATATCCGCATGGAATCACCGATCCGATTCTGTGCAAAGCCCTT
>NZ_JAIUGS010000042.1:0-1052 GCF_020164735.1 Mesorhizobium sp. ESP-6-4
TAGAGCGTTTCATCGCTTGATTGAATCGGAAGGGATTCCCGCGTCGTCTGATTTGTGATTCAAGATGCTGGCTGGATTGGAGGCCAGCATCTGATGGTTCGACCACTTTCCGATGATCTTCGCGAGCGGGTTGTGGCGGCGGTTTTGGGTGGCGAGAGCCGCCGGTCGGCCGCCCAACGGTTCGGTATTGCGAATTCGACGGCGGCGAAGTTGTTGCAGCGCCATCGGGCGACTGGCTCGGTTGCGCCTGGCAAGATGGGCGGACATCGCAAAAGGGTGCTGGAGCCGCACCGTGCTTTTATCGAGGGCCGTCTGCGTGAAACACCGCATCTGACGCTGCATGGTCTGAAGGATGAGTTGGCCGCTCGCGGGGTCAAGGTCTCGCACAACGCAGTGTGGCAGTTCCTGCGCCGCGAAGGCCTGAGCTTTAAAAAAAACGCTGTTCGCCCTTGAGCAGGCACGCGCCGATATTGCCCGCAGGCGGCAGCGATGGCGATCCTGGCAGGTCGGTCTCGATCCGCAGTGCCTGGTCTTCATCGATGAGACCTGGATCAAGACCAACATGGCTCCGCTGCGCGGCTGGGGGCCGAAGGGCAAGCGGCTGCGCGGCCTAGCTCCGTACGGCCACTGGCGCACGCTGACTTTCCTCGGCGCGCTGCGCTGTGATCGGCTCGCGGCCCCTTGCGTCTTCGACGGGCCGATCAACGGCCAATGCTTCCGCGCCTATGTCGAACAGCAGCTCATCACCGTGCTGAAACCCGGCGATATCGTCGTCATGGACAACCTGGGAAGCCATAAGTCCGCGGCCATCAGGCAGATGATCAAGGCCGCTGGCGCCAGACTCTGGTACCTGCCGCCCTACTCACCGGACCTCAATCCGATCGAGCAGGCCTTCGCCAAGATCAAGCACTGGATGCGCCAGGCGCAGAAACGCACCGTCGAGGACACTTGGCGCCACATCGGCCACCTCGTCGAAACCATCGAGGCAGCCGAATGCAAGAACTACTTCGAAAACGCCGGATACGCTTCCGTCAAAACGTGAAAGACTCTAG
>NZ_JAIUGS010000043.1:0-1012 GCF_020164735.1 Mesorhizobium sp. ESP-6-4
CGGGCAGCAAGTGCGGTGTAGAAGGTCTTGAAGCGCTCACAGGTTCGAATGGCAGTGAGGGCTGCCATGTAGAGGGCGCGGCGCACACGTGATCGCCCGCCCTGAATCTGACTCCTGCGGTTGAGCTTGCCGCTCTTGTTGTCGAACGGGGCAAGGCCGACCAGTGCAGCGATTGCCTTGGGTGAGCGCTTGCCGAGCTCGGGCAGGAGCGCCAGCAGCGAGAATGCGCCGACCTTGGAGACACCGGGCACAGAGACCATCAGCGCCTGGTCGCGAGCGGCGTCCTGGTTTTGACGAATGACTTCGGCGATCTGACTTTCGAGCGCCTTGATGCGCGTGTCGAGGTAGGCGATCGTTTCTTCCAGATCGGCAATGACGATCTCATTGAAGGCCTCGGCGAGGTGCTTCTTCGCCGTTGCCCGCATCTCGACCAGTTGATCGCGGTAGCGGGCAAGCGATTGAAGCTGCTCGACTTCTTCGCGCGGCGCCGGCTCGGCCTCAGGCTGATAGCGGCGGCCGTAGTCGCTCAGCATCCTGGCATCGAGAGGATCGGTCTTGGCGCGCCGTCGGGTCGACTTGGCATAGTGGTGGGTGTGCGCCGGGTTGTGCCGCGAGAACGGCACGCCGGCCTTGGCCAGCGCATGGCGCAACAGCCGGTCATGGACCCCTGTCGCCTCCATGACAACGAAGTCGCGGCTGGGATCAAGCCTCGCCACATAGGCCGCGATCGCGTCGGCCTGGTTGTCGATGCGCCGAAGACGGCCGCTTGTCTCATCGAAAAAGTCGAGCCACTGTTTTGAGATGTCGCAGCCGACATAGTTCTGCATTATCATGTCCACGCCTCTTCCTGTGGTGCGGGGTCTGCTTGGAACAGCCCCGTGCAACTGTTCAGGTTGATGGTTCACCGGTGGGAAGGGACCGAGCCATGCCACGGCCTGTCCGAAAGGACGACCAGGATTCATTCGGTCTCCTTCCCACTTCAACCATACACCAGAACCAACACACAGGATTC
>NZ_JAIUGS010000005.1:0-344699 GCF_020164735.1 Mesorhizobium sp. ESP-6-4
ACGACCAGGATTCATTCGGTCTCCTTCCCACTTCAACCATACACCAGAACCAACACACAGGATTCTATGGTCTGCGCTGCGTCGCTTCGCTCCTTGCTCCGCCCTAGAATGACGAAGAACAGATGGGACGGCGCGTCCCCTTCCGGACATCTCCCCACTTGGACCTCACCGCGCTGCCCGAAAATGCTTGGAGAGCTTCAGGCCCTGCGCCTGATAGTTCGAGCCGAGTTCGGTGCCGTAAAGCGCCTGCGGGCGTTTCAGCATATGCTCGTAGACGAGACGGCCGACGATCTGGCCGTGATCGAGGATGAAAGGCACCTCGTGGCTGCGCACCTCGAGCACGGCGCGGCTACCGCTGCCGCCGGCGGCGGAGTGGCCGAAGCCCGGATCGAAGAAGCCGGCATAATGGACGCGGAACTCGCCGACCAGTGGATCGAAAGGCGTCATCTCGGCGGCGTAGAGCGGCGGCACATGCACGGCTTCTCGGCTGACCAGGATGTAGAACTCGTCCGGATCGAGCACCAGTTCGCCGGCGCCGCTCTTGTAGATCGGCTCCCAGAAATCAACGACATCCTGGGCGGCGCGCTTGTCGACGTCGACCAGGCCAGTGTGGTGCTTGCCGCGGTAGCCGACAAGGCCGTCTTTGTCGCCATCGAGATCGATGGAGAGCGCGATGCCGCCGCCTGAGATATTGGGCGGCTCGGTGGCGACCAGCATCTCGGCTCGGTGAAGGTCACGCAGCTCGCTCTCCGAGAGCACCGCGTTGCCGGTGCGGAAGCGGATCTGCGACAGCCGCGAGCCGGCGCGCACGACGATCGGGAAGGTGCGCGGGCTGACCTCGAGATAGAGCGGCCCGCGGTAGCCGGCGGCAATCTTGTCGAACTCATGGCCGCGATCGGTCATGACGCGCGTGAAGATGTCGAGGCGGCCGGTCGAGCTCTTCGGATTGGCCGAGGCGGATACATTCGCCGGCAGCGCCAGGCTTTCTAGCAGCGGCACGATATAGACGCAGCCGGTTTCCAGCACCGCGCCCTCTGCAAGGCTGATCTCGTGCAGCTTCAGCCGCTCGAGCTTGTCGACGACCCGATGATCCGGACCCGGCAGGAACGAGGCACGCACGCGAAACGCCTTGTCGCCGAGCCTTAGATCGAGGCTGGCCGGCTGGATCTGGTCGGCGTCCAGCGCGCGCGGCGACTTCAGCGCCTTCGCCTCGAACAGCGCTGCGATGTCCTGATCCGGAAGAATGCCTGTTTGCCGCAAAGGCTGGCTCCGTTCACAAGGCCGGGCGAGGATCTAAGCAGGCTCTTGCCGCCGGGCTGGTACAAACCTCTTAATGAAGCCGGCAATTGACGCAAGCGCGGCGCGGGTCTAAAGGGTCGTTATCCCGTGGTGATTTGGCCGGTCGGCTTGCAGCCACGTTAAATAAGTCGCTAAAGGACCGTCGAGCCGCAAGGCTATATGGACCGGTTGCGACTTCGCGGCCGGTTTTTTTGTGTCTGAAAGCAGGGCTATGAGCACCAAGAAGCGCAACTGGAAACCTCAGACGGCACTCGTGCATGGCGGAACGTTGCGTTCCGGTTTCGGCGAGACATCCGAGGCGATGTATCTCACCCAAGGCTATGTCTACGAGACGGCGCAAGCGGCGGAAGCCCGCTTCAAGGGCGAAGAGCCGGGCTTCATCTATTCGCGCTACGCCAACCCGACCGTCGACATGTTCGAAAAGCGCATGTGCGCGCTGGAAGGCGCCGAGGATGCCCGCGCCACCGCTTCCGGCATGGCCGCAGTAACCGCCGCGCTGCTCTGCAGCGCCAAGGCCGGAGATCATATCGTCGCGGCGCGCGCCCTGTTCGGCTCCTGCCGCTGGGTGGTCGAGACGCTGGCGCCGCGCTATGGCATCCAGGCGACGCTGGTCGACGGAACCGACATCGCCAATTGGGAAAAGGCGGTAAGGCCGAACACCAAGCTGTTCTTCCTGGAAAGCCCGACCAACCCGACGCTGGAGGTGGTCGACATCGCCGCCGTCGCCAGGCTCGCCAATTCGATCGGCGCCAGGCTGATCGTCGACAATGTCTTCGCCACGCCGCTGCAGCAGAAGCCGCTGCAGCTCGGCGCCCATATCGTCGTCTATTCGGCGACCAAGCACATAGACGGCCAGGGCCGCTGCCTGGGCGGCGTCATCCTGTCTGACAAGAAGTGGATCGACGAGAACCTTCACGACTATTTCCGCCACACCGGCCCGAGCCTGTCGCCCTTCAATGCCTGGACGCTGCTCAAAGGCCTGGAGACGCTGCCGCTGCGCGTGCGCCAGCAGACCGAGAGCGCCGGCAAGATCGCGGATTTCCTTGCCGGCCGGCCGGAGATCGCCCGTGTCATCTATCCGGGCCGCGCCGATCATCCGCAAGCGGATATCGTCAAGAAGCAGATGTCGGGAGGCTCGACGCTGATCTGCCTCGACGTAAAGGGCGGCAAGCAGGCGGCCTTTGCCTTCCAGAACGCGCTCGACATCGTGCTGATCTCGAACAATCTCGGTGACGCCAAGAGCCTGATCACCCATCCGGCGACGACGACGCACAAGAACCTGAGCGACGAGGCCCGCGCCGAGCTCGGCATCGGGCCAGGGACGCTGAGGCTCTCCGTTGGCCTGGAGGACAGCGACGATCTGCTGGAAGACGTGGAACAGGGCCTGAAGGCGGCAAAATAGAAGGCTGAGAACGCCGCGGCCGGAGCCTTCCAGAGCCGCAATTCCGGATGGAAAACCGTTTCACACTTTTCCTGGAATTGCTCTAGGCGAGCTCCTCCAACTCGGTCATCGCCTTGGTGCGGATGGTCATGGCGTTGCCGCGCCATTCGACGGCGCCGCCGAACCAGGCGCGCGCCCAGATGGCCGGCAGCAGGGCATCGCGCACGATCATCGCGGTGATGCTGCGCGGCGACAAATACCAGCCCTTCGCAAAGGCCAGCAGCCATTCCGGCAGGTAGCCGATCGCCAGCACGCCCAAGGCCGTCGTGGGCAGGCTGACGCCGGCGCTTGCCGCCGCAATCAGCGCCAGCAGCAGCGGCACCGCAGCGCCAGTCAGGATCTCCGGCGCGAAGAACAGTGGGAAGGTAACCCGCCGCAGCCGCGCCCAGCGCGTCTGGCGCGACCAGATCTCAGCGAGCCTGCGCTGGCCGAGCGGCTGCTCGAATGGCGAGGCGACGAGATTGACATTGAGCCCCAGGCCGTTGACCAGCTTGGTGGCCGCCGCGTCCTCGGCGATCTCGGCGGCCAAGGCCTGGATGCCGCCATTCGCGTCGAGCATCGGCTTGTTCCACAGCATGCTCTTGCCCTGGGCGAAGCCAAGGCCAAGCGCCTCGCCGGCATACTGCCAGCGCGCCTGCAGCGTGTTGAGGAAGGCGCATTCGACTTCGGCCCAAAACCCGTCCGGCCGCGAGCCGATCGGCGTCGAGCAGACGAGGCCGGTATCCGGCCGCCATGCCGCCATCAGGTGCTGGACATAGTCTCTCGGCATCAGCACGTTGGAATCGGCGAGGATCACCCAATCGTGTCGCGCCGCCTGCCAGCCCTTGACGCAGTTGTTGAGCTTGGGATTGGCGCTGACGCGATCGTCGCCGATCAGCAGCCGCGCCGGAACCTTCGGGCAGCGTGCGATCGCCGCATCGATCAGCTTGACCACCGGGTCTTCGGCATGCGCGACGCAGAAGATCAGCTCGTAGCGCGGCCAATCGAGCGAGAAGGCGCGCTGCAAGGTTTCCTGCGTGAACGGCTCGACGCCACGCGACGGCACGATGATGGAGACCGGCGGCCGTGCGCCGGGGGGCGGCGCGATGACATGCCGCCGCTTCAGCTGCGACGAGGCGAGCAGGATGCTGGCGAGATTGAAGGAAAGAAGCGCTGACGAAGCCAGGCCGGCTGCGATAGTCGGTTCCATCGAGATCTGGTCACCCCCGATAGAGAGTTTCACCGTTTCACGCAAACGGCGACCCACTCCATCTCCTTGTTTTCACGCAATTCCGGACGGAAGGCTACGGCGAAGGCGCCGAGCCTAACCGCTCGCGCTTTCCTGGAATTGCTTTAGGCCGCACGCGGCCGTTTCAACTGTTACAGAGCGCCCGAGTCGCCCGGCACGGTTTGTGCACACCAACATTGTCATGTGTCACCTAAATGACATTGTTTTTCGGCACCTGCACTTACAAGGCTGGCAGGATGGTCGGCGCTGCGTTTATCAAGAGCGGAGCGTGACATATTTTCCGCGGCGGCAACCGGAGTGGCCCATGTATCGCGCAGTGACGCGCAACATCGAAGTGCTGGTCAGGCCCTTCTATCTGGAGGACCGCTCCGATCCCTCCGAGAACCGCTATGTCTGGGGCTATCAGGTAACGATCGACAACCGCTCCGACGAGTTCGTGCAGCTTGTGTCGCGCTACTGGCACATCACCGACGGCCAGGGCCGGGTCGAGGAGGTGCGCGGCGCCGGCGTCGTCGGCGACCAGCCGGAACTCAATCCCGGCGACAGTTACCAGTACACCTCGGGCTGCCCGCTCTCGACGCCATCAGGCATCATGGTCGGCCACTACACGATGCGCAACGGCCGCGGCGAGACGTTCGATATCGCCATTCCGGCTTTCTCGCTCGACATGCCAGGGACAAGGCGCACGGTGAATTAGCCGTCGGCGACAGCCTCTTTCTCCCCGCTTCACGGGGAGAAATGCCCGGCAGGACAATGAGGGGCGACGCCGGCCTTCTGAGATTTTCCTTGAGGCGGACGACCGCGTCGCCTGCGTGTCGCTATGATCGCCAACGTTGGCGCCGCCCCTCATCCGCCCTTCGGGCACCTTCTCCCCATGGAACGGGGAGAAGGAAGAGGGCTCACTTCGCGAATTCAGCCGGGTCGAAGTCGTATTGGGTCGAGCAGAACTCGCAGGCGACATGGATGCCGCCCTCCTCGGTCGATTCCTTGATCTCCTCAGCCGAAAAGCCTTCGAGAATGCCGCGGATCTTGTCGCGCGAGCAGGAGCACTGGTCGGCGACAGGGACGCCGCGGAAAACGCGCACGCCGTGTTCGTGGAACAACCGGTAGAGCAACCGCTCGGCGCCCACCGTCGGGTCGATCAACTCGGTCGGCTCGATCGTGCCGAGCAGCGCCAGCAACTCCTGCCAGGAATTGTCGGCCGGCTGGTCCGCAACGTCACGCGGATCGCCGTCGCCGCCGGAAATATCGGGAACGCGCATGCGCTCCGGCGATTGCGGCAGGAATTGCGCCAGGATACCGCCGGCGCGCCACTGCTCGCGCGCGCCGGCCGGGCCGGGCGTGACCAGCTTGGCGACCGACATCTTGATATCGGTCGGGATCTGCTCCGACTGGCGGAAATAGGTGCGCGCGGCGTCCTCGAGCGAGGTGCCGTCGAGCTGGACGATGCCTTGGTAGCGCTGCGTATGCGCGCCCTGGTCGATCGTCAAGGCCAAGACGCCGTCGCCGAGCAGCGTCTGCTGCGAGGTCTCGCCGGCGGCGGTCAGCGCCTGCAGCCGGTCGGCATCGAAGCGCGCATAGGCGCGCAGCGCATGCGGCGTGGTGAAATCGGCCACCAGCATGTCGACCGGACCGTCGGTGCGGGTCTGCAGGATGAACTTGCCTTCGAACTTCAGCGAAGTGCCGAGCAGCACGGTGAGCACGCAGGCTTCCGCCAGCAGGCGGGCGACCGGCTCGGGGTAATCGTGGCGGCTCAGAATAGCGTCGAGCATCGGCCCGAGCTGCACGGTGCGGCCGCGCACATCGAGCGGCGCGACCTCGTAAGGCACGACGTGATCGTCGCCGGCGAAGCCGAATTCACCGAGTTGGGGTTTATGCTCAGCCAAGGTCTGGGTTTCCAACATGACAATACTCCGGGGCGCAGCCATGCCGCCCGGTGAGCCGCATGCGTCGAAGCGCGTTCGATTTACGTGATGGCCCGCAAATAGGCATCACATGTCCCCAGATCAAGTTGAGCCCGATCGGGCCGGAAGCGGTCAGGTCCAGCCCTTCTCACGCGCCCAGACACCAGGCCAGCACCGCCTTCTGGGCGTGCAGCCGGTTCTCGGCCTCGTCGAAGACCACCGAATGCGGGCCGTCGATCACCTCGTCGGTGACCTCCTCACCGCGATGCGCCGGCAGGCAGTGCATGAACAATGCATCGGGCTTGGCTTTCGCCATCAGCGCCGCATTGACCTGATAGGGCAGGAAGACGTTGTGGCCGCGGGCGCGATGCTCCTGGCCCATGGAGACCCAGCTGTCGGTGACGACGCAGTCGGCCTGGTCGACGGCTTCCTCGGCGGACCTGGAAAACCGGAGCTTGCCGCCATTGGCTTTCGACCAGTCGACATATTTCTCGAAAGGCTCGCTGCCTTCCGGCACCGCGACATTGAGGTTGAAGCTAAACCGCGCCGAGGCCTCCAGGAGCGAATGCAGCACATTGTTGCCGTCGCCGGTCCAGGCGAAGGTCTTGCCGGACACCGGACCGCGATGCTCCTCAAACGTCATGATGTCGGCCATGAGCTGGCAGGGATGCGTGTCGTCGGTCAGCCCGTTGATGACCGGAACGGTGGCGTTCTCAGTGAGCTCCAGCAGCCGGTCGTGCGAGGTAGTGCGGATCATGATGGCGTCGACATAGCGCGACAGCACTTTCGCCGTGTCGGCGATCGTCTCCGAACGGCCGAGCTGCATCTCGGTGCCGGTCAACATGATGGTCTCGCCGCCGAGCTGGCGCATGCCGACATCGAAGGACACGCGCGTGCGCGTCGACGGCTTGTCGAAGATCATGGCCAGCACCTTGCCATCGAGCGGTTTTGAACGCTCACCTGCCTTGAGCCTGGTCTTTCGCGCCACCGCGTCGTCAAGCATGATGCGCAGGTCGCCCGCGGAAACGGCGGACAGATCGGTGAAGTGGCGAACACTCATCGGCAGGTTCCAGAAATTATTTGGCGGCTTCGGCGGCAATCGCGTCGGTCAGGCGCTTGGCGCCGCCGCGAATGCGCTCCAGCGCCTTGCCGATCTCCTCGTCGGTGACGGTGAGCGGCGGCAGGAGGCGGATGACGTTATCGCCCGCCGGCACGGCAAGCAGGTGCTGGTCGCGCAGCGCCATGTTCACCTTGGCGTTGGGCATGGCGCATTTCAGGCCGAGCATAAGGCCGGTTCCCCTGATGCCCTCGATGACGTCGGGGAATTCATCGGCCACCGCCGCAAGGCCCTGCTTCAGAAGCAGCGCCTTGCGCTGGACGTCCTCGAGGAAGCCGTCGGCCAGCACCACGTCGAGCACGGCGTTGCCGACGGCCATCGCCAGCGGATTGCCGCCGAAGGTGGTGCCGTGCACGCCGGCCGTCATGCCGGTCGCCGCCTCGTCGGTGGCAAGGCAGGCACCCATCGGAAAGCCGCCGCCGATGCCCTTGGCGATCGCCATCAGATCGGGCGTGACGCCCGACCATTCATGCGCGAACAGCTTGCCGGTGCGACCGATGCCGCACTGGACCTCGTCGAAGATCAAAAGCAGGCCGCGCTTGTCGCAGAGCTGACGCAGCCGCTTCAGCGATTGCGTCGGCACCGGGCGTATGCCGCCCTCGCCTTGCACCGGCTCGATCAGGATCGCCGCGGTCTCCGGCGTGATCGCCTTTTCAGCGGCGTCGATGTCGTCGAAAGCCACCTGGTCGAATCCCTCGACCTTCGGGCCGAAGCCTTCGAGGTATTTGTACTGGCCGCCGGCGGCGATCGTCGCCAGCGTGCGGCCGTGAAAGGCACCCTCGAAGGTGATGATGCGAAAGCGCTCGGGATGGCCCTTGACGAATTGATAGCGCCTGGCCGTCTTGATGGCGCATTCCAGTGCCTCGGCACCGGAATTGGTGAAGAACACCTTGTCTGCAAAGGTCGCCTCAGCCAGCCGCTCGCCCAGCCGGCGCTGTTCCGGGATCTCATAGAGATTGGAGACGTGCCACAGCTTGGCGGCCTGCTCGGTGAGCGCCGCGACCAGATGCGGATGGCTGTGGCCCAGCGAATTCACCGCGATGCCGCCGGCGAAGTCGAGATATCGCTCGCCCTTGTCGGTGACCAGCCAGGTCCCCTCCCCACGGTCGAACGCTAGGGGTGCGCGGGCAAAGGTCTCGTAAAGCGCCGAACCGCTCATTATATGCGTCTCCGGAACCGGAAATCAAAAAAGCCGCCAATGCGGCGGCCTTTGCGGCTTATCATGTTTTTCGGCCATGAAGTCAACGAAAACGTCACGCAGAAGCGCGTGGCAAGCCCCTGACGCCACGTCGGCTCATAAGTAGGCCGGCAAGTTGGGGAAAACCGAAAAAACCGAATCGTGTTGCCCTGGGGACTCTTGTCACCGAGTCAGCGCATAAGGTATTTGTAGTCGAGAAATAACTAGATTTCGTGCGGCGGACCTAATCACCCGGTATATGTGGTGTTGTTTGCCCGGCGAGAGCCGGGGGCGGGAAAGGATTCTGACTGCCGTACGCCTCAGCAGGAGCGCGGTCTCATGAACTGGACTGACGAGCGGGTCGAACTTCTCAGGAAATTGTGGTCGGAGGGTCTGAGCGCCAGCCAGATCGCCGCACAGCTCGGCGGGGTGAGCCGCAACGCCGTCATCGGCAAGGTGCATCGCCTGAAGCTGTCGGGCCGGGGCCGCGCAACGGCTGCTCCGGCGCGCCAGAAGAAGGCGACGCAAGGCGCCTCGATGCAGAAATCGGTGACCCGCGCCGCGAGTGCCACGCGTCACGTGACCACCACCATCGGCGCCACCGCGCTGCAGGTGCAGTTCGACGCCGAGCCGGTCGCGCGCCACTATATCCGGCCGGTCGAGAACGTGGTCGTGCCGATCTCGCGGCATCTGCAGCTCGTCGAGCTGACCGAACGCACCTGCAAATGGCCGAACGGCGATCCGCTGTCGGAAGACTTCAACTTCTGCGGCAACGACGCCGCCGAAACGGGGCCCTATTGCAAGTATCATTCTCGGGTGGCGTTCCAGCCGGCCGGGGAGCGGCGCAGGGCGCGCTGAGCGAATAGAGAATAGCGAATAGCGAATAGCGAATAGCGAATAGCGAATAGAGCTGGATGGAGTTTCGCGAAGAGGGCAACTTATTTCCCCTACTCGCTACTCCCTATTCGCTACTCGCCCCCTACTCCCTTACTCCCCTATTTCACAGCCATCCATTCTTCTTGAATCGCCAGTACAGGAACGCGCAGATGAGCGCGATCGCCACCAAGACGGCCGGATAGCCGTATTCCATCTTCAGTTCCGGCATGTCGGAGAAGTTCATGCCGTAGATGCCGGCGAAGGCCGTGGGCACCGCCAGGATGGCCGCCCATGAGGCGAGCTTCTTGGATATTGCGGTTTCCTGGCTCTGCCCGACCAGCAGACTGGCTTCGAAGGCGAAGGCCAGAACTTCGCGCAGGGAGTCGATCTTTTCCTGCACGGTGCGGATGTGGTCGGTCACGTCGCGAAACAGCGGATGCATGGCGGCATGTATCTGCGGCAGGTCGGCGCTGGTCAGCCGACGGCAGACCTCGACCAGCGGCAGCGCCGCATTGCGCAGCCGCAGCAGATCGCGGCGCAGCATGTAAAGCCGCTCGATATCGGAACCGGTCATCGGCTTCAGAAGCACCTTGTCCTCGATCGCCTCGACCTCGTCCTCTATCTGCTCCAGCACCGGCATGTAGTTGTCGACGATGAAGTCGAGGATAGCGTAGAGGACGAAATCCTCGCCTTTGGCGAGCGAATGCGGGCAGCTCTCCCAGTGCTGGCGCACAGCGGCGTAAGAGGTCGACGGGCCGTGCCGGACGCTGACAATATAGCCGGCGCCGACGAACAGATGCGTCTCGCCGAAAGTGACACGGCCGTCGATCAATTGCGCGGTGCGGGCAACGATGAAGAGGGCGTCGCCATATTGCTCGATCTTCGGGCGCGCATGCGGATGCTCGGCATCCTCGATCGCCAAATCATGCAAGTGGAATTGCGCCTGCACCCGGAGCAGCAGGTTGCGATCGGGCTCGAGCAGGCCGATCCAGACGACATGACCGGGTTTTGCCGCCCATTCGCCGGCCTGTTCGATGGCGATGTCGGCGATGCGCTTGCCGCCCGAATAGACGCTGGATGCAATGATGCCCGACATAGGGGCCGGGGTCAGGTTTCGAACTTGTTCCATCGCAAACCTCCCGAGACTGCGACTGACAAAATCGCTGTCCCTGGAGGAGCTTATCCTAAATCAGGAAGCCATTCGAGAGGCGGCGGTTCACTTAGCCGGCACCGGGCCGGGAAGCACGACCTTGTCGGTCTTGTCGCCTTTCGGCCGGTCGGCTGGCATCTGGTCGCCCGTGACGATGTAATAGATCGTCTCGGCGATATTGGTCGCGTGGTCGCCGATGCGCTCGATGTTCTTGGCGCAGAACAGAAGATGCGTGCACGGTGTGATGTTGCGCGGATCTTCCATCATGTAGGTCAAGAGCTCGCGGAACAGCGAGGTGTACATGGCGTCGATCTGGTCGTCCCGGTCGCGCACGAGGCCAATCCTCTCGACCGAACGCGAGGCGTAGACGTCGAGCACTTCCTTGAGCTGCGTCAGCGCCAGATTGGCAAGCGCCTCGATACCGCGGAAAAGGCTATTCGGCTGGCGGCCGTCCACCGAGGCCACCCGCTTGGCGACGTTCTTGCCCAAGTCGCCGACACGCTCGATATCGGCCGAGATACGGATCGCGCCGACGATCTCGCGAAGATCCGTCGCCATCGGCTGGCGCCTGGCGATGATGATGATGGCCTTGTCGTCGATCTCGCGCTGTCCTTCGTCGAGGACGAGATCGTCCTGGATGACCTTCTGCGCGAGGCCATGGTCGACATTCACCAGGGCCGCGACCGCCTGTTCGACCATGCGCTCGGCATGGCCGCCCATCGCGGCGATGCGCTTCGACAGGAATTTCAGCTCTTCATCATAGGCACTGGCGATATGAACGGACTGCATGGATATGCCTTCCCGGCTTGTGCCGGCTGGTGCGTTCCCTCAATCCGTCGCTGATACGTGAACCGCATGACAGAAAGAAGAAAATCCCGGTTGGTAACCGATATACGATCAGCGAGCCGGCAAATGAACCGTGAACGCCGCGCCCTTGCCGACTTCCGACTTGATGGACAATCTTGCGTTATGACGGGTCAATATATGCTTGACGATCGAAAGGCCAAGCCCGGTGCCTTTCTGGGCGCGGCTGTTTTCGACATCGACGCGGTAGAAGCGCTCGGTGATGCGCGGGATGTGCTCTTCGGCAATGCCCGGACCATAATCCCTTATCGTGACGTCGAAGCCCGGCTGCTGGCCATCCTCGCCGCCGGTGACCGATACGGTGACGCGCCCGCCTGACTGGCCGTATTTGCAGGCATTCTCGAGAAGATTCTCGAAGACCTGGAACAGCTCGTCGCGATCGCCGGGGACGACAAGCGGCGCGTTGGCGAACTCCCGCTCGATGACGACGCCGTTCTCACTGGCCAGCGGCCCCAGCGAATCGATGACGCTGTCGATCGTCTGGCGAAGATCGACTTCCGTGCCCGGTCCCAGATAGGGTTTCATCTCCAACCGCGACAGTGAGAGCAGATCGTCGATCAGGCGGGCCATCCGGCCGGTCTGGTTCTGCATGATCTGCAGGAACTGGTCGCGCGCCGCCGGATCGTTGCGGGCCGGCCCGCGCAGCGTCTCGATGAAGCCGGCGATCGAGGCAAGCGGCGTGCGCAGCTCATGGCTGGCATTGGCGATGAAGTCGGCGCGCATGCGATCGATGCGACGCGTCTCGCTTTGATCCTTGAACACCAGCACGTAAAGGCCTGTGGCATGACCGACCGTGGACGCGCTGACCCGATATGTGCGTTCCACCGGCAGCTTTTCGGTGTAGTCGACCGCATCGGAAGCGACTTCCCCGGCAAGGATGCCGTCGAGCAGCGCCTGCATCTCCGGGGCGCGGAACTTGAGCGACAGCGACATACCGGGCGCCAGTCCGCCAAAGGCGGCGAAGGCGGCAGCGTTGGCGTGAACGATGGTGGCGGAATGGTCGAAGATGATCAGCGGGTCGGCGACCGCGGCGGCCAGATATTCGGCGGAGAGCCTCTGCAGCCCGCTGGCCTCGATCGCTGCCCCCGCATCGGCCGGCTGGCGTTCGGCATCTGCAGGCAGCATCGCCGCGGCCGCCAGCGCGGCCAGGGCTAGCAGCAGCACATAGGCGGATGCGCCGGCGAAAAAGTAAACGGCAAGGACTGCGAGAACGCCTGCGCCAAGCAGCCAACGGTTGCGCATCAGCCGCCCGGCCAAGGCTTGCCCCTTGTCGTCTTGTCCCGCGCCCGTCTCTGCCATAGGCCCGCGCCACCCCGCATCCCGTTCGACCGGTCAGCCGGCTCGCTGGACCGGCCTGACGCATGGGACCCTGGAAATCAGGATCGATTTTCGCGAAGGTTCATGCGCAAGATCAAAATGCTGCAGCGTCTTTGCGCTGCACAGGCTCCATAGCATGAGTCCGCAAACTGGAAAGGTTCGTCCGGATGAAAAAAGCCAAGGAAACGGCTGAAGCGGTGCCGGCCACGGCGCCGATCAAGATCAAGATCGGCGGCAAGGAGCGCGAGTTCGACATCGACAATCCGGTGCTGCCTGACTGGATCGAGGACAACAAGCTTACCGCCGGCGGCTATCCTTACGACAAGAAGATGAAAAGCGAGGACTACGAAAAGGAGCTCGAGGAGCTGCAGATCGAACTGGTCAAGGCGCAGGCCTGGCTGCAGGCCACCGGCAAGCGGGTGATGGCGCTTTTCGAGGGCAGAGACGCGGCCGGCAAGGGCGGCACGATCTTCGTGCTGCGGCAATATATGAACCCGCGCACGGCCCGCAACGTCGCGCTGCCCAAGCCGACGCCGACCGAGGCGGGGCAATGGTATTATCAGCGCTATGTCGACCATTTCCCGACTTCGGGCGAATTCGTCACCTTCGACCGCTCCTGGTACAACCGCGCCGGTGTCGAGCCGGTCATGGGGTTCTGCACGCCGGAGCAGCATGAGAAATTCCTCGACGAGACGCCGCATTTCGAGCGGATGATCTGCAACGAAGGTATGCATTTCTTCAAATTCTGGCTGAATATCGGCCGCGAAACGCAGCTCGAACGGTTCCATGACCGCCGCTGGTCGCCGCTGAAGAACTGGAAGTTCTCGCCGATCGACATCGCCGGGGTCGGCAAGTGGGACGACTACACCAGGGCGCGCGACCAGATGATCGAGCGCACACATAAGGAGTTCTCGCCCTGGGTCGTCGTGCGGGCCAATGACAAGCGACGCGCCCGGCTCGCGGTGATCCAGCGTATCCTGCTTTCCCTGCCTTATGACGGAAGGGACCTCCACGCCGTCGGCAAGCCCGACAAGAAGATCATCGGCGAGGGGCCGGAATTCCTTAAAGACTAGTTGTTGTTCTTCGTCTGGAACCGCTGGCCTGCCCTACCCGCGGGGTAACGCGGTTCCGGACGAGTTACAGCGCCGCGCGCCTTTCGGCTCGCGCGGCGCTGAGGTTTCATGCCGGGCGCTCAGGCGGCCAGGCGAGCAATCCGCTGCAGCCGCTTCAGCGTGGTGTCATCCTGAAGCGCCTGCTGGAACAGCGTGATCTCGTGGTCGATGCGGTCGCACAACACGTCCGTATCTCCCTTGAGCAGGCTGCGCGTCTGCAGCAATGCCGCAACGGGCTTCTTGGCCAGCTGTTTGGCCCTCGCCAGCGTTGCTTCCTCGGCGCTGCCTTGCGTCACGATCTCGCCGACCAGGCCCAGCGCCTTGGCGTCTTCGACGCCCAGCGTATCGCCCAGGCAGAAGAAGCGGAAGGCGCCGGCATAGCCGAGCTTCTGGGGCGCCAGAATGCTGGTCGCCGCGTCCGGCACCAGGCCAAAATCGACGAACGGCACCCTGAAGGTGCTGCCCTTGGAAGCGATCACCATGTCGCAATGGAACAGGATGGTGCAGCCGACGCCGACGGCATCGCCGTCGACGCAGGCAAGGACCGGCTTGGGGAAGGTCGCCAACATGCGGAACATGTCGGTGACGGCGGCGATCAGTTCTCGGTGCTTGGTGGCGTCGAGGAACTCCGAGAAGTCGCCGCCAAGGCAGAAGCATCCGGCAAGGCCGCGCAGCATGACGACGCGGACCTCGTCGTTGACCGCCGCATCGCGCAAGGTCCTGGCAAGGCTCGCATAGGCGTGCCTGTCGAGCACCGGCCGGCCGTCATGCGAGGACACGGTGACGACCAGCGTATGGCCGCGCAGTTCCGGTTCGGGATGGAAACTCATGACCGCCTCCATCACGAAGCCTGCTTGAGGCCGAGCAGACCGGGATAGCCCCGGTTCAGCACCGGCAGGTGGTGGTTGCGGCGGGCCCGCACGACCTCGAGCGTATGCTCGGTGAAGGTGAGCAGCGTCGCCACGACCTGCTGGTTGCCATAGGTGCGCTGGTAACCGAGCGGCGTCGCCAGGAAGTGCAGTTGCAGGGCGCGCAGCACCCACATCGGCTCGAACTCGATGATGACCTGGTTGACGTTGCGCTTCAGGCCCCATTCGACGAAGCCGGCGATCAGCTCGGTGCCGACTGTCGAGACGCCGCGTTTGCCGTCGCGAAAACCCGGAGCCACCGCGTAGCGGGTCAGTTCCCAGACATTCGGCCCCGAAGGGGACGGTCCTTCGCAGAGATCCGACAGAACATCCGTCAGAAGATGCGGCCGTGTGGTCGGCAGCATGCGCTGGTAACCAGCCAGTTCGCCGTTGCGGATGACGAGGTGGTGTTCGGCCTCGTCATGATCGAACTGGTCGATCTCGAGCTGGTCCGGACGGTCGAGATCGGTCCAACCCATCTCCTCGACGAAGATCTTGTAGCGCAAGCGATGGACCGCCTCCCAAAGGTCGGGGCGTTCCATCAGTTCCTGAGTGGTAAGGGCAAAGAGCATTAGCCGTCTCCTGGGCTTAAGAGGAAGATACGGCCGTGATGTCCCTTAAAATATTGCGCGAAGGCGCAGGCAAGAATTTCCAGGTCGGCACGGCCGACCTAGCTAATATAACCGCGCCTAATCGCCTCCGCGACCGCCTGTACCCGGTTGGCTGCCCCGAGTTTGCTCTTGGCGTTAAGAAGGTGTTTCTCGGAAGTGTGTTCCGAGATGCCGAGGATTTGCGAGATCTCCCATTCGGACTTGCCGACGGCGGCCCATTGCAGGCACTCCCGCTCACGCGCCGTCAATTCTATGTGATCGATGACGCTGTCGGCCTTGGCGTGCAGTTGCATGGCGCGGCCGATCGCATAGGTCGACGCGAGCGAGACCATTCCGAATTCCGCATCCGACAGTTCAACGGATTCGCCGCCCAGCGAGACCATCACGATCTGGCCGTCGAGCGTGACCAGCGGAAACGCCAGGCCGTCGCGCAGCTTGAACTCGCGCGCGTCGCCCATGACTTCGTCGCTGTTCTTGTCGATCAGGGCGTTCTTGGAAGCGTCCCGCCATTGGAACGGCGCCTGAAGCTGCTTCATGTGGCTGACGACCGGGTCGTGGTCGACATAGTTGCGCGCCACATAGCGCTCCAGCCATTCGCCGGGCCAATCGCAAAGCATCACATGCTGTTTCTGCCGGCCGCGCGGCGTGCCCGGCTGCGGCACGGTTCCCGCCATCAGTGCGGTCAGGCCGAAGCTCGAGGTGATGCCGAGCAGCCTCTCGCAGACCGCGGCCGCGGTGCCAGCATGCTGCAACTGGTCTATGTATTCCAGCGTTCTGTCGAACAGGCCCATCGCAACATCTACCCCATGTTGCTTCTGCTTTTTCATTACCGACGGTAGATGCCCGAACCCCCCTTCGTCATCAACCCCCGCGTCGCAATCTCCTCAGCAAAACCGGCAGCTTCCCCCTTCCGGCACGCAAGGTCACTTGCACACGTGCTAAAGCATACGCTGAATTTGGCGGCTTGAAATCAAAAACCGTTGTGCCTGCCCCCTTTTCATACGAAAAGCCAAGAAAGCTGTCTGGGCGGAGCCTTATCGTGAAATTGCGGTGGATATTTCTGGCCCTGATATCGGCACTGACCGGCGCGCTGCCCCTTGCCGGACCGACTCAGGCGGCGGAGCCGCAGGTGCCGGTGCTGTGGGACGCCAAGGAACGGCTGCCGAAGCCCGATCTTTCCGCGCTGCCGCGGCTCAGATTCCTCACCACCACCGATTTTCCGCCGTTCAACTTCCTCGACGGCGCCGGCCGTCTGTCGGGTTTCCACATCGATCTGGCGCGGGCGATCTGCGCGGAACTGGGCGTCGCCGAAAAATGCCAGGTCCAGGCTTTGCCGTGGAACGAATTGGACGATGCTCTGCAGAAAGGCGAAGGCGAGGCGATCATCGCCGGCATCGCCGCGACGCCGGACAGCCGCGAGAAATACGCCTTCTCGCGCTCCTACATGCAATTCCCGGCGCGCTTCATCATGCCCAAGGCGAAGGCCTTCGGCGAGCCGATCCTCGACAAGCTGCGCAGCAAGCGGGTCGGCGTCGTCGCCGGCTCGGCGCATGAGAAAATGCTGCGGGACTACTTTAACACCGTGCAGGTGGTGACCTTCGACACACCGGAAGACCTCTATGCCGACCTCAAGGCCGGCAAGGTCGACGCCGCCTTCGGCGATGGCATGCGCTTTGCTTTCTGGCTGGGCGGCTCGGACGCCGCCGGCTGCTGCCGCTTCGCCGGCGGTCCGTATCTGGCGCCGGAATATCTGGGCTCGGGCATGGCGATCGCCACCCGCAAGAACGACACAGCGCTTGCCGCCGCCTTCGACTACGCGCTGCAGGAAATCTCGATCAAGGGCACCTTCGCCGAGTTTTACCTGCGCTATTTCCCGGTGAGTTTTTTCTAACCGGTTATTCAGCAATTCCGAACAGAAGGCGCGGCGAAGTCGCCGAGCCTAACCGCTCAGACTTTTCCTGGATTGCTTCATGTCAGCGAGCGCAAGCGCGCCTTGGCCGCGCGGGCGATCGCGGCGACGGTCAGCGTGTCGAGGTCGAGCTTGAGGCGGATGAGCTGCAGGACGCGCACCTCCTCCATGCGCATTTCGAGATCGACTGCGGCAACCTCGAAAGCAGCGGCATAAGCGGTGTCGCGCAGCCGCTCCGGCAGCGCCTCGGCGACGCGCGCCAGCACGCCTTCCAGCCCGTCCTTCTCATGCAGCGCCTTCTGGCAGGCCTGTGCCACCTGAACCAGCCTGTCCTGGTTGAAATCGACGAACACCGGCCAGGAGCGGACGACGTCGCCGATCCGCTGCAGCTCGACATCGGTCATGTCGCGATCGGAGGCCGATGTGATGACCATCAGGTGGATCAGGGCTTCGTGCGGCGTCAATGAGGGCATTCAAAACTCCTGAAAGCATGCATGTCATCTCTCCAAAACCGTGACACACTTTTGGATGACATGCGCTGGATGATGGCCTCGAACGTAAGAGCGCTATCGCGGCGTCGCAAGGAAAAGCGCCGCAAATCGTTGACGCTCCAGCCTGTCACGCCTAGAGACCGATCGACAAATCCTTATCCGCCACGAAGACGGCCATGACTGGAACTTTGACATGACGGGATCAAACATCATCGATCTCACTCCCGAGATGCTTGCCGCGGCGGCCGAGAGCAAGGCCTGGCCGTTCGAGGAAGCGAAGAAAGTCATCGCTCGCTACAAGGGCAAGGATTTTCCCGAAATCGTCCTGTTCGAGACCGGCTACGGCCCGTCCGGCCTGCCGCATATCGGCACCTTCGGCGAGGTGGCGCGCACGACCATGGTGCGGCATGCCTTCCGGGTGCTGACGCAGGACAAGGTCAAGACCAAGCTTCTGTGCTTCTCCGACGACATGGACGGCATGCGCAAGATCCCGGAGAGCGTGCCGGACCGCGCCGCGCTTGAGCCCTATCTGCATATGCCGCTTACCTCGGTGCCCAATCCGTTCGGCGGCGACTATGCGAGCTTCGCCGACCACAATAATGCGATGCTGTGCCGCTTCCTCGACACGTTCGGCTTCGACTACGAATTCGCCAGCGCGACGCAGTACTACAAGGCCGGCCGTTTCGACGAGGTGCTGCGGCGCGCCGCCGAACGCTATGACGAGATCATGGGCGTGATGCTGCCGACGCTCGGGCCGGAGCGCCAGGCGACCTACAGCCCGTTCCTGCCGATCTCGCCGAAGAGCGGCCGCGTGCTCTACGTGCCGATGATAAATGTCGACGCCAAGGCCGGCACCATCACCTTCGACGACGAAGGCGCCGAGACGACGCTGCCTGTCACCGGCGGCCGTGTGAAGCTGCAATGGAAGCCGGATTTCGGCATGCGCTGGGCGGCGCTCGGCGTCGATTTCGAGATGTTCGGCAAGGACCACCAGACCAACGCGGCGATCTACGACCGCATCTGCAACATCCTCGGCGGACGCGCGCCGGAGCATTTCGTCTACGAGCTGTTCCTCGACGAGGAAGGCCAGAAGATTTCGAAGTCGAAGGGGAACGGCCTGACCATCGACGAATGGCTGACCTACGCGCCGACGGAGAGCCTCGGCCTCTACATGTACCAGCGGCCGCGGCAGGCGAAGAAGCTCTATTTCGACGTCATCCCGAAGGCGGTGGACGAGTATTACGCATTCCTTGGCGCCTATCCGCGCCAGGACTGGAAGGAGCGGCTCGGCAACCCGGTCTGGCACATGCATGACGGCAACCCGCCGGCCATCGACCTGCCTGTGCCTTTCGCGCTGCTGCTCAATCTGGTCAGCGCCTCCAACGCGCACGACAAGGCGGTGCTGTGGGGTTTCATCTCTCGGCATGCGCCGGGTGTGACGCCGAAGACGCATCCGGAGCTCGACCGGCTGACCGGCTACGCGATCCGCTATTTCGACGACTTCGTGAAGCCGACCAAGGTCTACCGCGCCGCCGACGAGGTGGAGCGCGAGGCGCTGGCCAAGCTCTCCGACGCGCTCGGCGCGCTGCCGCAGGGTGCCGATGGCGAGGCGATCCAGAACGCTGCGCTCAATGTCGCGCGCAAGATCGAACGCTACCAGGACCATTCCAAGCAGAGCCCGGAAGGCGGACCCGGCGTGTCGGTCGCCTTCTTCCAGATGATCTATCAGGTGCTGATCGGCCAGGAACGCGGGCCGCGCTTCGGTTCCTTCGCGGCGCTTTACGGCATCGCCGAGACGCGCGCGCTCATTGAGCGGGCGCTGGCTGGTCAACTGGCGGCGTAACCGCGCCGCCATCGGCCGGCAGGATCGAATCCGGCGCCACCGGCGCCGGCCCTGACGCGGCCGGCAGCGCCGGCAGACCGTCAAGCTTTGGCGCCGGGCCGAAAATACCTTTCCTTGCGGCGCGCGCCTTGTTACCGGCCTCGACATAGGGGCCGCCTTGCGCCGCGCGCGCCCAGCCATTCTCGATCAGCCACTGGCCGATGTCCTGGTTGCCGATATGGCATTCGGCGGTAATGATGTCGCGGCCGCCGTCCGGCGGCACCGTGCAGGCGACCGCACGGCCACGCAGGAAGGCGCGGAACGCCGTTCTGGCGCGCGTGCCGCAGGCCCAGCTCTTGCCCGCGTCGCTACAGGTTTCGTCGGCCTTGACGACGTCCACGCCGGACACGGCGACCGCGTAGCCCTTCGACTCGATGAGCCCGGCGGCGGTGGCGACCGGCTGGAACAATTTTGTGCCGTTCCAATCGCCTGGCATCTTGGTTTTGGGCGGCTTGGGCGGCCCGGCCAGCGCCAGATCGCTGAGCGGTGCGCGCGGCTCCACCCGTTCGAGTTCCTGGTCAGACAGGTCCGGCGGCGCCACGACGTCGGGATCGATGGCCCTCGAACGAGCGGCGGGCTTCGGTGGCTGCGGAGCGGGCGTCGCCGGAATGGCCGCAGTGGCCGGCTCTTGCGCGGCATCAGAAGCGGAAGGGGTGTCGCCGCCGGTTGGAAGGGCATCGGCAATGGGATCGATCTGATCGACCGTGACGGCGCTTTCGTGACCCTTGACCGTCTGTCCGCCGGCAACAACGAGCGCCGCCATTACGGGAATTGCCAGAACCGCCAGGGCTGTCTGAAGAAGCCGCATAAGCCCGGCCTACTGGCTCGCCCAGACGATGCGCGCCACCCATTCGATGTCGCGCGTCGGGATGTCGCGGTCCGGGTGAGCGGGATTGAGCGAAACCAGCACGATCGATTTCACCGTTTGCCGGTCGAGCACCTTGGCCATCACCTCGCCGGCGGTGGTCTTGACGACGACACGATCGCCCTTGCGCGTCGGCGCGCCCGGTTCCACGATCAGCACATCGCCATTGCGGTAGAGCGGCAGCATGGAATCGCCCTGCACCAGCAGCGCGTAGGACGTCTCGGTCGCCCGCGCCGGCAGCTCGACCAGATCCCAGCCCTGCCCCGCCGGATAGCCGGCATCGTCGAAGAAGCCTCCCGCGCCGGCCTGGGCGAAACCAAGCAACGGGACGGCGCTGCGCTGTTGGGCTATGGAGGCGCCGCCGCGCCCTTCGACCAGTCCGGTGAATTCCTCGAGCGACGCGCCGGTGGCCTCGATGATCTTGGCCAGCGATTCGGTCGAGGGCCAGCGCGGCCGGCCATCGGAAGACAGGCGCTTCGACTTGTTGAAGGCCGTCGAATCGAGGCCCGCGCGCCGGGCAAGACCGGAAGCCGATAGCGAATAGCGCTCGGCGAGAGCGTCAATGGCGGCCCATACGCGGTCGTGTGAGAGCACGCGCGCACTCCTTCAAACAGGAAAAAATGCCTCAAGCCTGTCTAGCGCGCGACCACACCATTGTCCACCGGTAGCGGCGGACCGGGATGGAAAGTGAACGCAGGCACAGATGGGCCTGGTTCGGCACACTAATCGAGCCGGCTTTCGTCGCCGACCCTGTAAGGGCCACGGCTCGACGCCGTGGCCATGGTGCGGGCCATTCGCCCCCAGACATACATCTTGGGTTGATCAGGCCGCCTCTCGGACCTCGCCCTTCCGGTAAGGGTCGAAGCGCTCGTAGAAGGTCTCGCCCTTCTCGGCCATGTCGAGGAGAAGCTTCGGCGCCTTGAACTCGGCGCCATACTTCTTCTGCAGCCCCTTGGCGATCTTAACGAAACGCTTGGCGCCGATGCCGTCGATGTAGGATAGCGCGCCGCCGGTAAAGGGAGCGAAGCCGAAAGCGAGGATCGAGCCGACGTCCGCCTCGCGCGGATCGGTGACAATGCCTTCTTCCATCACCCGCGCCGCTTCCAGCGCGATGGTCACCAAGAGGCGCTGCTTCAGCTCCTCATAGTCGACCTTTTCGGGCTTCAGCTGCGGATAGAGATCCTTCAGGCCTGGCCACAGCTTCTTCTTCGCCGGCTTCGCCGGATAATCGTAGAAACCCTTGCCGTTCTTGCGGCCGAAGCGGCCATGCGTGTCGACCATGGTGTTGATCAGCGCCATCTGCCCGGGATCGACGGCCTTTTCGCCCAGATCCCTGATGGTCTGCTTCATGATCTTCTGGGCGAGGTCGACGGCCGTCTCGTCGGTCAGCGCCAGCGGGCCAACCGGCATGCCGGCGGCCTTGGCGGCGTTCTCGATCATCGGCGCCGGAACGCCCTCGATCAGCATCTTGTAGGCTTCCGACATGTAGCGGAGCACGCAGCGGTTGACGTAGAAGCCGCGCGTGTCGTTGACGACGATCGGCGTCTTCTTGATGGCGCGCACGAAGTCGAAGGCGACTGCCAAGGCCTTGTCGCCCGTCTTCTTGCCGAGGATGATCTCGACCAGCATCATCTTGTCGACCGGCGAGAAGAAGTGGATGCCGATGAAGTTCTTCGGCCGCGCCGAATTCTTCGCCAGCGCCGTGATCGGGATGGTGGACGTGTTGGAAGCGAAGATCGCCGACGATTTCAGCACCGCTTCGGCCTTCTCCGTGGCTTCCTTCTTGACGCTCGAATCCTCGAAGACCGCTTCGACGACGAGATCGCAGCCGGCAAGGTCGGCATGGTCCTCCGTCGGGGTGATCAACGACAGAAGCTTGTCCTTGTCCTCGGGTTTGGCGCGGCCCTTCTTGATTTGATCGGCCATCAGGCTGTCGGAATGCGCCTTGCCCTTCTCGGCCGACGGCAGATCGCGGTCGAGCAGCACCACGGGAATGCCGGCTCGTGCGGTGACATAGGCGATGCCGGCGCCCATGAAGCCGGCGCCGAGGATGCCGATCTTCTGGAACCTGGTCTCCGGCACGCCGGCCGGACGGCGCGCGCCCTTGTTCAGCTCCTGCAGCGAGACGAACAGCGAGCGGATCATCGCCGCTGCTTCCTTCGACTGCATGATCTCGGTGAAATAGCGCTGCTCGATCCTGAGCGCCGTGTCGAACGGCACCAGCAGGCCTTCATAGACGCATTTCAGGATCGCGGGCGCGGCTGGATAATTGCCATAGGTTTCGCGACGCAGGATGGCGATCGCCGGCGGCCAGAGATTGGCGCCGGCCGCCGAATAGATCGGACCGCCCGGCAGCTTGAAGCCCTTCTCGTCCCAGGGCGCCACCGGTTTCAGGCCGTTCCTGATCATCGCCTTGGCGGTCTCGACCAGTTTCGAAGGCTCGGCGATCTCGTGGATCAGGCCCATCGCCTTCGCCTTTTGCGGCGTCAGGTTCTGCCCGGTGGTCAGCATCTGCAGCGCCTGCTGCTGGTCGGTCAGCCGCGGCACGCGCTGGGTGCCGCCGGCACCGGGGAAGATGCCGATCTTCACTTCGGGCAGCGCCATCTTCACCTTGTCGGAATCGGCGGCGATGCGGCCATGGCAGGCGAGCGACATTTCGAAGGCGCCTCCCATGCAGGTGCCGTTGATCGCCGACACCCAAGGCTTGCCGCAGGTCTCGATCTTGCGGAACAGGCCGGTCATATAGCCGGCATTGTCGAACAGCGCCTTGGTCGCCTTCTCAAGGTCATTCTCCTTGTCGACGGCAAAGGTCGCCAGCATCTTCTGCAGCATGGTGATGTCGGCGCCGCCGGAGAAGCTGTCCTTGCCCGAGGTGATGACCGCGCCCTTGATGGCGGCATCGCCGGCCACATGATCGACTATGGCGTTCAGCTCGCGCATCACCTCCTCGGTGAAGACGTTCATCGAACGGTCCGGCATGTCCCAGGTGATCAGCGCAATGCCGTCGGCGTCCACGTCGAGGGTGAAATTGGTGTAGCTCATCTCTTCTCTCCCCGTCAGACGCGTTCGATAATGGTTGCGGTGCCCATGCCGGCGCCGATGCAGAGCGTGACCAGCGCGGTGTTGAGATCGCGGCGCTCCAGCTCGTCCAGCACCGTGCCCAGGATCATGGCGCCGGTGGCGCCGAGCGGATGGCCCATGGCGATCGCGCCGCCATTGACGTTGATCTGGTCGTGCGGGATGTCGAAGGCCTGCATGTAGCGCAGCACGACCGAGGCGAAGGCCTCGTTGAGCTCGAAGAGGTCGATGTCCGACTGCTTCATCTTGGCGCGCTTCAGGAGCTTCTCGGTGACGTCGACCGGACCGGTCAGCATCAGCACCGGTTCCGAGCCGATATTGGCGAAGGCGCGGATGCGCGCGCGCGGCTTCAGTCCCATCGCCTTGCTGGCCTTCTTGGAACCGAGCAGAACGGCGGCGGCGCCATCGACGATGCCCGAGGAATTGCCGGCATGGTGGACGTGGTTGACCTCCTCTACCTCGGGATGCTTCTGCACGGCGACCGCGTCGAAGCCGCCCATCTCGCCGGGCATGACGAAGGACGGGTTGAGCGAAGCCAGCGACTGCATGTCGGTCGTGGGCCGCATGTGCTCGTCATGATCGAGGATGGTGAGACCGTTCTGGTCCTTGATCGGGATCACCGAATTCTTGAAACGGCCCTCGCCCCAGGCCTTGGCCGCGCGCTTCTGGCTCTCGACCGCATAGGCATCGACGTCATCGCGGGAAAACCCGTATTTGGTGGCGATCAGGTCGGCCGAGATGCCCTGCGGCACGAACCAGCCGGGCAGGCCAACGGAGGGGTCCATGAACCAGGCGCCGCCCGACATGCCCATGCCGACGCGCGACATGGATTCGACGCCGCCGGCAATCACGATCTCATCCGCCCCTTGCGCGATCTTGGCGGCGCCGAAATTGATGGCGTCGAGACCCGAGGCGCAGAAGCGCGAGATCTGCATGCCGGGTGCCTTGGTGTCGTAGCCGGCCTCGAAGGCGGCGGCGCGCGGAATGACGGAGCCCGCCTCGCCGACCGGATCGACACAGCCGAAGATGATGTCGTCGACATTGCCGGTGTCGAGCCCGTTGCGGTCGCGCAGCGCCTCGAGCGTCCTTGCGGCGAGCCGCACCGCCGGCACCTCGTGCAGCGAGCCATCCTTCTTGCCCTTGCCGCGCGGCGTGCGCACGGCGTCATAGACGTAAGCCTCAGTCATTTTCGTGCTCCTTGGCTTTGCCAGCCGCCGCGCTCACAGAGAGCGCCCGATCAGCAATTTCATGATTTCGTTGGTGCCGCCATAGATGCGCTGGACACGGGCGTCGCGGTACATGCGGGCGATCGGATATTCATTCATGTAGCCATAGCCGCCGTGCAGTTGAAGGCATTCGTCGACGACTTTGCCCTGCAGATCGCTGAGCCAGTATTTGGCCATCGAGGCGGTCACCGGATCGAGGCCGCCGTCGATATGGCGGGCGACGCAGTCATTGTAGAAGACGCGGCCGATCGTGGCCTCGGTCTTCAATTCGGCCAGCTTGAACTGGGTGTTCTGGAACTCGATGACGGCCTTGCCGAAGGCCTTGCGTTCCTTGACGTAGTCGATGGTCAGCGCCAGCGCCCGCTCGGTCATGGCGATCGCCCCGGTGCCGATCTGCAGCCGCTCCTGCGGCAATTGCTGCATCAGCTGGACGAAGCCCTTGCCTTCCTCGTCGCCGAGCAGGTTGGAGGTCGGCACGCGCACGTCGTTGAAGAACAGTTCGGACGTGTCGTTCGACTTCAGCCCGATCTTGTCGAGGTTGCGGCCGCGCTCGAAGCCCTCGACCTCCTCGGTCTCGACGACGATCAGCGACGTGCCCTTGGCGCCCTTGTCCGGATCTGTTTTGGTGACGACGATGATCAGGTTGGCGAGCTGGCCATTGGTGATGAAGGTCTTCGAACCGCTGATCTTGTAATGGTTGCCGTCCTTCTCGGCGCGGGTCTTGACGCCCTGCAGGTCGGAGCCGGCGCCGGGCTCCGTCATGGCGATGGCGCCGATCAGCTCGCCGGTCGCGAGCTTGGGCAACCATTTCTGTTTCTGCTCTTCGGAACCGTAATGCAGGATGTAGGGTGCTACGATCGAATTGTGCAGGCCGATGCCGAAGCCGTCGACGCCGACATGGCCGATCGCCTCGATGATGGCGCTCTCATGCGCGAAGGTGCCGCCCGAGCCGCCGTATTGCTCCGGCATGGAAGCGCAGAGCAGGCCGGCCGCTCCCGCCTTCAGCCAGCTCTCGCGGTCGAACATCTCGTTCTTCTCGAACTCGTCGTAACGCGGCGCGATCTCCTCGGCCATGAAGCGCGATGCCATATCGTAGAGCATGCCGACCTCGTCCGCCGCCCAGGCGGGCTTTGGAAGACCAAGAATTTCGGCTGGATTTGTCGCCACGATTTCCTCCGCGTTCCGACACTTGTGGGCCGGCGGTGCCGGCCCGCCAAACCTAGAACGCTTCCGCCGGCAGCGCCATCAGCGTGTCCGCGCCACTCGTTATGCGGGCGAGACGCGCCGCCGTTTCCGGCATGACGCGCTCCATGAAGAAGCGCGCGGTCGTGAGCTTGGCGTCGTAGAACGCGCCAGCTCCGTTGGCGCCGTCCGCGAGCTTCGCCTCAGCGGATTTCGCCATTTGCGCCCACATGTAGCCCAGCGCCACCAGGCCGAAGAGATGCATGTAGTCGCTCGAGGCCGCACCGGCATTGTCGGGCTTGGCCATGGCGTTCTGCACCAGCCACATGGTGGCCGCCTGCAGGTCGTTGAGGCCCTTCTTCAGCGCCTTGGTGAAGGGCGCCATCTTCTCGTCGGCGCGGTTTTCCTCGCAGAACTCGCCGACTTCCTTGAAGAAGGCCTGCACGGCGCGACCGCCATTCTGCGCCAGCTTGCGGCCGACGAGGTCGAGCGCCTGGATGCCGTTGGCGCCTTCATAGATCATGGCGATGCGGGCGTCGCGCACGAACTGGCTCATGCCGTGTTCTTCGATGTAGCCGTGGCCGCCGAACACCTGCTGCGCCATGACCGCGTGGTCGAAACCCTTGTCGGTGAGCACGCCCTTGACCACCGGGGTCATCAGGCCGGTGTAGTCGTCGGCCGCCTGGCGGTCCTTGTCGTCGCCGGAACGGTGCGCGACGTCGGACTTGATCGCCGTCCACAGCGCCAGCGCGCGGCCGGCCTCGTTGAAGGCCTTCATGGTCATCAGCGAGCGACGGATGTCGGGATGGACGATGATCGGGTCGGCCTTCTTGTCCGGCGCCTTGGCGCCCGACAGCGAGCGGCCCTGCAGGCGGTCCTTGGCGTAGGAGACGGCGTTCTGGTAGGCGATCTCGGCGACCGAAAGCCCCTGCAGGCCGACGCCGAGACGGGCCTCGTTCATCATCGTGAACATGGCCTTCAGGCCGCCGTTCAATTCGCCGAGCAGCGTCCCCTCCGCCTCGTCATAATTCATGACGCAGGTCGAGTTGCCATGGATGCCCATCTTCTCCTCGATCGAGCCGCAGGAGACGGTATTCCTCTCACCGGGATTGCCCGAGGCATCGAGCTTGAATTTCGGCACGATGAACAGCGAGATGCCCTTGACGCCTTCCGGCGCGCCCTCGGCGCGGGCAAGCACCAGGTGGACGATGTTGTCCGCCATGTCGTGCTCGCCGGCGGAGATGAATATCTTCTGGCCGGAAATTCTGTAGCTGCCGTCGCCGTTGGGAACGGCCTTGGTGCGCAGCAGGCCGAGGTCGGTGCCGCAATGCGGTTCGGTCAGGTTCATGGTACCGGTCCAGGTGCCCTCGATCAGCCTGGGCAGCCATGTCGCCTTCTGCTCCTCCGTGCCGTGGGTGACGATCGCCGCGATCGCGCCTTGCGTCAGGCCGGGATACATCATCAGCGCCATGTTGGCGGAAACCATATATTCGGAAACAGCCTGGTGCACCGTGTAGGGCAGGCCTTGGCCGCCGAACTCGACGGGTGCCGCAAGCCCCATCCAGCCGCCTTCGCGATACTGGTCGTAGGCGTCCTTGAAACCCTTCGGTGTCGTTACCGAGCCGTCGTCATGGCGCACGCAGCCTTCCATGTCGCCGACGCGGTTCAGCGGATGCATGACGTTTTCGGCCAGCTTGGCGCCTTCGGCGAGGATCGCCTCGAGAACGTCGGGCGTCGCATCCGAGAAGCCCGGAAGATTGGAATAGCGCTGATAACCCAGCACGTCGTTGAGCACGAACAGCGTGTCCTGGATCGGCGCCCTGTAGATCGTCATGCCTTCCTCCGCCCTTACGGTCCCGGCCCGACCAAGCAAGTCGCCTGTCCACGTCCTGGACAGGAGGCCGGGCCAATGTCGATGCTGCGATAGCAAATATTGACGTTTGCGTAAACGTCAACTTCGTCGCAGCCAAAATTTTATTTGACCGGGCGTGTCAGAACTTGGGCCCCCCGCTTGTCTGCCCCTCTGCGGTGAGGCAACTTCGCAGCATGGACCCAGCCGCATTCATCATTAGCATCCAGAGCCACTACCTGGATCAATTCAGGGCGTTCGTAAGAGAACAGCAGCAAGACTGCAGTCAGGGAGCCGCGGAGGTCAAGTTCCAACTCGCCGACCAAAACGAGCTCTTTCGGCAGCTATGCTGTGTCGACTTCGTCAGGAACGATGAAATGGTCGAACCCGTTGAACTTCAGTCCGATATTATGCGCTTCGAGCCGATCTCGGGCAGAATTGGAAGTGCTGACCTGCTGATAGAACAGCTTCAATGGAACGATGTCGTCATCCACCACACGCTGGCGTCTCCGCCGCTCGACAAGCTGAATGCCTGGTTCCAGCACTGGTTCGATCCGGACGATGAGCGCTACCGGGAAGGCGCAGAATTCGGAGACATCATCCATTCGCTTTGGGTGCGCCCAAAGAAACTGACCGTGGATTTTGGAACAGCCGCGCCGGATGCGTTCTGGAGCCTGCTAGCGCTTCTTGAAGGCGCGGGCACAACTGGATTGCGGATCAATTCGTCGGCAGGGGAGCTATCATGACCTGCAGCTGGCGCGGCGCAGTTGTGCAGGAAAAGCCGCGCGGCGATAACCACGCGGCTTGCATTTTAAACGAGAGCTGATTCAGCCGGCGGCGCTGGCCTGCGGCGCCGCGGTGCGCTCGACGAGCATCTGGCGCACGACGGACATCGAGTTGCTCAACTCGCCGATGGCGTCGTCGATCAGCGCACGCTGCTTCTGCAGGCGGGCGAGTTGCTTCTCCGACTTGTCGAGGGCCAGCCGCAACTGCCTGGTGTTGGTACCGGTCGGATCGTAGAGATCCATCATCTGCTTGACGTCGCGCAGCGAGAACCCGACCTTGCGGCCGAGCAGGATCAGCTTCAGGCGAGCCTTGTCGCGGCGCGTATAGAGACGGGTCGAGCCGTCGCGATGCGGATTGAGCAGGCCCTTGTCTTCATAGAAACGCAGCGTGCGCAGCGTCACACCGTATTTCTTGGCCATCTCGCCGATGCGGACGAATTCCTCGCCGGCTTCGACCGGGATGTCATTGGTATTGGCCGCGGCTTCGCCGGGCGGAACAAGTTTCATGGTCACTGGCTTTCCCCTGGCGGCGTCGCGGTCGCGGACCAAGCGTCGCCTGAGTGGAAGCGGGGGCGTGCTTCCAATCGTGGTTGCGACAAGTCAATCGCAAGAGGCACGGCTTCGCACCTTTTACGTTTACGTCAATTCTATATCGACAGCCGCAAGGTGACGCAAGGGCGTTGTCGAAGCGGAGCTTTATGCCGCACCCGCCAGGCGGCTCACGATTATGCGCGACTTCTTAAGCTTGGTTAACGCCTTGTTAGCGTAGCTTGAAAAAATATTGAACGATTACAATGATCTAGATGGCACGCGTTACGACGCGTTACGGGTGTCGTTACGAACGGGGAAAAGATGTCTATTGAATTAGTCAAACACTCGTTGCCAGGATGGAAAAAATCCTTCGCAACCATGGACGGGGCGGTCGCAGAATTGCGCCGGCACATCTGCGAAAGTTGCCTGCTTGGTAATCAAGGATTTGGCGACGAGGAAGGTTTTGAATTCCCACCAATCGACGTCGTCCATGACGGTAAGCGTTACGAATGCCGCGATGCACTCACGTTGCTTGGAACATCGTGCGGCTGCGAATATGGATTGGAGGGAGACGCTCCATGGCTAGGGGAGGTAGAGGATGAGCGCCGATGACCATGAACCCATGCGGGCAACGGTGGATGTCGACAAGATTCTCGGTCGCCTGATCTACCATGTTTCTACAGAAATCAACCCTAGGGGGTGGGAACTTCGCGAGGCATCAATGCTGGAGGAGGCAGTCAGATACCTCTGTGCCACATCACGGTCGATAGGAGTAGGGAAGATGATTAGCAATGAAGAGCGGGAGACACTAGAAGCCCAATGGGAGCGTGAACGGCGCGAACCATCGCCGCTTCCGTGGGCTTGTCGTGCACACGATTCTTACATGATGGAAGATGAGGAAGAACCAATCGAGATCGTTGACGCGCGCGGAGACACGGTTGCCGACAACGTCAGTTATTACGCGCACCACATCAAAGTCGCTGACGCGCGGCTAATCGTCCAGAGGATAAACGCTCACGAAGCTCTTGTTGCGGCGTTGGAATACACCCGCGAGTACATGCATCCGTATACGCCTGCCGATGTGCGTGACAAGATCGACGCAGCTCTTGCGCAGGCCGGGAGGGGGAAATGATAGCTAAACATACGCCGACGCCGTGGGTGTTCTCACCAGGCCGACACACGCATGATTGCATCATCCATGCTGCTGACGCCGATGACAGTGAGTATGGCTACATTCTGCCTGACAAGGGAGGAGTAGTCGGCTCTTCCGAATGGATATGGTTGTCCGATGAGGACGGGGAGTTTATCGTCCGCGCCGTCAACGCCCATGACGCCCTCGTGGCTGCGCTGGAGATGGCGCGGGCGAGCATTGCCGGCGAATGGGGCGAAGACCATCCAGAGGTCAAGGAAATCGACGCCGCGCTTGCGCGGGCGCGCAAAGGAGGGTGATCGGGATGTGTGATTGCACCATAACGCAAGGACGAGAGGGAGAGCGCGGATCGTGGTGCGTAAAATGCGGCACGAAGGTTCTTGAGGTGCATGATCGTTCTTGCAAGGAATGCAAGCATTTTGAGCCTGACAACCGCAGTGAACGACTCGGCTTTTGTCGTCCGAACTACATGTTGGTGACGGACGACATGCATGTCACCTACTATCTAATCGACGGTCCTGGCCGCTACGGGCTTTGCTTTGAGCCATGCGCCACATCGTAATCGACACCGAAACCACCGGCCTCGACGTCGCCAGAGACCGCATTGTGGAAGTTGGCGCCGTCGAGCTTGTCGACCTGTCGCCGCGGCGCTCGTTCCACGCCTATTATAATCCAGGCATTCCAGTGCCGGCCGAGGCTACGGCTGTGCACGGCCTTACCAACGAGTTTCTGGCCGCCTATCCGGCGTTCACGCCAGGACAGCTGCTCGAGTTTCTTGGCGACGCGCCGCTTATCGCGCACAACGCCGGCTTTGATGTCGGCATCCTGAACGCAGAGCTTACTGCTGCCGGTGGTGACCCGCTACCAAACGAGGTCATCGACAGCTTGGCACTCGCCCGCGCAAAGCATCCTGGCGCACCGGCTAGCCTCGATGCGCTCTGCCGGCGCTGCGGCATCTCGACGGCGCAACGCACCAAGCACGGTGCCTTGCTGGACGCCGAACTGTTGGCAGCCGTATATGTCGAACTTGTGGGCCGGCAGGCGACCATGGATCTTACCGTTGAGACGGTGCAGGCGATCGACGTCGGCGCGCTTGCCGTGCGCCCTGTACCGTTGCCGCCGCGGCTTACTGCGGCAGAGATGGCGGCCCATGCGGCGATGATGGCGGATACAGCATCTCGCCATATCTAGCCATCATCCCCCATCAACACGCCAGCCTCGCGAGCCGCGTCCACAAACGCGGCTCTTGCCTTTTCTGGCGTCTTGCGGCCATACAGCGCCTCAGAGATGACTTCTGCCGCTTGCGCCATTTAGGCCCACGTCCTGGCCAGCCAAGCATCGTGTCGCTTGCCGCCTGCACGTTTCGCACCTCACGCTCAAGACCGGCGCGCTCTTTGATGCGCACCAGCGGGAATGTCATTTCCCGTCCATCAGGCATCGCTAATACATACCAATCCTTAACCACCACTTGGCGTGCTGTGTATAACTGACCACACACCCAAAAATAGTTTCTGGTCCGACCAAATCTCACTTGCGCAAGGTAAACAAATATAACAGTGTCGCGATCGGGCTTGAACACCCATACCGGGTCGGCTGAGGGGAGTCGACACTTTTGTGCGCATTGCTCGGCGGCAACGCACGCTCTGGCTTAAGGCCGGGGGCGATGCGTTATGTCCAAGCGAAAGCCAAAAGCCATCGGCTCACCGCCGAGTGAGTGTTCAACCCCCGGCTTGGTCTGAGGAACCATACCGAGAGAAAAAGCATGGAGATGCGGATTGGCGTCGTGTGTGTTGGCGCCCAATGAAAACAACGCAACAGGGTTTGGGAAAAATGTACAACGTGATGGAGCCGGCCGCTACCGGAATAGACTGCGCAGTGCATATAGACATCATGCCCGAAATCTGGAAATTTTGCTTGGGTCAGTGCATATCGCACAAGGACATGGCCATGCCATCGCTTGTGCTCGGAAGGGTTCGCACCAGTCGCGGTGACGAGATTTACTCGGTGCGATCCTTCGCCATTGTCGATCCGAATCGCGATAGGATGATGATGGGCGAAGCGCTTATTGACGTCTCGCCTGGCGACAAGCCTTGCCATGATTGCCTGCTTTACATGACCGGTATGTGTCCCGGAGCGAAGCGGTAAGCTGCTTGCGGCTTGCCGCAAGCTAAGGTATACGCCATGCATTAATCGAGGGACAATGCATGGCCGTTACCGACGTCAAGAAGCTTCGCCCTGAACTGCTAACGAAGTCCAAAGCCGAACTCGAGCGGCAAGCGGCAGAGATTGCTATGGCGATCGCAGAGCTTGAGCGGGCGGAAGAAATCAAGGCCAAGGAAGAGCTTGCAGCCGAGGCGGCTGGGCGCGTCGAGCGCGTTGTGGCCGACGTCAAATGGCTGCATGAACAAGGGCTGTTGCCCGACCGCGTAACGGCTGGTTTCAGCCGAGGCGATATCTTCTCGCCAGGATCAATCCTGAAAGCACCGAGCGCGGAGTCGCTGGTTGGATCTGCCAAACCTGCAGGTGAGAAGAAGCGGCGTAGGCGCCGCGGACCGAACGGAGAGTGGCTGCCTAGCAAGGCGTCCTTGTCGGACAAAAAATAAGCCGCCCGAAGGCGGCTGTAACTATTGCGTGGATGAAATGCAGGATGGTTAGGCGGCCACCTTGTTAATCTCAGCTCCAGTCAGTGTGTATCCAACCAGGTCAACGAAGCTGTCGCGGTGATCTGGCGTCTCACACAGACGGGCCTCCTTCATCAGCCGCATGAGTGGCGACACGTCTGCCGCAGTGACATTAGCCTCTGTCCGCCCTGTGTTTTCAAAGTACGCCTGCCAGAACTTGGCGATGCGCTCGAAATTGTCTTCTGGCTTGCCATAAGCTGCTCGCCTAGCACCCGAGACAATGCGCTTGGCATCATCCGCGATCGCAGCCTTGACGTCCGTGTCGACGGTAAGAACTCGGTCGCAAAAGCTGTCGTTGGCTGGCATGAATGTATCCTCCACGATGTGTCCGCCCCAAGGGTCGTACGCTGTTGCCAATGACGGGTTGTCCTTAAACATCACACCTCCTCCTTCTTTCGTTTTGGTGCGCCTTCACGAACCGGCTTGCCGCGCACGGGGCCTTCTGGTGCGTCGATCTGCTGATTAGGGTCGGCCGCAATTCTGCGCGCAAACGCAATCGGATTCTTGATGAGCGGCCGAAACCTCTTGGCGTTGTACGGTGGATCTTCGAAGCCATAGGTTGGGTCTTTGCCGCGATTGACGCCAACAAGACGCACGCCGATGAACGGGCCATCAACGTAGTTATCGTATTCGCCAACCCACCTAAGTACATAGGTTTGGCCCTCAACCAACCCCAATGGAATTGTCACGCGTGGTGGTGATTTGGCATCCACGCAAATAACTTCCTGGCCCGGATAAAAATCCCAACTCATGCCGCCATCCTATCTTCAAGCCATCCCCAATTTTTTCTAGAGATGATGAGGCTGACTGTCTTTCGGTCAACGCCATAAACACGAGCGATTTCGGAATGCGATTTCGTTTTGGATAACCCGCGTATTTCAACTACCTGTGATTCGCTGAGCTTTGAGGCCGGATGCGTTTCACCTCTTGGCATCGTGCCATGACAAATCTTGTCCAAGGCATTCTCTTTGGCTGTTTTCCATGACAAGTGATTTGGCGCAACGCAACCTTCGTGTCCCTTGCCGCAGGAGTGAGCGGCTTCATGTTCAGGTGTTGGCGGCTCTCCGTTGACGAGTTCGCAAACCAGTCTTGAGACTATCTTGACTTTGCCATCATAGTTCAGGTTGCCGTAGCCATCGGCGCCACGCGAATAAGGCCAGATGAGGCAATTGTCTCCATCGTAGACGAGAACCTCTTCTTCCAAGTACCTTCGTGGCTCACCCCATTTTGTGCCGCCCGCAAACGGGTCACCATATTTCTTCCACCTAGCGTAGTGTGGGCCGCAGAAACCCTTCGCATCAACAAACGACGTGCAACCGTCCACCGCACACTCGGCTTTCTGTCTTGGTTTCGGCCCCTTCGGCAACCTGGGTGCAAGCGGGTCACCGTGTGTCCGCCACCTCTCATAATGGGTCTTGCACCATCCCTTGGAGTGCGCAGCCTTTCGGCATTCCTCAATCGCGCACTCACTCACGCCGCCTCCTCCTTCGCCAATTGGTAATCGCGGTCAGCCTTCGATTCTGCGCTGTCGTCATAGATGTCCTCGGCGGGCATCAGCATCACGGCAAGCGTGTTGAACGCCTCAGCCGCATCGCGGCACTGGTTGGCGGTTAGCGTGACGCTCGCGGGAAAGTTCTCCACGATGGTGGCGACCACTACCGAGCCAATGCGGCGCGCTTGGAATGTGGGTGTGATGCGGATGGTCATGCTGCCACCCAATCATCGATGAACTGGTCGCATCGGCTCGGCGTATAAGGCGCCCTTCTGCCGTCTGTAAGTTCCATTTCAAGGTACGAGAGCGCGCCATCGGGGACGGCCAGATGCACCCACTTGTTGGGACGCCACTCAAGACGGCGCATCTTCGCGCCATCCTTGATCATGCGCAGCGCCAGACTGTAGTCCGCTCCACTCACGCCGCCGCCCTCATCTTTTCGAGCATGTAAAACGTGTTCAGGAAATTGTGCTCAGATTCTCCCGGCGACCAGAACGCCAACGAGACACAGAGTGGGTCGTTATGCTTGTCGTGCCAGGCCATCGGCCGCATATTGACCAGCTCGTCCGCAATGATGCGGTTATCAGCCTCGTGCACGATCGCCGGCATCTCTTCCGGCAAGCCAAAGCGAGCCGCTAGCACCTTCCACAGTGCTGCTTCGTGCAGGCGGTACTCATGCATGCTGCGCTTAACGGGTCGCGGCATATCCACAAGATAGGCTTCCGTCGCATCGTGCAGCAGACCGGCAAGCGCATCGGCCGCCGAGCCGTGCCACCAGATCCAGTTGGCAATCAGCACGGAGTGCTCAGCCACACTGTAGAATCGCTTGCAGTGGCCCGCATATCTGCACTGCAGACTCAAGCTATGCGCTATGTCCTCGATGTGAACTTCTTCTGGCCTCGCATCCAACGGCCAGAAGTGCCTCCCGGTAAATGTTTGGAGCATCCCGCCCTTGCGCTCAGTTGCCGCCGTAGGCACAACCTGGCGCAAGTTGGCGTTGGCTGCGTCGGACATTTCGCGGAAGGTGCCGAACGGCCCAAACGTCTCCTGCGTCAGCGTGTCGTGCTCCACGTAGCGGCGCGCGACGGAGTCCCAATTCATGGTGGGCGCCAGATTGAGGCGCCGTAGCGGCCCGTGCGTTGTTCTTGCGCTGCGGTAGTCGGGTGCGTATTCGATCTTGCCGACCTTCATGCTGCCCTCCTGATGTCGTCAATGTGCGAACCTTGAATGGTCAGAAGCTCGACCGGGCCGCCAGGCATCGAATCATCAAACACACCGACCACTAGGCGACCAGTGAACCAGGCAAACGTGTCTAGGTCGGTGCGCCCTTTGAGTAAGATCGGGCCATCTTCGAATTGGTGATGGCCGTGTACGACATGCCGCTTGTCGTGTCCTCTCTCGTCATCGCCGGCATAAAGTTTCCAACCAAGCTCTTGATCGTCCTGCTGGTCGAGAGGCTTGAACGGATCGACGCCAGCATGAACGAACACACGATGCTCATCCACATGCATTCGCGGAAGCGCCTTCATCCACTCAAGATGCTCGCGCGGCACTAGATTGGCCGATTCTATAACGTCATCACCAATCTTTGCGCCGTACGACATGAGTGTCCGCGCGCCGCCGTTGGGGATCCACCATGAGCCGATAAGGCCAACCGCATCGCAGCACGTCACCATGATGTCCTCGTGATTGCCACGCAGAACAACGCGGCGCCAACCCGGAGGCAAGGCGGGATCGTCGATCAACCACTCGACAATCTCACGGCTCTGCGGGCCGCGGTCGACGTAGTCTCCAAGGTGGACAATTGTTCCGGGCACGCCGAGAGCATGCTGCGAAATGGCGTCATAAGCCATCTGCAGCAGGTCGAAGCGGCCATGCAGGTCGGCTATTGCGTAGGTATAGCTCACGCCACACTCCTCTGCGGTTCGTTGTCGTTGGCAGCGGTGCGCCATCCACCCACCATGCTGTCTTTTAGAGGCCTCATAACCTCTGCTGAAATTCGCCTAAACTCTGCGTACATGTCTCTTGGCACTCCCCAAAGTTTGGCTGTTCCGTGACTTATGGCGTCCTGCACATTTTCCTTGCGAGTTCCCCAATAAACGTGACCTCCAGTCACGCAGCCAAGATGTCCATTTCCGCACTCATGACAGGACTCATGTTTTGGAGTTGGCTTTGCCCCATGCACCAACTCAGCAACGTACACATGCGCGCCAATCGATTGTTTTTGTCCGGGCGGCTTGAACCATCCGTATCCAGCTTCGTTCCTGTAAAATGGGAAAATGATGCATTCATCACGGCGCTGTGCCGCCGCCCAATCAAGAAACCGCTTCACGTCCCCCTTACTGGTGCCACCTGCTAATGGGTCACCATGAGCCCGCTTTCGCTTGTAGTGCTTACAACACAATCCCTGACCACCAGTTCGCCCCACTGGATTTTCGCAGCCTTCTACTGAACACGTGCTTGTAGGACGACTCACGCGGCTACCTTCATCGGCTGATTGTCATTCGCAGCATCGAGCATCGCCACGCGAACGCGCGAGACCTCGCCGAAGTCGCGATGGTAGGTAATCGTCTGCACGGAGCGCCCTGACAGGAAGCCTGCACCGAAATGCCAGGCGTCTTGCGGGATTGGTGCCTGATGCGATTCCATGATCACACCGCCGCCCTCTGTGGCGTACTTAGACTGATGGTGAATATGGAAACCGTGAACGTAGCGGAACTTTGTGGCGCCCCAATCCTCTGCTCGCCGATGCGCCATGATCGACGCCATATCTTTGAGCTTGACGGTATGCCCGTGGGTAGCGCCGAGCATCACCTTGCCGAACCGATGCCAGAAAAACAGCGACGCATCGACATCGACAAAGACGCGCGGCTCGCTTCGATACCAAGCAAGCAGGAAATATCCGATCGCAACAGACGTCTGCTCGTCGTGATTGCCCTGCAGGACGCGGACAATCACACGGCCATTCTTCCGTAGCGCTGCATCGATCGTGCGAACCATCAGGCGGCCAGCAACCTCAAGGCCCTTCTGGTGCCGCCCGTCTGTATCGAGAACATTGTTGGACCGCGAGGTGCGAGCTTCGTTTGTGTCGGCGTGCAGGAGGTCTCCGCCACCAAGAACGATTCCAGTCCCGGCCGGCGGGCTACGGTCAATGGCATCATCGATGCCGCGACCGATGACGACTTCTGCGATATCGAGATCCCAATTGATTCCCGTCTCGCGCGCCCACGTCAAAAGGTTGATATGCCAGTCGTTGCACGGAATAAGCGTCAGCAAGTCGTCCTGCGTACCCTGCGGCGCAGCGATAGGCGACGACGGCGAAACGTAATCCTTAAAGGCTGCCTGAAGTATCGCTGCTATGTCGGCTGCGCTGTACTCGTTTCGCGTTTTCACCCACTTTTGGATTACGCGCCCTTCGGCATCGACCAGAGCTGACTCGCCCTTGACGCTATGTCCTTCCGGTATCTCGTGGACGTCGCCTGCTGCCTTCTTCTGCTTGACCCACTTGCCGTCGACCTTTGATGCAACAGAGCTGATGGCAAAGCCTGGCATGACCGGATCCAGCGAAAGCAGCCCCCGCTCCGCCGCAAGCGTCATGTGACGGCGCACGGTCTTTTCGTCGACGCCGAGCGCCTTGGCTGCGTCGACGTTGCTGCTGGTGGCCTGGCGGGCCGCGACTGTGGCGGCGATTGCTTCGTCTGTGATGGGCTGTGCTGGCAATGGTTATTCTCCAGAAACGATGCGGTAGGCGATGATATCGGAGTCGCCATCAACAACATCCACGCCAAGATGCCGCCAGTCGTAGCAACGCGACTGGTTTTTGCTGCGAATGCCATCGCGGAGCCGAACTTCCACCTCGTGTTCAGTCGGCCGCTTGCCGCCGTTCCACTCAATCCAACCGTCCATCACGCAACCTCCCTCTCGCCTTTCGGCTCGTTGTCGTTCTCGGCCAGAACCTTGTAGGTGTGGCGCGCTGCCGTCATGTAGACGATGATGCCTTCAGGCTTGTAGAAGCCCGGCGCTGCACGGCTGCCGCTTTCCTTGAGCGCGGCTAGCGTCGCGTCGACAGCATCCGTCGAAAAATCACCGGCATAGAGCACAGGCACGACGTGGCAGCATGCCGGCCGCTCGTTTGACCATCTGCCCGCATTGAACAGACTGAAGCGCCGCTCGTGCAAGCCGTATCCGCGCTGAATGCCAAGGCCCCACCATTCTCCGAAGTGCCGGCCGGGACCGAGTTCGCGAAGTCCGTCCGCGTGTTCAGCCACCCACCGCGCAAAGCCAAAGTTATCGTTCTCTGGCGTAATCCATCTGTTGCGGCTACCGGCGCGCACCGAGCCGTCTTCACCAACGACGACCTGAGCGTTCGTGCCGTCGATCTTTTCGGTGATGACGCAGCCGCGCTTGAGCCGGGGTATCTTTGGAAATGGAATGAATTCGTCCATAGCAATCTCCTTTCAGATGGGCAGCCAAGCCAGCGCGAGCAGGCCAGCCGTGAAGACGGCTAGTGCGCCGCCAATGAGCCACCAGCCTTGCGCAAAGGCGTAATGTGATTTCCAAGCCAGCCAGGCGCAGAATGCGGTTATGTAGAGCGATAGGAGGATGTTCATGCCGGCCCGCCGAATTTGTCGCAGAGCGTCCAGTCTAGGCCATCTAGATGCGCGCAACCGCTAAGCAGGATAAAGCACCGCATGCCGTAATCATTGGAGATAAAGCCGCTCGGCCGGCTGTCATCCTCATGCCTGACGAACTGATAAGCTTTGCCCGCCGTGAGTGAATCATCGTAATCCGGAACGAACTCCGCCTTCACGTACTCCATCTCACCCTCCAACGTTCAGTTGCGGCTGCTCGGCCTGCTTCTGTTCCGTATCCGAAACAGGCGGATCCCCGTCATAAGCAACGCCACCGTCGGTGCCGACCGTCGCGCCAATGCCATTGCCGCCGTCCTTGGCTGCCTGCAGAGCGTTGGCCTGGCTTGCGCTGTACGGCAGGCGGTACGTCATGGCCTCGCCGACTTCCGGCTTAAGCATCGCGTCGATGTACTGATCGACCACGATGTCGGCACCAAGGACTTGATAATGTCCCGCAGGCGGTGCCGTAAGCCGTGGCGTGCCTGTTGCCGTGTACATGCATAGAGCCGTCGCTGCGGCAAGCGCAGGCAGCACGTAAGGCGTGCGGTAGGCGAACCATGCGTAGGTGCACAGCAGTAGCGCTAGGGCGAGCCAGGTGGAGGCGATGGTTATAGCCATTTCAGCGTACCTGTCAGAAAGCCGAAGCCAAATCCGACTGCAGCGCAAGCAGTCATGCTGGCCAGGATGTCTCCGTTACGAATGGCCAACGTAGCTTCGTAGCAGTATGGATGCGCAAGCCAATCCCACATCACAAGTCTTCCTCTGGACCAAGCCACCAAATACCAATTGCGCTAAAGGAGATCGCGGCAAGAAGGAACAACATAAACATTGCTGCGAACCAATAAGCATCGCCCATGCCTGTAGCGACTTCTTGAATGGTCATTTCCCCGCACTCCTCAGCGGCGCAAATACCTCATTGCTGCTCGTCACGTTGCCAGCCGCGTCCAGCGTGAACCGCACAACGGTGCGCTCCTGCTTTGGCTTTAGGTCCATATTACGCGACACCAGCAGCCTACCGTTAAGCGCCACCTCGACATGGACTGCGATGGAGTCGGCGGGTACTGAATAACCGTGAATATCAATTATGTATTCACCGGCAGGCAGTGCGCGGCAGAACGTCGTTTCCGCATTAAGTGGGCTGCCGTCGTTCGTAACGCCAAGGTCGTCGCGCAACAGGCTGCAGACCGTGCCGTCTTTTCGACTGTAGCCAACGGGCAAATTGTCGTCGGGCGACTTGACCCACAGATCGACATCTATGTTGCCTTCAGGCCAGGCGGCCACCATAGCCAGCGAACCTGGCGGCGGTAGAGTGTCGGGATTGTCCTTTGCCGGTGGGTTGATCTGCGCCAGGACAAGCACCACGAGCGCGGTTAGCCCTAGCAGCATATTCATAAGCAAGTCGCGCACTAGGATTGGCGTCATTTTGTCGACACCCACGCCATAACTGCCAGCGTAAACAGCATGCTGAATCCGCCGCCGAACGCTGCACCGTTGTGATCTGTGCTATAGCCGCTGTAGATGTTCCCAATGCTTGAGCCAAGGAGGTTGGCGACACCGAAAGAGATTATCTGCCAGATGGTCATTTGGCCGCCCCAACAACCCACCCGTTGACACTAATCCAGAGCGCCGCAACTGCGCCAACAAGCGTTGAGCAGAACGCCACGCCCATACCAGCAAGCAGGCTTGCCGCGACTTTCTGGACGCCCTCGGCGCTACCGAGCGAGCCTGTGTCGATGTGCTGCAGCGCGATGATGAAGCCAATCACGTTGCCTATAAGGCCGAGCGTAACCAGCCACACCTCAGAGCGCTCAATGTGCGCCGTGCGGCCAGCAAAGATTGCCGCGATGCTCGCCGCAAAAAGAGCCGTTATGACGTAGCTGATGCGGCTGATGTCATGGCTGTACACAAAGCCAACATACCCCAGCCACCAAGCCCATGCGGCTATGCAGGCGCCAGCGAAGTTGACGATGAAGAGGCGCTTGGTGAGGGTCATTTCATCACCGTACCCTTGTTGGAGTCGGCAACAGCAACGATCGCGTCGCGGGCCGCCTTGTCGAAAACAAATTCCATGTGGTTGGCGGCAAGAAATGCGTAGACAGACGGGAACGTGATTATCATTCCCATGTGCCAAACCGGACCTTTGGCCACTGGTATTTCAGACGGTACGCCGACGAACTCCCAAACACCGTCAGACGCCTTGCGGTAAAGGCCGCCACCGCTATTTCCAAACGCGATTGACGTGGTTGCCAGCGTAAAATACTGGCCGTCGCTGAACACTTGCGAAAAAGGACCCATGCGCCCGGTGGGTGAAAGGAATGGTGTGTTTCCAAGCGCGGCACCGCAAGCAATGACCTCTTCGCCTTGGTCAAGGCGCGACCCCGGCGCAGGCATTCTGGCCACCGGAAGCGTTAGCCTCCGCTCAACCAACTGAAGCACAGCAAGGTCTCTGTCTTTGTCCGCGGCAATGACAATCGCGTCCGTTTCCGTGGCGGACACAAACTCGCTCGTGTCAACATAGTTGAACGACCGGACCTTGATTTTATCCATCTGCTTGATGGAGCCGGACTGAGCGTCGATCTCGATGGATCCAGAAATTACATGGAAGTTCGTCAGCACAAGCGTGCTGACACCATCTGGACTGCGCTTTAGCGCATGCGAGAAGATAACGGTTCCAGACCCCTCGCCTGGACCGGCAACCACCTGTACGGTTGGGGCGATGATCTGCGCGTTTAGGTCGACAACCTCTTTCGACTGGCCGAAAGACGTACTCGGCACCAGCAATGTGCAGGCAAGCAAAAGGGTTGCGGCAAGCATGCGGCGCATTGGCTTCGGTCTCCGGTTGTCGTAGGGGTTTGCGATTCTGTATCGTGTCTAGCACTTTAGGCGTTTTCGCCTTTGTAGTCAAGCAAAATATGCGAAACCGCCTATGCCTTGTTCTGAAACGCAAAAAAGCCCGCTAACCTTGCGGCTAGCGGGCGTGAAATGGTGCGTGCCTAGACGGCGCGCTTTGTTGCGGGCATGCGGTCGACCAAGCGGTCGATGCGGTCGCCGAGACCTTCAATGGAGGCAATCATTCGCGCCTCGCTCGCCAAAAGCCTTTCCTCGAGCTTCTGAAGATTTTCGGCGCGAATGTATTTTTCGGAAACGTGCAACTTGTACTCGTCCAGCGCCTTGACGCCTGCCGTGATCTGCCGTTGCAGGAACCACCACAGGCCGCCCAAGGAGCCGGCTAGCGTTGCCAGACCGACAATCTGGTCCCATGTTATCGGCCCGCTCACTTCGCGACTCCCGCACCGCGCAGCGCCGCGTCCCGCTCCGCATAGAAATCGCGCAGTGCCTTGTGTCGGCGTCCGCATTCGATCAGCGCCTTCCGGTCCATGATCCAAAGCCGCTCGACATGGCGCTGCGTCAGCGCACCTTTCGGCAAGCGCACAGGTCCAAGGCACTCCGCCACCAGCGTGCGGTCAGGATCCGACAGGGCTGGCGGCTGGCTAATGAATCGCGTCGATACGCATCCCTGCACTGCTAGACAAAGCAGGCCGATCGCGATCAGGGTCGGCATCCGCCTCATCTGACTTTTCCTTGATAAGCTGTTCAAGTGCTTGGTTTGCGGCCTCGAGTTGCGCGATGCGCGCTTGCTCTGCAGCCTTAGCCTGCGCATTGGCTTGCGCCTGACGGCTAATCTCCGTCGCAGTCGCCTTGGCAATCTCGGCCTCGCGCTTTTCGTATTTGGCTGACCACACAGCGGCGCTGTGAGCGCTGCCGAGGTGGTAGGTGTAGCCGAATGCGCCGACGATGATTGCTGCGAGCAGCCCGTACTTAATCAACGATGCGTAGCCGCCTGTGAGCGTGTCGAGGTTCATCTTGGCATCCCCTTAATGTAGCCGCTTATGACCTTGATGCAGACAGCGGCACCGAGCGCCCCGCCGACCAAGAGGCAAGCATAGCCAAACAACATCATTGGAGACCCGAAACGCATAGTTCCGCCTCACCGATGCGCTGCGCGTCGCCCATCTCGCGGCGCTTCACGAGTCCATCCACAACAACAATGCCAACCTTGTTGAAATTAGTTTGGGCTTCGCAGCCCTTTCGGTATTTTCCGGCCATATGCCAGCGGGTCGCCGTAGAGCCTGCCATACCCTTGTGCGATTTGATCGATCCGACACCGAAGTTGTAGGCGCCAGACAGCATCGCCGCCTGCACACTAACCGGGAAGTTGGTGTAGCCAGGAACCTCGCGAACCAAGGGCAAATAATAGTCGTGGTAAATCTGCTCGCGCGTCATCTGCTCGCATTCGGCGCGCGTGAAGCTCATGTTTGGTCCGACCGGCTTGCCGTTGATGCGTGTGATGCCGGCGCAGATGTCGTAGATTTTGGCGAACCGATCCCAATGAGAATACAGCACCATGCCTTCCCATGGCAGGATGAGCTTGTCGGTCGCCAGGATAACGGCAGGCGGCAGGACGGTCGGCGACGTATCGCTTAGGGCATGCCAGCCGCCCGCTGCAGCTGCGGCCACAACGGCCGCAATAGCCGCCTTAGCCCGCCTCGACGGCAGGATTTTGTTGATGGGCATCTTTAGTCCTTGTTGGGTTGCCAGAGTAGGCGCGCCGCCCATGCGCCACCTAGCAGCACAAGCGTCAGCCACCATGGCATGTAGTCGGCTACGGCCGGCACAAAGTTGATAATGATGTCTGTTGCCGCCGCCAACTCGATAAGTCGCAGCGACCAGGCGCGCTTAAGCACCCGCTCGACGTCGTCAATAAGTCTCATCGTTGGTCTTTCGTTATGCCGCCCGCCACCGCTTAAGCTCAATGGCGCAATGGTTAGGCTCAACCCACTCCATTAGACGACAGAACAGGCAGTTAGTGCTGCGGCTTGCTGCTATGCGTGCGCATAGGGTCTGGCGCTTGTTGCCGCCCGTTAGGCGATTCAACAAGCGCGATAAGCGGAGCCATGTCATGGCGCACCGTTATGAAAAATGTGATTGATGTGTTGTGCGCAGTGCGCTATAAGCGCTGTGCATTAAGCGGGTGTCCGCAGCGTTGCAGCGCTACGAACACCCTAACCAAGCCAACCTTACAGGAGGTCGAAATGGCTACCAATTCCTTACATTCATTTTCATCTGACGACAAGATTACCGCCACGATCGACGGTCTTTCCGCCGCCATATCAGTCCAGCCGCGCGCTGTGCCGTATCTGCTTTACGGAATTGCGCTGGGCGTTATTGTTTGCGCAGCTATATATCTGGTTATGCTCTCTCATTGACGACAGCGACACACATTGCGACATGGTTAAATCGCGTCAAAGTATAGCAATTTCAACAACTTGTTTTCGCTAAGCTGCCGAGCGACGCGCAATCACAGTTAATGAATTGCTAATTTTCCTTTGACTCCAACCGCATACCGGGAACAGGATTGTGTTCGGGACCGGGGGATGAGCTATCTTTCAGGAGCACCTCTGTCCGGGTATTGGGTAAACAGGGGAATTATTCACATGAAGAAGCTTATCAACATCGCGAAGTCGTTCCGTGACGAAGAGTCCGGTGCCGCCATGGTCGAATATTCGATCCTCATCGGCATCATCACTGCTGCAGTCATCACGTTCATCATCTCTGTCGGCATCTATGTCACCAATGCGTGGAGCACACTCTGCACTAATTTGCAGACTGACACGCAGAACGCCACGAACGTGACCTGCTGATAGCTGTTTGCGCGCCCTGAACCAGCGCGCATTCGATAGATGGTTGGGGCAGACTTTGAGAGGTTACCCCTGGCCAGACTATCGGCGGAGGGGGTCGGCGCTTAACCGCGCCGGCCCCTTTTCTCATGAAAGCGTAATCTTTGGATCGATATAGAAGGTCGACGACGCCTTCGCGGCCTTGACGATCACGAAAATCCAACCCTTTTGCTGTGGCGTAAAGGTCGCGGCCATCTTGAAAGCCGTCGTTGACCCGCCCCAAGTCGCCGTGCTCGAGGCAATCGCGCCCCCCGCGGCCAGCGTATCGGCCGGCGATGTTCTTGCGAATGACGACTGCGGCGAGGATGAGCTGCCGAGATATTCGACCGCGATCCAGATGTCATCATTGTTTGGCACGGCGCCACCACCCCAGATGCCCTCGATGGTGGCAGTTACCGATGCACCAGTGGTATCATTCCAGATGGCAATTACAGCGCTTTCATATGGGAAGTGCCGACTAGAATTGGCTGTTGTGACGATCTTCCACGAAAGCGGCGTCGTGCCATCGGTGGCTCCGCCGGTCCTGACAATCGTGGTCTCTTGGACGGTCGAACCTTCGTAGCGGTAGCGCCCTTGTTTATAGTTGGTGCCTCCGGAATCGGCGCGTATATAGTCGACGAAACTTGAGCCTCGGGCGGTAGGCGTCGCGGAGATCGTGGCAGATGCATTTATCTTGCAATCGCGCATGACATAGCGCTGCCCGGTCTCGCTGCTCACTGCGCCAAAGATTGTTCCCGCCAATGCGCTGAGATCGACTCCAGATAGATCCAGTGACCCATTGCCGCTTGCAAGTCCTTTGAAGAGCGTCGAGGGGAATGTGGCGCCTGCAAGCGCACTTGCAGTATCCCGCCAGAAAACTGTCGCAGCTATGACGCAGCCCTGCGAAGTGCTGCCGAACTGCATCGTTGTGTTCTCAAGGACGATGAACACCCCATTCTGGTTATTAAAACCGCAGTTGATGTTCACCGACGTAGAGGTCGTGTTGAGCTTGAGGGCGCAGTTCTTGAATTTGAGCGTTGCCCGCGACGAGTTGTCTGACAGGTGCAAGTTGGCGACTGAACTGCCGGAGCCCGCGGAAAAGGCGATACCCTCGTATTCCGTCACGGTATCGGCACCCGTGAATCGGATAAGGCTTGCGCCGGTGGTTGAGACCGTCGCGGTGGTCCGCAGATCGGCCGAAACAGGCGGGACGGAACCCGAATGATTGACGCAGATCACCTGTACTGGCGAGGCAGCGCTACCCGGCGACGTAAGTGTCATAGCCGTCGCCTGAGTCTCGGCGTGATCCTCCGAGACATAGATCGTGTCGCCTGCCGCGGAAGCCGTCAGCGCGGCGGCAAGTGTCAGATAGGCGTTCGCCCAGTCAACGCCAGTTGCGGCGCCGCCAGCACCGGAACGCACATAGCGAAGGGTCATTGATTATGCCTCTGCGATCGGGGCGGTCTCGCCCTTCAAGGCGCGAGATATAATGGCCATCTCCTTATCGATCGGAACCAGTGCTTGCCGCTTCTCCCGGTAAGCCGCATCGATCGGCTTTAGCTCGGCTTCAAGTTCGCGGATACTAGCAATGATGTCATCCATCTGCTTACGAAGCGGCTCGACGTCAGATAAGGCGATGCGGTCACGGTCGGCGCGAAGATGCTGGAACCGCGTACGCATCGCGCCAGGATCGAAATGATAGGTCGTCTTCATGTGGATAGTTCCTTAAGCAAGGGTCAGCGCGCCACCGCTACCGTCGAAGTCGATGGTGAAGCTGTTGCCTGTGGACAACGTTAGATCGGACCCATAATCGTAGTACCCAATCAACTCGTCGTTTGTGGCGGTATCGTTGTAGAGAACGACATATCTGAATGGGCCTACAGTTCCCGATGCCGTCACCGTGAGGTCGGCAAGCACAAGCTTGTATGTTCCTGACGTCTGCACCGAACTTGACGTCGTCACATTGCGAGAGGAGCAATTCGTGTAACTTATCTCAGTCAAATTCGAGCGCTGAGTATTGGTAGCTACAGGCGCGTTCGCCGCTGCGGTAAGAGCAACCACGATCTGATCCGAGCCAAGATTATGGACCTTCTCGGCGAGCGCCTCCGAGAAGGAATTGAATTTATTGAAGGCGACCATCAGATCGTTCCCCGTTATCGATTGAAGAAGGAACCGGGTAGCGCGGCCTGCCGCGTGCCGGTGCCGTTGACCATTGAGCCGGGAAGCGCGGCGTCTTTCTCACCGGTGTCGAAGGTGAGCAGGACAGCGACGCCCGTCAGCGTGAAGGAGCCGGCGCCGGCTGGTAGCCCAGCTGAGAAGCCGAGACTTGCTGCGGTGCCAGTGAGCGTGAATGCGCCTGCCGTTACCGGCATCGATGCATTCAAGGCGGCCGGGTTGCGAGTGATAGTGAAGACGCCAGTCGAGACCGGAAGCGGGAACGCCAGATTCAAATTAGCGGCATTGCCAGCCAGGATGAAACTGCCGGCTTGGACCGCATTGAACACGACCTGCAGCTTATAGGGATGGTATTCCCTGAAGCCGTCGCGCTCGGATCCGAACTGGACCCAGCCCGAAGCGTTGCCTGCAAAAGACGCCACCGGCACGGCGAAAGAAAGCCCGGTGATCCCGCTATGCGTCGTCAAAACGCTCGACCCGACCGGGTCGAGCACCTCGATGATCGTGGTTTGTCCAGTTTCCGGGGTCTCTGTTGCGTCGGCCCAGCCTGGCGCCGGGACGAGTTCGATCAGGCGGTTTCGCTCGTACCATTCGGCGGCTAGGTCGGTAATTCCGTCGGATGAGATCAGGCCATAAGAGATGCCATTCAGCGAAACATTTGCGGGCCTAAGCGGGCGGATGCCGCGACTTGCGAACGACACGAAGTCCACTGGGGCGCCCACCAATTGCCCTTGTCCAGTATTGGTGAGCAGTTTGACGTTGATGGAGTCTCCGTCGGTGTAGGCTTCAAAATCGCTGGTCGAAAGATCGTCGAACAGAATGAACGCCGCACCATCGGCATGAGCGAGCGGAACGGTATCCAGGCAGCCGCGGGCAATGTTCAGCGTCGTTCCCGAAACTCCGTCGACCCGCACGACTTCTGTGCCATAACGCGAGCCGTCACCAATTGATGCAAGCAGGCCGATTGCCGACGTATCCACACCGCTTCCGGTATTGATCGTGACTGTCGTCGCGTCGATTGCCAGTGCGCCCGATATGAATCCGCCGGGCGCGAAATCCATCTGTTCTGTGCCGGCATAGCCAGAACCCGCATCGACCACGATGTCGGCGTTAACGGCATCGCCCGTTGGCGCCACACCAGCGACCTGCAGCAGACCGGCACCCGTATCGCTGGAAAGCAGGCTGGCAAGATCGGCGTCGCCGACCATCTGCCGCATCTCGCGATATGGCATTTCCCAGACCAAGCGCGGGTTCACGGCCTGCGGGTCACTGGACGGCGGCACCCACGGTGAATCGGTGTCGTCAACCAGAACGGCGGCGCCGAGATTGAAGACGTCGGGCAGGAACTTCAGCCCGATCTTGTTTTGCCTGCCGTCGCCGAAATTGAGATCGGCGACGCGCATCACCTCGCCGGAAAGTTGATGGCGGTCAGAAACAAGGCGGAAGGGGTCGCCAGGATTGAGGCGTTCGATGGTGCGTTTTGCCACCAGACGACCGGATGTCAGGCCAGACCCAAGTGCAATGACGTCCCTCGTGGCGACCTTGATAGCAAGATCGCTTCGATTGATGCCTGGATATTCCTTCGTCGCCGGTTGCACCTTTGTCGCCTGCATCGCCTGAGCGAGATTGGTGACAAGATGCGCGCCGGTCTTGCGCTTTTCGCGATAGTAGAACTTCACCAGTACGGAGCTTACCGCTTCCGCCGGTGAACGATGATCCACCTCGGTCCATTCAACGATATCATCTTCGGTCAGCACCGGGATGAGATCAATGTCATAGTCGTTACGGATCGCCTTCAGGACGAACTTGCCGGTCGAGCGCGATACGTACAGATAAGCATCGACGTGGCTCAGGATCGTTGAAACGAATTCCCGAATCTCTTCCTCTTGGCTCCAACGAAGGCTAAGCCCGAACAGTTCAGAGTAGAAGGTATCGGCACAAGCGGTAAAGCTTGTGTCATCAATGTCAGCGTCGTTGTAGCCCATGCCCCACGTCGCGTCAGTGAGGCATTCCCGGATAATGTGTGCCGGGTTCATGTCGAATACAGTCGCGGCTATCTGCCAGAATACAAGATACGGAGACCCCTCGGCCACCACATAACCATTGCTGGCATTGTAGGCCACGCCGAGCATCGCATTGCTTTTACGGACGAATTGTGAGTTCGCGACGTCAACATAGTTGTCCATCGCGAGGTCGGCGATCGGGATGAAATAGAATCTTGTAATAGCGCCGGTCGACGACGTGTCCGGGACGACCACCGTACTCGATCCCATCGACATACGCGATGAGATAGCGTCATTCCCAAGTCTGGTGCTATTGCCTAGCGACGACCTAACGAGTGTGGAAAGATCCTCGCTATAGACGTAGATGCCGCCATTGTCGTCAACAATCACGACCTGATTGGTAGCCTCATTGTAGCTGGCTACTCGAATGGCGGTTCCGCCGACGTCAGAAAGTGTAACGATCGTCTCGGACCAAGCACCATTCCACGTTAAGCGAAGAACGTTCTTGGTGCTGTTTATGGCCCGATAGGCATATGTCTTGCCCATCGAGAATGAAACACCGACTGCGGAATTGATGCGTGCGTTAGAGGATGAAACTTGCCACTGATCAATCAGTCCGACAGTGACGCGCTCCAACAATATCCACAGCGGAGGATTGCTGGTGGCTCCGTTCAATACGCCAACTAGCGCGAAATTGCCTTCCGCGACGGAGATGTCGCACATGATGAAACCGAAGTTGAGCCCACTTACGCCGAGATCATCAAGATCGATCGTTTGGATAATAGACGAAGGATTTGCGACATCGCGGAACTCGAGAAAGGTAGGCGCACTTCCTCCACTATTGCCGCCACTGCGTACGACTAGCTCGTCAAAGTCGGTGATGTGTACAGAAGTGTGAAAATTGGTGCCGGGCAGGGTTATTTCCTGCGTGGCGCCGTCAGGCATTAGCCATGTCCGCACTACGCCGCTAGAGTCGCCACTCGCCGCATAGTCGCCGTTCGTGTCAATGTTCTTTGGCCCCGCTTCGGACAGGGCTTCCCGACCGGGATCATCGTTCGATATTTCTTGAGCCGGAATCGCGGCCTTGGCGTCATACCACTGCGTAGAGCCATCGCTGCGCAGATGAATGCGCTGAAGCCGGAACTCCCACGGCTTGATGTAATTCGAGGTACCGAGATAGACCTGCCGCAAAACGGCCGTAACAACACCCCTGAATGCCGAAATGTTAGCGCCAAGCTTCGATACTAGATAGTCGTCCTGCAGTTGGTCCGGCGCGCCCATGTTGAGGTCGACAGCGCCCTTTATGCCTCCCTCGCTCTTGTCGCCGCCAAACAGGTTTGACTTGTTGATATTGATGCGGCCGCCGGTCGTGACTCCGCGCCATGCAACCTTGTCCCCGACCCGGACGGAGGTGATGTTATCGGCAGGACCGTGGCAAAGGCCCATCTGCATGCCGAGCGAATATTTATAGCCGAGAATTTGTCGCGGACCGAAGAGACCGTAACGGCGCGCGCCCTTGATGGCCTGGCGCTTTAGATCACCGTACCAGGTGACGTTAGGGTCGGCGATGTCCGATGTGCCGAACACCACCGGGATTTCGCGACCTTCCTCAGCAGTTGGCGCCTGAAAGTCCTCGAGGCTTTTTGGCTTAGCGTTTGGCGGCTTCGGCGTGAGCGCAAGCTGGATAGCATACGACAAGATGCCGATAACGATGTTCCAGAACATATCGGCCTAACCTTGTTACGTTATGCTTTGCGAGAACGGATTGTTGTCGGACATGTTCTTGAAGCCGCCGTAGTTCAGGAAATTCGAGAACTTGTTGGCGCAGGTGCTTTCGGAGAGATCGCAGCCAGGCGCGATAGATACCGAGGCGGAGCCGTGGGCTGTCACGTAGTCGGAGAGGCCATCGATAACGCCAATAAGAGTGATCGTGCTGCCGGTGTGGTCGCCTATCCAGCCGAAGAGACCGTCAAACTCGACGACGCCGGCCTTATAATAGCCGTCGGGCTGGGATGCCGCGGCAGGGATGGTTAGCGTAAGGCCGTTAGCAACGGTGACCGTCGCGGCAGTCGAGAAATCATCGATGTTGAGATTGCAGCCGGGAAAATAAAGGGCGTGCCGACAGGTACGTTGATAGCGCGCACGGCACCCCGGTCTGCGCATCGATGTGAAGACGCTTTCAACAGAAACTTTAATGCTCTGTTTCGCCGATTTTGCGTCGACGACGCGACCCTTCCAGACCGCACGCAGTTCTTCCGTAAGGTCTGTATGATGCCCGCGCCAAATTGTGACCGACGTCACTTCGCCAGCCGGCGTGAGTAGCGTTCTCGCGTATGTATCCGAAATCGGGAACGTCAGCTCGACTGAGTTCTTTTCGATGTTGCCGGTCTGCTCAATATCGGCGTGTGCGATCGGCGAAGGATACCAATCCTCTCCCATGCGGTTAAGGATGACGGGATCCGATGTGAGGCGAACCGGTGACACGCCATTGTCAAGCAAATACAAAAAGTACGGCTGCCCCTGATCGACAGAGGCTTCCGGGGTATCGTAAGACATGCGGGAACGCCTCGGCTGCAAGGTTTGGGTCGGGGCTTGTTGCTGGCGTTAAGCCGGTACTTCCGTAACCGGTATCGACACGGACGAGGCCAGTTCGAACTGGTGGTCGATTGTCACGACGTCGGAGTTAAGTCGCACCTTCGATATGAAGCAAAACAACGCGATGTCCGCCACTGCAACCGACTGGCCGATCGCCGAGGAAATGGTAAGCAGATCATTGCCACCTGACTTCGATGCGCTGTTAATTGCCCTGAAAAACCGCGTTCCGTCGTTAAGCAGGATCATCACATGCTTGCCGGCATAATAGCCGACATGCCCGATGCTCTTGACGGTCACTACCGTAGCCGCTGAACCGATGGTCGACTGCAGCAGCAGGTCTTGATTGAATGTCGGCAGCCAGAATGCCTTCTGCTTTCCATTCAACGAATGGATCCAGCAGCGGCGGCGCCATAGGTCGCTACCGCGGTTCTCATGAAAACTGATCGTCTGACCAAAGTCGGCATAGTTAAGCAGCGTCTCGACCGCTATAGGGCCGAAACCATTGTCGACATACTCAGCGGCGCGCACGATCGATTCCGACACGTCGGCGATCAGCGCCGGCTTTTCTGTCACGACATCCAAAGACTGGTATTGCGGATAGCCCGCATCTCCCGCCAACGTGACATTGTCGAAGACCTGAAGTTTGGCCGACACATCGGTAAACGCCTTGTCGCGGCGGACTTGGTAGCCCTCGATCGCAAGCGCATTGCGCATCGGCAAAATTGACGGGCGTGTGTAGGTGCCGGCGACAGGCCCAAGCAGCGTCAATTGATCGACGGCAACCGCTGTTACCAGCGCCGTCTCGTAAGTATCGCTGTCCTGGTAGATTACGATGCCTTCGTTAACGCGCCAGTCGCCAGCCGTCGTATCGATTGCAATTGTCGTGTCGCCAGCCGTAACGGCGGCAGTGGTTGTCTCCTCGACCCAGGCGGGCACGCCAATCGGCGAATGCGCACGTCGAATTGCCAGCGTCCGCGCCTTGGCGAACTGTGCGTCGGTAAGGCGCGATCCAAATGCGAACATTTGCCTCGCGGAACTGCGGAGCGCGATGCGCTGCTCACCAGTGCGGCTAGGCAGCACGTCGGTCAGCCACTCCAATGTCTCTTGGATCGGCAACAGCGGGCGGAAAGGCCACACCTCGTAGAGAATGATGATGACCGGCAGTCCTAGATCGGGCGTACCGCTGGCGAGGCTGTCTGGTACCGTAGCGTGGATAAGAACAAGCGCTGGCGTGCCGAGGACCGGAACGCCAGCGTCAAAGCCGTCTGGCGCCGTGTCAACCGTCGCCATTAGGCTGGACCAGGAATGCCGACGTCAAACGCTGCAGAAGTGATCGTGTCGCCATTGTTGGTGGCCTTGGAAACCGCGATGGTGTTGGCAGCCAGAAGGCGCGAATTGGCACTGTCGACAAGCGCCCAATGCGTGATGGTACCGTTTGCCGTGCAGGCGGCGTTGGTGACGGCAGAGACTGTCACCTTGCGCCCAGATGGCGACCGCGCTGCGGGTGAGCTAATGGTTGGGCTTGTCTTGCTGCCGAGAGATGCGGTGAGCGTGCCGGCGTAATCCGCCGGCATGCTCGAGCAAAAATGCAGGACGTTGGCTTCATTCTTGATGATGTTTAGCCCGCTATCCAGCACGCGGTCATTGAGATAGGCGGCCATTACTTACCATTCCTGCGCAGCACATTCATGATGATCTCCTCGCCCTGCGGCGTGGCGAGATAATCGCCAACCACGGATGGGTCGAAGATGTTGTTGATCCGCACGTTTGACTTCAGGTGCGGTGCCAGCATGCGGACAAAGTCCTTCATGTTATCATTGCCTGCACCACCGCCTGCCGCCTTCACCATGTCGGCCGAGCGCGCATTGCTGCGGATGACGTCGCCGGCACGAAGCTTGCGCAGCTCCGGGCCTTTCTCGCCAACCCATGCCCAGCCGGGCGGAGCGCTTTCCGTGCCGTCGGCATAGAGGCCGATGTATCCGCCAGGATTTGCGGACAGGAAGCTATAGGCCGCAGTTCCAGAGAAGGCGGAGTTGAGACCACCGCCGCCGAACAGGCCGCCGAACATGTTGAAGAGTCCGCCAAGTCCTCCCCCCCAGCCTCCAGGCGCGGCCGGGAATTGGCTTAGCATGCTACCAAGTTTGCCGGCACCGCTGCCTAGTTGGTTTAGCCCGCCAGCCGCTTGGCTGGTCGACGAGATGAGGTTCGAAAGCGTGCTTGACGATGCACCGCCGAGTTGGCCGACGTTCTGTGTTGCCTGGCTTAGCGCCGCATTGAACTTGGAAACATATTGAGCGCCAGAGGTGCCCAAAATATCCATCTTGCCTGCGCCGGCCGATAGCGGACCGCCAGTAAACCATGCCGATGCCGCGTCCTGCGGATTGCCAAATTTCGACAGCAGCTTACCGAATTGCTGGTTGAAGATGGTGTCTTGTGCGGCCGGATTGGAAAGGAACGAGCTTGCCGACATCGGCGAGCCAAGCGCTTCGGTCGACCACGAAGGCAAATTACTCTTCATGATCTGGTAAGCGCCGAGCGCCTGGTTGCCGTTCTTCAACAGCGGACCTAGTGCTGAATACCCACCGCTTCCGGCGCTCTCAATCATCTTGATCGCGCTGGCAAACGACGACATGTTGCCGGTCAAGGACGATCCGCCGCCCAACACGTTCGCAAAGCCACCGGCAGGCGTGAAGATGCCGCCAAGAGGCGCGCCGCCAAATGCCGAACTTATGCGGCTCTGGATTTGATCCTGGCTGAACAGCGTGCCGAAAGCGGAATTAATCCGCTGCGAGATATTTGCCTGGCTCGCATTGACATCGCCCCCCGTGAGTAGATCGGTCAGCGTTGTATTCGGCGTAAAGGTCGAGCCATTGCCGCCAAGCAGATTGCCAAGACCGCCAAGCCCCAACGGCGAACCGTTGATGAAGACGCTCGCCGCCTGCACCTGCATCGAGGCGACGGCCTTCTGAGCCCCAAGCAGATTGCCCAGCACCCCACCGAAACCGCCGCCCTTGCCGCTCACAGCGCCGGGGAAGATGCCAAGATCAGCGATGGTGTTGAGGTTCGAGCCGGTGAGCCAGTTCTTCAGCGGATTGGTGATCGCCTGATCGAAGAGTGTGCGGGCCAGTTGCTTGCCCGCATTCTTCAATGCGTCACTGATAGAGCCGCCGTCAAACAGCGCGTCGACAACGCCATCGATGCCATCGCGCGCAGTCTGGAAGACATCCTCCCAAGCCGCTTTCATGCTCTCGATGGTGTCTTTCATCCGAATGAGCTTGGCTACATCGGAATCAAGATCTTGATCGGAGAAGCCAGCCGAGCGCAGTTGCGATGCGACGGACTGATCAGCCGCAGAGCGGCCAGCCTGACGAATATCGAACAGCAAATCCTGCTGGATTTTGGCTTTCGCCATCTGCTGCGTAAGGGCCGACAATTCAGCGGTGTTGGCGCGCATCGCGTTGGCCTCTTGGCCATAGACGTCGATGCCGAGTTGCCTGATCTGCTGCTCTGTCTTCAGGGCGGCAATCGCCGCGTCGTGCGCAAGTGTGCCTTGGCCGACCAGCGCCAGTTCTGCGCGCTGGATTTCGAGGTTCTGCCCTTGGCTGAAGATGGTATTGCGCGCTTCCTCGAGAGCCTTAAGCTTACCGTATTCGGTAGCCTGCTGCTTGATCAGATCGATCGACTTCCCATAGTAGCGCTGGATGTCGGCTTCGCTGGTGATGCCGTTGCGTGCGGCTTCCTCGCGCACCTGTGCGAGCTGCTGGTTGGCGAACTTGGCGGCTTCGACCTGTGCAGTAGATTTGCCGACGAGATCGACGTCGAGATGCATCGACTTAGTCGTCTCGATGAGCGAGCGCTGTCGCTGATCCTCCGCCTCCGTCAATTGCAGTTCAGCCTCAGCAAGCGCCTTTTTGCCCGCAAGCTCTACTCGCGTCGCCTGCTCTGCTGCACTGCCGCTTGGATTCAATTCAGCCTGAGCACGAGCTGCGGCAGCCAATTCTTGCGGCGAGCGCGCATTGGCGCCAAGCATATCGGCGTTGAACTGCCGCTGCATGCGGTATTGCGCCGTGATGGTAGCAACATCTATTTCATCCCCGGCTGCACCTTTAGGCAGGATGCCTTTTTCGGGAAGACGTATCTTGGCGAACTTGTCTAGGATGCCGACAAGGCCGCCAACCTGGCGCTCTGCCTTAGCAGCCTCTTCCGACATCTGCAGGAAGCGGCCAATAATGTAAGCGAAGTCTGGATGTGTCTCGCCGAACCGCTGAAGCGAAGAGCGAGCCTCATTAATGCTCATCTCGCTCTTTGATGCTGCATCGACAATGCGGTCGAACTCAAGTGAGGATTGCGACCGGCCAAGTGCGCTTTGCGCGCCCTCGGGGAGAGAACCGATGAGGCTCAGGAAGGTACCGCCGGAGCTGCGCATATCGCTTAGCGCCGACCTGGCCTTTTCCATGGCGGCTTTTTGCGCATCTTGCAGATTTTGTTCGAGCACAAGGCGGCCGACGCCGACATTTTCGAACGGGCCAGATTGCTGACCAGCTAGCGCCTGATAGGCTGGGCCAAGAGAGGTGATGATATCTTTCTGCTCGCTTAGGATCGCGTTCAGATCCTTCGCCTTTTCGCGCGTCGCGAGATAAAAGGCACCGGCCGCGACCGCCGCCGCACCGAAACCAGTCGCGATAAGACCGACGGTGCCAAGCGTTCCGGCTAAGGCGGCCCCTGCCGCCACCGCACTGCCTTTGATGGCAGAGAGCGACCCGGCGACACCGCCCTCGCCCATCTGCAGCGTTTGCAGAATCTGTCCGCCCTGAGAAAATGCGATCTGCTGCGGCGAGGCGCCCAGAAGGGCCATCGTGGCGATGTCGTTGGCCTGAAAGCCAAGGCCCTGGATCTGCTGGCCAGACAGGCGATTTGTATTGGCAGGCGCGCGCTGTTGCTGCTGTGCTAGCTTCGCATTTGCCGCAGTGACTGCGGCAGCCAATTGAGTCTGTCCGCGGGCCGCGAACTGAGCCGCGTCTCCCATCATCTGGTATTTCGCATAGATGCCGGTCAGGATGTTCCCGGCCTGCTCCATGCTGATCTTACCGCGATCGATACCGCTGCTTAATTGATTTAGCGCCGAATTGAAGCGCTGCGCATTCGCATAGCCATCAACATACTGGCGCGATAAACGAGAAAGGACGTCGCCGGCTTGGCTGATCTTGGTGTTTGTCTCGGTTACGGATGCGCCGGCAATCTGCGAAGATGCAGACATGCTCTTGTCGGCAGCAACCTTCTGTGCCGCACCGGACACATACTGACTAGCGTCAAGCTGTGCAGAAATGGCGAGCGTACGGAGTTCAACAGTCATGCATTTACTCCGGCTGCGGCATAGTATATTTTCGCATCCCTACCGACTGGAGGCGGACATGCGATCGATTATTGTGCTTATGACTGCTTGCATTGGCTGGCAGTCGAGTGCCCTGGCGAGCGAACGTTATGCACTGACAGAGATGCAAACAGCCGCTATCGAACAGACCATTTCCTCAACTCTGAAGGATCCGTCCAGCGCGTTATTTGGCGATATTGACGCCGCCAATGTGGGCGGAGGACAGGTTCTGGTTTGCGGCTCGGTTAACGCGAAGAATGGCTTCGGAGGTTATGCCGGAACCATACCGTTTCAGGGACATATCTGGCCGCCAGATCGTTCATTCTACATTGACGCTCTTGCAAGCGATGAAAGCGATGCGCTGCGTGTTGCGTCGCAATGCAAAGCGATACTCAATCGCTAAGCACCCGCCTTCGTATCTTTGCTTTTCTCGGAAACGTGCCTCAGCCATTCATCATCGATGATGGTCATGAATGCCCGGAACAGTTGGAAGTCGCTGCCCGTTATGCCTTGGTCTTTGGCGTAGTCTCGGATAGCGCTGTAACGGAGCGGCAGTTCACCGCCGAAAGCGCCATAGTGGCGCTCAAAACGAATAGCGTCCCACGCCTCCCAATAGAGGCCGTGCCAAGGTTCGGCATCGAACTCTATGCGTCCATCTGGAAACGCTGCGCGCTGAACCCATTCCTCATCTGGATATTCCTCCGCCAGAGCCTCAAGCCAATCCTGTCTTTCCTGATCAAGGCCTTCCCGCCTTAGTCGGTCTCGGAAGGCCGCTCGGAGTTTTTTCCTGCGTCCTCGATATACTGAACATCGACATCGGCTATCTTCGCCGCGCAATACTCAACAGCGGCAACCACCACTCGATATGCCGGATCAGACAAAATCTCGAGGGCTTTTTCTGGGGAGTATTCAACGTCGAAGCCGCGCCAGCCGTGCAGGATATGCTTGGCATAGAGCTTCCCAAGTTCCGTTGTGATCACATCGCGCGGAGCTTTCCCCTTGTACTGCTTGCTCAGGCGCTGCAACATAAAATCGCGGTCTACAGTGTAGGCTGGAAGAAGGATCGACGAGACGTTAAATTCTACGCCAGGCAAGTCCAATGCTTCGATCCAGTCGCCGTCAGCCTCTCGCTTAAGATCGGCTTTCACAGAAGATAATTTAACAATACTCATAGTTTTTCCTTTGTCGGAAGGAGGGGTTGCTGGCGAGGTCCGACAACCCCGCCAGCCCATCGTGCGCACAATCGTCTGCCTGCTGTCGGGCAGGATACTAAGCGGCGGCCTGCATCTTTTTTGCCAGGCTTCCAGAAGGACTGCGCAGCCGCCCATGCGGCCTACTCGGCCTGTCTGCAGTCAGCCCCTTGTCGTGTATAAGCGCAGCAAACTCTGCCGTAACCTCAGCGCTTGTGACGCCAGCGCGAAACTGCACTGGCGTCTTGCCGTCCGGATAGCCGATGAAATCAGCCAAAGGGACGAAGGTTGTCACGACAACGCGACCGTGGTTCGGGTGATATTCAGCGATGCCGCCGAGGTCGCATCGAACTTGGCCTGGAACGGCACTTCGAGCACCACCGGCTGGCCGTTGCCGGGGCCATTCGGACCGCCATCGATGAGTTTGGTCACAGGGATCGACCAAACTTCTGAATTGCTGGCGCTATCGGTCAGCGTGAAGCCGATCTTCACGTCGTCATGGGCGAGAATGGCCGCGTAGGTGTCAAGGTTTTCGAACAGCGCCGTGAACGAACCGGTGACATCGAAACGGCCGAGGCCGTGAGCGTATGGCTCATATGCAGAGACGATATCAACCGGATAGATGTTGTTGCTGATCTTCAGCGAGAGCGCCTGTATCTTCGGCGCGTTAGTGATGCCCGTGAAGTCAAGAGCCGCGACATTGAGGCCAGCATTGAATACCTCCGTCGTCGTCGCATGTGCGTAAGTAGCACCAGACAGAATACCATTAGTCGGCGTCGGGCTGCCAATACCCATTATGCCCCATGCCGCCGAAACAGATGCGCGCGGCTTCAACGAAAGGTCGAGCGTGTTGAAGCGCGTGCCGCGATAGCGGACATAGGTATCGGTCGTGCCCTGCTCATAGAAGTGCTCCAGCGTCGCGGCCTGTGGCGTGACGCCGTTCTTCAGAACATTCGTGTTCCAGTTGGAACACAGGAGATATTCGAGCCAGGTATGATAGGTCGCATAACTGTAGAGCGTCTGGATTGTGCCCTGCACCATGCGGCCGACATCGGTGATCGCGGCGACGTTGCGATCGGCGCGCACCTCATTGGGAACATCGACCTGCTTCGCCAGACGCACATCGGACGAGACATAACGCATGATCTGGAAATGCGGGCTGGTTGGAATGGTGTTGATCGTGCCCTCGGTAACGGACGCGAGTCGAACCTGTGAGCCGTCAGCAACGGTCATCGTGTAGTGCTCCCTTATGACCGGCCTTGGCCGGAATTTGACTTTGTGTGTTGGTTGCGCGCGGGCTACGGCGTCGGAATTGACGTGATGTCGCGGCGGTTCCAGAAGATGCTAGCCGTCATGGCCCAATAGCCAGGCCAGTCTTTGCCGGGTTCTCCGGCGCCTATCGACATATCCGGCATGAAGAGCGTCGATATCGGCTGCTCACGGAACAGGTACAGCAAGCTGTTTGCATATTGCCGCGCAAGCCTACTGCCCTGCCCGCTCGGCGTCATGACGTGGAGATACGTTACGCCGCGCTCGAGCCACACGTTCTCTTGCGGCGCGCCAACCGTATCCTGGTCGTAAGTGTCGCCATAAACCTCGACGTAAACGAAGGGTGCCGGCGTGTCTGGCAATTGGTAGAACTCGTTTTCGAAGACGACAGGCGTGGTCGTCCAGTCGCCCAGCCGATTGGCAAAGGCGTCATAGGCTGTAAGGCTGGACATTTATGGTGCCGCGTTGATTATGAGTGCGGGGTAGGTTAACGGCGTGCCCGCCGAGCGTCTTTTAGTGGTGCGCTTAAGGTGGTACGGGACGGACGGTGAAATGCCGCCAGGAACATCCACGTACTTCATCTCAAACTCAAACGCGCCTCTAAAGCGCGAATTGAGCGCCGACTTGGATAGATCGAAATGCCGCTTGCCTGGACCGTTATAGCCGGCCTCTATCTTACGGGTGTAGGGCATCTGCGAAAATATGACCACCTCGGCGTCTGCACGTAACTTTGAAAAGTCCGTAACGACCGTGCGTCCACCTACAACAACCACAAACGAGCCGACATATCTGCCGGACTTCCGTGGCGCTCGCTTCTTCAATTCCTCAAGCGCGGCATTGATGACCAGCGGCCAATTGCTGAAGACATAGACAATTGGGCCGGGCGCAACGACACTCTCTTCCGATGCGCCTTGCCTGCCGTTAACGTAGCGGTCGTACTTGGTAGAGGCACCCTCGGAGATCGCTCGTGCCAGCTCCTGCTTGGCGAATTTGGCCAGAGCGGTGTTAACCTGCGCAGGCTCAAGGCCGGCTGTTGCTAAACGAAGGTCACGATCGAAGAACTCAAAGCCGGTTGGCATTCGCAGCCCTCACCCAGCCACCACCATGTTTATCCGGCACCAGTCAGGCGTGAACTTCGGATCCACCATCTTGACCTGGCGCTGCTTGCCGCGGGCTATGACAAAATCCGTAATGCGCGGCACGCGGGGATCGCTCGCATTGGTGACGGGATATTGCGGCACGCCGCCAGGCCACTGCGCAGCCATGATCTGCGTCGGCGAAAGGATGACCTTGAGGTCAGAGACGGCAATCGTCCCGGCAATTTCCTCTGCGCTTACCGTGTCGACACGAGCGCGGCATGTGACGTCGATGTTGGTAATATTTGAACCGGCCGCTATCTGTCTTCGGAGGATGATGTCTTCACCGCGGCGCCTTAATGCTGCGTCGAGATCGCGGCGCTGATTACTCATCTGGCGACCAACCGCAGATCGAGAAGCGTGCCGCCGCCGTAAGTCCCGACGCTGTTGATCACAGCGCGGAATTGCGGAAAAATCAGACCGTCGTTCTGGCCTTCCGAACCAAGCGCGGCATAAGCTGCGGCTGCCTTATAGGTGAGACCAGACAGGTTCGCGGTTTTGATGGCGCTTGACGTGGTGAAATCGAATCGTGCCACGTCCAGCCAGTTGGTCCCGCTGTCCGGACTCGCCTGAATGAGCGCAGCGACACTTGTGCCGCCGGAGCCCCACGCAAATCGCGCAACAAGCGTCGCCGCCAGCATGCCTTCAAGGTCGGTAATCGGTGTCTGCGCCTGCGCCGAAAGCGGGGCGGTGATCTGGCCGGCGTAAAGCGTATAGCTACCGGGAGCGTTCATTTATGCCACCCATGTTTCGATATAGCCGCCATCGATGAGGATTGCCTTCACCTCTGGCGGAAGCAGTGTCTCGACGGTCGGATTGACCCAACGTTCAACGCGCTCCACGCCGGGCACATCGACAACCTTCACCAGCGGATCGTTTATTTCGGAAGGCGTTTCGTAGGCGTCCCGCCACAGCGATCGCAGCCAGATTTCAGCCGCAAGCTTCAAGTCGTCAGGAACTTCCGTAAAGCCAGCCGTGTACTCGACAACAATCCGGTCGGACGGCAAGCAATAAGAGGCGCCGCTTGGTCGGCCGCGATACATCTCGATGAATGAAATTATACCCGGCGAGCGATCGACGTCATAAGTCGACTCGTCCATCTCCGTGCCGTTCAGTGTGACCGATTCGACGGCGGTTACCCGCCTGCGCGAAAGCCTCAGTGGCAACCTGCCCGTAAAACTTAGCCGGAATGTTTCGGTCACCGACTCGGACATCAGCGTCGGCGGATTGGTGCCATCCGAGGCTATCTTGCATGCCCTGAAAATCGCTGCGGAAATGCGCGCTATGAGACGCGTCAAGTCGGCGTCCCTCGCCATCCCAACAATGCCCAGCGCGGCTCTAGCCTCCGCAACGGTAAGCAATGTGGCCGGATTGGGTTCGGTTACCTCAAATGTCGCGCGCATCAGACGGTGACCTTAATTGGACCAGCCACCTTTGCGACGCGCTCTCTGGCGTCGCGGCCCTTCTTGACCGACAACCGCCAACCGCTGGCCGGCAGGCCAGGCGCCGCCTTGTTTTCGTCCTGGCAAATCCAGTATTGACCGCCATAGGTAACGGCATCGCCGCGCTCATAGGTGAGGTCTGACTTATAGACGCCACGATCAAGAACAACCGGAATCTTGAACTGGAATTCTTTTACTCGATCACCCTTGGTGAACTTGAACGCAAAACCGCGCTCGCCATCGTGCTCCACTGACAGGTCGTCAAAACCGAACCCGTCTTGACCGTCCCTGCCGTTTGCGCCGTCAGCCCCTTTTTCCCCATCGCGGCCACTGATGCCGTTAGCGCCATCCTTGCCGACGACAACGCCAAGTGACTTGGTTGTGCCATCCGTAAGCGTAACGACAAGACCACCGTCGCGGTCGATCATGGCACCGGCTAGGCCGATGCCATCTTTGCCGTCGCGCCCGTCTAAGCCCTTAGCGCCGTCGCATCCCGGCACGCCGTCCTTGCCGTCTACTCCGTCCTTGCCGTCTAAGCCCTTAGCGCCGTCGACACCATCTCGGCCGTCGGCACCGTCGACGCCATCCTTGCCGTCCTTCGGCATGGGCAACGCTGCAATGGCCTCCGCAACCATCGCCTTGATGACTTCAGGGTCAGCATCCTTGCCGTCTGCCCCATTAGCCCCATCAATGCCGTCGCGACCAGGGATGCCATCCTTGCCATCCGCGCCAGGCGCACCCGGCTCACCCTTTTCACCGGGCAATCCCTGCTCGCCGCGCATGCCAGGCTCACCAGCAGGGCCTACGTCGCCTCGCTCACCGGGTGCGCCCTGCTCGCCTGGCGGGCCTTTTTCGCCGCGTTCCCCAGGTTCACCTTTGGCTCCAGCAGCGCCATCGCGCCCCATAACCTCGCCGAGCGATTTCGTGGTGCCGTCGCTAAGCGTAATTACCAACTCGCCATCGCGATTGATCAGAGCTGCGGCAAGTCCTATGCCTGCAGCGCCTCGCTCCCCAACGTCACCCTTTTCGCCCTTTTCAGGCGCGCGCTTTTCAAGCGCGTCGATGCGCTGATAGACAGCATCGAGAGATCGCTCAATATAACCCTTGACCGCCGAAAAGCCGGCGTCGAATGCCTTTTGCAGGTCCATTAGGCCGCCTTCTTTTCAACGTATGCGCCGACAAACTCAGCCTCGGCAAAAAACGGAATGACTTCCTTGCCTCCGCTTACGGGAGCGGGCTCGGGTGCAGGATTTGGAGCGGGTGTTGGCGTCTTCGTAGTCGCAAACGGATCATCGCTAGCATCACGTTTCGCCAAAGCCTCGAGGCTAAAGTTCTGCTGCTGTAAGTAAACGGAAGCGCCGCCCTTAGTCGGCTTCAAATCAAGTTTCTTGCGCTTCTCATCGATCGTCATGACGCCGCTGGCTTTTTCCAGCACATCCATTTGCGTAACGCTGTCCATGCGGAGCAAGTTCTCGATATCGAACTCGGTCCCCATGACCTTGCCGCCGGCTTTAGGCGTATCAAGTCCAAGACCCTCATCCAGGCAAAGCTCAAGCGCTTCGATCAGAACCTGAAGACACTGGCTATAATATTCGATGTTGAGCGCCTGAACGCTCGTGTGCGGTGGCGTCACACCGATACCAATCTTGTAAGGCGGCACATGGTAGGTGGAGCAAACAACCTCAGCCGACCATTTCAGCTGCTCAATGAGCTGCGAATCCGTCGCCGTTACAGCCTTGCCTTCGTACTTTAGACCATCGCCAAGAACCGCAACCTTGCCCGCATTCTCACCACTGTAATTGGCATCCCAATATGCCTTGAGGCGCGCAGCAGTGGTGTCGTCTATGGATCCAGGCGCTGTAAGGATGCCTCCAGGCTGCGATCCGTTTTGGAAGAACTTCGTCGAGTTCTTCTGAACCGCTAAGCCTTGCGTCGCGGCAAGACCGCCGGCAAAGACAGGAGATAGCCCGACAAGCGGATGGAAAAAGCAATTAAATCGGTCGTGGATGATTTCGGTGGCTGGTACGGTGACGCTTGCCGTCAAGCCAACCAGATGGTCGGTCTGCAGGTCGTAATAGACGTCACCATTGTCTGCAACAAGTGGCGTAACAAGCTTCGGATCGAGCACGTACATGCTCGTAACCACTTGCCTGTTATCGCGCCTTTTAAGCACATATGTATTGCCGGACTGAAGCTTTGAAATCACCCAATTCTCTATGAACTGGATGCGATTTTGGTAGTTGTTCGGCTTACGAAGAACGGGTGAAAACGACTGACTGGTTGTTTCCGACCAAATTCCACCGGCATCTTGCTCAACCAACTTGATGCGGAGTTTGGCAATGTCACTCGCGATAAGCGTCTGGCAGGCAAAAACCGCATGGAAGCTCAATACGCTGTCAAGTTTGACCTCAACGTTTTGCTGCCACGCGCCAGCAAAACTTTCGCGGATCAGCGGAAACCAGCCTCTGTTGGTATCAACGTGGTTTAGCGCTTTGGCGTGCGTCTCTAGTGTGCCCTCACCCGTGAATGGGATGGGCAGGCCGAAAATCTTCATGCCACGTCCTTAATTTCGGATGGCTCAGGCGGCTGAAAGCCTTGCGGCGCAAGGCGTGCACCACCCGCATAGGCGTTTTCGCATTTTCTTGTTGACTATGTAGGCGGTTTCGCCTATTCATGATTCCAAGCTCGAAAGAGCGAAGCGGGTGGCCACCGTAAAGGCGAAATCCACTGCCCCCTAGCAGCCCGCACCAATTCAGAGGAGCAACTATGGCAGCGCATACCAGACTGAAGCATGTCACTGGAGCGAAGCCGCTAACGCTGCAAAGCCTTGCACGGCAGATGCTTGACGAGGCGAAAGGAGACATGAGTGCCGCCGCAATCAAACTCGCCAACTACGCCAGCAACATCGCCAGCTATCGCGATGAGATTCTGCTTATCGGGGCGCGCAAGCTGCTCAACGAGGTTCCGCAGGCTGAGCGGGCGGGCATCTTGCGGGAATATGGCAGCGCACCATCAATATATCGCCGTACCTCATGGCCATGATGCCACTGGACAACCAGCGCGAGGTCTACGAGAAGGCCATGGTTAAGGCAGCTAAGCGCCTGCCGGTCTATGCATGGGTTAAAGGCGTCAAGGGTTTCGGCGATATCAGTTTCGCCACCATCGTCGGCGAGTGCGGCGACATCGGGTCATACAAGAGTGTGTCCGCCGTTTGGAAACGTCTCAGACTGGCGGTCATGAGCGGCAATCGACAGGGCGCGCCAGGCGAAGGCGCAACCAAGGATGACTGGGTCGCGCACGGCTACAACAAACAGCGGCGATCCGTATCATACGTGGCTCGAGAACACGTCATCGGAGGCATGGGCAAGTGGCGGCCGGTCTTTGGCGAGGATGTGTGGGCTAACCCTGATCTGACCTATTACCAGAAGGTCTATGCCGATCGCGCCAGATACGAGGCTGCGAAACTCGACATGCCCGTCACCGAAGCCGCGAGCGGTAAGGAATCCTACAAGAAGCACGTTTCGAACCGCGCGCACCGCTACGTCGAAAAGCGGTTGCTGCGAAACCTCTACATCGAATGGCGGAGGGCATAGCCCAGAGCCGGGTGGTGGCCAGCGTTCCTGCGTAGCCCACAAAATCCTCGCCACCACCCACCAATCGAATGGCGTCGTGCTTTACGAGCGGCGCACAGGGGCGGTGATTAAGCCACGCGGTCGCCGCCCCGACCAATACGGCGCAAGCCGTGCCTGCTGCCACAGGAGCAGCGCAAACCAAACATTTGTCGCAGCAGGCTGAAATTGCAGACGGTGGCCAGCGCACCATCGCAAACCACTCGAGCTTCGCCGCCGTCCGCAATCCTGAAATGGTGGCCCTTCGGAATGTCCGCGCCGGGATATTCCGAAGGGCCTTTTACCCCGATATCGCGGGGCTACTCCGCCAAGAGTCTCTCAAATACACCTACCGCCACTCGGCTTTTCGCTGAGACTGGACTGGAAGTCCAGATCGCCTGACCGCAGCCCGCTTTCGCGGTTCGCATGCTGCCGTCTGCAATCCCCTCTACACCGCCATTGCCTGCCGCCCGCACCACACAGCATCAGTCAGGCCGTGCATCACGGCCAATTTTTCGGCGTGCTGGTCATCCTCGGCAATCGCCAGTATTTCACCTGGCCAATGCTCTGCCGCCTCTGGTGAGGCTATGACGGCATCGAATGGTCCAGTTTCCAGCGCGGCTTCAAGTTCATCCCAGACCGTATCTGCGTAGCCTAGAATAAGGCTGCGCCCGTGAGGTGTGCGCCGGTAGTGCTTGCTCACCCATTCATCGGGAACCGTCTCGACGAACTGCCACGGCTTGAAGTAGCCAGGAAAGAACATCAGGCGTGTTTCTGCCGGCACAGACTTGCTTCTATCCCACCAATTAACCCCGTCCTTTGGTCCCCATGTCGGCTGACCGGCCCCAAGAATGTGGCTTATCCATGCCTGGTCAGATCCGACAAACCGGCGGCCAGCTAGCGCCGCATCCTTGACCGTAAATCTGTTGTAAACTTCCGCCCTTGCCCCTGCCTTCAGGAGCATCATTGAGCCGTTATAAAGCCTGTCCGGAGCTGTGCCGTTATATATCTTGAATTCGGCATCTGTTTCGAACAGTGAATCGAGCGGGCCTGCGATTACGCAGTCCATATCCATGCAGACGAAACGTTGTCCGAAGATCGCGCCAGCATTCGGACTGAACATGGCGAGGCGCCGCAGGCACTGCGGCCTCGCCGGTCCCCATGTAGGAATTGTCGCGTCCTCGAAATCGCGAGGCGGCGTAATAATGTCTATGGATGGGTCGATGCCATTCGGGATGTCGGTAACGCAAGCAATGCGATGCGGCATCGACAAATTGCGCCGCACCATGTCAGCCCAGATATTCACATGCTCTGGCTTGTAGGTGATGCGTCCTTCGGGCTGCCGCCAGAACCAGGTCAAGACGGTGATAGGTTCCTGCGCGGGCATTAAAATACGCGCTCCCACGGGAATTGCAGCACCTTGACGACATCCTGTTCGCCGCGAGTTCGCTTCGCCTCCATGATCCTGTGCTTTGCAAGTGGGTCGCGCCCATCTTTGCGCAGCAGTGTCGTGGTCGAAGCATCCTCAACCAGATCGCGCCAGTAACGCGTCAATGATACCTTATCGAGATGTCCTTGCTTGGCGTTGGCGAAGGCGCGCGCCCTGAACAGGCCGTCCGTGCCATAGACGCCGCAGAAGTCCTCATCATAGCCACCAATGCGCCAGAACGCTTCGCGCGTCAGCACAAAACTGTTAGGATGCGGCTTTGCGAAACCATTCTGCAGCGTTTGCAGGCCGGTATCGGCCTCAATGCGGTTCAGCATGTACACTGTGCCAGTATCGAGCTTGCCGAGCCCAATACGCTTCAGCAATGCCGCGGCATCCTCCTCCGCAAGCACATGGTCCATGTCGGTAAGCAGCAACCATCCCTCGCCAGCGACATACGCGCCGAGGTTGCGAGCTGCGTGCTGATGCCAGGGGCGATCCTCTAGAACGCGATAGATCGAAAGCGCGGGCAAGCATTCCGGCCTGGGCACGTCAATTGCGTGCCCCACTGGAGATCCATCGTCGACAAGGATGATTGCAATGCGGTCCTTGATTTCCTCCGGCCATGCGGCCCATTTGGCGTACTGGATAGAAAGCATGCCTGGATTCATGTAGAACGGCATGACGATTGTCAGGTCTGGTGCAGGCGCGTTCGTAGCTGGCGCGTTCGTCGCATCGGTATCCGTCATGCTCATGCGAGACTCTGCGTCCTTGTGCACCAGACAGGCAGTCCGCTTTCACGCGCAATGATGCCGGCCTGTTTCGGATCGGATTCGATGAAGAACTCGGCGCCGATGCGCTTGAATTGCTCGGCCTTCCATTGGCCGCGACCACCGGCCGCCAAGCGCTCGGCCTTGGTGCTATAGGGCATCATCGTCATTGACGTGTAGGAGACGCCGTGACGCTTAAGCCAGGCGTCTGTGGCGCCGCGGTACTTCTCTAGCCGTCCAGTAACGATATGGCCGATCGGACGCGTCGGCAGAAACAGCGGCTCAGCATTGGCCAGGAATTTCTCGTAGGCCGGGCCGTCGTCGTTTTCTTCCTTCGTCGGATCCCGACAAAGAACGCCGTCGAAGTCGAAGCACCATCGGTCAAGCCGGATATGCTTCATCATATTCCACTGAAACGCGCGCGGCCCATGAACGCATTCGAAGAACATGTCACAGACCGTCGCGGGCTCGACCTGATATGGTCCGAACACAGCCAGCCTGGTTATCTCAGATGCCTGATGGGCAATCCTCGCCACGGCGGCAGCCATGGCGCGGCCTTTGTTTGCGCTGTCGTCCACAAGGAGCACTCGTTGGCCGGCGCGCTCCTGCACGCCGCTACGCCCCGCCACGAGGCCTCTTGCGTAACCATCCACGTCAGCCAGAGGCTTTTGCAGCGACGTCGCGATCAATGCGGCAGGAATCATGCCGGATCGCGGAATGCCGACCACGCAGTCGAATTTGTCTCGGTCTAGTCTGTGGAGGTTGTCGGCGATCGTGCGGTTGAGGTCAGCGAAACTGCGGACGCTTAGCATTCTACCTCGCGCATTTCACCCCACGTACACCGAAGTTGATCCACTTGTGGTCCTTGCCGCGAAGTTCAGATTTTTCGAGCGAACGAATGTCGGTAAGGCCGCAGCGCGCCATTGCGCTGGACAAGTATGCTGGCGACCACAATGAGCGATGCAGCCAGAGATTTCCGTGACTTCCGGACTTGGGGTAGTTAAGCATACGTCCAGAACCCCACAACCAGGGATCACCACCAGTCAGGTTTGCTTTCCATACGGGTTCCGGGCCATTCCAAACGCCTGTTTCCTCTAGAGCGACCATCTCTTTCATGATCGCATAGGCGTTTACCGTCCACACCTCCAGCACGCCGCCCGGTTTGAGGATGCGCACCCATTCGCGAAGGGTTGCCTCGGCCTCATACCACTGGACATGTTCGATGGTGTGCGAGGAATGAACGATATCAAAAGTGTCATCGTCGAACGGTGGCTTTTCAGCGCGTCCGACATGCGTGACGTTTGCGCCTGGTGCGGCATCAAGCGTCTCAAATCCTGGTGCCGGGAATGATCCCGGCCCAATATCAAGACAGCGCATTTGGCGCGGTCGCCGGCTCTACTGGCGCGGGATTTGCGGTTGGAGCGGGTTCGGCCGGTTCTGCAGCCACTGGCTCGACGGCCGGCACTACAGATTCCGCCAACTTGGCGCGCACCGTCTCCAAGTCCCAACCCATGTGCGGGCGCTTGCCGAACTTGGCCTGATATTCCGCCCTTGCCGCAGGCAACTCATCGGTAGCCGAAACGGCAACCTTGGCAATCACGTTTGCGGGCGGACCCTTCAATTCAACGGCAGCGCGCGGCTGCCTTGCTTTGCCGATGCCGACAAGCAGCATGGCGTCACGGCCAGACGCTTCGAACGTGTCACCAGCGCGAAGCATGCGTGTGTTGTAGCTGAACTCTTTTGTGGCAATAAGCTTCTTCATGCGGCTCTCCGGTTATGCGGTAAGGTGCTTAACCGCCCACATTGTCGCTTCTTCGATCTTTGTTTTCGCGACTGCCAATTCACGGCTATTGCCGAGGCTCGCGATGAATTCATGAAACTCAAGGCCCATGTCCTTGAGTTTGCCCATAAGCGCTTTTTCCTCATCGGACAAAACGCGATAGGCGTGGCGCATCACGTTGTTAACGGTGCGCGCATCGGAAGTGCTGTCTACTGTAGTCATCACTATCTCCTCTAGGTAGGAAAGCGGGCGACCCATTACAGATCGCCCGCCAGTCATTCAAATATTAGGAGGCAGGAACCGCACCACCCCACACAACGCCCGTCAGGTAGGCGACGGCCGAGGAGCGGCGGAGTTTCCAATTAATCGTACGCTCCGCCCTCAATGCAACGCTGTTAGTCTGGAACATCGACACCATCGAGGCGCCGCCACCAGTCAGGGCCGACTGCGCAGGGCCATCCGACATCTCGAGCGAAGTCTCGCGGCTCATGTCAACGGCAACGCCGCCTTCATCAGCCTCATAGATATCCGAGGCGTTCGCCAGGACGACCACGCTGCCGATATAGTCGGACACGATAACCGGCAAGCCGAAGAACGAGCCGCCCATCATCGTAATGCCAGGGAATTCCGGCTGACCGAGGGCATTCACCATCAAGGCAAGCGCCAGAGCGTTCGTGGTCGACATCAACCAGACGCCAGTCGAAGGCGGATTGTTGGCCGCGATGAACTTGGCAAACAGCGCGCGCACATCCAGACGAACCGCATCCGCCGAAGTGCCGGTGGAGGCGACCGTAGCCGCACCGAAGGTGATCGATGCCGGGGACACGCCGGCCGAAGCCGACTTGGACGGGTCAATGAAGTCGGTATCCAGACGGGCAACCAGAGCGTCACGGAGCGAATCGCGAACGATCATTTCCGAAGACGGGCTGGAGTCGCGGATCGACTCTTCGGTCAACACCGCGATGTTAGCAACCTTGAGTGGCTCCATCGTGGTGCGCGCAAAATCAAGCGCGGTGAGCGGCTTGCCCTTGCCCTGGCCAACCCAATAACCAGCGCCGCCACCGGTCTGCGAAATCAGCGGGACGCGGAACGGCACATTGCGCAGAGACGGAACGCCGCCAACGCCGAACTTGCCGAGGATGGTGGCCGGACGCAGGTAAGCCGCAAAGTCAGCGTAGACACCGCCTTCCTGGCTAACCAGGTTATAGGCCCAGTTGCCGCTAATGGTCGAGCCGGCAGCAACAGCGGTCTTCAGGATTGCAGCGACATCGCCAGAGGCGCCATAAATGCGCTCAATGACCGATGCAACCGACTCGCCGTCAAGGCGGGCGATCGTCTTCACCTTGGCCAGGCGGGCAAACATGATGCCGGGCTTCTCGGTCGGCGTGGCCTTGACCTGCGCAACCGTGCGGTGCGCCGTGCCCTCTTCCGTGGTGGCGGCCTTAGTGACCGGCTTAGCGGTGGCAAGCTTGCTGGCCTCGAGCGCCTTAAGGCGAACGATGTGAGCGTCAACCGCCTTCACTTCGTCGGCAAGCGTGTCGTATTCGGTTTCCATCTCGGCATCGAGGGTTTCACCCTCCGAACCAAGCATGATCTCTTCCATGCGCGCAGCCTTGCTGACGCGCGTCTGTTCAAATGCGGAAATCTGTTCCGCAATAGTCTTAGCCATCGGTTTCTCCTGTGGCGTAAGGGGTTTGGTTGTCTTGGTTTGTTTCCCCGTTACGCCGGGTGCGGCAGAAGCCGTTTTCGCAGGACGCTCGATATGGCCTGTCGCGGCAGGAGCGTTCGTGTCGAATGATTTGATGACCGCGATAGCTGCGGCATCCATGTTCTTTAGGCTGGTGATAACGGCGTCGGCGTTGGCCGGGATCGTTACCGCGGAAAGTTCGTAAACCTCCGTCTCGGTAAAGCGAATGCCGCCGTTCTCCATAAAGCTGTATTCGATCGGCCTAAAGCCGATGCTTACCGCCCTGACCAAGCCGGCAACCATTGATTGCCACGCCTCTTCAATGCGGTCCTGCAGCGTGCCGGGCGTGGCGATAGTCGGCAGTTCCGCCGTAAACGGAATGCCGTCAGCCGTGGCTTTGCCGAACGTAACTGTGCCGATCGGCTTGTCGTGCATGTGCTGCCACAACAGCGGCAGCGGATTGGCGAACTTACAGCCAAGTGGCTCAACAATGTCGCCGACACGATCGACAGCAGGTGTGGTTGCCACACCGCGAATCGTGCGCTTGCCCTCGTCGACTGCTTTCACAGTCAACCAACTATAAGCTCTATTCATTTTGCGTGATTTCCTGCGCTAAAGCGCTAGACAAAAAGTATTTGGTAGGCCTTCTTTGGCGGCTCAGCCGTCCCGTCCACTGCAGCGCCAACCGCCATGCAGAGCGCGACGGCTGGATCGATGCGTACCGTGGACTTCTTCTTGGACAGCCACTGGTTACCCATAAGCGGATCGGTCTCGATCGCCACGCCCATGATGGCGCCAAGCAAAACCGGACTGCGCCTTATGCGTATCCGTTCTTCAAGGATCAGCGTTTCCAGTGCTGCGACGGAGCCGGGCATCCACAAGCCAAGCGGAGGCTCTTCACCGCCCGCCTTGGCCGCTTCAATCTTATCCGCATCGGGCTTGGCACGACGCTTACCGCCCTGCGGGTGAGCTACCGTCTTTAGTTCGACGCCGTATTCGTCAAGCTCTTGTTCAAACTTGTCAAATACGTAACGGTCAAAAGCCAGCACACCAATACCGTGCTCAGCGTTGACGCGCGCAAATAATGCCGCCACATGATCGTATCGGATGCGAGCGCCAGGAGGAGCATTGATATAGCCTTGCTCTAGCCACAACCGATATGGAACGTGGTCGACCTTGGATCGCTCGTCCATCGTGTCGTAAGGCGTAAACGCCTCAATCCATGCGTCGTAAGTCGGCAGTTCCGCTTCTGTGCCGTCCGCGCGCTTTACGCGCTTGGTGCCAGTTTCACGAACGAACGCCGCGGCAGTCAAATCCTTGCTGCCCGACAAGTCCAAGCCGGCAGCGACGATTTTGCCGGCGTCTTTCTCATACGGATCGAAGTCCGCCATCACCTTTTCGACGAGCGGGCGCGGAATCCACGACGTATCGGCCTCGGTCCACACGCAGAAGTGCAGTCGCAAGATGCCATTACGCTTCGACGGGATGTCCTTCGCCTGCGCAACTACGCCAGCCAGGTAATCGTGCTTCAGCGTCACGCCGAAAAGGGGATTGGCCTTCTGCCAGCAAGTCGGATCCGAAAACGGATCGTCGTCCTTGTCGAGAGCGCACACGTAGCTGAATGTGCTGTCGTCAATGACCTCGCCAACGTAGGTAAAGTCCTCGTCAGGCGTAGCCGTGCCGGCCGCAACCTTGACCGCATGCTGATGCTCGTCCCAGCAGATCGTCGTGCGATCGCTTCCCGAGTTCGTAATCATGAACAGCAGCGGCTGACGGCGGAACTTGAACCCTCGCTCGAGCATCTCGATGACCCTGCCATCTGGATGCTCGTGAATTTCATCGCAGAGTGCCACGTAAGGGCGCGGGCCGCTATGCGCACCTTCGCGCGAGATCGGGCGAAAGAACGACCGCTTGGCTAAGTAGGCGAGATTCCAAATCGGATTGCCGCCAGAAGGTGTCAGCGCTTCCTTCAGTGCTGGCGACTGCTCATACATGGCAACCGCGTCGCGGAAGAGAACGAACGCCTGATCCTTGGCTGCGGCTGCAGCATAGATTTCAGCGGCGGCCTCACCGTCGGACGTCATGCAGTAATGGCCGATACCTGCCGCCAACGGGGACTTGCCGTTACCTTTTCCCTCTTCGATGTAGGCGCGGCGAAAGCGTCGCAAAACTGCGCCGTCAGACTCCGTGCGCTTCCATCCGAAGATGGACCCGACCTTGAATTGCTGAGAGGTGTGAAGGTGGAACTTCTGTCCCTCGAACTGGCCGCCATTCAGCCGCAATACGTCAGGGAAATAGTTCAGGACTCGGTCGGCCGCCCCTTGGTCCCAGACAAGTCCTCGCTCATGTCCATGCTCCATGTCGTCGAAGTGCCTTTGACAGGCATTCCGCACATGCGGGCCAGCGATAACTTTGCCCTCAAGAACATCGATCGCGTAAGCGTCGACCGGGTTTTTACGTGAAATATTTGGCCGCTGGATCTTCGTTTTTATCGCCATCCGGCTTCGCTCCAGCCTTGCTCGCAGCAGATGGTGTGGCTCCCATTTCGCTAAGGCACTGCTTGATAAAAACGCTGGCCTGAACGCCAATTTCTTGGCCGGCGATTAGGCGTCCAAGTTGATTGCATACCGTAGCCATCAACATGCGGTGGCTGCTGTTCAGCCATGGCACCTCGCGCCTAAGGATCGTCCACGCCTCGCGCGGTTTATTGTGCTCAGAGTCGAGCAGCCATTCGGGCGGGTCGCCAACTCCTTCGGAGACCTTAACTTCGGTGCGCGCCTCAAACTTCTTGCGACGAACTTTGTCCTGGCCTGTAACTTTCGCCTTGGCCTTCGGCGTTCTTGGCCGCGCCATAAATTATTCTCTTGCATTGGCAGGCGAAATCGCCTATGTCTGACTAGTGACCTATCGAAGTCGCCTTTGCGCCGAAACAGTCACGCAAAATCTCCAGTGACCTCAACATTTCAATTGGAAAAATGCGTACGTTGGCCCCAAGCGGTATGAGGCCCCATCGCGTTATTTTATAACGTGATGCCCCCCCCCTAGAGCGGCCAACCATCGGCGCCATAGCGGACTGGTTTAGTTGATATGGCCGTTCCGTTATCCTCGCGCTGACCTCGACTCGAATGGCACGGCTTGCATGTCGATATGAATGGCCCAGACCAGAACAGGCCTAAGTCTCCCTTATGCGCAATTGCGTGGTGAACCTCAGTAGCGGGCTCTTTGATCTTCCGCTCTAGGCACCATTCGCACAGCGGCTTGGCCGATAGTTGGCTCTTACGCAAGCGCCGCCAACGCGCCGTGCCGTATAGGTGGCGCCAAGGACGATCAGTCTCGTACTTCATTGCAGTTAAACGCTGAAGCGTTGTCATTCGCCGCCGTAAACAGGCGCGACAGAAATGGATCGTCCTTATGCTTGATCACCCAAGACATGAATAATCCTCTCGTTGCATTACAGGCGTGACATGAAGGCACAAGATTATCTATCGTATTGTTCTCTTTGTCGTTGTCTAGGTGATCAACTACTAGCTTTCGCTTGCCCTTTGCACTCCACTCAACTACTTGAGCGCACCAATGGCAAGCATGCTCACCACCGCCTATGGCGTCATATAGAACTTGCCTGTGCTGATACAGGGTTCCAGCCTTGCAAGATATCGGATGTGCAGGGCTATATGATACGACATATCCATGAGAAGCCACATAAGTTCGACCAAAAACCGGATCGTCTGTCGAGCCAGTCTTATATCGCCTGTAATAATGCTTTTCGCAGAATTTTGCCCCAACCGTCCTAGATGGATTGTCGCATCCATCAATAGAACATGTCGCCCATTCTTTCTTCTTTTTTTCTGGGAGGTCGAAAGTTCCGTGTTGCAAAAGTCTTTGATAGTGCAGACCACAAACCAACGGACCATCGCGGTATTTGGATCGTGAATCTCTGTCGCAATTCGGTGCTTCACACTTCAAGGTCTCGACTCCTCGCCGACCTCATATTGAAACGGCGGGAAGCCGAAGCTTGCCCGCCGTAGACAATCGCGAGAGGTCGAGAATCGCGATTGCGTTTTAGCTAGCGGTCAATCCTCGCCATCCCAATGCTCCAGCGCTTCCCTTGGATAGGCGTCGATGTTCATGCCCTTGTGGTCGTCGTACCAGGCAACCTCAACGCAACCATGTTCGCATACGCTGAGAACGGTCATAAGCGGCGAGCCGGTTAGCAACTGCACGACGTCACCGGGGAAGAAGGTATCTTCAGTCGTGGTGTTATCTGCGTCCATGGCGGCAAACGGATTGAACTCGGCTGCGTAAGAATATGCATTCATGTGGATCTCCTCTCGTGTTGTTGTGGTAGATTACTCGCCGAGGCGAGCCTTAACAAATGCCGTAATCTGCGGCCAGAAGTACCAAGCTGCGGCAGCAATAGCCGCGATAAAGATCAATTCGAACATTGCTATTTCCTTTAGCTAAGAGCCTTGACGCCTGCCGCAATCTTCGCAGCAAGCGCATCGCGTGCGGCTGTTGCAGAATTGCGGGCAGCAACCAGTGCGTCGATGCCAGCCTGCGTGGCTGGCTGCCCCTCAATCGTCAGGGCCGCCGTCGAAGTTGGCGCCACAACAGCCGTGTTGTGCTGCCTGTATATATCGCGCATGGCCAGCTCGGCAGCGGATGTACCGCCGATGCAGGTGTGACCGTTCTTGACTTCCCACACATACGCAAAATCGAATTGCGCGTTAGGAACCTTCCTGTCCCAACGCTGGAACATTTCAGTCATCTGAGCGATGGACGGGAATTTGTAACCATCGCCAGTGTTGCTTGTCCAACTGCCTCCGCCGAACGCCTGAAACACAGGAACGATGCGCACCAGTTCGATGCCTGACTTGACAGCCGCGTCCACCGCTTTGTCGATGTAATTAACATCATAAACCGACGGCCGAACCGGGTAGGGATCGATGCCGAACAGGTCTATATGGGTGTTCGCATAGTTGTAGGTGTTCGAATAGTCAGGCGCACCGTATGGACCCATGTCCATCAGCGTCACGAACGTCTTTGCGCCTGGAATGGTGGCGTGGATGAAGTCGGATTCAGCCATCAACGCGGCAGGGTCGGTGCGCGTCTTGTATTTGCCGGTGATGTCAGGCTCGTCACCGAGGCGGAAACCGAACAGTTTCGGATTGCCGACAAATTGGCGCACAAACGACTGGAAAGTAGCGGTGGCGCCGACATTAGTACCGACCCAAACCAGGCCTTTCATGCCGTCTGGCAGAAGGTTAAGGCGATCCACAGATGAAACATCAGCCAGATTGAAGCCGGCTTTGAGAAGGTCGGCGGGTGTGCCGCCTGCCGTATAGTGAAGGGTCAAGGTATGCATTCCTTGTTGGGGTAAGGCATGCGGTGAAAATTGAGCGCTGCCGGGAACCTTATGTAAGGCTCAACCGGCAGCGAAACCGCCCAGCCGCAGCGAGAGGAGGCGCGCGGTAGGGCGATTGTTAAGCGGCCTTAGCCGCTATCTTATCGAGACCGCGAATCATTTCTCGCAGTTTTTCAATAAGTTCAAGTGCGCTAGCGACGTCCCTAACAACGAAATCAGGTTCCCGGTCGGATACGCCGTCTACGATTCCAGCATCGACCGCTTCGTCGCCAATGTAAATCCAAGAGACGCCTACGCCTTTGCGCCTTGGGTACGTATTCTCCGAAGGCTCCGGCGACACATCGTAAGGCGCTCTTGTTATGCGCATACCAATCTTAGCTGATCTAACCGGCTCAACGCCATTCGAGCGCATTTTGCTGCGCTGCCTAGCATATCCCCAATTCATCTTTGCCACGGAGTATCCTCTTTGTAGTTACCCGACACTCAGCGGCTGCACCTAAAACTGCAGCATGGCGTCGGGTCCGTCGCTGAGCGCACGGAAGTGTTTGGGTAGATTCCCTACCCCTCACTTGCCCTCACCATGAAAACCGGCAAAAGCGGCAATCACGCAGCGCTTTTCTTCATTGCCGCAATGAAATTGTCATTTACGGCCTTCAGCCGTCGCTTTCCGCGACGTTCTTTGGTGCGCTGATGGCCGCTACCTCCGAACTCTGAAACGCTGCTGGCCGTCATTGCCTTGTCCATATCTTCAAAGTCTTTCTTAGATAGCGAAGCCATCGTCTCGGCCCAAACCTCACGTTCGACCACGTGCGTTGAAATATCTTCCCACGCTATGCTACCGGCCTCGCCTTTCTTGACTTTCTCCAGGCCCATAAAAAGCTCGCGCAGGCTGGAAGGCTTCCATGGGAAGCCTTTTTTGCACACCGTAATTGGGTATTCAGGCAATGCAGCTATTTCGCCGCGCATCTGCAGCTTTGTGCGCTCTGGCGCAGGTTTCTCCGATGCACGCGCATCCTTGTCCTTTCGCCTCACCTTGTTTGGGTGCTTCCCGCCGTACACCGCAGTATATATGGCGCTACTGGTGATTGTGTCACCACCAAGCACGCGCTCCTGTTTATCACCGGTTCCAAGCATAGCTCCGACAGGCATCGGAGCGTCGTACTCGATTAGCTTGCCGTCGACGCTGTAGCGGTAGGCCTTTTCAGTCTGTGTTCCGTCACTGAACCGAAGTTGGCCGATCGCCACGATTTGCCCGCATTCGTTTCGCAGCGTTTCGCCATCTTCAAAGGCTGTGCGAATTTCTCCGATCGTTGGGCGAACAGACCTGCGACGCTCAATGTGAAGCCCGTCAAGGTCTTCGGGGCTGTTGTCGTTCGCCGCGATTGTCTTCCAATTGGTTTGCACAGTCTCAATAGTGCCTTCCGGCCTGCCGCGGTACGACTTGAGCGCGCCAAGCTGCTCCGATAGAGAACCATGACGACTCATGCTGCGTCAGCCTTCTTTTTTAGTCTGCCCGCTTCTTGCAACTGCTTGTGAATATGAACCCTCAATCGTTCAAGGTGCGGAAGCTCAGCCTTAGTGATTCTAGGATTGTCGTTAGCAACCCCTCTTGAGGATATATTCCTGACGAACACCTCAGAATGTGGCTTGATCTTTTCTGGATATGCCCGAAGCAGCCAATGGCAAAAATACGTCCACTCCTTGCTGCTCATATCGTGGCCTGGTGACCAAAAGCTTTTCCCTGTTACCTTGTCGGTCCACATATCTGGCGAGTTATCGTTATCGGCATTAATGGCGTTTTCACCATACCACTCGCAATCGCCATCGTTTTTCACTACGAGATATTTGATGTCGTATCCGCTATTAGAATCGGCACGCCGCCTTGCTTGCGCTGCCATCGCTCCCGTCTTGTCGGCATCAAGGCTGAACCCTTCAGATTTTACATCGACTCGTATCGTCTCATCCTTAACCCAATCGACGGCCAGCAAGTCGGCTCTGCCGTTTGGCGAGACGTTCCTGAAGACGTCGTAGCCGTTTGACAGTAGCCATGCTGTTGCCAAGTGCTCGCTTATCGCGCCCTTAGTTCCGGGGCTTACCGTTGTTCTCTTGCCTGTCTTCGACTTGGCAATTGCCATGATGTCCCCACATTTAGTATGCGTGATTCTGTTCACCGCAATCTATAGGCGTTTTCGCCTATGATGTCAAGCCAGAAGGGAGATTACGAGCTTGGGCTGCCAGTGGCACTCGGCGCGAAGGTGCTTGCGCATAGCGGGCAGAGTCTGACTGCACTTGGTGGCTAAATGTTGAATGCGCGAAACATCGGCGGCATCCAAGAGCGCATGAGCTGCAGCTCTGTCAATTTTTGCCTGTGCTGCACTAGCTTTTGCATAAGTCTTGGCGCGCTTGGCCAGATCCCGCTTATATCGATCTATCTCCACATCGATACCTGCCCCTCTTTTGGAAAGGGGCAGGTTGAGCATTCCGTGATCTAATGCCATCAGTTGTAGATAGCCCGCCCCTCGAATTCGACTAACTCGCGCTTTACAGGCATCCAGCGGCGAGCCGCCTTTGAGTAATAGAAGAACTTGCCGTTGGTTTCTTTAACTTCGAAGGTTTTGGTTCCGAGGGTGTAGGTCATGTCGCTCTCCTTTGTTGATATGACTTTAGGCGCTTGCGCCTATTGAGTCAAGCACAATTATGCGAAAGCGCCTATTTTTTTATTGTCGTTGTCGGCCGCCAACCAACCACGCACCAGGGCCTCTGTAGCGTCGGCGCACTCCACCTCGCTTACCGCTTTGACCACTTCAACGTTATGACCGATCGCCCTCAGCGCGGCATGCCTGTGTGTCTGCTCCGGCGACAGACGACCATTGGCTGCCTTGTATTCGATAAATCCGCACCTGCCGCCAAGCAGAAACACAGTCAGGTCAGGGTGGCCAGCCGTCAATCCGGTCGCCAGCGCCTTCGCAGCTTCATTGCGTCCACGCCTGCCGGCCTCCATGCCGCCTACAAGCAAGAACCGCCGACCGTACTCATCCATGCCGCGCAACCTACGCACAGCAGCCGCCTGCAGTTCCCACTCGAGCGGAGCTGCCTTAATGGTGGTCACCTTGCCGTTCTGCGTGACGAGCCGTACGCGGGCGCCGTTGATGCGGACAGTTTGGGTGGTGCGGGCGGTGGTTTTGCGAGCCTTAGACATTTCGTCCATTCCTCCTCTGTATATTACACAGAACTATGAAAATGATAGAAAATGGTACATATACATAACGTTATGGATAAATGGATGAAACTCTATATATAGTATATATGCCATTGATTTCATTGAGTTTTTTCGCGGGAGTTTCGTCTTTTTTGACCGTGGATGAAACTCGGACAAATGGACGAAACTCGGATTTATCCATGGACGAAACTCCCGCGCTGGATGGACGAATTACGCCACCCAAACAAGCCGTCGCGTTGGGCGGCCAGACTTGTTCTCGTTGGCCGCATATTCGACCTTGCCGCCCTTCGTAAGGTCGTCAAGAATCTCCTTGCGCTGCCAACCATCGATGGCCTTGCAGCGATCGAATAGACGGCCCTCAGTGATGCCTTTCTTGCCGGATTGCCGAATAAGACTGGCAATCTTTTTGAAGTTCGCCTCACGCTGATTATCGGCCAGGCGCTCGCCGACTTCGGCAAGCATTCCAGCCGCGCAAGTCCACGCCAGGGACGCGGCCCATTCAAAGTCGTATTCAGTTATTCGCGGATTCTCTGGATCCTTGCCTACAGCAACGATGAGGGCCAGCTTGATGGCGTTCTCAACGATGCGTCGCATGAATGGGCGGCCCTCGACGGCAACACGACCTTCCTTTGCATCGATCGTCTCCTTGACGGCACGGAAGACGCTTTCCGCGTCCGGCGTCCACGGCACGATGTGTGGCTTGTTTTCGGTCCAATCAGCTTTCACCTTAATGCCGGTCGCGCCGACGTTGCCGCGCTTCTTGGCTACGTCTATCCCGGCCACGCGTGCCATTCGTTCCATGAGGATGTACGGAACGTCTCTCACATCGCGCACTGGCTTCACGGCTTGCGGTTTGTCGCCTTTTACATGGAACAATATTAGGCGCGGCAACAGGCCATCCTCAGCGCTGGCAGAACTGAGCGCTGTCCAGAACTGCTCTGGCGTGCTTGTGCCGTGGATGCATAGGCACGGATTGTAGATGCGCTTTGGTGGTGTGCCGCGGTAGGCCGCGCCCTCAAAGAAGGTTGACGATGCGGAATAGTAGTCGCGCATGTCGGTCGATATAGCGCGCTGATGGCTCCCCGCTTTGCGGTCTGTGATCTCGCGCACAAATCCGCCGAACTCGTCAATCTGACAGTTTACCGACGAGTTCTTTTCCAATACCTCGCGGAGCGCCGACGCCGACATAATGCGGGCGGGGCCGCTATAATCGCTGAATACGCCATGGTCGCTCATCAGGATGCGCTTGATCTGGCTTCGTGCGTGTTCCTTGCCGAAGCCCGATTCTGCCAACGCCACAGTGTAAATGTTTGGCCTGGTGTCGCGACTTCCGGTCGAGAAGCGCGAGCCGCATAGCGACGCTACCATTGGCAGAACCGCGGCCATGGCGAGTGTGCGCGACGGGTACTCCGCCGACGACACAATCCAGTCGATAAGTTCCTCGACCAACCCGCCAGGATTGGTCAGGTCTTCAAGATTGGCGACAGCCTCGAGCTTGTATTCGGGGGGGTCGTCGTCAATGTCCGAAATTTGTACGGGATTTTCTGACACCGCCTCATTGTCGTTTGCGGCAGGGGCGACAATGTCGACTTGTTGCTCTGGTTGCGCGTGCTTAGCCATACCGCTTTTGATGATGCCATCGACGGGCATTGGCTTTGTGCCGTCGTCAGCATATTGCCTCTCTGGAATTGCGCGAGGCTTTTTAATGCCCGCATCAAGACCGCGGCGGATCTTGGCGCGGATTTCCTTCTCGCCATCCTTCGCGACAACGCCATTGGCGTAAGCGGCATCGAACAGACCAGCTTCGGCCTCATGGCGGGACAAGGCGCCGGCACCTACCAATGTACCGAGATTGAAGGCTGACTTGTTGACTTGTTCACCGCGACTACCCTGCAGTGCAGTAGCCAATTCGTTCAGTTCTGCCTCGACTGCGCGCTCTACATAAACGTCGTTGTCGCCAGCCGCGTATTCATACGCCGAAGCGGCGTGTGTTTGCACTGGCGGCAAGACAAGCGACAGTATCCAGTCAGGCGCCTCAGCCAACGGGGGCAGGCCGTCGCCATCGTGATCAAGCCACACATACTCTTTGCCATCGCCTGTCTTGCTACCAGGGGCAATCACGTAGCCCCCGCTTCCACGCACGTCTAGGCCCGCGCCAAGCTTGCCGCGGTTACGCACGCCGGCCGCGTATTTGAAATACCGATGCTCGCCCCCGCCAGCGGTGCGCGCCGTAGCTGTGACAGGCAGCGGGCCATGCTTCTGCTCGAGCGCAGCTAGCGTCTCGTATCCGTTGATTACGTTGCCGTCGTCGTCTTTGTGCACGTCGACGTCGAGCACCCAAGCGCCAAGCTGCTCGCCTGTCGGTATGCCAACCATGGCGCCAGGATTGCGCTCCCATAGGATGCGGATCACGCGCTCGTTTTTTGTGGCGCCCTTAAAGCCAGAACTAACCAGCGGCGTCTTTGCCTTGTAGACGATCAGTTCGCCGGTTTCGCGATCGTACTCTCCAGTTTCTTCGTCAGCGGCCCTGCATGGGAAAACGGGAATTCCAGCCTTGGCGTAGGAAAGCGCAAGTGATGCTTCGGTCATGCGGCTCTCCTAAAGATGCGGCGAACTCGATTGTAATAGTCGTCGTTATCTGGCTTCCACTGAACGCGGTTGCCTGCCTCGCGCCAATGCGCGTCTCCACCCTTCGGCAATAGCGCTTCATACAAATCATCGAACTCAAGGCCATGTGGTGTTCCGCCAATAACCCCTATCGGAAACCCATTTGATAATGGCGAGTCGCCAAGTAGGCAAACCGCATACGTATGCATGTAGCGAGCAGCCTTATTGTATTCCTCGAATGGCCATAGCTCGGCGTTGTTTGAAGATGCCTGCCGATCAATGAATGTTACTAAGTCGGCCGGCTTAACCTCACAAAGAACAGGCCCTACTTTCGTCCTGATGCGAAAATCCGGCGCCCATCCCTCTAGGTCGAATGGCTCATAGTCCCATTTCCATCCGCACAGATCGAAAAACGCGGCCCACCTTGCCTCAAGACGCGAGCGGAAATTGACGCCCGCATAGGTGGTTGGGATTGCTTTTATTGAGTACTCAAGCTGCGGCAATGATGCGCTCCTGATTATCGTTGGCGGCTGTAATGGCGGCTGCCTTCGCAGGCATCAACCGTTGAATGCGCTCGCCAAGCCATCTGAACTTCGGCACCGCCCATGAGTTGCCGAGTTGCTTGTAGCGCGGGCCGTCTGCGGCCATGAGCCACCACTCGCCGTCTATGCACTCCCACATATCGTCGGGGCGCAGGCGCGTGACCTTCTTCGGCGTCTTGCGTACCGGGATGCGCGTATAGTCGTCAGGAAACCCCTGCAGGCGTTCGCACTCGCGCGGCGTAAGGCGACGGACTGCGGAGGTGGCAACCATGGGTGCGCCACCAGCGGCTCCTTCGGTCGTGAGAGTATGCGTCACGGTTCCCGTGACGCATACGACATCGCCGCCTTGGTTGCCGTTGGATTGACCCGCAGCCCTGCCGCTGTTCTGCGGCATGATGGAATAGACTTGTTGGCATACGGCTTGCACCTCAGCACGCGCTTCCAACGTGTAGGCGACATCAGCCTGAACGCCAACGCCATCAGGTCCACTGCTCGGATTGGTGCGCAACGCACCGGCCTGAATGGCGTGGACAATCGCCAAACTATCGCATGTGTCGACATCCATGCCGTACGGCCTGTCACCGCCAGTCACGTTGCCTCCCGCGCGCATTGTTGGCGCCACTTCGACAGCCACCATCGTGGTCGATTCGAAGTCTTGCGACGAACCTTCGCGCGTTGCGTCGCAACGCGCTATTTCTGGTGAGTATTGCAACTCGCCAGCCAAATCGAAATCAGTTCCTAGCCCGCCACCGCCTGAAGTGCGCGCGCTAATTGTTCCGGCAACGTCTTCCCCCTTTTCTCTGCTCGGCGCAGGATTCCCTTGCATGCCAACGCGCTCAAAAAGAACCGCGGCTGGATCGGCGCCGTTTCCAAAATCTGCGACAACGAGCACGCGCTTGCGTCGTTGGGCGAGTCCGAAATATTGAGCGTCGAGAACCCGCCAAGCGACCCGTGCCCTTGGCCCGGCAACCATGCCTGCGTTTGGCCATTTGTTCCCGCCTGGCGCAGGCAGGGCATCATCTGCGCCGACAATTCCCGCCAGGAAACATCCGAACGCGTTGTCTGGTGTGTTGAGCCACCCGGGGACGTTTTCAACAATGGCATTTCGAGGCTTAATTGCATGGAGCGCCTTCATGTAAACGAGAGAAAGATTACCGCGAGCGTCATTCAGCGACTCCCGCAGACCGGCAACGCTAAATGCCTGGCACGGCGGGCCGCCGCAGACGACATCGACCTTGCCGCGATACTGCGACCAGTCATGCTTGCTCATGTCCCCAACGTTCGGCACGTCGGGATAATGATGCGCCAGGACGGCAGACGCCGCCTTGTCGAACTCCGCAAAACAGATTGCCTTCCAGTCTAGAGGCGTAAAGGCAACGCTGGCGGCTTCAATTCCGCTGAACATGCTTATGAAGGTGAATTTGCTCAAGCGACCTCCTGCTCATGCTTGGCTAGGTATGCAGTTGCCCGCTCGCGAAAGACCGCATCCTCCACATACGGAAGACCGATGTTGCAGCGGTGGCAAAGAATTGCGCGAACCTTGCCTGTGTTGTGGTTGTGGTCGACGCAAGCCCTAGCCGCCTGCTCTCCGCAGATGGCACAGTTGCCGCTCTGCTCGGTTAGCATCGATTCATAATTAGATGGCGTTAAACCGTAACGCCGCTTTAGGTGCCAACGCTTGCTTTGCTCTTGTGTGTAGCCACGCTCAGCGCTTGTTGTTGGACGAGACAGACGTCTGATTGTGTTTGCGCAATCAGTGCAATACGAATGCCGTCCAAACTTTCCAGTTGGCTGCTTGTGGAAGGCGTCAATCGGCTTGGTTTCCTCGCACATAGAACATGTCTTTTCGCGAGGATTGTCATTGTCGGCAATCACCAAGGCGCCTCTCCATCCCTTATCAATCTTCGTATGTGCTTGCCGAAGCCACGGATCATGGTGTTGCGGAACGTCATCCACTCAACGTCGTCCATGATCGCCAAATCGGTCTTGCCTATGCTGTCCGCATAGGCTCCCGCGTCCTGGCCGGCCAATTCCGATGCTTTGATCTCATAAGCATCCCATCGCCGTATGTCCTTCACGTACTCCAACAGCGGCAAACATTCGGCGCAGAGCCACCGCGGGTCGTCGGTTGGCCGACGCATCTGCCCTACGCCAATGCCGATCGCGTGTCGGCCGCAGACGTGGCAGGCGTCGGGGTCGTGGTTGGGTTGCTTTGCGGTGGTGGTCATGCGGCACCTGCGAACGAGAAGAGGTCTAGCGGCTGGTGTGGTGCATTGTCATTGGCCGCGCTTATTGCTGGCGCAATAACGGCTGGCGCCATCTGTCGCGCCTCGGCAAAGTCGACTGACACAATCTCACAAAGCGGCGAGACGCCTTTCCATTCGTCTCGGTAGAATGCCGTATCCACACCCACGCCAGCGTCGAAGTGCAGCCCGGTCAACTCTTGGAACTTAACAGCCTTGCCGTCTTTCTGGCGCTCATAGAATTGCCTACCGCTGTAGTTGAAGCCGGCGCTACCTTGCGGCACGATGAAGACGCCGTAGTTGGCTAAGTGTGCGGCAATGTCGATGATATGGAATTCGAAGTTGCGACCGCTATACCTCGGTGCGTTACGTTCGCGCTTGATGTTGCCGAACGGCGGGTTGCTAATCGCGTAGTCGAACTGACCAAGACCCATGTCAAGCACATCAAGCACATCAGCCTGTATCCACGTTGCCTCTGGCAGAAGTTTCTTGCCGACTGCGACATAGTCGGGATTGCGCTCAATGCACGTTATGTCAGCGGTGCGCTCGCCAAACCGGCTGCGGTAATGAACGGCATATGACAGCATGCCGATGCCGGCGCATAGATCGATGACGCGATGTCCGCCAACGTCAAATGAAAAGTCGAACGCCATGTCATACGGCGTGAAGAACGCGCCCGCAGACCCATTGATGTGGTTGGCGCCCTCATGCCAGTTGCGGAACACAAATTCTTTCTCATCTTCCGTCAGACGCTCTTTGACAAGCATCTCGATTGCCTGCGCGTGGGCCTTGGCTTCCGGTTTGGTGAGTTTGGCCACTAGGCGATCTCCTTAAAAAGCGGCAAGTTATCATTCGCCGCAAACTTGTCTGTCTGATTTCCCCAAGCGCGCCAGTTTGGCCAAGCCTGACGCGCGAACAACTCGAGATACGGCCCGTCGACAAGACGCTCAATGCGCTCATATTGCTCGTCAGGCTTGCGGCTGTGCTCGCGACGAGGTGCGCGAATTAGCTGGCGCACGCCCTTACCGAGACGGCGCGGCTTCCCGCGCTTTAAGAGGTGGCAAATCTCAACCTCCTGTCGCGTCCAATAGCCCATTCCCATCCTGCCCTTGTCCCAAACGAAGGCGACGCTTACAGGCTCAAATCCCCACGCGCGGCCAACATCAAATGCCTGCGCCTGCAGATGACTAACCGTCCACATGAGCAGCAGACAATCTTTGGCGGCGATCGTCGCGACGGGCAGTGCCTTTATGTCGTCAAGCGACATCACCGGATACGGCTGCTCTCCACGTGCTGGCGCCACGTTCTCGTTTGCATACGTTCGGAACGACCACGGCGGATCCGCGAGAATGCAGCCGAAGCCGCCGGGTGTTGTGGGTAGATCAATCAACAAACCAATCCTCATAGTTCGCGACGTCGGCCATTCCAACTGCTGCGGAATTCCAACCGCAGCGGCATTCGTATTCGTCCTGGATGTACAGCCCCGCGCCGACGTCAACGCACCCAGCCTCTGCGCGCGCGCCGCATTCTGGGCATGTCATAAACTGGTCGCCGTGGTTGCTCATGCTGCCACCTTGTCGTCCCACACGCGGAAGCCTGGAACGCTACGCATACCGGCGCGCACCGTCTCTTCCGCCATTGACTGCACCATCTCGCGAAACCGCTCTGGAGCGCGCCCATAAGCCCAATCCAACGCCTTCCCTTCGTCCTCTAGAGTGCAGCGCCACACGGTGCGCAAGCCAGTTCCGGTTGTTGCCGCCTTGTCGGCACGCTTTGCAAACTTCTCCACTTGCTTGGCTTGCTCGAGCAGTTCCTCGGCCTCAACGCGAGCCTCCAAGTTGCCTGCCGAAGCACGGATAGCGGCTTGCGCTTCCGCAGCAATGCGATCGGACTCAACGCGCGCGAGCCGTGCGGTCTCAGCCTTCTCATCGGCGATCTTCTTTCGCCATGCGGCGAGCAGCGTACCAAGCGCATCCTTACCTAGCGCAACCTTGCCCTTCTTTGGCTGGATAAGCGGATTGTATTTGTCCTGCACCGCCTGCACGGCATCGTCTAGCGGCTTCTTTTCTTCTACGCGCATCGCATCGGCGCGCTTGCCGGCCTCGTGAAGTCCATCGTAGAGCTTCTCGATAGCATCGTGCATTTCCTGTCTGTCGATTGGCTCTCCGTCGGCGAAGTTCTTAGCCTCATCAAACAGGTCTTCAATCTCTTGCTTAATCAGCGCGAACGGCTCTTGATTGTGCGTCTTTGGCGGCAGTGTGTACGGGTCGTAGGTCATGATACAAATCCTCTAATATGCCGGCCTAGTGTCCGATGTTTTGTAACGTTCGCGCTTGGGCGCTTACGACGCGCCAACGTTACATTGCGCTTACCGGCTATTGCGCACCGCGCAATCGCTCGTATGCGCAGCGTTATCATTATCCTCACGGTACGCCGCTACTGCTTCCCGCTGTGCCGCGCCGTTGGCGCCCTCTCTTACGATCACCCACCCAGCCGCGCGCAGCGCGCTAACACACTGCATAGCAAGAGCCGGGGCGCCGACGTAGCCGTTGCAGCAGCCGCGGAGTTCGGCGGTTAGGATTTCGGTTGGGGTTTTGTTAGAAAGGTATGCTGTCATCCAATTCGCTCCAGCTTACGTTGCCTATTCCATTGTCGTTATCAGCGGGCCGCTGGTTATCGTTCTCGGCGTGCTCTCGTTCGGTGCCAGGTTTGTATTCGGTTATGTTCCAGTAGCGGCCCGATGGCTTAACGCTGATCTCCTCCGTTGTGAGGAGTTCAGATTGCCTCTCCAAGAAATCCATCACCGTGGAAGGGAACGGTCTTGAGCCACCATGCTGGTGCCAGTACCGATCGGCATAACTCTTTGCATATCGGCCTTTGCGCGGATCGGGATGCTCAAGGTGTTGCGGACATATGAAGCCGTTGATGACGGTAAGCCCGCACGTATGGACAACCTGCACACAGGGCGGATTATCGCCCTTACCCTCTTTGAATCGGAAACTCCTCTTTGTAACGGTTCGCCACTTGGCTACCTCTGTGCTAAGCACTGGTGCATCTGCCGCCGTCGCCGTAATCTTCACCTCATCGGATGGCGGGAAGACATATCCGCAGCAATGGCACGTCCGCGCCGACGCGTGGACCATTTCGCCGCAGCCGAAATTGCCATTTACATCCTTGACGGCGCCGGGTGAATTTTCATCAGGACACAGGCGTTTAGGCGCTTCGCCATCGCCCTCACCCGGTGCCTTTGGCCGTATCTGATCGATCGGTCCGTGATATGCCAAGTTCTTGCCGTGGTCGGCGACCAAGCAGTCCTCCTTGCCTGGAAAGTTGCGCGTTCCGCGACCGAGGATCTGGACAAGTTTGCCTGGTGACTTAGTCGACAAGATAAGGCTGATGAAATCCACCCATGGGAAATTTGTGCCTGTCGTGATCATGCTCACCGACGAAATCGCCCAATATTTGCCGGCCTTGAAGCCTTCGAAAATCTCCTTGGTCTGGTGAGCGTTGTCGCTTGTAAGAACCGCGCACGGCCTGCCGTGGCGCCTGACGCATTCGGCTATGTGCCTGGCGTTCTCTTTGCTGGTGCTGAAAAACAGCCCGCCTCGGCGCCCCTCAGACATAATCATGTCTTCGGCAACAGCCGCCTCAATGATCTTTTCCGCAGCCTCAGACAGTTGGCCAGGGATATACTCTCCGCCGCGCGTGCCTACGCCTTTGAGGTCAATCTTGGCCGTGGTCTTGTGGCTGGTGAGTTTGGTCAGATACCCCTGCTCGATAAGGTCTGTAATCTTGGCTTCGTAAACGACATCATCGAACAGCTTGACGCGCTGCGGTTTGCCATCCTCGTCAACCTCTCCGTCCGACTCCATATCATCGGTAAGCCTGCCCGAATCCATACGGTAGTCGGTCGCCGTCGTCCCCATGACACGGCTGTCTGGATTGTTCTTTTTGATGCCGCTAAAGAACTTGCCGTATTGGGTGTTGGAGTTGCGGCTGATGGCGTGCGCCTCGTCAACAATGACAAGATCCACGTCGCCAATCTCGGCTGTGCGTTTGTAGACCGATTGAATGCCGCAGAACAGGATCTGCGCACGGCTGTCGCGCCGACCAAGGCTGGCGGAATAAATGCCAGCCGGCGCAAACGGCGATAGGCCAATGAACTCCTTGAAGTTCTGTTCCACAAGCGGCGCCGAATGCGTGACGTTGACGATACGCATATCGGGATAGTCGGCAAGCAACTCCTCGATAATCTTGGCAATAACCAGAGCTTTGCCCGCGCCAGTCGGGAGTACGATCAAGCCATTGCCGCCACCATTTGCCCAATAGGCGTACAGTGCGTCGATACTTTCTCGCTGGTATGGACGCAGTTCGAGCATTAGGCGGCAACCTTGGTAGCCTTGACCAACCGCTCACGTGCCTGCTCGGTAAGCTGCCGCACGCGCTCATGGCTAATACCGCGGCGTTCGCCGATCTCGCGCAACATCTCGCCTTTCCCGAGACGCACCAACATGCGACCGTCGCGGCTGCGCGATAGACGGCGCACAACTTGGGTGGCGTAGGTGATGTCCTCCTGCTGCGCAGGTGTCGACAGGCGCGTCAGTGCCAAGACGTCCGCGGCAGGCATGTTCTTTTTCTTGTTGGCTGCAACCTGGCGCTTGCCCTGAGCGATCGACCGCATGTTCAGCGTGAGCCAGTTGTACATGCCGTTCTTCGGCGCGGATGGATCGTTGCGGAAGTTGCGCCAATGACTGAACACGTAAGCAAGCGTGTCCTGCACAAGTTCGTCGCGGTCGTCATTTATGTTCGTTAGCTTGCGCGCGAGTTTCTTCAGTGCGGGCAGATAGGCCATAACGGCTGCGTCGAATGCGGCTGGGCGGGTCATGCTGTTGCCCTCCAAGTTGCGGCCGCAGCCTCGGCGCGCTCGAGTATCTCTGCGTGGCTGGCAAGCGGGTCGCCAAACCACGAGTCACCTTCAAAGCCTAAAGCGCGTGCTATCTCACTGTACTGGTCGCGGAGAACCATCCATGATTGCTCCATCGACTTGTATTGATCTCGCCATGTTGCGGGCTTCATGCTGCTTCCTTGTTGTCGTTGGCGCCATCGGTCCATAGACGACCATCGGCATACATTCTGTACGTAACCGTCTCTGCGTCCTCGTCCGCATCGATTTGCTCACCTGCCACTAGGCCGGGAATCGTCAGGTGTGCGGGACACCCCGCTGCCTGCTCATCGATACTGAGCGGCTTGCTAAAGCGAGCGCACGACCACGACCCGCCGTCCTCTGGCGTCGAGTAGAGGCATGTCCTGCAGTTGACGCGCGCTGGCGCATAGTCGTGACAAATCGGCTTATGACGGCACCAGCCGCAGGCGAATGCCATTTTGTGGTTTGGGTCTTCGTGCAGTTTCGCTGGCGGCTCGCCTGCGTCGATAATGCGCTGCGCTCTGGCAAGCAGGCGCACAACGAACTCAACGTTCAATTCAAGGCGCTCAGCGTAAAGCTCGTCCGTATCCTTGCATACGGCAAGGTAAATCCCGCGATCGCGTCCGCGCCGATACATATAGGTTTGTATCTGGCCGTAGTGGAGCGGTTTCGCTACCCGCACACCTTCTTTAACCAGCTTGGCGAAAGACTTTGCGTTGTGACTTTTTATCTCTCCGACATGGATGGTTTTTGGCGCTTCCGGCAACCCGAGGATTTCCGAGTCGAGATACCCCCTGACGTGCCCGCCGCAAGCCTCGACCATGATCTGCTTGCCGTTGTCATCTCTGTCGACAACCTCGCAGCCGATCATGCGGAGATTTTCAATCCAGCGCTCCTCCTCGATATTGCCGCTTTCAAAGATGCGCAGCGTGCGACCGTTGATGACTTCCTGCGGCGACACCCAACGGAAATCATAGTACAGCTTTCGCTCGCACTCCTCCGCCAGCGTGCTCACGGATATAGAGCGACCGTCGCGCGACTCGGCGTTATCCTCATACGCCTTGTATATCGCGCGCACCGTGCTTGCGGTTGGTTTGGGCAGCGGGGCCACTATGCAACCTCGACATGGAACGGCGCGCGGACGGCGGCACTAAACCGCTCTGCTGCGGCAAGCGCGGTCAGAACGCGGCTCTTTGGCGTGCCCTTGCTTGTGTACATGCTGCCGAGCGCTATATCCTCACCGCACCCTACTGCGGCAAAGCCGTCAACGTTCTCACCAACCTGGTAATCGCAGTCGATCATGAACAGGCGACCCTTAAAGCCGACCAGGAACGTTCCGCCGGCTTCGCCTTCATTCTCTTTTGTTGCGTATCCTCCCGCCTTCAGGCATGCGCGCACCGCATCAACGAAATCCTTGACCATGAATTTGTGAATGTCGTCGTCAGGGTGCCAACGGGGCGGCTCAAGCGAGTGCTGAAGAAGATTGCCCATGCGAAAGGACGACGTGAATCCCATCACAAACTCGCCGTTTCTGAACACCTTCTTGTCGGCGCGAACGCTGAGGTTGTATCCGCCTACGCCAGCGCTATCTCCGCCAATGTAGACTTTCCCTTGGTGTGCGATTCCAACGATGCAGGTCATTCCTTGCCGTCCTTATTGGTTCCACGTTCAGCCACAGCCAGGCAGTCGTGCGCCACGCGCTCAAGGTCATAGCTTTCCATCTTGAAGCCCTTGCCGCGCACGATAAGCGCCGCCTCCTTCAGCCACTGCGCGGCGATCTCGAGTTGGATTGCGGCGGTGGTCATGCGCGCACCTTCCGGTACGCTTCCTCGCAATCCGCGACGTCTTCCCATTGCGGCAGGAATTCGCGCTCAAGGATGGTGATAGCCTCAACCGTATCGCCGCGCCTTATTGCGTTGATCGCATCAACTGCGGCGGTCTTTTCACGCAGTTGATGCTCGTTGCCGAACTCATCTTCCCAAGAGAACATCACTCACACCCGCCGCGGCATGAGAACGGCAAGCAGGTTTGGCGCATTGTCCGACGTGAACACGGTAGGCGAACCACCATCCTCCAGCGCAAGCTTGACATCGCCTGCAGGAAACTGCCCGACGAGTTCAGTGAGGTATGAGGCGTCAAAGCCAACCTCGATCTGCTCACCGTCATAGGAAACCGCAATTTCTTCCATAGCAGTGCCGGCATCAGGGTTGTTTACGGTTAGCGTTGCCACATTGTCGGCGAATGACAACTTGACGGCGCGTGCACGCTCGGACGACACGATGGCGACGCGATCGGCGGCCCGGCGCATGTCGTCGCTTCCAAAGGTCACAACCTTGCTGTTGCTAGTTGGAATGACGCGCTGATAGTCTGGGAAGGTGCCGTCAATCAGCTTGGAAGTGATGACAGTTTCGCCGGCAGAGATGCGCAACTTTGCATCGCTCAGCGACACGGACACGGCGCCCTTGGGAACCAGTCCAACCATCTTTCGCGGCACAATGATGCCGGAGAATTCACCAACCGACGCGCCGGTGTGTTTGCCAAGCCGATGGCCGTCGGTTGCTACGGCGGTGATGGCATCTTCGGCGCCGACCAGGAAGATGCCGTTGAGATAATAGCGCGTCTCTTCCGTCGATATCGCGAACGACACGGGCGCGAAGAGTGCGGCAAGATCCAAGTCAAAATGCTTGGTGAATCCGTCAGCACTCCATGACGGGAAATCGGTGACCGGCAAAACCTGCAGGCGCGACGTGTAGCGGCCCGCTTTCACGGTCAGCGTTCCGTCAACTTCGGAAAGGGCAACATCCGGCAGGGGCGGAAGCTTCTTGACGATGTCCTCAAGCAGTTTGGCCGAGACGCAGAACGCGCCGTCCTCTTCGGCCTCAGCTGTCACACTGGACTGGATTTCGATATCCAAGTCGGTCGCTGTCGCGGTGAGCGTGCCGCCGTCCGCCACCAGTTTGACGCAGGATAAAATCGGGATGGTGTTGCGCGCCTCGACCACTTTCGTGGTACTGGCGAGCAGGCGCGCGAGATCGCTGCGCGGCATGGTCATGCGCATAAATGTCTCCTCTGTGAAATTTGTGGTCGTAGGTGCTCCCAACACCTACGACCTGGCTCTAAGCTCCTGCAGCGGAGAGCTTAGGCGCTCTTTTTCGCCTTGATGGCTGTATCGGCAAGCATGCAAAGAGCGATGGCCATGTCGGTATCCATCTGCACTTTCGGCTCGCCAGCCTCAAGGAAGACAGTAGCCAGACCAAGCACCTCGCCGAGTCCGCCAGTCTCAAGGTAGTTGGTGGCTTCCTCGATCTTGTTTGCCACCGTCACTTGCCTTTCGCCCACGGCCTGGAGCCAGCGGGTTTGGCAGCAGTCTGCGGCGTGTTCTGGTTGGCAGCGGGCCGCTGATTATTGTTGGCGGCTACAGGCTTGGGAGAGGGCTGCACATCATCAATGGCGGGTTCGGGGAGTGGCGCCTCATCTTCGAAATAATAGCGCTTAATCTCGGCCCTAGCCGGATACTGGCCATCTTTTGACGGCTTGCCGAGACCGACCTTCACGGTGAACGGCAAGAAATGGATTTGCTCCGAATCTTCCACCTCCGTCACGCCAACGGCGCGGCACAGGCTTGCGAATTGGCGCTGACCAATTTCCTGAGCTGTCGCCGACTTGTTCTCAAGATTGTACTGATTGAACAGCTTCCTTCCGCGATAGTCTTCGGGGTCAATCACACTGCATGTGACCTTCAGTAGTGTCCCGCTGCCATCTTTGGTAGGCTTGACCTCGGAGGCTTCGATCTCCATGCGGTAAGTGCCGTTCGGAAGCTCTGCATAATCGTTCTGCTCTGTGTTGTGAGCGGTCGCGTCAAAGCGCGCGCCAAGTTGCGCCATAGTGAAACTCCCTTTGTGCCGTTACACTAGCCTGCCGCGCTCTGCGGCAAAGTCCAGCGGATGCTTTGCGGCCTTCACCTTGTTGCAAGTCGAACAGAGCAACTGGAGGTTATGTGGCCAATTGGTGCCGCCTAACTTCAACGGCATTATGTGGTCTACCTGCCTTGATGCGCGCTTTCGAATGTCCGTCCCGCATTCTGCGCACTTAAAATTCTGTCGAATTAAAAGCCGTTCGATGTCCTCCTTGGTATGATGCCCTTCTGCGTTTCTTTTGCGCGCTCGTCTGGCTCTAACATTGGACTGAACAGTCTCAGGATTGTTGAGCGCCCACTTTCGTTGCGAATCTTTGTGCTTTTCGGGGTTATTCTCCCTCCACCTGATGCTGCACTCTTTCGCCTTTTCCGGATTATTTATTTTCCATGTGTCGCGACCGATCCTAGCTTTCGGATTGGTGGCGTACCGTATCCTGTCGTATTCTTTCTTCGCCTGCGTGTCTGACCAATATCTCTCAGTCGCCCTAGCGATTGCGCATTCAACGCAGCCCGCCGTCGTATAGCGCGGTGCGATATGGCCATATTTGCAGGGCTCGCCAGTGAAATAGAGTTTGTTCCCCGCCGCCTTAGCTTCCGCACGAGTGCGCGGAAGTTTGCTGTTGTCATTGTCGGCCTGCACAGCTATTCAGCGGCCTTCGCCGCCGCCGCATAGAAGTACTTGGACAACTCGGCGAAGCCGTTGCCCTTCTTGTACGGAATCGATGCCGGCATATTCAGACGGTTCTTGGCAAGGAAGCCTGCGCGCTCGTCGGTGTAGATGATGCGCTCTGAGCCAGACATACCTTCGGCCTTGGCCTCCTTCTTGCCGAAGCCTTTGTCGACCTGCTTTACCGATGTGCGCTTCGTCATGAACAGGAGCGCTTCGCTCTTCTCCATGATAATGTCGGTGGCGCGGTCCTGCAGTTTCGGTCGGTAACGGTCGTAAGCGTCAACAAGCGGATCGTTGAATTGCTTGGTCTTGTTGTGCAGGATTTGCACGACGTGCAGGCCGCTCCTGGCAAGCGCCTTGGCCGCTGCCATGTAGTCGTTCCAGTATTCATCGGCGGCGAGGTATCCCTTGCCGAATGCAGTCGGGGATCCCTTGTCGTTGCTGTCGATCGTGTCGAAGCCTTTCATCTGGCAGGTGTGCGCCCACACGAACCGCTCAAACGAATCCAGGCTGTCGATGATGACCGTTTTGAAGTCGTGTTCCTCGGTAAGCAGTTGTTCGAACACGTCGAGCATTTCCGTGTATGAGGTGATCGGCTTCGGCTCGCCGTCTTCTCCGGTCAGGGTCGGCAACTCGATATCGGTCGGCGGCTCCTCGCCTTCCGTGAACAGATACAGGGGGTCGGGAAACTCTGCTGCGAGCGTCGTCTTTCCGATGCCGCCAGTTCCATAGATGGCAAGCACTGGCGGGTGCTTGCGCTTCGTCGTGGTCAGATTTTTAAGCGGGATAGCCAACGGTAAGCCTCCAAGCTGCGAAAAGGGTGAGGACGATAAGGCCGAGCAGCCACGCAGGCGGCCAGGTGAGGATGCTTGTTGTTATGGGGCGCAAGGCGGTCACAGCAGCCACCACGCGATGAGCGGAACGAGCACGAGTACCGCGGTAAGCCAGACCGCCATGTAACGCTGCGCGGCGGGTGGGACGGTATTGTGGTAATCAGGGTCGATTAGGTCTTCCAAGGCAATGCCCTCCTGACTGTTGCTGGCGGCGCCAGCAACAGTGTGGTGGTTGCGGTGTGCGTGTTGCTTAGGCGGCGCGCATAAGGTCTTCGCGGCGCAGCCAGTCCTCGACGGCGTCTTTTGCGGTTGCCAGGAACAGACCGGTCATGCCGCGCAGTTCCTTAATGGCGCCAATCTTGTTTCCATTCGCCGCCAACCGCTGCCATTCATGCTCATAGGTCTTCTCGACCTTGGTAACGGCGCCAAGCGTATAGACGCCGAACTCCTTGCCCCTGTTGGCGTTAGCCAGGCGCATAGCCTCCTGCTCGGCCAGCACGGCGGAACCGTGCACGAAAGGCTGGCTAGCAGGTCGCGGCTGGCCGTTCTCGAGCACAGCGACGATCGCCGTGCCGCTTGCCGAATGCCGTGCTACGATGTCGGCGATGGATGAGACTGTGACTGGCCGCAGATCCTTTTCGTCTTCCGTCGAGATTCCGGCGGCGCCACACCCTTGGTCGACCTGAACGCCTTCTCCGCCGCCCCATACGCCAATCTTTACCACAGTTGCCTCCTTACCGGCACAGGAGGTGCCGTAGTCGTCGCGGAACTTCACTCTGTCACCAACCTTGAACTTTGGCGCCGCAACCGGCTTGTCCTGCCATTCGGCGATGAGTTGGTCATCGCCGCCGCGATCGAAGCTGAAATACCGCTCGCCGTTGGTCAAATACATGCGCCGCCCATGGTCGCCAGTCCAGCCGTCGTCTTCCGGCTCCATCGGCCCGACCTTCCGCCCGTCGCGCGTCTTGTAGAACTTTCCGGCTTCGATGCGGAGAGTTGCGCTTGCTGGCGCAACGGCAAAGTGTTCGAGGTTGTCGGTGTAGACGTTTCGCGAAGGTTGCGGCCCGTTCAAATCCCAATAGACTGTTGTGGTCTTATGCAATCCTTCGCGATTCCTAACCGTGCCGATGGCGCCAATCTTTTGGGGTTCGTTATACTCCGTACTCTTGCCGCAATAGCGCACCCTATCCCCAACTTTGAACTCGAGCCTGGTCGACGCCAATTCAACCTGGTCGGCGGCAAGCCAGTACTCGTTGCTGCTCCAGCCGCTACCGTCATCAAAGTCCTCAAAGGCGACCAGGTATGGGATGCCGGATTGGTCATCCTCGATGATCTTGCCGAACCGGCCGAAAGGTGCCTCGTCTTTGTCGATGCACTTGACGCGGTCGCCGACCTTCGGCGCCAACTGCAGGTCGTGCGGCTGAATATACGCCCCATCGGTGGCATTGCGATCAGCGTTGTAGATGGCGAAGTAACCGTCTTCCGAAAAGCCAACGACATAGAACTTTGTCGGACGCGCATCGCCGCCCTTCGCCCAATGCCGCATCCAATGCCCAAACAGGTCATGCACGTCGCCGCACGCCGGCACTACTGCATCACCAACCTTAAACTTGCTCATGCCATCCTCCTGTGCGCATCAAGCGCCACAACATTGCCCTCAGCCTCGCGTCCTTCGAAGCTCAGCATCGAAGCCGGAAACTCGCGTTCTTGCGGACCGCCATCATCGAGATAGCGGACGGTGTACTTGTCCTGGTCGCCGAGATAGGTGCGCTTGCCGACCACGATTGCGTCGATGTCGCCCATAATGATTCGACAACGCGAACCGATCATATGCCGTCTCCGTCTTGCTGTTCGGGGATCAGGTCTTCGGCGCAGAACCATTCGGTTACGGAGCGCCCTTTGCGCTCGTACTCCACGCTGTAGGTGACGTCACCGTTGACGAACCGCGAGGAGCCGACAACAACACCGGAAATCATTACGCGCTCGCCAAGCGCAAGATCTTTCTCTGCCTCGCTCATGCCGCTGCTCCATGCAGGGATGGAATGCGCGGCATGGAGATTTCGATCTGGCCGGAGGTTGTGGAGCAACCTCCATTAAGTGCTCCGCGGCGAACGACGGTGACGGCCGTCTCTTTTATGCTGCGCTCGACATCGCTAGCGCACTTGTATGCCCACTGCAGTCCAACTCCTAACTCCTTAGAGATACGCGCAAAGCTATCGCCCTCGGCCCGCATGGCGCGGGCGCGATCCCCTTTAGTCATTATGACTGTCCTCTTGTTCTGGTTGTGCGGTCGGCCCAAACCCGTTTTAAAACCGACTCTTTAGCTACAATTTGGAGTTATAGGCGTTTTCGCCTTACGTGTCAAGGTTCAATATGCGAAACCGCCTATCGTTAACCATAGGGACGATTTGTTAGAAAATCTAAAAGCCGTTTTCGCCTATCGGCACTTGCCTTTTTAGGCGGTTTCGCATAAATGGCGAATCGTTGGGTCAATAAAGAATGACCGGCGCTGCTGAAGGTGGGCCGGTGAAAACAGGGAGATACCCGTGGAATCAATGGCCGAAAAGATCAAAGCGCTCCGAGAGAGGCTTGGCATCGACCAGAAGGAACTAAGCCAGCGTATCGGGGTCGACCAGTCGACCGTATCCAAATACGAACGCGGCATCCAAGAGCCAAAGCGCGAGCCGAGCATGAGGCTGGCCGAGCTGGCTGGCGTGCCGTTTGGCGAGTGGATGGGCGTCGAACCGATATCCACCGCAGATGTGCGGGCTAAAAACGTGACTGTCGTCGGCGAACTCTGCGCCGGCCAGTGGCGGGAGGCGATCGAATGGGATCACGACGACCAGTACACGGTGCCAGCTCTCATTGATTCGGATCTGCCTGGCTACCCACTCAAAGGGTTCGTGGTGCGCGGCACGTCGATGAACGAATATTACCCAGACGGATCGATCGTGTTTGCGGCGGCCACCATCGCGAATGGCCTGCAGCCAGCGAATGGCGACCACGTCATCGTGACGCGGCGGAACAACAAGGGCCTGTATGAGGCGTCGCTGAAGGAGTACGTGATTGGCGTCGACGGCTCCAAGTGGCTGTTTCCGCGGTCCCACGATCCGGAGCATAAGACGCCGCTGCGCCTGGATGATTCGGAAGAGGTCACGGTGACCGGCATCGTGCGCGCGTCGTTCATCACTAGGCCGCGGCGCGGGTGAAAGGTTGCCAAAAATGCGCGTTTGGGGGCGGACAGCGATGTCCGCTTTTTCTTTTAGGTATAGGCGCTTTCGCATATTGTTGTTGACTTGATAGGCGAAAACGCCTATACGACTCTCCTGTACGGCCTAAATGGCTGCTGGCTCCTCTCTGGAGTTACGGGAAGTGGATAAGCAGGAAATCGAAAGATTGCGCGAGGCGGCACATAATGCGCCGCTCGCTAAGATTTATGAGGACCATAGGGGCCGTAAATCGATCGGCATCCATACCGATGCCTGGTGGAAGGCTAGCCGTGAGTACGCAACTGCACTTGCTGCGCAGGTGCAGTCATGACCGCCGCCACATTCGACACCCGCCGCCCGATCATGGTCAACGGCGCCGCTTACCGGCGCCAGCAGAACCGCCGTGAACCTGACGTAACGCTTACGCAGTCGCTGATTGCTGGAGTCGTCGTTGCGCTTTTCGCGATTGCCGTTCTTGCGATTGCGGTGGGTGTGTCGTGAACATCAACCGCAAGCGAACGGTGCGCAAACTGTTGCGAGCCAAGCAAGGCAACACTTGCTGCTTCTGCGGTAAACCAATGGTTCGCGCGACTGGACCAGGGCGAATATCGGATGACGCTGAAACAATCGAGCACCTGCGCCGCAAATGCGATGGCGGCACTGACGATTTGGATAACCTCGCTCTGTCGTGCCATGGCTGTAACTATGGTCGCGGACTTACCGATTGGCTTACGTACACAAGCTATCGTCGTGGGGAGTTATTCGCATGAGCGACGCAACAGCAAAAGAGCTTGCCGCCATACTGGCGCTTTGCCGCGGTACGGCAAAGACATACCGAGCCATTGGCAAGGCCTCACCGGAGCGGGTGGCAGAGATTGCTGACGCCATAGGCGATCGCATCGCGGCCTTGTTGGAACGCTGCTAAATGGCATCGCTCATCGAAACCATCAACAAGGCAGACCGCACCGCCCGCTTCTGGCGGTGCGGCAACATACCGGCAATCAACGCGCAAGAGCGGCTAACAGAGTTGGGGTTTTATGCCGTGAGTGTCGGCGAGAGGACCATCGTTGGCTGGCTACGCGGCTGCCGGTTTGAGATGCCGGGAGAGATGATATGAGCAGATCGGGATATAGCGACGACATTGACGATACGTGGCAGTGGATAAAATGGCGCGGGCAGGTGGCTAGCGCCATACGCGGCAAGCGAGGACAGGCATTCCTTAAGGAGATGCTTGCCGCTATGGACGCGATGCCAGAAAAGAAACTTGTTGCCAATGCACTGGAGGCGGATGGCCAAGTCTGCGCCATCGGCACAGTCGGCCGCGCTCGCGGGGTCGATATGAGCAAGGTCGATCCAGAGGATTACAGCACTGTGGCTGGCACCTTCGGTATTGCCGAGCCATTGGCGCAAGAGATCGTCTACATGAATGATGAGGCATTCGGCTCCTACTGGTGCAAGACGCCAGAAGACCGCTTTCAAGCAATGCGCGCTTGGATCGTTGGCCACATCCGCAAAGAAGAAACAGCCTAGCACTACCCGTTGCCGCTTATTGCGCAGCAATAACTCGCAACCGGTAATCGACAAGAGAGGAACACCAATGACCAACATCATCACCGCCGCAGAAGCTCTCGCGCAAGGTTCGACGCCGTCAGCCTTCTTTAGTATCGCGCGCTTCAACGAACGCCTTGGCGACAACGCTACCGGCCAGGCGACTCGCCGCATCGGTCGTGAGCTTGCGGGGCTTATGGGTATGGATCTTGGCGGGCGCCGTCGCCACAACAACGATAACGGCAAGCCGCGGCAGGCAAGGAGGGTGGCGTGAGCGACCATATGAAAGAGATGTATGAGGCTGCGATGGCTTTGGCGGATGGACTTGATCCTGCTGCGCTTGAGGCGGCAACCGTGGCGGTTCATTTTGCCGTCGACGATGCTGACGCTAAAGCCTTGGCCGAAGCAGCAATCCGCGCCTATCTCGCCGCCTCGTCCGCCGCGCCAGTGCAGGGGAAGGGCGTGCGCCAGATCATTTTCGACGCGCTCGACCTGTCGGAAGAACTTCGCATCGAATGCACGGCCGATGTTGTCAACGCTCTGACTGAGGCCGGCGCCATTCTCCCCGCAGGAGATGCAAAGGCAGGGGCGGTGGAGGCGCTCCATGCGCAAAGGCTTCGGGAAGTGGCGGCGGTGCTTGCGGCAGAGCGCATCCAGGGTTGGGCAAACCCGCTCGTATGCGTCCTAACTGACGCCGCCGATGCAATAGCGGGGCGACAGGACTTTGGCTACACTGGCGAAGTTGTCCTGTCCGATGCCGCCTCCCCTGTCAGAGTATCGCGTTCATGATCCGCCGCGAAGCAACCATAGGGAATTGCCGCCTGATCCTTGGCAATTGCACCGAAGTCTTGCCTACGCTTGGCAAAATCGATGCGGTGGTGACCGACAACCCGTATGGCATGGGCTATGACACGGACAGCACGCGGTTCAGCAGCAAGGATCAAACGTTATACAAAAGGCCCATCGGTGCTGGGCGGTCAGATCGTGCAATTCATGGTGATAATCAGCCCTTTGACCCGTCCACTTGGCTTACTTTCCCCGAGGTAATCCTTTGGGGTGCTAACCATTTCTCCCAGCGTCTTCCGATTGGATCGACGCTCGTCTGGCTAAAAAAGAAGCCGGAGCGATATGGCACATTCCTTTCCGATGCTGAGATCGGCTGGCAGTCGGGAGGTTATGGCGTCTATGCCTTTCATGCTCCTGATAGCAACGCTCGCCGCCGGCTCGAATTCACTGGGTCAACACTGGCCCCAGCCACAGCGCACCCTACCCAAAAACCAATAGCTTTGATGCAGTGGTGCGTTGAGCGGACGAAGGGCAAGACCATCCTTGACCCCTATATGGGCAGCGGAACGACTGGCGTTGCTTGCGTCAAGCTCGGCCGCAAGTTCATCGGCATTGAGATCGATGAGGGTTATTTCGATATCGCCTGCAAACGAATATCGAATGCTACCGAGCGCCCAAGCCTTCTTCTGGAGATGTCAAATGACGAACAAACATAGTAGCGCGTCCTCATCGCCGAAAAAGGACGGCCCGCGTGAGCGCGAAATAGATAAGCTTCGCCTTGCCGCCTTCGAGACCAACAGCAACGAGGACAAGGCTGCTTATTACCTTGCCGTGTCGCAATGGTTCCAAGATCGGCACAGCAGCTCCCCGCATCCACATCCACCGGCAGAGGTGGGCGAACTGGTGGAGAGGCTGAACGGATGTGCGGAGGCAATGGATGCCGCCGCCAAGATGGGGAGCGTCGAGCAACGACACTATCGATCTGACGCAGTTCGCGAAGCCGCCGCCCTCCTCGCCAGCCAAGCCGAGAAGCTGGCAGCGGTGGAGGCGGATAACGAAACGCTCCGCTCAATCATCAGCGATTGCGCCAAGGCGACCGGCGCGCATGTATCGCCCGCATGCACACTCGAATTTACGGCCCTTCTGCCGAAGGAAATCACCATCGGCAAAGAATCCGACCGCGCTCGTATAGCCGTACTGGAGAAGGCGCTGGAGGAGATGTGGGCGGAATTTGACCGCCTCCGCGATGCCGTCAACAGGCCAAAATGCGGCCAGCCCTTCATGGTGGGCGGTCGCACTATCGCGCCTTGGGGCATCGTCAACCACGCAATCGCTGCGCTCGATCTGTCCATGCACCGCGCGGACATCATAGACGATTTGAAAGGTAAGCTCGGATGGAACTCGTGAACCGCAATGAGAACTACACGCTGGAGCAGCTTGCGGCAGATGGCGCGCAGCAGTTGCAGGACGCGAACGCGCGGGCTCACAACCTCTACCGCCCTTCGATCCACCGCAAGCGTGACGGCCTCCTTCTCGTGACATGCGCGGGTCAGGGGCGCTTCCTGACATGGTTCGAGCGCTGCCAGCTTTGGCTTGGGATCACCGATGCGGAGAAGCTTGAGCGCAAGGTTTGCCGCGCCGACATCAAGCACATGAATAGCGCTTTCGACTGGCCCGACGGCCGAGCTGCCTTGGAGCGCACCGATGGAGAGCGGCCATGAGCGCCTTAACAGGTGAATGCCGCTGCTGCCGGAAGCCGATCGACAGGTCACGCCTCGCCTGCCCACCGCATTGGGCGATGCTTCCGAAACCTTTGAAGGACGCGATCTACCAGACCTACAGCAGGCGAGACATGCGGGCCTACGCGGCGAACGTCAGCGAGGCCGACAAGATATGGCAGGACGCGGGGCTTTGGAAGCCTGGTGTTCCAATGTCGAGGCGGGCGGACAAGGGTATGGAGACTCTTCGCGCGACCTTAAACGGCAAGCCGGGAGGCCATTAATGAGCTACGAAGGCATCAAGCGCGCTGCTCTCGAAATAGCTTTGGACAACGGCGGCATCAACCGTTTTCGCTCCGAAAAGATGATGTCGCGCGAATTTGAGCGATGGATCGTCAAGCAGCCACAGGAAATGCTGCCCGCAATCGATGCATGGCTTTCCAGTCTTTCTCGGGAGGATTTGCAGGAGTTCTGTTGCGGCGGCGAAGGCGAGCCGGAGCGGGAGCGGATATCCGCAACAGCGCCACCGTTCACGGACGACCTGCTCAACCGCTATTTTGAGGAGGTGTGCTAGGCCATGACCAACCCGGCTGATATCGAGCGCATAGAACGCGAACTGCGGGCGCGCATCGAAGCCTACCCGGCATCATATTCGTCAGAAGCTCGAAAGCTGGACCGCGCTCTCCTAGGCGAACTCTCCCGGCTGCGGAGCCAGATCGAAGGTCGCGACCAGTTCATCGTGAACAATGGCCTTTGGAGCGAATTCGTTGCCGCTCTGCCCGCCCGCGCCTTCATGGAGCGCACCGATGGCTAGACTCTTGTTCCTTCTGGCGCTCACGCTAGCTGCAGCCGCATGCGCCACACACAAAGACATGTCGCGCCAGGAAAGCCTAGACATCATGAGGGTGATGAATGCAATCGGCGAATGATAACTCGCTGGATGGCAAGCTGCCGTTCAAGGCACTCGACGCCCTACCGTTATTTGCCAGCGACAGGGAGATTGCGCTTGCGATCGTTGGCAAGGCCAAGGCACAATATTGGCTTACCGGCGTCTTGCCGACGCTAGAGCGCCGCGGCTTCCCTGCCGAGGATCCGCTACACACCGGGCGCGCAGTGCCGCTGGTGCGGAAATTTTATGAGGACTATTTCGGAATAACGGCGGGCTTTGCGATGGCCAAGCCGAGTGGAGAGGAAAAGATATGGCAGCCAAGGAGGCGGCGACGAGCGGCCTAAGTCACGGCAACCGCGTAGGGCCGCGCGCCAACTTCGGCCTGACTTGGATTAATCGCGTCAATGGTCGGACACCCTATTGGCGCGCGCCGTCGTGGTATTTGCCGCACGGCAAGGACAAGCCGCCAGAGAACATCAATCTGTCGCCGCTTGCCGATAAGCCTGACGAACTGCTTAAGCGCTGCCAAGGATACGAGTCGGAAGCGCTTGCATGGCGCGCAGGCGTCCGCGGCCATATCGGTTCTTTTGACGGCACGTTCGGCCAAATTATCCAAAAGTACCTGCGGGACGAGGAGAGCACATTTCACGCGCTGCGTCCGTCGTCGCGTCATCCTTATGAGTTCTACGCTAACAAGCTTGCGTTCGAGTTGGGAGAGTTGCGCATTGATGAGGTAACCGGCATCGACCTTAAGCGCTGGCATGAGCGTTGGTCGGAGGGCGGCGAGAAGCTAGCGGCAAGCAAGATGATGCGTGCCGTGCTGGACGCAGCTATCTCGTTCACGATTATGAGCGCTCGAGCTGGCTCGCCGGAGTTGCGAGCCGCCTCCGAACTGCGCGAGGTGCTGAAGACGGCAAGCCGCAAGATACCCAATCCGAAGCGGCGCGAGTCAACCGTGACTGCAGACCAGGTGATTGCCTTGCGTGCCGCAGCGCATGCCGACAAGCGACCAAGCTGTGCGATGGTTTATGCGATGGTATTTGAGACAACGCTGCGTCTATGGGACGTCATCGGCCAGTGGTGGCCTATGGACGCGCCGCTGATAAGCGATGTCGTTATGACGCCGCACACCAGCATGAAGGAAACGAAGAAGTGGTTCGGCATTCGGTGGGAGGATGTCGACGATAAACTCGTGCTGCGCTATGTGCCATCCAAGACGAGCGCCAAGACCGGCTTGGCTGTTACATTTCCGTTGAGCAAGGCGCCGATGGTGATGGAGGAGTTGGCGCATTGGCCAGAACCGCGCAGCGGCCCGATGGTTGTCTGCGAAGGCACAGGCATGCCGTACTCGTCAAACTACTTCGGGGAGTTCTGGCGAAAGGACCGCGAGGCGGCAGGCATTGCCGACAACGTGTGGGCGCGCGACTTGCGGGCGTCGGGGATTACGGAGGGGCGCGCTAGCGGAGCCTCGACAGACGATGCAGCCAAGGTGGCTGGTCACGCTAGCACCAAGACAACCGCGGCGGTTTACGATCGCGCTACGCTCGAGGCCGCTGAGCGGTTTGCGGATGCTAGGGCGGCGAAGAGAAAGGGAAAATAATGGGACGCGAACTACGCAGGGTGCCACTGGATTTCTCATGGCCGATAAACACGGTGTGGCAGGGTTTTATAAATCCACTCCACGTCGCGACGAAGTGCTCGGCATGCGACGGTTCTGGCTATTCCCCAGCAGCAAAACGCTTGCACGATAGGTGGTACGGATACGTACCGTTTCGACCCGAGGACCGCGACAGTAAACCGTTCTGCCACACCGACTGGCACGTCTGGAGTTTTGCCGCGCGCAACGTCTCACGCTCGCCGGAATATTATGGTGGTGACGCGCGTGCTGTTGACGCAGAGGCTCGCCGCTTGACCGCCTTGTGGAATAGATCGTGGAGCCATCATCTAAACGTTGATGACGTCGCAGCCCTGGTAGATGCTGGACGGCTGTGCGATTTCACCCACACGTTCACTTCCGGTATCGGATGGCAACTCAAAGAACCGGCCTATCATCCAACACCTGAAGAGGTGAATGTTTGGAGTTGCGGCGGTATGGGGCACGACAGCATCAATGCATGGGTGTGCATCAAGGCAGAATGCGATCGCCTTGGCGAGCCGCGCGAGTGCGCACAGTGCGGCGGTGATGGCGAGATATGGCCGTCCGCCGAAGCGAAGCAGGCTTATGAGGACTGGCAACAAACTGAGCCGCCCACAGGCGATGGCTATCAGATTTGGGAGACGGTGAGCGAGGGCGGCCCAATATCGCCACCATTTTCAACACCGGAGGATTTGGCGAGGCATATGGCCACGACGAAATGGGGAGCCGACAAGGGGACTTCGTATGAGACTTGGCTTGCCTTTATTCGTGGACCCGGTTGGGCGCCGTCGATGGTCGGGACCGATCAGGGCCTTGTAAGTGGCGCTGAAGACATGGTTGCCTCGGTGAACACACCCTGAACGCCACCCGTAACGCGCATCGCCTAATTCGTAACGTACACATTGATTCTATCATTTTTTGAGTTAACGCCTTGTTTACCACGTTGGGCGAAATGTGCGCATGTCGGTCACCCGTGTTTATCCTGTAGAGAATTTTTCACGGTTTTCGAAGCGTGGGTGAAAACCCGGGAAGCCCGTCTTCCTCCGCAGCAAAAACCGCTCGGCTCGCTTCGTTTCCGGCAGGCTAATGGGAGACCGGCCTCCGGCCGGCCATTCTGAATACGGGCGCATCGATGAACAGCAAGCGGTCCTATCTCGATACACTCAATGCCGGCAGGCAACGCCGGCCGCACGCCTCGCTCGAAGAACTGAACCGCTCGCTCGAAACGCTGGAGCAGCGGCTGGACCGCACGCGCGCCGACATGCCCGATCGCCCCGACCTGCGGCGGTCGCCGGTCGAGCCGCGCTATCCAAGCACGCAGCCTTACGGCCAGCCGCGCTGGTACGAAGACACCTATGCCGCGCAAAGACCCCTGGACCGGCCGCAGCAGAACCCGGCGGCGCAGAATCCTGGCTCACAGTATCAGCGGCCGCAACCGCGCGCGCCGCAAAATCCGGCGCCCGCCGCGCCCGCCTTCGACCAAGGCTATCAGGCGATCGCGCGTGACATCGACCGGGTGCGCGGCCAGGAAGACAGCGTCGCCATGGTCGGCAAGATCGCCGTCGAATTGCGCGGGCTGCGCGAGGAATTGCGTCACCAGATGACCGCCGGCCTGCAGCGCGAATTCGAGGCGTTTCGCCAGGACATCGACCGCGCCATGCAGGGCGGCGCCAACGGCCTGCCGGATAAGAGCAGCGCCGAGCTCGGTCTCGAATTCGAGCGGCTTTCGGGCGCCATCCAGACACTGGCCGAAAAGAGCGACGACCGCAGCGTCAACCTGCTGCGGCTAGAACTGGAACAGGTGAAGGGCGCGCTGGACACGCTGGCACGCGAGGAAAGCGTGCAGAAGGTCGACCGCCGCTGGGACGATTTCGACCGCCGCTGGAGCGCCTTCGAAGACCGCGTCGACGCCGACCAGCGCAAGCGCGCGGAAGGCCCGAGCCTTTCGGTGCTGACCGACCGGCTCGAACAGATCAGCAGCGCCGTCAACAACCTGCCGGAATCGCTTTCGCTGCGCTCGCTGGAGGAAAAGGTGCGCACGCTTGCCGGCGCGGTCGACCGTTTCGCCAGCCAGCAGACTATGCGCGGCGGCGAGACGCTGGCCATGATCGACGAGCGGCTGGACGAGATTTCCCGCGCCATCGTCGCCTCGACGGTGGCCGCGCAGGCCAATGCCTTCGACCCCGAGACCTTCGGCCGGATCGAGAAGCGCATGGCCTCCCTGGCGGCGCAGATCGAAGAGGTTGCGCAGTCGCGGCCCGGCGCGGAAGTCATTGATCACCTCAACCTTCTTACCAGCCGTGTGGATCAGTTGGCCGGCAGGGCAGACCTGCCCGAGCAGGCCATGGAGCGGCTCGGCAAGCAGATTGCCTTGATCACCGACAAGATGGACCGCGCGCAGGCCATGCCCGACGCCGATCATATCTTCCAAGGCCTGGAACAGCGCTTCGAGGCACTGTCCATGTTAATCGAGCGCCGCCAGGGCGATGCGATGGAACAGGGCAATATGCTGTTTCGCGATCTAGAGCGTCGGCTGGACGAGGTCGCGGACCGGCTCGACCAGCGCATGCGCCAGGATGAGAGCGCCGGCATCATGGAGGTGATCGACGCCCGCTTCACCGCTTTGGCCAAGCGCATCGAGACACGCACGCCGGATCCCGCCAACGACGCGGCGATCCGCGGGCTGGAAAGCCGGCTCGAGGATATTTCCAGCCGGCTGGAAATGTCCGCGCAGCAGGTCGCGGGCATCGATCCGGCGCTGATCCGCAGCCTGGAGGCGCAGGTCGCCGGCCTGTCGGCGCATCTTTCCAAGCCCGGCACGCCGCTGCCCGAATTCGAGGACATCAGCCCGCGCCTCAACGAGATCGAGAAGTCGCTGGCGGGCACGCGCGATTCCATCCTGACCGTGGCGCGCGAGGCGGCCGAGAGCGCCGTCAGATCGCTTGCCGAGTCGACGTCCAGCACGGCCCAGAGCAACGCGACCGCCGTTGCCGGCCTCGCCCAGGACCTGAAGACGCTCGAAGCGCTCACCCGCCGCTCCGACGAACGCAACTCGCGCACATTCGAGGCGATCCACGATACGCTGCTCAAGATCGTCGACAGGCTCGGCTCGCTCGAATCGGACGAGACCAGCGAAGCGGTCAGCGAACTGGTGGATCCGCAGCCGGCCGGTAAGCGCGGCGGCCGCGGCGGTAAGATCGCGGTGCAGGACGCGCCTTCGATGGATATCGACCAGCCGCTGCCGCTCACGGGGGACATGGCCGGTCTCGAAGGCCGTGCGGCTGCGATCATGCGCGATGAGCCAGACGCGCCGCGCACGCCTGCCGAGGCCGCGGCGGCAGCAGCCATGGCGGCCCTCGGGCCGGATGCGATCGGCGACAAGAGCGAGACGGCCGGCCGCAGGAGATCGATGTTCAGCGGCCTGGCGCGCGCTTTCAAGGGCAAGAAAGATGCGGACACGCAGCCGCTTGCCGGCTCTGCGCCAGTCGGTGACGTGCCAAGCGTCGACATCGACGAGCCGCTCGACCCCAAGGCCGCCAACCGGCCGTTGGAGCCCGGTTCCGGCGCGCCGGACCTCAACGCTATCATGAAACGCGTGCGCGACGAGCGCGGCGGCCAGCCGGTCAAGCGCAACGAGAGCGATGCCGCCAAGTCCGATTTCATCGCCGCGGCCCGCCGCGCGGCCCAGGCCGCAGCCGCGGAAGCCGACACGCTGAAGCGGCAATCGACCCTGACCGGCCCGGTGAAGGCGCTGAGGATAGGCGACCTGCTCAAGGCGCGGCGCAAGCCGATCCTGATGGCGGCGGCCGCGATCATGATGGCGCTGGCCGGCCTGCAGTTGGGCAAGGCCTTTTTGTCAGATCCGGTCGAGACGGCCAACAACCAGCCCGCACCGGTCGTCTCTCCGCAGACGGTCGACACGGAAACAGCACAGGACGAAAGCGGCCCGGCCCGGCCCGTCAGGCAGGCCGAGCCCGTCAAGGACGCGGCACTCGCCGCTTCTACGTCTTCCAGTCCCGAAAATGCCGCAGCCATGCCCGCCGAACCGGCGCCCGCGCCAGTGGCGCTTGCTGCGCCTGCCGCGCCGGTGCCGGCTCCCATGGCTTCGGCAACGCCGCCCGAACCCGCCGCCGCAGCCGCGTCCGCGGCGGATACGGATGGCGACACGCAGCCGATGGCCAAGGACCCCATGACGGCCAGTCCGGCAGCCGAGGGCGCCGCTGCCAGCACACCGACGGCCACTTCCGTCGACACGACAGGCGCCGTGCCGCCGGCCGGGAGCCAGGCAGCCGCGGCCAAATTCGATATCCCTTCCGAAATCGGTCCGGTGGCGCTGCACGACGCGGCCGCCGGCGGCGACGCCAAGGCGCTGTTCGAGATCGGCTCCCGCTATGCGGAATCGCGCGGCGTGAAGGAAGACATGAAAGCGGCCGCCAAATGGTACGAGCAGTCGGCCGAGCTCGGCTTCGCGCCGGCCGAATACCGCATCGGCAATTTCTACGAAAAAGGCATCGGCGTCGCGCGCGACATCAAGAAGGCCAAGACCTACTATCAGCTCGCCGCCGAACAGGGCAATGCCAGCGCCATGCACAATCTGGCGGTGCTGTTCGCCATGGCGGCGGACGGCGTGACCGACAATGAATCGGCGACGCACTGGTTCCAGGAAGCCGCCGACCTCGGCGTCAAAGACAGCCAGTTCAACCTCGGCATCCTGGCCGCCAAGGGCGTCGGCATGAAACAGAACCTGGAGGAATCCTACAAGTGGTTCGCGCTCGTCGCCAAGACCGGCGACAAGGACGCTGCGGCCAAGCGCGACGAGATCGCCAATGCGCTCAGGCCCGAACAGCTCGAGCGGGCGCGCGCCGCCACGGAATTGTGGAAGGCCAAGCCGCTCAACGCGGCCGCCAACTCGGCCGACGTTCCGGAGTCCTGGCAGGACAGCACTCCGCAGACGACCGCCGGCATCGATATGAAGAAGGCGGTGAAGAACATCCAGCTGATCCTCAACAAGAACGGCTATGATGCCGGCGGCGCCGACGGCGTGATGGGCGGCAAGACCAAGACCGCCATCATGGCCTTCCAGACCGACAACAAGATGAAGCCGACGGGCGAGATCGACGCGCCGCTCGTCAAGGCGCTCCTGGCGCACAAATAACGGCGGACGCGTCGCATATGCGACGCCCTGCCACACATTTGCCTGTTAACTGATTGAGATGGTTTTTGTTTCGGCGCAAGAAAAAATTGGCTTTTCGGTGCTTTACTGTCCGGGGACGGCACTGTGCGCCGGCAGACAAACTGATCGAGACAGACGGGTGGGCATCTATCTCCCGATCGCGGAAATTTCCGTCAACATCTTCGTGCTGCTCGCGATGGGCGCCGCGGTGGGTTTCCTGTCGGGCATGTTCGGGGTCGGCGGCGGCTTCCTGATCACGCCGCTTCTGATTTTCTACAACATCCCGCCGGCAATCGCCGTCGCCACCGGCGCAAACCAGGTCATCGCCTCCTCCTTCTCCGGCGCGCTTTCACATTTCAAGCGCGGCACGCTCGACTTCAAGCTGGGCGGCGTGCTTTTGGCCGGCGGCATCGTCGGCTCGACGGCCGGTATCTTCGTCTTTGCGCTCTTGCGCCGGCTCGGCCAGCTGGACCTGTTCATCTCGCTGCTCTACGTCGTGCTGCTCGGCACGGTCGGCGGGCTGATGCTGTTCGAAAGCGTCAACGCGCTGCGAGCCAGCCGCAGCGGCGCCGCGCCCGTCCTCAAGAAATCCGGCCAGCACAACTGGATCCACCGGCTGCCGTTCAAGATGCGCTTCCGCGCTTCGAAGCTGTTCGTCAGTGTTATCCCTGTGCTCGGGCTCGGCGCCGGGATAGGTTTCCTGTCGTCGATCATGGGCGTCGGCGGCGGCTTCATCATGGTGCCGGCGCTGATCTACCTGCTCAAGGTGCCGACCAATGTCGTCATCGGCACCTCGCTGTTCCAGATCATCTTCACCTCGGCCTATACGACGCTGGTGCATGCCACGACCAACCAGACGGTGGACGTGATCCTGGCCTTCCTGCTGATGGCCGGCGGCGTCGCCGGCGCGCAATATGGCGCCAAGGCCGGCCAGAGGCTACGCGGCGAACAGCTGCGCGCCCTTTTGGCGATGCTGGTGCTGGCCGTCGCCATCCGCCTTGCCGCCGATCTCTTCGTGACGCCGCCCAATCTCTATTCTCTGTCCGCCGCGGGGCTCAACTGATGGCGGCGCGACGAGCATTTGCAGCCGCCGTCTCGTTGTCGATGCTCTTTGCCCTTTCCCCGGCGACGGCGCAGACGCCGCCCGCCGAAAGCATTCAGATCGGCCTGTCGACGGATGCCATTTCCATCACGGCGGGCTTCTCCGGCGCCGACCTGACGATCTTCGGATCGCTGGAGAATCCCGATCCGCTGATCGCGCGCCAGGGGCGCTACGACGTGATCGTCGTGCTCGAAGGGCCGCCAAGGCCGGTCGTCGTCCGGCGCAAGGATCGCGTGCTCGGCGTCTGGATCAATCTGGATTCGGAGACGTTCGAGAACGTGCCGGTTTCCTATTCCGTCGCGACGACGCGACCGCTGCAGGACATCGCCGAGCCCGCCAAATACAAGCAGCTCTCGCTGGGCGCGCAGAACCTCTACATGAAGCCCGCCGACGAGACCGACAGCCCGGCGACGATCGAGGAATTCACCGCCGCGCTCCGCGACCGCAAGGCAGCGACGGGCCTCTACAGCGAGAATGTCGGCGGCGTGCAATTCCTGTCGCAGAACCTGTTTCGCGCTACCGTGCGGCTCGCGCCCAACGTGCCGGTCGGAACCCATAAGGCCCGCGCGTTCCTGTTCAAGAGCGGCATGTTCGTCAAGGAAAGCTCGGCCCAGCTCGAAATCCGCAAATCTGGCTTCGAGCAATCGGTCTTCCGCGTCGCGCATGACGATTCGTTCCTCTACGGCGTGTTTGCGATATCGCTGGCCATGCTGACCGGCTGGCTGGGCCGGCTCATCTTCCGCAAGGACTGATGCTTCGGGAAGAATCGGAAGACCCATTTTCCGTTCGAAACAGGGTTTCCCTTTTCCCGGTTTTGCGATACATCGCCGCCTCCCAGCCCTAGGGATAAGCACACACATTTCGACTTCGGCAGAGCGGTCCGGCACTCGGATGACGGCGCGCAACGCGTCGCCGACGATCTGCCGCCATGAAGCAAAGACAGGAGGCTGCGATGCGATCGGCATTCGGCGGCATCGATTTCGGCACGTCCAATTCGACCGTGGGCGTGATCCGCGACGGCCGGGCGCGGCTGGTGGCGCTGGAGGGCGAGCAGCCCACTCTGCCGAGCGCCGTGTTCTTCAACTTCGAGGACGGCTACACCTATTTCGGCCGCCGTGCGATCAGCGACTATACCGACAGCATCGAAGGGCGGCTGATGCGCTCGCTGAAGAGCGTGCTTGGCAGTTCGCTTGCCAACGAGAAAACGCGCATCAAGGCACGCCAGATCGGCTTCATCGACATCGTCGGCCTGTTCATCGACCACCTCAAGAAGCGGCTGGAAGAAGATGCCGGCGGTCCGGTCGACAACGTCGTGCTGGGCAGGCCCGTGCAATTCGTCGACGACGACGCGGCTGCCGATGCGAAGGCGCAAGGCGAACTTGAAAAGGCCGCCCGCGCGCAGGGCTTCAAGCACATCGCCTTCCAGTTCGAGCCGATCGCGGCGGCGCTCGATTACGAGCAAAAGGTTTCCCGCGAGGAGCTGGCGCTGATCGTCGACATGGGCGGCGGCACCTCCGATTTCTCGATCGTACGAGTCTCACCGGAGCGCGCCCGCTCGACCGACCGCAAGGCCGACATATTAGCCAACCGGGGCATCCATATCGGCGGCACCGATTTCGACCGGCTGCTCAGCATCGCCCATGTCATGCCCGAGCTCGGCTATCTGACGCGGACCAAGGACCACAAGCGGAACCTGCCCGCGGCCTACTTTATCGACCTTGCGACCTGGCAGCGCATCAACCTCGTCTACACCGCCAAGGCGATGAACGACCTGCGACAGATCCGCTACGAGGCCGAGCGGGCCGACCTCGTCGACCGCTTCATCCACGTCGTCGAGCATCGCTACGGCCATGCGATGGCGGGCTTGGTCGAAAGGGCCAAGATCGCGCTCACGGACCAAGCCTCGGCCGAAGTGAAGGTGTCGCTACCCGGCGCGCGCTTCGCGGCCGAGATCACACGCGCCGGCCTGGAGGAGACCATCGCGAGCGATATCGAACGCGTGGCCGCGACGGTCAAACACACGATCGCCGACGCCGGCATCCCTGCTTCGGCCATCACCGCCGTGTTCCTCACCGGCGGTTCGACCGCCATCCCGCTGGCGAAACGGCAGATCCTGGCGCTGGTGCCGCAGGCCGCGGTCATCGAAGGCGATATGTTCGGCTCGGTCGGCCTGGGCCTCGCGCTGGATGCGCAGCGCAAATACGCGTGAGGGCTGGAGGTTGACTAAGACGCCAGTCACTTCGTCATCCACGGGCGGAGCAAGGAGCGAAGCGACGCGGCGCAGACCCGAGGATCCATTCCGTGACTTTGAAGCGTTGCTCCGGTGCAGAATTCTGCTCCGCTGCATTCCACGTCGAAGGTCACGGAATGGATCCTCGGGTCTACGCTCCGCTTCGCGTCGCTCCGCCCGTGGATGACGAAGTTCGGAGGCTTTCGGCTAATCGCGAGCGTTCGCAATGATCAGCATCCAAATGAGATAGTTCGGATGCCGCCTGGGCTCAACTGGCCTTTCCACCAAGATGCGCCTTCAGCGCCATCTGCGCGAGGCTCGCCTGGCGGTCGCGATGCGTGATCATGGCGAAATCGCGCTTCGGCAATTCGACCGGCACGGCCCTGAGGCTGCCCTCCGCCAAAGAGCGCGCGACCACCAGTTCCGAGATGATCGTCGCCCCTGCGCCGGCCTCGACCGCCTGACGCACGGCCTCATTGCTGGGCAGGACGAGGAAAATCTGCAACTCGGCCGGCGGGACTCCCTGGCTAAGCGCGAAATCCTCCAGCGCCTCGCGCGTGCCCGACCCGCCTTCCCTGATGATCCAGCGCAGCGCCCTGATGTCGAGGATCCCCGCCCGCGTCATCGGGATTTCGGGATGCGCGCGCGCGACGACCAGCATCGGACGGTCTTCGTCGACCGTGGCGCGGCGCAGGATGTCGGACTCGGTGCGGCCCTCGACCAGTCCGAAATCGGCCCTGCCGTCCAGCACATTGGTCTCGACCTGCCGGGTGTTGCCGATTGTCACGCTGAGCTTCACGGCAGGATAGGCCTCGTGGAAGGACGCCAGGCGGCGCGGCAGCCAGTAGCTGGCGATGGTCTGGCTGGCCGCGATCGACAGGCTGCCGGCGACGGTCTGCGAGACATCCTCCAGCACGCCGCGGGCCGCCGCGGCGCGATCCAGAACCGCCTTCGCCTCCGGCAGGAAGCGGTGGCCGGTCTGAGCCAGCTCGATGTTGCGGCCGACCCGGTTGAACAGGCGCACGCCGTGCTGGCTTTCGAGCGCGCGAATGGCAGCCGACGCCGCCGACTGCGAGATGCCGAGCCGCTCGGCGGCCTTGGTCATATGGCCGTGCTCGGCGACGGCGACGAAGATGCGCAACTGATCGAGGGTCATGGCTAACTAAGAAGCAAAATCGATCGGAATTACAAGAGCTGCTTGTTAGACGCATCAATAGCTTTGTTCTAAGTTTTTGCAGGAAATTGGAAAAAACTGGTCGTCAGAGGCCAAGAGCGGGAAATGGCAGGGCGCTTCAAATCCCTATTCGCGCATTGGAGCCGCCGGCTGAAGCGGCAGCTCGCCGGCGAGCGCTATCATCCCGAGCTCCACTATATGCGCGGCCCGGGTCCCAAGACGAAGGCCAAGATGGCGACCGGCAAGAGCGTTCGCGGATCATGAACCCCTGCGCGCCGCGCGGCGCCAATTCCGCACCCTCGCAGCGGCCGCTGGCGGACAGCCGAGCACCAAACGAGGGCGATGGCGTCGAGACCTCGCCCGAAATCTCCGACCGCATCGCCAAGACCACCTGCTACATGTGCGCCTGCCGCTGCGGCATCGACGTCCACGTCAAGGACGGCAAGGTGCGCTACATCAACGGCAACAAGGACCATCCGGTGAACCGCGGCGTGATCTGCGGCAAGGGCAGCGCCGGCATCATGCAGCATTACAGCCCGGCGCGGCTGAAGAAGCCGTTGCTGCGCACAGGTCCGCGCGGCTCCGGCGAATTCCGCGAGATCGAGTGGGAGGAAGCGCTGACCATCGCCACCGAGAGGCTGTCGGCGATCCGGCGCACCGACCCGAGGAAGCTTGCCTTCTTCACCGGGCGCGACCAGTCGCAATCGCTGACCGGCTGGTGGGCGTCAAAATTCGGCACACCCAACTTCGCCGCCCATGGCGGCTTCTGTTCGGTCAACATGGCGGCCGGCGGCCTCTATACGATCGGCGGCTCGTTCTGGGAATTCGGCGAGCCCGACTGGGACAACACCAGATACTTCATGCTGTTCGGCGTCGCCGAAGACCACGATTCCAACCCGATCAAGATCGGCCTAGGCAAGCTCAAGGCACGCGGGGCCAAGGTGGTTTCGATCAATCCCTGCCGCACCGGCTACAATGCCATCGCCGACGACTGGATCGGCATTCGCCCCGGCACCGACGGCCTGTTCGTGCTGGCGCTCGTCCACGAACTGCTCAAGGCCGGACGCGTCGATCTCGACTATCTGCTGCGCTACACCAACGCGCCCGTGCTGGTTGTGCAGGAACCGGGGACCGCCGACGAGGGCCTGTTCGTGCGAGACGGCGACGGCAATCCGCTGGCTTGGGACAGAGTGGCGAAGCGCCCGGTCAATGCGGCCGACCCCGAAGCCAAGCCGGCGCTGACCGGCAGCTATGAGGCAGGCGGGCGGCGTTGCGTGCCTGTCTTCCAGCTCATCGCCGAACGCTATCTCGACGAGACCTATTCGCCGGACGCCGTGGCGGCGCGCTGCGGCGTCACCGCCGACACGATCCGGCGGATCGCGGCGGAGCTGGCGCATGTCGCCTTCGAGCAGCCGATCGAGCTGCCGATCGCCTGGACCGATTGGGCCGGCCGGCGACACGAGACGATCAAGGGACGACCCGTCTCGATGCATGCCATGCGCGGCATCTCGGCCCGTTCCAACGGCTTTCACACCTGCCGCGCCATCCATCTGCTGCAGGTTCTGCTGGGCACCGTCGATGTTCCAGGCGGTTTCCGCTTCAAGCCGCCCTACCCGCGCCCGGCGCCGCCGGAGCCGAAGCCATGCGGAAAAAACGTTCGGCCGATGACGCCGCTGGACGGCATGCCGCTCGGCTTCGTCTGCGGCCCGGACGATCTTCTCGTCGACGAGGCCGGCCGGCCCACCCGCATAGACAAGGCCTATTCCTGGGAAGCGCCCCTGGCCGCGCACGGGCTGATGCACTCGGTCATCCGCAATGCCTGGGCCGGCGATCCTTATCCGATCGACACACTGATGATGTACATGTCGAACATGGCGTGGAACTCGTCGATGAATACGGTCGAGACCGTTCGTATGCTGACCGACAAGGACGAGGCGGGCGCCTACAAGATCCCCTTCATCATCTATTCCGACGCCTATTATTCCGAAACGGTGGCTTTCGCCGACCTGGTGCTGCCCGACACCACCTATCTCGAGCGGCACGACTGCATCAGCCTGCTCGACCGGCCGATCAGCCATGCCGACGGTCCGGGCGACGCCATCCGCCATCCCGTGGTGCAACCGGACCGCGACGTGCGGCCGTTCCAGTCGGTGCTGATCGAGCTCGGCGCGCGGCTTGGTCTGCCGGGCTTTGTCGACGAGGACGGCTCAGCCAAATACCGCGACTATGCCGACTACATCGTCAACCACGAGCGCACGCCCGGCATCGGCCCTTTAGCCGGCTGGCGCGGCGAGAATGGCGGCTCGATCGGCAGGGGCGACGTCAACCCCAACCAGCTGCAGCGCTACATCGACAATGGCGGCTTCTGGCACCACGATTTTTCCGACGAGCAGCGCTATTACAAGATGGGCAACCGTGCCTATCTCGACTTCGCCGTAGAGATGGGTTTCATTTCCAAGGCCGAGCCTATCGTCTTCCAGCTCTACTCGGAGCCGATGCAGCGGTTCAGGCTTGCCGGGCGCGGCCATGGCGAGGTGCAGCCGCCGGACGCCGAGCGCGGCCGCATCGAGGCCTATATGGACCCGCTGCCCTTCTGGTACGCGCCCTTCGAGGACAGCACCGTCGACCTGCAAAAATATCCGCTGCATGCGCTGACGCAGCGGCCGATGCACATGTACCATTCCTGGGGATCGCAGAATGCGTGGCTGCGGCAGATCACCAGCCAAAACCGGCTGTTCGTGCATAGGCAGACCGCCACCGAGCTTGGCCTTTCCGACGACGACTGGGTGTGGATCGAAAGCGTCAACGGAAGGGTGAAAGGCCAGATTAAGCTGATCGACGGCGTGAACCCGGACACGGTGTGGACCTGGAACGCGATCGGCAAGCGGCGCGGCAGCTGGGGCCTGAAGGACGATGCGGCGGAGAGCAATCGCGGTTTCCTGCTCAACCATATCATCGGCGACCAGACGGCGGCCGATGCCAACGGCAAGCGCTATTCGAATTCCGATCCGGTCACCGGACAGGCCGCGTGGTTTGACGTGCGCGTGCGGATCGTCAAATGCGCGGCGGAGGAAGCCGGCTTCACCGAGCCGCATTTCGAGCGTTTTGCACAGCCACCGCATTTCGAGCCATCGCCTGGCGTGCTTCGCTTCGGCACGGAATTCCGCATGAAGAGGGAAGCCGCCGAATGACCTGTCTTCCCGCTCGAACCGAGAAAAAACTCGGCCTCGTCATCGACCTCGACACCTGCGTCGGCTGCCAAGCCTGCGTCACCGCCTGCAAGGAGTGGAACACTGGCGGCCACATGGCGCCGCTGACCGACATCGATCCCTATGGCGGGCATGTCGACGGCGTCTGGTTCAACCGGGTGCATAGTTACGAGCACACGACCGAACAAGGCGACCGCACGGTGAACTTCCCGCGCTCCTGCCTGCATTGCGAGCAGCCGGCCTGCGTCACCGTCTGCCCGACCGGCGCCTCCTATAAGCGCGCCTCGGACGGCATCGTGCTGGTCGACGAGGACAAATGCATCGGCTGCAAGCTCTGCAGCTGGGCCTGTCCGTATGGCGCCCGCGAATTCGATACGGATGTCGGCGTGATGAAGAAATGCACGCTCTGCGTCGACCGCATCTACAACGACAATCTGGCCGAGGAAGACCGCGTGCCTGCTTGCGTCGCCGCCTGCCCGACCAGCGCCCGGCATTTCGGCGATCTCGGCGATCCGGCCTCCGCGATCTCGCGGCTTGTCGAGGAGCGTGGCGGCGTCGCGCTGATGCCGGAGCTCGGCTACAAGCCGACCAACCGGTATCTGCCGCCGCGCGCCCGTAGCGAACGCGCTGCGAAGGTCGACGCGCCGGCGCTGGAGCCGATCAAGGCCGAGGGCGGGTTCCTCGGCTGGATCGACCGCATGCTTTCGAACTGATCATGCATCCCGCCTTCTCGGTCGTCTTCTTCACCACCGCCACCGGGGCAGGCTACGGCCTGCTCGCGCTGCTCGGCCTGCTTGGCGGATCTGGCGTGATCCCGGCCGATTTCTGGTTTGGCCTTGTCGGGATGGGGCTGGCGCTCGGCCTGATCGCGGCCGGCCTGTTGTCCTCGACCGGCCATCTTGGCCGCCCTGAGCGAGCCTGGCGCGCTTTCTCGCAATGGCGCAGCTCGTGGCTGTCGCGCGAAGGCGTGGCCTCGGTCGCCACCTTCATTCCGGCCGGCCTGTTCGGCATCGGCTGGGTGTTGGTCGGCAGGAGCGGCGGCTGGGTAGCGATCGCCGGCCTGCTGGCGGCGGCAGGCGCGGTCGTGACAATCTGCACGACCGCCATGATCTATGCTTCGTTGAAGCCGATCGCGCAGTGGCACAGTCGCTATACTTTGCCGGCCTATCTCATCTTCGCGGTAATGACCGGAAGCGTTCTCGCCAACGCCTTGCTCCAGGGGTTCAAGCTGGGTTCAACGGCGATGCCGATCTGGGCTCTGCTTGCCACGCTCGCCGGCTGGGGCTGGAAGCTTGCGACTTGGCGCTACAATGACCGGCTGGAAATCCCGACCACCGCCAACACAGCGACCGGCCTTGCCGGCGGCACGGTGCGTTCCATCGAGTGGCCGCACACGGAAGAGAACTATCTGCTGAAGGAAATGGGATTCCGCATCGCGCGCAAGCATAGCGCCAAGTTGCGGCTGATCACGCAGGCGCTGGCATTCGCAGTGCCAGCCATTCTGCTGGCGATCGCGTACTTCCTGCCAAGGCCCTTAAGCGCAATTGCGTCCATGCTTGCAGCCGTCGCGCAACTCGCCGGCATGCTGGTCGAGCGCTGGCTGTTCTTCGCCGAGGCGAAGCACACGGTCACCCTCTATTACGGCAGGGAGTAAGTTTCAGCCCGGCCTGAGCATCGAGCCGGAGATAGCAAAAATGCGTTCGGCGCCCAGCATATAGGCCATTAGCGTCTCCAGCCGGAACAGGCCGGCATAGGCGCGGTCGAGAACGTTGAGCGAGCCGGTATAGGCGCCGAAGGCCGGCATGATCATGCGGCCGCCATCGCCGGCAAAGCAGCGCCGCCTGACCGAGCGCCCGCGCTGAACGATGCGCGCGCACGGATGGAGGTGGCCTGATATCTCGCCCTCCACCCGGACCTTCGACGGCTCGTGACGGAAGAGCAGCGAGCCGATGGCGAGTTCCCGCACGGTCTTGCCCGGCAGGTCGGCTGGCGCATCCGGGTCGTGGTTGCCGGCGACCCAGAACCAGTCGCGGCCGGCCATCATCGCCTCCAGCCTTTCGCGGAAACTCAGATGCATGCGCTCGGCACCGCCGCCGTCATGGAAGGAATCGCCCAGGCTGACGACGATGCGCGGCTGATAGTCGGCGATCACCGCCTGAAGCCGCAGCAGGGTGGCCCCGGTGTCGTAAGGCGGGATCAGCGCGCCGCGCCTGGCGAAAGAAGAGCCTTTTTCGAGATGCAGATCGGAGACCGCGAGCAGCCGCAGATCGGGGAAATAGAGCACGCCGCGCCGGTCGCAGACCGCGCGCTCGCCGGCGATGCCGACGGGGTCGGCCTCGGCGATCAGCGTTGCGCGCGACAGCGAAAAATTCATCCCCTCTTAGGCCTTCTTTCAGTCCGCCATCTCCGGCCCCATGGCCTCTTCGACGAGCGTGGCGGCATCCATCAGCAGCGTCTCGTCTGCCTCGCCATTCACCGGCATCTTGCCGATTTCAAGCATGATCGGCACGGCCAACGGCGATATCTGCTCAAGGTTCTTATGCATGATTCGACCGCGGATGCGCGAGAGCATCTCGGCAAGTCTGCTGACATCGAGCAACCCGGTCGCGGCATCCGTACGGGTGGCCTGCAGCAGAATATGGTCGGGTTCATGGCTGCGCAACACGTCATAGATCAGGTCTGTCGACACGGTGACCTGGCGGCCGCTTTTTTCCTTGCCTGGGTGGCGCTTCTCGATCAATCCGGAAATCAGCGCGCAGTTGCGGAAGGTGCGCTTCAGCAGCCAGCTGTCGGCGAACCAGGCTTCGAGATCATCGCCCAGCATGTCCTGATCGAATAGCGTGGCCAGCGACGGTTTTCTGTTCTTGAACATCCAGCCCATGTCGGCCAGCGACCAGATGGCCAGCGCGTAATCGGTGGCCACGAAACCGACTGGCTTCGCGCCCGCCCGATCCAGCCGGCGGGTGAGCAGCATGCCCAGCGTCTGATGGGCAAGCCTGCCTTCGAAGGGATAGGCGACGAGGTAATAGCGGTTGCCGCGTGGAAAAGTCTCGATCAGCAGATCATCGCGTTTCGGCAAAACGGACTTGTCCGCCTGAAATCTTAACCAGTCAGCGACCTGCTCAGGCAGTTTCTTCCAGCGTTGCGGGTCGTCGAGCATGGCCCGCACCTGCTCGGCGAGATAGGTCGAAAGCGGGAATTTGCCGCCGCCATAATAGGGCACCTTCGCGTCACTGCCCGGTGCGTTCGAGACGAAGCACTCGTTCTCGCGAATGCCTTCGAAGCGCAGGATCTTGCCACCGAACATGAAGGTGTCGCCGTGGGTCAAAGTCTCCAGAAACGCTTCCTCGATCTTTCCCAGCACCCTGCCGCCGCGCGAGGCCGCCCCTCTGCTGCCGGCCTGGACGTAGCGCACATTGAGCGCCGGCACTTCGATGATGGTGCCGACATTCAGCCTGTATTGCTGGGCGACGGCCGGATTTGAAACCCGCCATAAGCCTTCCTTGGTCTGACGGATGCGGGCATAGCGCTCGTAATTTCTCAGCGCGTAGCCGCCGGTGGCGACGAAGTCGATGACCCGATCGAATGTCGGCCTGTCCAGGCTGACGTAAGGCGCGGCCGTCCGTATCTCCTCGAAGAGCACATCGGCATGGAACGGCGCGCCGCAGGCGCAGCCCAGCACATGCTGGGCCAGCACGTCGAGCCCCCCATTGACCAGCGGCGGCGTGTCCTGGGCACCGAGATAATTGGCATCCAGCGCCGCCCGGCATTCCAGCACCTCGAAACGGTTCGCAGGAATCAGGATCGCTTTCGACGGCTCGTCCATGCGATGGTTGGCACGGCCGATGCGCTGCGCGAGCCGGCTGGCGCCTTTCGGTGCGCCGACATGCACGACCAGATCGACATCGCCCCAGTCGATGCCGAGATCCAATGTCGAGGTGGCGACGATGGCGCGCAACGCGTTTTCGCCCATGGCCTTCTCGACGCGGCGGCGCTGGGCGACATCAAGCGATCCGTGATGAAGCGCGATCGGCAGCGTGTCTTCATTGACGCGCCATAGCTCCTGGAACAACAGCTCGGCCTGGCTGCGCGTGTTGACGAACAGCAGCGTGGTCTTGTGCCGCTTGATCTCGCGGTAGATCTCAGGCGTGGCGTAGCGGGCGGAGTGACCGGCCCAGGGCACCCGCTCTTCCGAGTCGAGGATCGATATCTCGGGCTTCGCGCCGCCGGTCACGACGATGAGCTCGGACATGGCACCTGGAGAAGCCTGGCTTACCAGCCAGCGACGCAACTCGTCCGGCTCGGCCACGGTCGCCGACAGGCCTATGGTCTGCAACCCGGGCACAAAAGCGCGCAATCGTGCAAGGCCAACCGCCAGCAGATGCCCGCGCTTCGAGGTGACAAGCGAATGCAATTCGTCGAGCACGACATAGCGCAGGTCCTCGAAGAAGCGCTTTGCGTCGTTTGAAGCGATCAGCAAGGCGAGTTGCTCGGGCGTGGTGAGCAATATGTCGGGCGGCGCCAGTTTCTGCCGCTGGCGCTTATGCGAAGGCGTGTCGCCGGTGCGCGTCTCGATGGTGACAGGCAGGCCGATCTCCTCGACCGGCTTGCCGAGATTGCGCTCGATGTCGACGGCCAGCGCTTTCAGCGGCGAAATGTAGAGTGTGTGGATGCCGCGGCGGGCTTCGCCCGGCTTTCGCTTGGGACGGCTGGCCAGTTCGGTCAGCGAGGGCAGGAAGCCGGCCAATGTCTTGCCGGCGCCGGTCGGCGCGATCAGCAGCACCGACTGGCCGCTTTGAGCCTTCGCCAACAGCTCGAGCTGATGGACGCGCGGCGACCAGCCCTTTTCGCCGAACCATTTGACGAATGGCTCAGGCAGCAGGACGGCGGCATTCTGCTCGGCAAGGCGCGGCTGCTCGGTCACGCGCAAGAGGTAGCGCGGCAGCAAGCAATCGCCAAGGAAAATCGGAACAAAAGGGGATCAGCGCGATTCTTCCTTCCCCCCTTGTGGGGGAAGGTGGATTGCCGCGTAGCGGCAAGACGGATGAGGGGTGCTGGAAGAAACGAGACCTGACTAGATAAAGGTGCTAAAGACGCTTAGCTCTTCAACGTAGCGATCCGTCCAGCACCCCTCATCCGTCTCGGCGCTGCGCGCCGATCCACCTTCTCCCACAAGGGGAGAAGGGGAGGCTGGCGCTACGGCCTCCGAAACCCAGTCGGACCGCCATAAAGATAGCCGATGCGGTCGACAGCCTCTTTAAGGCCCTCGCGCGAGACCAGCATGGTGTGGCCGTTGGCGTGGATCATGTCTCTTTCGTCGGTCATGATCGCGACGTGGCCTTTCCAGAAGACGAGATCGCCGCGCCGGAGACCTGAATAGTCCGGACCCGGCTCAAACGGCGTGCCGATCGACGCCGCCTGCATATCGGAGTCGCGCAGGACATCCTTGCCCGTCATGCGCATCGCCAACTGCACGAGGCCGGAGCAGTCGATGCCGAAGCCCGAGACCCCGCCCCAGAGATAAGGCGTGCCGAGGAAGCTTTCGGCGACCGTGACGTAATCCTCGGCCAGCTCGGCGATCGGCCGCAGATGGCGGGCGACGATCGCCTGGCCGGAGGGCAGCAGCGCATAATGCGTGCCGCGCGTTTCGGCCGAGCCGGTCACCGTCACGGTCGACCCCATCGACAGCTGCCCGCTGATCGGGAAACGCAAATCGGGACCCGGATAGAGGAAGGTGCGCGGCACGGAGACGACATGCGTGGGCGCTTGTTCGCGTGCCCCAATCAGATTGTCGGCCACATAGCCGACATAACCGTCGCGCTCGGCCTGCACCCAGGCCCAGCCTTCCGCGTCCTCGAAAACGAGCACGTCGTCGCCGAACAGCGCCTGCGTGTTGACGCCCGCGTCGGGGCGCGGCGCCTTGCGCAGATCGGCGACCGACGCCGTGATCCGCGCCGGGCGGCCGGTGACGAAGCGGTCGGCAGCGACCTCGCCCTTCAGCCTCGCATCGGCAAGGTCGGAGCGGAAGGCATGAAGGCGGGCATCCCTGGCGGTCAAATCGATAATCCAGTCATATCAGATAGGGGCAATGAGGTCAGATGGGCAGCTCGTGCGCCCTGGCGACGATACCATCGCCGAAGCGCTCGACAAAGAGCGCGCCTTCCACTGTGCGCCGGATCAGCACGTTGCGCTTGTCGAGCTCGTCGCGGTGGCGCGAGACCAGCTTCAGCGCGCCCATCGTGTCCAGCGCCCGGGTGATGACCGGCTTGGTGACGTTGAGCTTGGCGGCCAGCCCGCGCACCGTATGGGGCGGCGGATCGAGATAGATGGTGAACAGGATAGCCGTCTGGCGCATGGTGAGATCGGGCTCGCCGTCGCGCACCTGGGCCAGCATCACCTGCTGCCACAGTCGCAAGGCCTGGCTCGGGCGCATCGAGATCGACATCGCCCAAGCATGCCGGCAAATTGTTTCGGTTCCGTTTCAGTGACGATCTACCACCTTGGTCTTCCGGCCTAGGCAAATCGCTGCGTAATTATCCGCTCCAGCGCGCGAATGCCTTGCGCTTCGCCGCCGGTCAGGCCGTAGGGCCGGTCGGCCGGGTTCCAGGCGAAGATGTCGAAATGCGCCCAGCTGTCGGTCTTCTCGACAAAGCGCTTGAGGAAAAGCGCGCCGGTGATCGATCCGGCAAAGCCGTCCGTCGTCACATTGTTGATGTCGGCGATCTTCGAGCAAAGCTTTGCATCGTAGGGGCGCCACAAAGGCATGCGCCACAGTGGATCCTCGACCGCGACCGACGCCGCGGCCAGGTCGGCGGCAAGCGTCTCGTCGTTGGTGTAGAAAGGCGGCAGATCGGGCCCCAGCGCGACGCGGGCGGCTCCGGTCAGCGTCGCCATGTCGACCAGCAAAGCGGGCTGTTCCTCGTCGGCCAGCGCCAGCGCGTCGGCCAGGATCAGCCTGCCTTCGGCGTCCGTGTTGCCGATCTCGACCGTGATGCCCTTGCGGCTCCTGAGCACGTCGCCGGGCCGGAAGGCATTGCCGGAGATCGAATTCTCGACGGCGGGGATCAGCACGCGCAGCCGGACATTCAGTCTCGCCGCCATGATCATGGAGGCGAGGCCCAGCACGTTGGCGGCGCCGCCCATGTCCTTCTTCATCAAAAGCATGCCCGACGACGGCTTGATGTCGAGGCCGCCGGTGTCGAAGCAGACGCCCTTGCCGACCAGCGTCACCTTCGGCGCGTCGCCCGGTCCCCAGCTCATGTCGATCAGCCGTGGCGCGCCGGTGGAGGCCCGGCCGACGGCGTGGATCATCGGGAAATTCCGCATCAGCAGATCGTCGCCATGGATCACCGAGATATCGGCGCCGTGGGCGGTCGCTAGTTTTCGGGCGGCTTCTTCCAGTTCGACCGGACCGAGGTCGCTGGTTGGCGTGTTGACGAGGTCGCGTGTCAGGAACACGCTGTCGGCGATGCGGCGGAGATGCGCCGCATCGGCGCCCTCCGGAAGCGCGAAGCGCAAAGCCTTGCCGGGCTTCTTGCCGTAGCGAGTAAAGACATAGCCGCCGAGGACAAGCGCGAGCGCCGCGAGATCGGGTTGCGCCGGGCGCGACGCGAAATGCCAGTCGCCCTCCGGCAACGCCCTTGCGAGCGCGCCGAGGGCAAGAACGCTCTCGCCATCGCCTGTGCCGAACAACGCGCCGGCAAGGCCGCCACCCTCGCCCGGCAAGACCAGCGTGCGCCCTGCTTCGCCAGAAAAACCGTTGGCCCTTGCCCAGGCGATGGCGGAGGGCGGCAGTGCCGCGGCTTCAAGGGCGTCCTTCGCCACCAGATAGACAGGCAAGGCGACTTCCGGCTTCTGCTCAACGAGTTCGACAGGCATGCGATGATCTCCGGCCGAACCGTTCGAGTCGGCGCTTCTTAACGGTCCGTTAGGGTTAACAGAATATTTCTGCCGGAGGGAAGACGGCCAGCCAATGGCCGCACAGGAATGGAGACCGGGCGCCGATGCCGACCGAAGCGTTGAACCTTACAGCCAAGCGTCTGATCACCACGGCTTTCATAGCGGCGCTGGCGGCCAGCGTGGCGGGTTGCGGCAGCACCAGCAAGTTCACCACGGGCTCCATCTCCCGCTCCGACAGCAGGCCGCTGGAAACGATGTCGTCCGGCGAATTGCGTACCGCCACGTCCAGGCTCGGTCAGTCCTATGCCCGCAATCCGGGCGACAAGCGCATCGCAATGAACTTCGCGGCGGCACTGCAGATGGACGGCGATGCCGACCAGTCGCTGGCGGTGATGCGCAAGCTGGCCATCGCCTATCCCAAGGATCGCGAGGTGCTTGCGGCCTATGGCAAGGCGCTCGCCGCCAACGGCCAGTTCGAACCGGCCCTAGATGCCGTGCGGCGCGCACAGACGCCCGAATATCCGGACTGGAAGCTGGTGTCGGCGGAAGCCGCCATTCTCGACCAGATGGGACAGAAAGACGAAGCGCGGCAAGACTATCGGAAGGCGCTGGAACTGAAGCCGAACGAGCCTTCGGTGCTGTCCAATCTCGGCATGTCCTATGTGCTCGAAGGCGACCTGCGCACGGCAGAAACCTATATGCGCTCCGCCGCGCAGCAGCCCGGCGCCGACAGCAGGGTGCGGCAGAACCTCGCGCTGGTCGTCGGCCTGCAGGGCCGCTTCGACGAAGCCGAAAAGATCGCCTCGCAGGAACTGTCGCCCGAACAGGCGCAGGCCAACGTCGCCTATCTGCGCCAGATGCTTGCCCAGCAGAACGCCTGGAGCCAATTGAAGGATCAGGACAAGAACAAGGCGAAGGTCGCCACGAACTGACCGCGGACGGCATTGCCAAATCGACCACCGTTGAAATCAAAAAAGCCGCGCGGATCCCGCGGCTTTTTGATTGAAGCGAACGGCCCTATCTCTTTGTTTTTACGCAATCCGGACGGAAAACCGCTCAACACTTTTCCTGCGATTGCTTTACTGGCTCGAGGAGCTGTGCTGGTCGCCGAAGATGCCGCGCTGGCTGACCTGGATGCCGGCCGGTCCCAGAATGATGGCGAACAGAACCGGCAGGAAGAACAGGATCATCGGCACGGTAAGCTTCGGCGGAAGTGCCGCGGCCTTCTTCTCGGCGGCGTTCATGCGCATGTCGCGGCTTTCCGAGGCGAGCACGCGTAGCGCGTGCGCCACCGGCGTGCCGTAGCGTTCGGCCTGGACCAGGGCCTGGGACACCGACTTCACCGATTCCAGGCCGGTGCGGCTTGCCAGGTTCTCATAGGCGTTCTTGCGGTCCTGCAGATAGGACAGCTCCGCATTGGTGAGCACGAATTCCTCGGCAAGCGCAACCGACTGCGTGCCGATCTCGTCGGCAACCCTGCGCAGGGCCGCTTCCACCGACATGCCGGATTCCACGCAGATCAGCATCAGGTCGAGCGCGTCCGGCCACGCCAGCTGGATCGACTGCTTGCGCTTGGTCGCGCGGTTGTTGACGTAGAGGATCGGCGCATAGAAGCCGCCATAGGCGACAACGACACAGACGAACAGCTTGATGAAGGCCGGCTGCTGCGGCAGGCCGCCGAGCAAGAACAGATAGATGGCCGCCAAGGCAAAACCGACGAATGGCAGGACCAAGCGGAAAAAGAGGAAGCGCGTCAGCGGGTTCTGGCCGCGGAAGCCCGCGACCTTGAGCTTCTGCATCGTGCTTTCGTCGGCAAGCGCGCGCCTGAGATCCAGGCGGTCGACGATGTTGCGCATGCCGATGGACTGTTCCTCGCGCAGGCCCTTGCGGCGGCGGTCGGCCTCGTTGGCCAGCCGCGCACGCTGCTCGGCACGCATTTTGTCGCGTTCGAGCGCCACGCTTTTCATGCGCGACTTGAGCGACGTGCCGCCGAACGCCGGCATGAGCGTGAAGACGGTCGCGAACACGGCGATGCCGACCAGCATCGCGATCAGGAAAGAAGGGTCGGTGAGTGTTTTGACGACCTGCTCTGTCACCGGATCCGCACCCCTACACTTCGAAGTTCATCATCTTGCGCATCACCAGGATGCCGATCGACATCCACACACCCGAGCAGCCGAGGATCAGGTTGCCGACGTTGGTGGTGAACAGCGGCATGATGTAGTTCGGGCTCGACAGATAGACGAGGAAGGCGACGACGAAGGGCAAGGCGCCGATGATGACGGCCGATGCCTTGGCTTCCATCGACAGCGCCTGGACCTTGGCCTTCATCTTCTTGCGGTCGCGCAGGACGCGCGAAAGGTTGCCCAGCGCCTCGGACAGGTTGCCGCCGGCCTGCGACTGAATCTGGATGACGATGCCGAAGAAGCCGGCTTCGCTGCACGGCATCGTCTCGGGCATGCGCATGGCGGCGTCGGGCACCGACATGCCCATCTGCTGGGAATCGACGATGCGGCGGAACTCGGACCGGACCGGTTCGGGCGATTCGTTGGCGATCAGGCGGATCGCATCGTTGAGCGGCAGGCCGGACTTGACCGCGCGCACGATGATGTCGAGCGCGTTCGGAAATTCTTCCAGGAAAGCCTTGGTGCGACGTGTGCGGCGAAACGACACGAACCAGCGCGGCAGGCCGAGGCCGCCCACCAGCAGGGCACCGGGCAGCGCCCATAGAGGCGCGCCGAGGAAAAAGAGAACGGCCGTAAGGATGATCCCGCAGACAGCGGAATAGATATAGAAACGCTCGATCGGAACCTGCATGCCGGCTTGGCGGATCTGAACCTTCAGCGGCGGTTTCTTGACGTTGCGATCATTGGCCTTCTGCTTCTCGTCGAGCTGCTTCAGCGTGTCCTGAACGTTTTTTCGCCGCTTGACCGCCTCCGCGGCGCGGTCGCGCGTCGCTTTCACCACCGACCGGTCCGTCTCGGCTGTCTTGATGGTCTGAAGCCGCTTGCCGGCCTGCTTCTCGTTGTCGATGCGCGTGAACAGGAAAGCATAGGCCACCGCGCCGGCGCTGAAGCCGGCAAGCACGATGAAAGCCAGTACGGTGGTGTCAATTCCGAACATCGACCGGGGTCCCTAGGGCATTTCGCCGTTCCAAGGAAACGGCGAAATGCCCTGTCTCTTTGTCTTGACGCAATTGCGGGCGGAAAGTTACGGCGAAGTCGCCGAACCCGACCGCACCACACTTTTCCTGAAATTGCTTCCAACCTCCAGATGCTTCAGTCAGCGCGTTTCTCCATCGCCTCGAGCGCATTGGCGAGGCGCTGCTCCTCGCCATAATAGCGGGCGCGGTCCCAGAAATGCGGACGGCCGATGCCTGTCGACACATGCTCGCCGACCAGCCGGCCGCCGGCGTCTTCACCCTTGATGTTGTAGAGCACAAGGTCCTGGGTGATGATGACATCGCCTTCCATGCCGACCACCTCGGTGATGTGGGTGATGCGGCGTGAGCCATCGCGCAGGCGAGCCGCCTGGATGATCACGTCGATCGAGCCGACGACGATCTCGCGCACCGTCCGCTGCGGCAGGGAATAGCCGCCCATGGCGATCATCGATTCGATACGATTGAGGCATTCGCGCGGGCTGTTCGAGTGGATCGTCCCCATCGAGCCGTCGTGACCGGTATTCATCGCCTGCAGCAGGTCGAACACCTCCGGTCCGCGCACTTCGCCGACGATGATCCGCTCCGGCCGCATGCGCAGGCAGTTCTTGACCAGGTCGCGCATGGTCACCTCGCCTTCGCCCTCCAGATTGGGTGGCCGGGTTTCGAGACGGACCACATGCGGCTGCTGCAGCTGTAGTTCCGCCGAATCCTCGCAGGTGATGACGCGCTCCTCGCGGTCGATATAGTTGGTCAGACAGTTGAGCAGCGTCGTCTTGCCGGAACCCGTGCCGCCCGAGATGACGACGTTGCAGCGGACGCGACCTATGATCTTGAGGATTTCCGCGCCTTGCGGCGAGATGGCGCCGAACTTGACCAGCTGGTCCAGCGTCAGCTTGTCCTTCTTGAACTTGCGGATGGTGAGCGCGGTGCCGTCGATCGACAGCGGCGGCGCGATGACGTTGACGCGCGAGCCGTCGGGCAGGCGCGCGTCGCAGATCGGGCTCGATTCGTCGACGCGGCGGCCGACCTGGCTGACGATGCGCTGGCAGATGTTGAGCAGCTGCTGGTTGTCGCGGAAACGGACGCCGGTCTGTTCGACCTTGCCATTGACTTCGATGTAGACGTTCTTGGAGCCGTTGACCATGATGTCGGCTATGTCGTCGCGGGCAAGCAACGGCTCCAGCGGTCCATAGCCCAGAACGTCGTTGCAGATGTCCTCGAGCAGCTCTTCCTGCTCGGAAATCGACATCGCGAAGTTCTTGATCGCGATGATGTCGTTTACGATGTCGCGGATTTCTTCGCGCGCGCTTTCGGGATCGAGCTTGGCGAGCTGCGACAGGTCGATCGTGTCGATGAGTGCCGAAAACACCTGGCTTTTGGTGTCGTAATAGGTCTCGGAGCGCTCGCGCGGGACCCTTCTTGGCGGCTCCGGCGCCATAGGCGGCGCCTCGACGGGCCGGCGCGCCGGCGGCGTGGCCGGCGTGCCGGACGCCGGCGCGACCGGTCGTTCGGCCGTCATCGTCCCGGTTGGAGCGGCGGCGGGAGCGGATGCCGGCGGACGGAATTCGGGCGTTGCCCGGCCGCCGTCGTCTTTGCCTCTTTTACCAAACATGATCGACTACCCGATGCCGCTCAATCAGCGTCACTTCTTGTTGCGCGAGAGCTTGCCGAGGATCGAGCCCAGGCCTGCTTTCTTCCTTGTCTTGATTTCGCTGCGTCCGGTCAGCACATGCGCTATTTCATTGATGGTGGTCACGACCGGGCTCTTGGCGTCCATCTCGGAGAGCATGCGGCCGTTGTTGGCGGCATTGCCGAACAGCAGCGGTTCGAAGTTGATCACCGCCATCGGCGTGATGCCGAGCGGTTCGGCGAAATCGGACGCCGCGATCTCGGGCCGTTTCGGCACGCCCGCCTGGTTGATGATCAGCTTCGGCGGCGGATCGTTCGGACGCAGCCGCTTCAGCATGTCCACCATGTTCTTGGTGTTGCGAAGATTTGCGAGCTCTGGCGTGGCCGTGATGACGATCTCGTCCGCCTTGATCAGCGTGCTCTTGGTCCACCCGCTCCAGACGTGCGGGACATCGAGGACCAGCAGAGGCGCGCTGCGCTGCGCTGTCTCTATGATCTGCGCGAAGGCCTCGGACTCGAAATCGTAGACGCGCTCGAGCGTAGAGGGAGCCGCGAGCAACGACAGATGCTCGGCGCATTGCGCAAGCAGACGGTCGAGATAGACCTCGTCGACCCGCTCTGGTGAAAACACCGCCTCGGCGATGCCTTGCGCCGGATCCTGATCGAAATTGATGTTGGCGGTGCCGAAGGCGAGATCGAGATCGGCGATGACGACCTCGGACTTGAACAGGGAAGACATCGCCCAAGCGACATTGTGAGCGATGGTCGAGGAGCCGACGCCGCCCTTGGCGCCGATGAACGCGATCGAGCGGCCGATCGGCTCCGAATCCGGATCGACGAAGATCGACGACACGACACTGACGATGTCTGTCATCGAGACCGGCGCGATGACATATTCGGAAATGCCCGAACGGATCAGCTCGCGGTAGAGCCCGACATCGTTGTAGTGGCCGATAACCACCACCTTGGAGGACGGATCACAATATTCCGAGAGGTGGCCGAGCTGTTCGAGCAGCTGCTGCGGTTCGCTGCGCGATTCCAGCAGGATCAGGTTCGGTGTCGGCGCGGACTGGTAGAACTCGATCGCGGTCGGGATGCCGCCCATATGAACCTTGAGATGGGCTTTGGCCATCCGGCGATCCTCGCCGGCGCGCTGGACGGGGTTGGCGACCCCCTCAGTCTCGCAGAAGGCCTGGATCGAAATGCGCGGCACGGGACGCAGCGCCTGCATGGCGGCGATGTCCTGCTGCGAAAGGTCGCCGGTTTCCGCGGGCGTGTCGTAGGCAAGATTGCTCATCGTCATGCTCTTTCCGTGACTGCTTGCTTCGTCGTCCGGCTCAGCTCAGTAGGTTACTTCCGAATTGGCGAGGAACTCGTCCGAGATGCCCCTGCTCCGATAGATATCGATCACCCCACCGCGATTTTCGGCGTCGATATCGGACTGCTTGCGCGGCCCGATCAGATCGTTGGGATTGGCCAGCTGGGCTGCGAGATTGTTCTGATAGGAGCAGCCGAAATCGGCGTAGTGCTTGTTCTCCGACGTCTCCAGCATGTCGTCGGGCCAACGCCCGCATTTGTCGGTCTGGGCCCGCACCGCGACGAAGGCGATGCGCACCGGCGCTGACGCCTCCGGCACCGCCGACTGATAGGATGTCATGACGATACGGTTGCGCTTGACGCCTGCCGCCATGGCGAGCCTGGCAAAATCGCGGCCGGCGGCCCGGGCGGCAAGCTCATTGGCGGATCCGGCCGGCATGGCGATCGTCAGCGCCGGCGCGGCGCTCTTGTCGTAGCGGTCGAGAAAACCGAGCAGCGTATCGCGCTGCGCACCGGTCATGCCGCGATCACCGGCGCCGACCGGCAGGTCAATCTTCTGGTTCTTCTCGGCAATGACGATCGGATGGGTCGTGCGGTAGTCGTCCGGGATCGACCCGACGGTCACGCTGTCGCGATTGGCGCAACCTGCGAGCGACGCGGCAAGCATGACCGCCAATGCCGGGACCACCTGCCGACGGATCCTTGCGATACCGGATGCTGTCCGGACCGTCATGACCTTCGATGCTGACTTGGACATATCCGCATTCCCACTCATTTGTAGATGAAGCCCACGACGCCGTGGTAGCGGCCGGCCGGCCTGTCGGTCTGCATGGTGCCGTAGACGCGGTTGACGCGGCCGAGGAACATGCCGGCGCCGTCGCTTGCCGCGTTGAAGTTGTCGTCCGGCTTGGCGAGATCGTTGCGCGCCACCGGCCGCGTCAGATAGGGCGTGATGATGATGATGAGCTCGCTCTCGTTGCGCACAAAATCCCGGCTGCGGAACAGCGTGCCGAGGACGGGGATCTTGCCCAAGCCAGGGAATTGGCTGATAGCCTGGCGAACATCGTCGCGGACAAGGCCTGCGATCATCATCGAGCCGCCCGAAGGGAGCTCGACGGTGGTGTCGGCGAGACGCTTGCGAATAGAGAGAATGTTTGCGGCGGGAACGTTCTTTGAGCCGGTCGAAAATGCGGCGGAGCCTTCTGTCGTCGGCTCGGAAACCGCCGTCCGGACTTTCAGGCTGATGCGACCGGCGGACAGGACGACCGGTTGAAATTCCAGTCCGATGCCGTAATCGACCTTGTCGAGTTGGTACGTCAGCTTCGCAGGAATGCCTTTGGTGATGTCAGGATCGGTAATGGCCTGGCTGGAGACAATATTATACTCGCCGCCAACCCTGAACGTGGCTTTCTCGCCTGAAACTGCCGTCAAAGTCGGCTCGGCTAGCGTCTTCATCACCCCCGACTGTTCCATGGCGTTGACATAGGCCTGCAGCGAGGACGAGCCGATGTTAAATCCCGAATTGCTGAGGGGCTTGCCGAGCCCCATCGGGTTGTCGCCTGTCGACATCCAGCTGATGCCGTTGCTCTCGCCGCTGCCAAACATGTTGACGCCGAGCTGCTTCATCACCGAGCGGCTGACTTCGGCGACGGTCACCTTGAGCGTCACCTGGTCGTCGCCGATGATCTGCAAGAGGTTGACGATCTTGGAGGTCCGGCGCTCCTGGTCGGGATTGTTGATGTCGACGCCGCCATTGACCGAGCCGCCGGCGGCGGTCTGCGAATATTGGCCCGTCGTCGCTTCACCGCCGGACACGAAGATGGTGGCCAGGTCGACGGCACGCTTGGAATCGAGCGGCGTGTCGACCATGCCCGTCAGGACGACGTTGTCATTGAGAAGCTCGACCTTGATCTGCGAGGACGGGATGAAGCGCTTGAGATAGTCTTCCAGCCCTGCGACGTCGCGCTCGACGGCCAGATCCAGGCTGACGATCTGCTCGCCATTGGGGCCGAAGACGAAGATGTTGGTCTCGCCGACCGTCTTGCCGAACAGGTAGATGCGCCGCGCGGTGCGCGTCACGGCATCGGCAACCGCCGGATTGGCGACGAGGATATCATAGGCGTCGCTCGGCAAGTCGATGACAACGGATTTGTTGAGGCCGAGCTTGACGCGCTGCGTGGCGACGGAAGCCGACACGCCGGCGCCCGCGGCTTTGGCTTCGACCGTTCCCGGGGCGCCGGCGCCGAGCAGGAAAATAGCGATCGCCGCGGCGGCCAGGAAGGGCAGCAGTTTACCGTTCAGCCTCATTTCCTTGCTCCCACCTCGGAAACCTCGCCGGACTTGATCAGCCGCACGGTTCCGCGTCGGCCGTTGCCGTTGACCAGATAGTCGGCCTCGCCCGTATTCTTTTCATGGATGTCGGTGATCGGGCGCAGCGCCAGCGTCAGGCGGTCGGCCATCTGCTGCGCCACTGTGATGATTTCCGCCTGCTGCGGCGTCAGCTCCAGCGTCGCGGTCTGGCCGACCCTGGTCTTCTTACCTTCCTCGTCTTCCTGGATGGTCTGGTCGATGGCCAGCACGCGGATGTTCTTGAGGATCGTCTCGGTGTTGAACCCGCTGCCGCCGTTGCCGGTGTCGGCGCGGCGGGTCATGATGACGTCGACGAAGTCGTTGGGCAGGATGAACCCGCCGGCGGACGTGTCGGCCGATATCGCGGTGGCGACGGCGCGCATGCCGGAAGGCAGGATCGACGACATGAAGCTCTGCCCCTCGCCGACCAGCTTGGAGCGTCGCAACGGCTCGCCGGTATACATGGCTACGCGGGCGACCGAGCCCTTGAGCTTTTCGATCGCGTCAGGCTCGGCGGCGCGCGTGATGAAATTGGCGTTAACGCCATCGGCCGGCCATTCTTCCCAGCTGATGTTGTTGCCGAGCTGGCTGCCCATTGACACGTCACCGGAAAGCACCAGCACGTCCTGCAATGCGATCGCCGGCTGCTTGGGCGCATCGACAATGACCTGAGGCGGCGGCGCTACGACCATGTTCTTCGCCACGTAGCCCGCGCCACCCGCCGCGACCGCAGCCACGCCCAGAATAATCAATCGGGATGCTGGCATTCGTCCGAAACCCTTCGCTCATGGCAACCACCTCGCCAGGCCGGACTTTGCAGCTGCAATCGTCAAAACAAGGTTAATGTAATGCTTACGATCGTGATTAATTTAAGGTTTACTCAAATTGGATTGAACAGTGTGCCGTTAACAGAAAAAAGCGGCCGGGGCCGCCTTCCGATCTGATAAAAGGCGCCCTGGGATCGCCGACATCGAGATCGCCGGGCCTATGTTGTGAGCCTCTCCAGCGCCCAGACCATCAGCGGCGAATCCGGGAAAGTGATCAGTCCGCCGGCGCCAAGCGCGATGCCATATGGGATGCCAACATTCTCGTCCGCGAAATGGCGCAGAAATCGGCTGTGGCCGGTGTACGTGACGAGCGGCGATTTCCGGTAGGCAAGGATTGCGAGGGTAAGCAGGCCGCCGATGAAAGCCGACGTCACCAGATAGCCGACCAGGTTGATGTTGAGGCCCATCCACAGAGCGGTCGCGGCCAGAAGCTTGGCGTCGCCGCCGCCCATGCCGCCGAGCGCAAAAAGGCCGAAGGTCGTGGCAAGCACGAGGGCGCCGGCGGCGAAATGCCAGCCATAGGTTGCCCAGTCCATACCGGCGAGTGGCGCAACAAGCGCGAATGTCGCCACCAACAGCACGGGAACGCGGTTGGCGATCGTCATCGACAGCGTGTCCGAGATCGCAGCAAACAGCATGCAGAAAGGAAAAACGACGAAGATCACGGCTTCAAGCATGGATGCGGCCTGCCTGTGGCATGTTTTCAGCGTCATCCTAGGCGCGCTGGATTAACGATCGATGAGGCCGGACGATCAAATCGGCCGACTGCATAAAAAAGGGCCGCCAGCCGGCGGCCCTTTTTCTTTCTGTCGAAAAGGCGCGATACGCAGCCTTATTACGGAGCAGTGGCGCCGTTGAGGGTGGCGGCGATGTTGGCGAACTTGGCGTTCAGCGCGCCGCCGAGCTGGGTAGCACCAACCATGATGGCAAGCGCGATGAGAGCGGCGATCAGACCGTATTCGATGGCGGTCGCGCCGGATTCGTCCTTCACGAAACGTGCGATGAGATTAGACATTCGAGAGCTCCTACTCCACGTGTTACAGCACTACCGTCAACTTCTCTTCCGGGTTGATCGGATGGCGCAAATCTAGGGAGAAGCCGTTTCGATCGGCTTAATAAACAGCCTTACCGATTCCTTTCCGATGGCGAACGCACTGCGTGGTTAACCGTGGCCTAAACATCGCCAGAGGTCCGAGTTCCCGAGAAACCGGCGCTTGTGCAATATTCCTAAAACAGTAAGCGCCATGGACGCATGGCGCATCATGCAGGCGATCCTTAATCATGGCGGGCCCGGTTTAACCGTTACTTCACCAATCTCGTTCATGTTCCGTTGAAGAATCTGCCTGCCGGAGCGCTTCAATGACCTTGTCGAGATCGCTGTTTCCAGTCGCCGCGCTGCTGGCAACTGCTGCCTTGGTCATGCCGGCCAGCGCCGGCGCGGGTATAGAAGTCACCATGAACCAGGCCAAGATCGTCAAATTGTCACGCGGGGCCGATACGGTCGTCATCGGCAATCCGGCAATCGCCGACGCCTCCGTGCAGGACGCCTCGACCATCGTTCTCACCGGCAAGGGCTTCGGTGTCACCAATCTGGTCGTGCTCGACTCGGAAGGCAGCCCGATCATCGACGAACAGGTGACCGTCGTGCGACAAGCCGCCTCCTCGGTGCGCATCTACCGACGCGCCGAAGTCCAGACCATGTCCTGCACGCCCTATTGCGAGAGCGCATTCAAGAGCGAGGCCGAGAAAACTTCCGAAGCCGAAATGAGCGCCGGGCACTGAGCCCTGCGAGGGCGAGAACCCACGGGCATTAAAGACGGCTTAAAGCTTGCCCGACGAATTTAACGATCATCAAAACCGGAACTCAATGGGTTATCGCTAACCCTGCCGCCGGTACCGCAAAGGGGATCGGCAGGAACGCAATATGAGCAAGGATGCCATATCCGGCAACGGCATGGACAACAGGGCGCGCGCCAGATCGCGCCCCGGCTTCTTCAGCGACAGGCGCGGCAGCACGGCGATGGAATTCGCGATGCTGGCCATCCCGTTCGCGCTTCTCGTCTTCGCCATCCTCGAGAGCTGCATTTCTTTCGCCGGCCAGGAGGTGATGGCCAACGTCGCCGACGACGTGGCCCGCCAGCTGCGGACCGGGCAGTTGCAGAAGTCGAACGTCACCGAAGCCTCCATCAAGCAGCTGATCTGCAGCAGGCTTGAGATCATGGTGGCCAAGGACTGCCCGGGATTGCTGGTCGATCTGCGCGAATATCCGAGTTTCGCCGACGCCGCCACGGCAGGCTTCAAGATCGTGGATGGAGATATCGTGCTTACACAGGGGACGAACTCGACGACCCCAACCGTCTCGCCCGGATTGGCAGAGTCCATCAACATGCTGCGGGTGTTCTACAAATGGCCGGTGATGACCGATTTCCTGGCCCAGGCGATGGCAAATCTGAAGGACAAGAAAACGCTGCATTTCGCATCGGTGACCTGGCAGAACGAACCGTTCGACGACAATTGAGACTGCTCGACGGCTAAGCCGCGGCGTGGAGGACTATATGCATAGTGCGGGGGCACTCCGGGGCATTTCGGCGAAGGTGAAGCGGTTTTGCCGCGATCGCCGCGGCATCGCGGCGATCGAGTTCGCGTTCATCGTGCCGGTGCTCCTGATCATGTATTTCATCACGATGGAGGCCTCGCAGGCCATCGAGACCGGCAAGAAGGTCAGCCGCATCGGCAGCATGGTTGCGGACCTCGTCACGCAGCAGCAGGCCGTCGTGAAGGCTAACCTCGATGCAATGATGAAGATCGGCATATCGACGCTTCGGCCCTACAATCGCTCAAGTCCAACGATCATCATCACGGGCATACAGATCTCCGACGAGGCGTCGCCGACAGTGAAGGTGGCGTGGTCGCGCAAGCTGGTGGGCAACACCTACAGCGTCGATGCCAGTCCCGGCGACACCACGACCGTCCCTTCGACGCTGAAAATCCGCAACACTTTCCTGGTCCGCGTGGAAAGCGACCTCGGCTATGTGCCCGTCATCGCCTGGAGCGAGAACAACAACCAGCAGAAGGCGCTTGGACTGTTGTCGACCTTCAGCCACATAAATATGAGCGAGACTTATTATCTCCGGCCTCGCCGGAGCCCAACGATCCCCTGCAGCGACTGCTGACGGTCAGTCCCGGCCGTCGGACGCCTGCCGCACAATGGCCGTGGCCATAGCGTAGTCCTTGGACGCCGCCGGCACAAAGCCACCGGTATGCGCGGCCTCCAGCAGATCGTATATGTCGGGCGTCTGGGACTTGAGATTGGTCAGGAAGACCGTCAGCCGGCGCTTTGCCTCGGGATCGATATCGTTGCGGACGGCGTGCGGCCCGTAGCGCAAGAGGCCCGAGGTCCACAACACCCGAAGCGACGCCCCGGGGATGCCGGCAGCCTCCAGCCGCGCGACAGTGCCCCCGGAACGGGTGGACCGGCCATCGGCATCGGCCGGTTCCCAGCCGAACAGGGCGTCCGCTTCGCCGCCGGCGAGCATCGTCTCGGCCGCAGTGGCTGAAGCGGCGCGCGCCAGGAAGGGCGAACCCCGGGTGATGTTGACGCCTTCGGCCGGCAGCGCTGTCAGCGGCAGCAGCGCGCCGCCGACATTTTCGGCCGGCGCTATCGCGATCCGGTGCGAAGCCATGGCGGCAAGGTCCGCAAGCCGGCCGTCGCGCGTCACCAGGACGGAACGGATGCCGACGGCGCCGTCGGTATCGACCGGCGCCACCAGTGGCTCGACGCAGCCGCAGCGCTCCGAGGCCGTGGCATAGGCGAGAGCGGAATAGATCGCATATTGCACGCGCCCGCTCGCCTGCGCCTCGATCAGCGCCGCGTAGTCACGCGCAACGACGAACTCGACCTTCATGCCGAGCGCATTGGCATAGGCGTCGGTCAGGCGCGCGAGCCCCGGGACGGTGTTGCCGCCGCCTGGTTCGGCAACGATGCCGATGCGGAACGTGCCGATTTCGCCACGCCAGTCGGCGCGTGCCGGCGAGGAGGCGGCACCTAAGGCCGCGAGAGCGGCCGCCCATATCTTCAAGGCTTGCCTTGTCGCGGTTTTGCCGCGCCTTGCCATACCTGCCACGCTCCCGCCCCGCATCCGCGCCTCGCCGCAACTATGGCGCCAAGCCGTTGCAGTTTGGTTTCCGATTTGCCAACGCCGCCGGGGAACCTTATGTCTGGCGATCAAGGCTGACAACAAAGATACCCATGGCGCGCGCGTTCCTGTTCGTTCTCGATTCTTTCGGCATCGGCGGCGCGGCCGACGCCGAACGCTATGGCGATGCCGGCGCCGACACGTTCGGACATATTTTTCAGGCCTGCGCCGATGGTCGTGCCGATCGGCAAGGTTTGCGCAAGGGGCCGCTCGCGGTGCCCAACATGATGTCGCTCGGACTTGGCCGGGCGGCGCAAACCGCGACGGGACTGAAAACCGGTATCGACGCGCCGCCGGTCGCCTCGGCCTTTCATGGAGCCGCACAGGAAGTGTCGAGCGGCAAGGACACGCCCTCCGGCCACTGGGAGATTGCCGGCCTGCCGGTGCGTTTCGACTGGGGCTATTTCCCCGATACGGTGCCTGCCTTTCCGGCCGACCTGACCGACGCCATCATCCGCGAGGGCAAGCTGCCGGGGATCCTCGGCAACTGCCATGCACCCGGAACCGAGATCATCGAGCGGCTCGGCGAAGAGCATATCCGCACCGGCAAGCCGATCTGCTACACGTCGGTCGATTCCGTGCTGCAGATCGCCGCGCATGAGACGCATTTCGGCCTGGAGCGGCTTTATGAGCTTTGCCTCACGGTGCGTCGGCTGGTCGAGCCGCTCAAGATCGGGCGGGTGATCGCTCGGCCATTCGTGGGCGAGACGGCGGCCACGTTCCAGCGCACCCACAATCGCCGCGATTATGCGGTGCCGCCGCCGGAGCCGACCCTGCTCGACCGGCTGACCGGGCGCGGCAACAAGGTCATCGCCGTCGGCAAGATCGGCGATATCTTCGCTCATCGCGGCATTTCGGAAGTGCGCAAGGCCGGCGGCAACATGGCAATGTTCGACAAGGCGCTCAGCGCGATGGACGATGCCGGCGACGGCGACCTGGTTTTTGCCAATTTTGTCGATTTCGATACCGAGTTCGGTCACCGGCGCGACGTCGCCGGCTATGCCGGAGCGCTCGAAGCGTTCGACCGCCGACTGCCGGAGGCGCTGTCGCGGATAAGGCCCGGCGACCTGCTCATCCTCACGGCCGATCATGGCAACGATCCGACCTGGCGGGGCACCGACCATACGCGCGAACGCATTCCGGTGATCGGTATCGGGCCGGGACTGACGGGCGGCGACATCGGGCTCAGGCCGACCTTCGCAGATATCGGCGAGACCGTCGCGGACCACCTCGGCCTGGCTGCCGGTCGCCACGGAACATCGTTCCTTGCGATGATAGGCGGCCATGCCTGAGCTGCCCGAAGTCGAGACCGTCCGGCGCGGGCTGCAGCCGGTCCTGGAAGGGGCGCGGCTCGTCGACGTCAGGGCGCGCAGGGCCGACCTTCGCTTTCCTTTCCCCGAACGCTTTTCGGAACGGCTTGCCGGCAAGACCGTGACGGCGCTTGGCCGGCGCGCCAAATACCTGACGATGCATATCGAAAACGGCCCGGTTCTCATCTGCCATCTCGGCATGTCGGGGTCGTTCCGGATCGAAGCCGCGGAAAGCAGCGACGTCCCCGGCGCCTTCCACCACGACCGCTCGAAAAGCGTGGCGCACGACCATGTCGTGTTCGACGTCATCTCTCCGAGGGACGAGCGCTCCCGCGTCATCTTCAACGACCCGCGCCGCTTCGGCTTCATGCTGTTTGCCGAAGGAGCGCCGGACACGCATCCGATGCTGGCAGGGCTCGGCATCGAGCCAACTGGCAACGCGCTCGACGGTCCCCTGCTCGCCTCGCTGTTGAAGGGTCGCCGATCGCCGCTCAAGGCAGCCCTGCTCGACCAGCGGCTGATCGCCGGACTCGGCAACATATACGTGGCTGAGGCCTTGTGGCGCGCCGGCCTCTCGCCGCTGCGCGAAGCCGGCACCATCGCCGGGTCGGCCAAGAAGGCGAAAGAGCAAAGCGCGCGCCTTGCCGAAGCGATCAGCTCGGTCATTGCCGATGCGATCGCCGCCGGCGGCTCCTCGCTGCGCGACTATGTCCAGGCCGACGGATCGCTCGGCTATTTCCAGCATTCCTTCGCAGTCTACGATCGCGAGGGGGAACCATGCCCGAAGCCGGGCTGCCGCGGCCACATCGAGCGCATCGTGCAAAGCGGCCGCTCGACCTTCTATTGCCGGACCTGTCAGCGGTAAGCTAGGAACGTATCGATCGTCCCACTGCCGCGGAAGGAAGCGAACCATGGCCTATGAAACCGTTATCGTGGAAACACGCGGCAAGGTCGGGCTGATCACGCTGAACCGGCCTAAGGCGCTCAATGCGCTGAATTCGCAGGTCCTTGCGGAGGTCGTGGCGGCCGCGCGCGCGTTCGATGCCGATCCCGAGATCGGCGCGATGGTGCTTACAGGCTCGGAGAAGGCGTTTGCCGCCGGCGCCGACATCAAGGAAATGCAGGCGATGACCTTCGCCGACGCCTACACGCAGGACTTCTTCGTCGGCTGGGAGGAATTTACGCGCACGCGCAAGCCCATCATCGCGGCGGTCGCCGGCTATGCGCTCGGCGGCGGCTGCGAATTGGCCATGATGTGCGACTTCATCATCGCCGGCGACAATGCCAAGTTCGGCCAGCCCGAAATCACGCTCGGCGTCATGCCGGGCATGGGCGGCTCGCAGCGGCTGACCCGCTTCGTCGGCAAGTCGAAGGCAATGGACATGTGCCTGACCGGGCGGGTGATGGATGCTGCCGAAGCCGAGCGCAGCGGACTGGTCTCGCGGGTGGTGCCGGTCGCCGAGCTCGCCGAGGAGGCGCTGAAGGCGGCGGCCAAGATCGCCGAGTTCTCGCTGCCGTCGGTCATGATGACCAAGGAGGCGGTCAACCGCGCCTACGAGACGACGCTCGCCGAAGGGCTGCGCTTCGAGCGCCGCCTGTTCCATTCGCTGTTCGCGCTCGACGATCAGAAGGAAGGCATGGCCGCCTTTGTGGAGAAGCGGAAGCCGAATTTCACCAACCGCTAGAGCATGATGCCGAAAAGTGTGGAGCGGTTTTCGGACGACATCATGCTCTCTCTTTGATTTAGAGCCGGATTCAGATTTCAGGTCGGCTCGACCTGAAATCATCCGGCTCTAGGGCACCTTGCCCAATGTCTGAAGGCGGGTCATGATGTGACGCGCTTTCAGTCTCCAAAAAGACCGCCAAGTGGCGTTGACGCGCCGGAAAAGCTGAACTATAAGCCGCACCAACCGAGGCGGCCTGTGGCTGCCCGTTTGTTTTTTGCGCCCTGCGGCACCCGCTGGCGCCCACCAGATCGGAAGAGAGGCATCATGGCCAACACGTCTTCGGCCAAAAAGGCAACGCGCAAGATCGCCCGCCGCGCGGCGATCAACAAGAACCGTCGCTCGCGTGTCCGCACCTATGTGCGCCAGGTCGAAGAGGCGCTGGCCGCCGGCGACAAGGCCGCGGCGGTGGCAGCCTTCAAGGCGGCGGAGCCGGAATTGATGCGCGCCGCCACCAAGGGCGTCGTTCACAAGAACACGGCTTCCCGCAAGGTTTCGCGGCTGGCCCAGCGGGTTAAGACGCTGTCGGCCTGACCGACTTAATCCTTACTCCATCGATGTTGAACCCGGTCGCATAGACCGGGTTTTTTTCGTTTGCCGGCAAGTACTTAAAAAAATTGCTCGTGAGCAACGCTCGCGACGTGATTCCAACGCCAGTAATGTTTTGCCGGCATATTCAACGCCGCTGACAGCGGAACGCCCTCCCCGCGGCAACTGCCTAAATTTGCCTGGCAAAAAATCTGCAGTCTTTTCATAGGCTTACAGCCGGTCGTCCACAGCTTGTTCAGCTCAAGGTCGAGCGGCGGGGGAGAAGTAGCTGTCAAGACAATTATTTCAGAATATTTCGTTTCGGGCGGCCTTTTTCATATTCGCCGGAAAAGGGTTTGAATCACAATGGCTTTGTCAAAACGTGCCGGCGCAGCTCCCGATTTTGAGCCCCGTCCGGTAACCAGATTCGTTAAAAAACCGTTAGATGTGGCCTTGCCCTATCCACAGCGATTTCGGTAATGTCCATTCATCGAAGGGACGGGCTCTAGCCCCTGACCCAGCCTGAATCGGCCAGCACAAAATGGCGGAATTCATGACGTGGAGCAATTCCGCGTACGGCTTGGTTTGTCTCTTCGGTGCGGGTAGGGGACTGGCGTAATTGTACATGGCAGTCGATGTCTCGCCGGCGTTTTCGCCGGAGGGTGAGGTATTGACTTGTCTTTGTCGGTGGCCGGCGTGCGGAGCCGGCAGCTGGTCCCTTGCGCGAGTTGCGACGATCGTTGCCGGCGGCGGCAATGGCATCGCGGCTGAATGAGGGTCGCCGGACCAAGGATGCAGGAGGCGCATCCCCGGCGGAAAAAGGGTACGAGAAGACAAAGGGACTTTGATCATGCAGAGCGGCATTGAAAGGGAGATAGCGGGCGAGCTCCCATTTCCAGCAACTTTTGTCGGAGGGGGCGACGTGGCGGTATCCAGCGACGCGGAACAGAAGTTCGAACGGGTCAAGGCGCAGCTGAAGGCCCGTCTTGGAGCCGAGGTCTATTCGAGCTGGTTCGGTCGCATGAAGGTCGCCGAGGCTTCCCGCGGCGTCGTTCGCATCTCCGTGCCTACAGCCTTCCTGCGGTCCTGGATCAACGGCCATTACCTCGAGCTTATCGCAGAGCTGTGGCGGCATGAGGATGCCGACGTCCTCAAGATCGAGATCGTCGTGCGCACTGCAACGCGCCAGGGGCGCAATCCTGTCGAGCCCGAGATCGCGCCGGCGCGCAAGATGACCAAGCAGACGCATACCGCGCTTGCCAACGGCACCGCGAGCGCCGGGCGTGTGGAGCAACGGGCGCCGGCGCCCCGCCAGGGCGTGTCAGCGGAACCGGAGTTCCGCCACAATGTGCTGGGGTCGCCGCTTGACCCGCGTTACACATTCTCCTCCTTCATCGAAGGGCCGTCGAACAGGGTGGCCTTCGCAGCGGCCAGGGCGGTGGCGGAATCGCAGTCGAGCGCGGTACGTTTCAACCCGCTTTTCCTGCACGCGACCGTCGGGCTCGGCAAGACGCACCTCCTGCAAGCGATCGCCGCGGAATCGCTGCGGCAAAACCCGAAGTCGCGCGTCGTCTACCTGACGGCGGAATATTTCATGTGGCGCTTCGCCACCGCGATCCGCGACAACAACGCGCTGACGCTGAAGGAGCAGCTGCGCGATATCGATCTCTTGATCATCGACGACATGCAGTTCTTGCAGGGCAAGTCGATCCAGCACGAATTCTGCCATCTCATCAACATGCTGCTCGACAGCGCCAAGCAGGTGGTGGTCGCGGCCGACCGGCCGCCCTCGGAACTGGAATCGCTGGAGCCGCGCGTGCGTTCGCGCCTCAATGGCGGCGTGGCGCTGGAAATGTCGGCGCCGGATTTCGCCATGCGGCTCGGCATGCTGAAACTGCGCCGCGCCAGCACCAAGACCGATGACACCTCGCTGGATATCTCGGACGAGATCCTGGAGCATGTCGCGCGCACGGTGACCGGCAGCGGGCGCGAGCTCGAAGGCGCCTTCAACCAGCTTCTGTTCCGCCAGTCCTTCGAGCCGCAGATCACCATCGACCGCATCGACGAGATCCTCGGCCACATCTACCGCTCCGGCGAGCCGAAGCGGGTGCGCATCGAGGACATCCAGCGCATCGTGGCGCGCCACTACAACGTGTCGAAGACCGAGCTTCTGTCCAATCGGCGCACGCGCACGATCGTCAAGCCGCGGCAAGTTGCGATGTATCTGTCGAAAGTGATGACACCGCGCTCATTGCCGGAGATCGGGCGGCGGTTCGGCGGCCGCGACCACACGACCGTGCTGCATGCCGTGCGTAAGATCGAGGACCTTTCGGGCGGGGACAACACGCTGGCGCAGGAACTGGAACTGCTCAGAAGGCTGATCAACGACCAGGCCTGAAGGAGCGCACAAACAGCCGGCGGCACGCTTCGCCGGCTTTATCCCCAGAAAGCCCGCGCCGCCGGTCGGAACCGGCGCCGCGGGCTTGCCTTTGCAGGCTTTTTACTGTCAGCTTACGGAGATTCTGGAAGCCTTTCAGAGCTTTCACGGGATGCCGCCTGCCGGTGACCTGTTCATTCTTGAAGCGAGCCTGTTTCGTCATGCGTGTTATCCTGGAACGGTCAAATCTCTTGAAGTCCCTCAACCACGTCCACCGCGTGGTCGAGCGGCGCAACACCATACCGATCCTGTCCAACGTGCTGCTCAGCGCCGAGGGCGCCAGCCTCGAGATGAAGGCGACCGACCTCGACCTCGAAGTGACGGAGGCAACGCCCGCCAAAGTCGAGCGCGGCGGCGCGACGACGGTGCCGGCGCATCTGCTCTACGACATCGTGCGCAAGCTTTCCGACGGCGCGGAGGTGATGCTGAAGACGGACGAGGACGGCAATGCGATGACCGTCACCTCCGGCCGTTCGAGCTTCCGCCTGCAGTGCCTGCCGCAATCCGATTTCCCGGAGCTTTCGGCCGGTTCGTTCTCGCATATCTTCCGGCTGGAATCGGCTGCGCTCAAAGGGCTGATCGACAAGACGCAGTTCGCCATCTCCACCGAAGAGACGCGCTATTATCTCAACGGCATCTTCCTGCACACGCATGAGGTCGGCGGCAAATTGAAGCTGCGCTCGGTGGCGACCGACGGGCATCGCCTGGCGCGGGCCGAGATCGACGCGCCGGCAGGCTCCGAAGGCATGCCCGGCATCATCATTCCGCGCAAGACGGTGAGCGAGCTGCAGAAGCTGGTCGACGATCCCGATGTGGCGGTGACCACGGAGCTGTCGGACACCAAGATCCGCTTCACCATCGGCAGCGTCGTTTTGACCTCGAAGCTGATCGACGGCACCTTCCCCGACTATCAGCGCGTCATTCCGACCGGCAACGACAAGAAGCTGATCATCGACCGCCAGAGCTTCGCCGCGGCAGTAGATCGCGTTTCGACCATTTCCTCCGAACGCGGCCGGGCGGTGAAGCTTTCGATCAATGACGGCCAGGTGACCTTAGCCGTCAACAACCCCGACTCGGGCAGCGCCACCGAGGAACTGGCGGCCGACTATTCTTCGGACCCGATCGAGATCGGCTTCAACGCCAAATATCTGCTCGACGTCGCGGCCCAGCTCACCGGCACGGAGGCGAAATTCATGCTGGCCGATGCCGGCTCGCCGACGCTGATCCATGACATGGCCGACGAGACCGCGCTCTACGTGCTGATGCCGATGCGGGTCTAGGCTCAGTCACCTTGACGCAATTCCGGACGGAAAACCGCTGTGCACTTTTCCTGGAATTGCTCTGACGGACCTGATGTGTCGCCGTGAACTCGGATGCGAAACAGCTTCGGCAGCAGAGCTATGTAAGTAAGCTTATACTTACGAATTTTCGCAATTACGCGACGCTGTCGCTCGAGCTCGCGCCCGGCGCGGTGGTGCTGTCAGGCGACAATGGCGCCGGCAAGACCAATCTCCTGGAAGCGATCTCGTTCCTGACGCCCGGCCGCGGCCTGCGCCGCGCGCCCTATGGCGATGTGGCGCGCGAAGGCGGCGATGGCGGCTTCGCCTTGCATGCGCGCATTGAGGGGCCGGAAGGCCAGGTCGAGATCGGCACCGGAATTTCCGGCGGAGACGCCGCCGGCGAAGGCGGCAGGAAGGTACGGATCAACGGCGCGCCGGCGCGATCGGCCGAGGATATGCTGGAATGGCTGCGGGTCGTGTGGCTGACGCCGGCAATGGACGGGCTGTTTCCAGGGCCGGCGGCGGACCGTCGCCGCTTCCTCGACCGGCTGGTGCTGGCGATCGATCCTGGCCATGGCCAGCGCGCGCTCGACTATGAGAAAGCCATGCGCGGCCGTAACCGCCTGCTTACCGAAGGCTCCCGCGACGGCGCCTGGTTCGACGCGATCGAGATGCAGATGGCCGAGACCGGGGTGGCGATCGCCGCGGCGCGGGCCGAGCTGATAAGGCTGCTTGCCGCCATGATCGACAGATTGCCTGGCAGCGGACCGTTTCCGCAGGCTGACATCAGCCTTGCCGGCGACCTGGAGAGCGAGGTCGCCGCCGCGCCGGCCGTCGATGTCGAGGAGCGCTTCCGCCGCGCGCTTGCCAATGGCCGCGAGCGCGATCGTGCCGCCGGCCGCACGCTGGACGGCCCGCATCGTTCCGATCTCGTGGTGCGGCACCGGCCGAAGTCGATGCCGGCCGAGCTTTGTTCGACCGGCGAGCAGAAGGCGCTGCTGGTCGGCATCGTGCTGTCGCATGCCAGGCTGACCGGCGAGATGTCGGGCCTGACGCCGATCCTTCTGCTGGACGAGATCGCCGCGCATCTCGACGCGGGCCGGCGCGCGGCGCTGTTTTCCATCCTGGAAGAGCTGAACTGCCAGGCCTTCATGACCGGCACCGATGCCGCCCTATTCTCCAGCCTTGCCGGCCGCGCGCAGTTCCTGACCGTCGAGCACGGCAACGTCGAGCCGACCGGCTGACCTTTGAAGCGAGTTCTGCACCTGCGTATATGCGACAAGGCCGCGCCTTGCGCTTACTGACAAGGCCTCGCCACGGCGATATGGTCCAGCCATGACCGACGCCGCCCTCACCGACGAAGAGCTCGAACGCTACGCCCGCCATATCGTGCTGCCGGAGATCGGCGGGCCGGGCCAACAGAAGCTGAAACGGGCACGGGTGCTGGTGATCGGTGCCGGCGGGCTCGGCGCGCCGGTGCTCGAATATCTTGCCGCCGCCGGCGTCGGCACGCTCGGCGTCGTCGATGACGACACCGTCTCCTTGTCCAACCTGCAACGGCAGGTGATCCATGGCAGCGACAGGGTCGGCATGGCCAAGACCGACAGCGCACGGGAAGCGATCATGCGCATCAATCCCAACGTCACGGTGGAATCGCACCGCCTGAGGTTGACGGAGGAGAATGCCCCTGCCCTCGTCGCCGGCTACGATGTCGTCGTCGACGGCTCCGATAATTTCGAAACGCGCTACGCCGTCGCCGATGCCTGCGCGGGCGAGAAGAAACCCCTCGTCACGGCGGCCGTCGGGCGCTTCGACGGCTCGGTGACGGTGCTGAAGCCGTTCGAGGCTGGCGCCGACGGCAAGCGCAATCCAAGCTATCGCGACCTGTTTCCGGAAGCCCCGCCCGAAGGGCTGGTGCCGTCCTGCGCCGTCGCCGGCATCGTCGGCGCGCTGACGGGCGTCATCGGCACGCTGGAGGCGATGGAAGCGATCAAGCTGATTACCGGCATAGGCGAGCCGCTGATAGGCCGGCTGCTGCTCTATGACGGGCTCACGGCCCGCTTCGACACCATCCGCTACAAGGCCGTCTGAGCGCATGGACCAGAACGTCGGCATCTCCATAACCGGCCTTCCAGCGGATTTCGATCGGTGGGACGACCTGCTCGCGCTGATCCGGCGCGCCTTTGCCTATATGGACGGCGTCATCGACCCGCCCTCCTCGGCGCATCTTTTGACCGCCGAGGCGCTTGCCGCGAAGGCGAAGCGGGAGACCGGGTTTCTGGCCGTCGAGAATGGCCGCATCGTCGGCTGCGTCTTCGCGCTGGAACGGGCGCGGGATTTCTATGTCGGCAAGCTAGCGGTCGAGGCGCGGCTCCAGGGCCAAGGCATCGGAACCCGGCTGATGCGGGCGGTCGAGGATCTCGCCCACGAACGCGGCAAGGATGCGATCGAGCTGCAGACCCGCATCGAACTGACGACAAACCATGCAGCCTTCGCCCGGCTCGGCTTTCGCGAGACCGCGCGCACGGCGCATGAGGGCTATGACAGGCCGACCTCCATCACCATGCGCAAGGTGCTGTCTTGAGCCTTTCGCTCAGCCCGCAAGAACAGGCGATCGCCTCCAAGCAGGACGGCGCGGGCATGGCGATGCGCATCCTCGCCGAAAGCGCTCGCCTGCTCGGCGCACCGCGGCTGATCCCGATCGCCTCCACCCATATCGATGGCGCGCTGTATCACGGCGATTCCGGCACGCTGTTCGCCGAAAGACTGGTCGAAGGCGGCGCGAAGGTCGCGGTACGCTCGACACTCAATGTGGGGGCACTCGACCTGATGGGTTGTTCGCGTATCCGCCTGAAAGAGCCGCAGCGCGGCATGGCGCGGCGGATGATGGAGGCCTATCGCAAGCTGGGCTGCGAGCAGAGCTGGACCTGCGCCCCCTACCAGGCCGGACACAGGCCCGCGCTGGGCAGCGACGTGGCCTGGGGCGAGTCCAACGCGGTCGTCTTCTGCAATTCGGTGCTGGGCGCGCGGACCAACCGCTATGGCGATTTCCTGGACATTGCCTGCGCCATCACCGGCCGCGCGCCGGATTACGGCCTGCACCGGCCTGACAATCGCCGCGCGCGTCTCGTTTTCGACGTCTCGGGCCTCTCGCCATCCTTCCTTGCCTCGGAGATCGCCTGGCCGGTGCTGGGCAGCCTCTATGGCCGCGAGGTGGGCAATGCGATCGGCGTCGTCACCGGCGTGACGGATAATCCCGGCGAAGACGCGCTGAAAGCCTTCGGCGCGGCGGCCGCATCGTCCGGTGCGGTCGGCCTGTTCCACATTGCCGGCGTGACGCCCGAGGCTCCAGACGCCGAAGCCATTCTGGCCAGGCCGGAGCCGGAAGCGGTGATCCGCGTGACGCCCGACATGGTGGCGACGGCGCGCGCGGGCCTGTCGACCGCGGCCGCGACCAAGACCATCGATGCGGTGGCGATCGGCAGCCCGCATCTGTCGCACGCCGAGTTCGACAACCTGGAGCGGCTGATCGCCGGACGGCGGCTCGCGGTGCCGATCTACGCCTGCACCGGCCGCCATGCGCTTGCCCTGCTGGAGCAGAACGGCCGGCGAAAACGGCTCGAAGCGAGCGGGGTCGTCATCGTCGCCGATACATGTGTGGTGGTGACGCCGATCATGCCGGAGCTCGGCAATGGCGTGCTGATGACCAATTCGGGCAAGTTCGCGCATTACGCGCCGGGCAACACCGGCTATGCGGTGCTCTACGCCTCGCTCGCCGACTGCGTCGAAAGCGCGGTCCTCGGCAAGCCGGTCTTCACGGATATCGCGGCATGAGCGCGAGGGCCGAAATCCTGGTGCCGGGCAAGGCGGGCGAAGGCGACGCGCTGGTGCTGACTGCGCCGATCAGCTTCTGGGGCGGCGTCGACCCCAGGACCGGGCGTATCGCCGACGTTCGCCACCCGCAACATGGCGAAGTCATCGCCGGCCGGGTTCTGTTCCTGCCGGGCACGATCGGCTCGTCATCCGCTTCGGCGGTGCTGATGGAGCTCGTCCACAACGGCCGCGCGCCGGTCGCCCTGGTGCTGCACGAGCCGGACGCCATCCTGCTGCTCGGCCTGATCGTAGCCCGTGAGATGGGCTGGGAAACGCCGATGGCGGTGAGGCTCGAACGCGGCGCGTTCGACAACTACCGCGGAGCCGCCGTCACGGTCGCTTCGGACGGCGCAGTGAGCGCCGCCGTCTAAAGCTTTTTCAGGTCCTGAGCGGCAGGACACGATCCGGCGGACGGTGGCCATCGAAGAAGGCGCGGATGTTGATGATCACCTTCTCGCCCATGTCGATGCGGCCCTCGAGCGTGGCCGAGCCCATATGCGGCAACAGCACCACCTTGCCCTTGGCGGCGAGCTTCAACAGCTTGCTGTTCAGCGCCGGCTCATGCTCGTAGACGTCGAGGCCGGCGCCGGCGATCTTGCCGTCATGGATGAGCTTGATCAGCGATTCCTCGTCGATGATATCGCCGCGCGCGGTGTTGACGAGGTAGGCCGAAGGCTGCATCAGCGCGAGCCGACGGCCGGACAAAAGGTGGAACGTCGCCGGCGTCGACGGGCAATTGACCGAGATGATGTCCATGCGGGCCAGCATCTGGTCGAGGCTTTCCCAGTAGGTCGCCTCCAGTTCCTCCTCGACCGCCGGCAGCACGCGGTGCCGGTTGTGATAGTGGATCGAGAGGCCGAAGGCCTTGGCCCGCCTGGCGACCGCCGTGCCGATACGGCCCATGCCGACGATGCCGAGACGTTTGCCCCAGATGCGCCGGCCGAGCATCCAGGTTGGCGACCAGCCGGCCCATTTCTTCTCGCCCGTCAGCACATTGGCGCCTTCGGCCAGCCTGCGCGGCACGGCGAGCATCAGCGCCATGGTCATGTCGGCGGTGTCTTCGGTGAGCACGTTCGGCGTGTTGGTGACGGTGATGCCTTTCTTGGCGGCCGCCGCGACGTCGATCTTGTCGACGCCGTTGCCGAAATTCGCGATCAGCTTGAGGTTCTCGCCGGCCTGGGCGATCAGCGCGGCATCGATATGGTCGGTGATGGTGGGGACCAGCACATCGGCTTCCTTGACCGCCGCGACCAGCTCCGGCTGCGTCATCGGCCGGTCCTCGACATTCAGCCTTGCGTCGAACAGCTCGCGCATGCGCGTTTCGACCGGATCGGGCAGCTTGCGCGTGATGACGACGAGGGGCCGTTTTTTGCCTGCCATTTTATCCCCGAAGCTTCTTCGATCAGGATGACGTTTCGTCGAATCGTCATCCTGATCCTACTCTTTGTAGGAGCATGATCTTTTCCGAAAACCGGTTCCCACTTTTCGGGATCATGCTCTCGAAACCGATCTCGTTGAGACCTCTTTAACCAAGACCGGCGAAACTTGCAGCCAGTCGCGGCATCAGTCCACTCCTGTAACAAGCGGTGCCGCCGAAGACAAAGAAAAAGGGGCGCTCATCCGCACGGACCGGCGCCGAAAGGAACGAAAGTGTCTGGTTTCGCGTCGCTTCGCCTGGCCTTCAGTGCAGCCATTCTTGGCGCCCTGCTTTGCGCGCCGCAGGCATTCGCGCAAAGCGCGGCCGCGCCGGCGCAAACCATAACGCTTGGCCCGAGCGGGCTGCCGCTGCCGCGTTTCGTCAGCCTCAAGCCGGCCCGGGTCAACTCGCGCGTCGGCCCCGGCGCCAATTATTCCGTCAACTGGATGTATCTGAAGGCCGGCCTGCCGATGGAAGTCATCCAGGAATTCGACACATGGCGCCGCGTGCGCGATGCCGACGGCTCGGAAGGCTGGATCAACCAGTCGCTGCTCTCCGGCCGCCGCACCGCGATCGTTGCGCCCTGGCAGCGCGGCAAGGGCGGGCGAATCAACCTTCTCGACGAGCCCGACAAGGATGCGGGTGTCATCGCCATCATCGAGCCGGGCGTGATCGGCTCGATCAAGAAATGCGACGGTCAATGGTGCGAGATGACCTTCGACGGCCATACCGGCTGGATGGCGCAGTCGCAGGTGTGGGGCGCCTATCCCGGCGAGAAGGTCAAGAACTAGGCTGTGTCGATATTCAGGTGAGGCCGGTCTGCGAATGCCGGCTTTCTGCGCTTCCGGTGCTCACGTACTTTAAGTACGCTCCGCTCCGGTTCTCGAAAACCGCCATTCTCGACTTGGCCTGACCTGAATCTCAACACAGCCTAACTGGACACACCGTCCTGCTGGCGGCCGATGCGGCCGAGATGCGTATCCTGAAAACCGGTGGGCAGCTTGAGCCCGTAGCCGAGGGCACGGTCGATGGCGATGTGCGCGATCCAGATGAGCGCCACGGCGGTCGTGATCGGGCCGGCGAGCAACGCGCCCGCAAGCAGAAGCACGAGCGGGGCAATCAGGATATGCAAGGCGTTGTAGGTGACGGCGCCGACGCTTGGCCCGGCGAGATAGCCCAGCATCGACAGGTCCGGCGCAAGGATGAGCAGCGCAAACAGCCACCAGGAAAAACCGGAGATCGCATAGCAAACGATAGCCAACGCGGCGACGGTGGCCCATTCAAACCGGACAATCAAATCGACGGGCCGCACGGGGTCAGTTGCCGCGCTTCGGGCGAAGCCTCACGACGATGTCCACATTGGCGATCTCCATGCCTTCCGGAGGCGCCGGCAGGTTGGAGACGGTCACCGGTCCGCTCTCGATGTCGAAAATCCGATTCTCGCCTTCGATGTAGAAGTGGTGGTGATCGGAGGTGTTGGTGTCGAAATAGGTTTTCGAGCCTTCGACCGCGAGGATGCGCAGCAGGCCGGCCTGGGTGAACTGGTGGAGCGCGTTGTAGACCGTCGCAAGCGAGACCGGCACGCCGGCGGCGATCGCCTCTTCGTGCAGTTCCTCGGCCGAAAGGTGGCGGTCGCCCTTGGCGAAAAGCAGATCGGCCAGCGCAATGCGCTGACGCGTCGGCCTCAGGCCGGCTTCGCGAACCCGCTTGTCCACAGCGACATTTTCCTTCCGGTAGCCCGAATCCATCTCTTCGCGTCGAAGCTTTGCTGCCCAGCCCATCAACAGGTCCAGAATGGCAAAAGACGTCAAAAGCCAAAACCGGACATCAGCCGACATATATTCTGTAGTCCGAATGCGATCAATAGCGCGCATTGACCCGGGCAGGCGCACGGGTTAAGCGCAAACGCCGGTTTCCGGCCGCAAACAGAGTGTGTTAGGAAACCAACGAGAAGGGCGCCCTGCCGCCCGCGAAGGAACACGGGGACAGAAATTTGATGGCGGATCAAAAGTCCAGCTACGATTATGAGGAACTGCTTGCCTGCGCCCGCGGCGAGCTGTTCGGTCCGGGCAATGCCCAGCTGCCCTACCCGCCGATGCTGATGTTCGACCGCATAACCGAGATCAGCGAGACCGGCGGTGCTTTCGACAAGGGCTTCATCCGCGCCGAGTTCGACATCAAGCCGGACCTGTGGTTCTTCGCCTGCCACTTCATCGGCAACCCGATCATGCCGGGCTGCCTCGGCCTCGACGCCATGTGGCAGTTGACCGGCTTCTATCTCGGCTGGCTGGGCGAACCGGGCAAGGGCATGGCGCTTTCGACCGGCGAGGTGAAGTTCAAGGGCATGGTGACGCCGTCGGTGAAGAAGGTCGAATATGGCATCGACTTCAAGCGCGTGATGCGCGGCCGCCTGGTGCTCGGCATCGCCGATGGGTGGCTCAAGGCGGATGGCGAACCCATATACGCGGCTACGGATCTGAAGGTCGGCCTGTCCAAGCAGCCGGCCGCCTGACCGTTTTCCGCCACGGCGCCCGCGTAGCCAACGGATGCCATGTCAGTTTGTTTGCGTATGATCAAGGGCGAAGCCGGTTAGGTCTTTCGCCCGAATACGCGGGAAGGAGTTGCGAATGAGACGGGTCGTAGTGACAGGGCTCGGCATTGTGTCGTCGATCGGCAACAATGCCAATGAGGTGCAGAGCTCGCTTTACGATGCCAAATCAGGCATCAGCTTTTCCAATTCCTTCGCCGAACACGGCTTCCGCTGCCAGGTCTGGGGCGCGCCGACGCTAGATCCCACCCCGATGATCGACCGCCGCGCCATGCGCTTCCTGAGCCAAGGCGCTGCCTGGAACCACGTCGCCATGGACCAGGCGATCGCCGATGCCGGCTTAAGCGAAGGCGATATCACCAATGAGCGGACCGGCATCGTGATGGGTTCCGGCGGGCCTTCGACCCGCACCATCGTCGAAGCGGCCGAAACCACGATCAAGAACAACAGCCCCAAGCGTATCGGCCCGTTCGCCGTGCCGAAAGCCATGTCGTCGACGGCGTCGGCCACCTTGGCCACATGGTTCAAGATCCACGGCGTCAATTATTCGATCTCGTCGGCCTGCTCGACCTCCGCGCATTGCATAGGCAATGCCTATGAGCTCATCCAGTGGGGCAAGCAGGACGTGATGTTTGCCGGCGGCCACGAGGATCTCGACTGGACCATGTCTGACCTGTTCGACGCTATGGGCGCCATGTCATCGAAGTTCAACGACAACGCATCGGCCGCTTCGCGCGCCTATGACGTCAACCGCGACGGTTTCGTCATCGCCGGCGGCGCCGGCGTGCTGGTGCTGGAGGAACTGGAGCACGCCAAGGCGCGCGGCGCCAAAATCTACGCCGAGGTCGTCGGCTACGGCGCGACTTCCGACGGCTACGACATGGTCGCACCTTCGGGGGAAGGCGCGATCCGCTGCATGCGTCAGGCGCTTGCCACGGTGTCTTCGCCGGTCGACTACATCAACACCCACGGCACCTCGACGCCGGTCGGCGATTCCAAGGAAATGGGCGCCATCCGCGAGGTGTTCGGCGACAAGATGCCTTACATCACCTCGACCAAATCGCTCACCGGCCATTCGCTGGGCGCAGCCGGCGTGCAGGAATCGATCTATTCGATCCTGATGATGCAGGGCGGTTTCATCGGCGAGAGCGCCCATATCGAGGAGCTCGATCCGGAATTCGAGGGCATGCCGATCGTGCGCAAGCGTATCGACGACGCCAGGATCGACACCGTCCTGTCCAACTCCTTCGGTTTCGGCGGCACCAACGCAACGCTGATTTTCCAGCGCTATTCCGCATAAGACCAGCGTTTTTCATAAGGATTGCCAGGCATGGAAGGGTTGATGAAGGGCAAGCGCGGGCTTGTCATGGGTGTTGCCAACGACCATTCGATTGCCTGGGGCATCGCCAAGAAGCTGTCGGAACACGGGGCCGAGCTCGCTTTCACCTATCAGGGCGACGCCTTCGGGCGGCGGGTCAAGCCGCTGGCCGAGAAAGTGGGAGCCTCGCTGATCGTGCCTTGCGATGTCGAGGACAGCGCCTCGGTCAGCGCGACCTTCGAGACCCTCGACAAGGCCTGGGGCGGGCTGGATTTCGTGGTGCACGCCATCGGCTTTTCCGACAAGAACGAGCTGAAGGGCCTTTATGCCGACACCAGCCGCGACAACTTCGTGCGCACCATGGTGATCTCCTGCTATTCCTTCACCGAGATCGCCCGCAACGCCGCCGCGTTGATGGGCAATGGCGGCTCGATGATCACGCTCACCTATGCCGGCTCGGTCAGGGTGATGCCGAACTACAACGTCATGGGCGTCGCCAAGGCCGGGCTGGAAGCGAGCGTGCGCTACCTGGCCAACGACTACGGCCCGCGCGGCATCAGGGTGAACGGCATCTCGGCCGGGCCGGTGCGGACGCTGGCCGGCTCCGGCGTGTCCGATGCCCGCCACATGTTCTCCTACCAGCAGCGCAACTCGCCTTTGCGGCGCACCGTGACCATCGACGAAGTCGGCGGCTCGGCGCTTTACCTGCTTTCCGATCTGTCGTCGGGCGTCACCGGTGAAATCCACTATGTCGATTCCGGCTATCATATCGTTTCGATGCCGGCACTGGAGGAATTGAAGCAGAACGACGGCACGCGGGAATAGTTCACGGCGGCGACAGTTGCGCTCCAGTAAAATTGGATGCATCGGCGGAAACTCATTTTAAGGAGATATCCGCTATAAGGCCCCGTAATCTGGGGACAATGCATGCCTGCAGTCAGCAATCCCAAACGGACTCCGCTGTTCCGGCTGATCACCATCGCCAGCTCGGGCATGGGCAGTTTCATCCTTGGACTGTGGGGCCTGAGGTTCGGCTTCGGCGACGGCATGGCCGGCATGCCGGCCGAAACGATGGCGGGCGTCATTGCCGCTCTCTGCGCCCTTGCCGCCGGCGGAGCAGCACTCTCGTTCTTTGCCGGGGTCGACGAATCGGCGGCCTATGTCTTCAAGGAAACCCATTTCGACAAGCTGACCGGCCTTTTGTCGCGCCAGGCCATGGTCGGCAAGATAGCCGAGGCCGCCTCTGGGACGATCCGAACCGGCGAGCCGGTATTCCTGATCGACATCGATATCGACCGCTTCAAGCAGATCAACGACGCCATCGGCTACAGCCAGGGAGACGAACTGATCTGCGCCTTCACCAGCAGGCTGACGGAGAATATGCCGGAGGATGCGGTGATCGGCCGTATCGGCGCCGGCGAATTTGCGGTGCTTTTGCCGGACCGCCAGATCAGGGGCTCGATCGAGCGGCTGATCGAGAAGCTCATCAACGAGATGATGGAGCCCTATCAGCTGCAGACGCATCTGCAGTCGGTCAGCCTGTCGGTCGGCATCGTGGCGATGCCGAAGGACGGCGTCGACCCGGTCCTGGTCCTGCGCCGCTCGAACCTGGCGCTGCAGAACGCGCGCGCCAGCGGCATCGGCAACTGGTCTGTCTTCAACGCCGACATGGGCCGCGTTGCGGACTATCGGCAATGGATCGAGTCGGAGCTGAAGACCGCTTTCGACCGCGGCGACTTCAGTCTTCACTACCAGCCGCAGCTCGACCTGCCGAGCGGCCGCATCGTCGGTTATGAGGCGCTGATCCGCTGGAAGCACCCGGAGCGCGGCATGATCCCGCCGATGGAATTCATTCCGATCGCCGAGGAAACCGGCATGATCAATCCGATCGGCGAGTGGGTGCTGCGCAAGGCTTGCAGCGACGCCCGGTACCTGCCGGAGGAATGCTTCGTCGCCGTCAACATCTCGCCTGTCCAGTTCATGACCAGGGATTTCGTCGGCATCGTGCGGGAGGTGATGGAATCGACCGGCATCAAGCCCTCGCGGCTGGAACTCGAGGTCACCGAGACGGCGATGATGCAGGACCGCGACCGCGCCGCAGCCATCCTGGAACAGCTTGCCGAGATGGGTATCTCTGTGGCCGTCGACGATTTCGGCACAGGCTATTCCAATTTGAGCTACCTGATCGATTTCTCCTTCGGCAAGCTGAAGATCGACCGTTCCTTCGTCAGCCGCATCGACACCGATTCCAGCTCCGGCGCGATCGTGTCGACCATTGTCGGCCTGTCGCGGGCGCTGGGCGTGGGCATCATCGCCGAAGGCGTCGAGACCGAGAACCAGGCCACCCTGCTCCGAGCGGCCGGCTGCGAGGTTGTGCAGGGCTATCTGTTCGGCCGGCCGGCGCCGCTCAAGGTCGAGCTTGGCGAAGCGCGGTCCGCCTTCGGCACGCACGAGCCGGCCCGCATCGTCAGCCTGCAGTAAAGCGCCTCACTTTTTCCTGAGAGGCCTATGCAATTAACTCCCAAAGATATCCCCGGCATCATCGCCGGCGCGATTGTCGTCTGCATTTTTATCTATGTTAAGGTGATCGACCCAACAGTACCTCGTCGGATCATCAGCTACGCCTTCGGCCCGGAGTGGGAATGCCTATCGCCCACAAGAAACAACCCCATTTGCTTCAAGCCCTCCCATCCAAGAAACGATGGCTCAATTTCAAACTGACCCAACACCGAATTGCTCTCTTGCCTCGCGCAATTCCGGATGGAAAACCGCTTCACACTTTCCCTGGAATTGCTTCAGCGGCGCGCCGAAAACACCTTGAACATGCCGTCGCGGGCGATCTCGGCATGGCTGGCGAAGGCCGCCGAGAGCGCCTGTTCGTAAGGAAGCTGGCGGTTGGCGACCATGAACAGGCGGCCGCCCGGCTTCAACGCCTTCGACGCGGCGCGGATCATGCCGGCACCGATTTCCGGCTCGGACGCGCGGCCGCGGTGAAAGGGTGGGTTCATGACGATCGCGTCGTAGCGCCGTTCGACCGCCTCGGCTAGCAGATCGGTCCAGAAGAAACGCGGCTCGATGGCGCCGCCGTGGACGTTCAACCTGGCTGCTTCCAGGGCCTCAAAATCCGCTTCGTAGAGATCGAGTGCGGTGAGGCCTTGTGAGCGCTGCAGGACTTCCGCCGCCAGATAACCCCAGCCGGCGCAGAAATCAGCGACATTGCCTTTGAGATCGTCAGGCAGGTTCGCGGCCAGCAGTTTCGAACCGGCATCGATCCGATCGAAGGAGAACATGCCAGGCCTGGTCTTGAACCCGCCTTCGATGATCAAATCGGGGTTGCCGGCGCGCAGCGTCGCGGCCGTCTCCGCGCCGGCTCGCTTGAACCAGAAGGCAACGCCGTGATGCTTCGGCAAATGGCCTTCGAGCGGCACCAGGGCGTTGATCCGTTTGCGCAGGCTGTCGATGCCGTCCTCCTTGCCGCCGGCAACAACAACCAGCCCGCCCGGCTGGACGCGCTCTATCGCCTCGGCGACACGCTGCTCGTTCTGGCCGCGATGGCGGCCCGCAAGCATCAACGCCAGGTCGAAGCCGGTATCCTCAGCGCGCGGCGTGACCGCGTAGCCAGACGCCTGCAGCGTCCGAAAATGTGGCCGAAAGCCTTGCACGAGATGCAGCGCCGCCTCGAAGCCGGCGGGCAAGCGGAAGCCGGGCTCGGCGCCGAGAAACAGGACACGGGCATCCTTTCGCGGCAAAGGCAGCGCCTCGGCCGCGAACGGGTAGAACAGCGTCTTCAGCGGCTCCGCGGCCATTCACCTGCTCCGTAGGACGCAATTCCGGACGAAAACGGTTGCCGCTATCCTGGAACTGCCCTGAAACAAAACGGGCGCGACCTCGCGGCGCGCCCGTCTAAATTATCCGGTCAAACCGATCAGGCGGCGTCTTCCTCGCCGTCCGACTTCTTCTTGTCCTGGACGATTTCCTTGCCGGTCGCCTGGTCGACGACCTTCATCGACAGGCGCACCTTGCCGCGCTCGTCGAAGCCCATCAACTTGACCCAAACCTTGTCGCCTTCCTTGACGACGTCCGAGGTCTTGGCGACGCGCTCATTGGCGAGCTGCGAGATATGGACGAGACCGTCGCGCGGGCCGAAGAAATTGACGAACGCGCCGAAGTCGGCCGTCTTGACGACGGTGCCTTCATAGATCTCGCCGACTTCCGGCTCGGCGACGATGGTGTGGATCCACTTCTTCGCCGCCTCGATCTCCTTGGCGTTCGCCGAAGCGATCTTGACCGTGCCGTCGTCCTCGATGTTGATCTTGGCGCCGGTCTTCTCGACGATCTCGCGGATCACCTTGCCGCCGGAACCGATGACGTCGCGGATCTTGTCGGTCGGGATATGCATGACCTCGATGCGCGGCGCGAATTCGCCGAGCTCGGCGCGGGCGCCGGACAGCGCATGCGCCATCTCGCCGAGAATATGCAGGCGGCCGTCCTTGGCCTGGGCAAGCGCGATGCCCATGATCTCCTCGGTGATGCCATCGATCTTGATGTCCATCTGCAGCGAGGTGACGCCGTTGGCGGTGCCGGCGACCTTGAAGTCCATGTCGCCGAGGTGGTCCTCGTCACCGAGGATGTCGGAGAGCACCGCGAAGCGCTCGCCTTCCTTGATCAGACCCATGGCGATGCCGGCGACCGGCTTTGCCAGCGGCACGCCGGCATCCATCAGCGCCAGCGAGGTGCCGCAGACGGTCGCCATCGAGGACGAGCCGTTGGACTCGGTGATCTCCGAAACGACGCGCAGCGTGTAGGGGAACTGGTCCGCGCTCGGCAGCATCGGGCGGATGGCGCGCCAGGCGAGCTTGCCGTGGCCGATTTCGCGGCGGCCCGGCGAACCCATGCGGCCCGTCTCGCCGACGGAATAGGGCGGGAAGTTGTAGTGAAGGAGGAACTTCTCCTTGTACATGCCGGTCAGCGAATCGACATACTGCTCGTCCTCGCCGGTGCCGAGCGTGGCAACGACCAGCGCCTGGGTTTCGCCGCGTGTGAACAGCGCCGAACCATGGGTGCGCGCCAGGACGCCGACTTCGGAGACGATCTTGCGGACCGTCTTCAGGTCGCGGCCGTCAATGCGCGAGCCGGTGTCGAGGATGTTCCAGCGCACGACCTTGGCCTGGAGTTCTTTGAACACCGAGCCGATCTGCTCGGAGGTGTATTTGGCCTCTTCGCCTTCGGCCGGCGCAAACGCGGCCTTGACCTTCGACTTGACGGCGTCGACGGCGGCATAGCGCTTCTGCTTGTCGGTGATCTTGTAGGCCTCGCGAAGCTCGTCGCCGACGATCTTCAGCATCTCGGCTTCAAGCGCTGAGTAATCCGGCGCGGTGAAGTCGCGCGGCTCCTTGGCGGCGACCTCGGCCAGCTTGATGATCGCGTCGATCACAGGCTGGAAGCTCTTGTGGCCGAACACGACGGCACCGAGCATCAGTTCCTCGGAGAGTTCCTTGGCCTCGGATTCGACCATAAGCACGGCGTCGCCGGTGCCGGCGACGACGAGGTCGAGCTTGGATTCCTGCATTTCGTCGATATGCGGGTTGAGCACATACTCGCCGTTGATGTAGCCGACGCGGGCGCCGCCGATCGGGCCCATGAAGGGCACGCCGGAAAGCGTGAGCGCAGCGGAGGTGGCCACGATCGACAGGATATCCGGATCGTTCTCGAGGTCATGCTGGACGACGGTGACGACGATCTGGGTGTCGTTCTTGTAGCCGTCGGCGAAAAGCGGGCGGATCGGGCGGTCGATCAGGCGGGAAACCAGCGTTTCCTTTTCGCTCGGGCGGCCTTCACGCTTGAAGTAGCCGCCCGGGATCTTGCCGGCGGCGTAGGTCTTTTCCTGGTAGTTGACGGTAAGCGGGAAGAAATCGAGGCCGGGCTTCGGCTCCTTCATCGAAACGACGGTGGCGAGAACGACGGTCTCGCCATAGGTGGCGAGCACCGCGCCGTCAGCCTGGCGCGCGATCTTGCCGGTTTCCAGGATGAGCGGACGGCCGCCCCATTCGATTTCCACTTTGTGTTGATTGAACATGTCTTGTCCTTCATATGCGGAAAGGGCCGCGCCGTCCTAGCGGTCACGGGTTCTCCCTTTCCTGGCTTCCTTCGGGCAGCCACGGGCAAGACAACGGGAGGCTCGTATGTCCGGCTCATAAGCCGAGCGAGCATCCTGCAATCCTGCCCCATGACCGTCCATGGGGCGGTTCCGAATGGCCCTCTGCGCGTCCGGAACCGTGTTTGGCCGACCGATCGGCCGGCTTTTTGCGCATGACGCCGGAAACCGCTGTTTCCGGAACGCGCCCTGCGCGAATGCGAATTTCTAGAGCGCGCCGCGCTCCGGCATTATCGCACCGGATCGACCGATGCGCCAATGCGCGACCGGCGGGCCCTCCGAGGAAGACCCGCCGGTCAATTCGTCAGCGACGCAGACCGAGCTTGTCGATCAGCGTCTGATAGCGCCCGTCATCCTTGCGCTTGAGGTAGTCAAGCAGGCTGCGGCGCTGGGAGACCAGAGCAAGCAGGCCACGGCGGGAATGGTTATCCTTCTTGTGGTCCTTGAAGTGCTCGGTCAGGTTCTTGATGCGCTCGGAAAGAATGGCAACCTGGACTTCCGGGGATCCGGTGTCGCCCTTGGCGGTTGCGAATTCGGTCATCAATTCCTTCTTGCGGTCGGCAGTAATCGACATCGTGCTTTTCCTTATCTGTTGGAGGAAACGGGACGCCCACAGCCGGGATGTCGTCCAGCAGGGGCCAGTGCAAGCGACGCGTCAGGGCGCGAAGCTGCGGCGCATATAGTCCAATTCCGGAATAAACACCAGCCCAAATGTCAAGCCGGCTTGTCGCAGGTCTTGCCACGAAAACAAAGGGTTCAGCGGCTATAGCCACTTCTTCCATTTGAAGAAGAAGATCAGTCCGGCGGCGACAAGCGCCATGAACAGAATTGCCACCGGATAACCGTAATAGGCTTTCAGTTCCGGCATGTTCCAGGGCGAGCTTTGCGGATCGAAATTCATCCCCCAGACGCCGACCAGGAAGGTCAGCGGCATGAAGATCACCGAGACGATCGTCAAATAGGAAATGACGTCATTGGTGCGGGCCTGGGTCAGCGAGACATGCATCTCGATCAGGCCGGTGAGCATGTCGCGCTGGTTCTCGACCAGCTCGATCAGACGCAGCGAATGGTCGAGCGTGTCGTTGAAGAAGATCTTGGTCTCCGCCTTTACGAAGGCCACGTCGTTGCGGATAAGCGTGGCCAACGCGTCGCGCATCGGCCACAGCACGCCTTTGAGCACGTTGGCGTCGCGCCGCAATTCATGCAGCTGCCGCATCTGGTGCTTGTGCGGCTTATTCAGCATCTCGTCCTCGATGCCGTCGACCAATTCGCTCGCCGCCTCGATCGGTGGGAAATAGCTGTCGACGATTGCATCGATCAGCGCATAGGCAAGATAGTCGGCCCCGCGCGAGCGCAGGCGGTTGGGCATCGCGGCCGCAATGCGCTTGCGCACCGGATCGAACGGATCGCCTTCGCGCTCCTGGAACGTGACGACGAAATTGCCGCCGAAGAACAACGCGATCTGCTCGTAGCGATGCGAGGTGACATCGTCGATCATGCGCATGACGACGAAGGCATGATCCTCGAAGAAATCCACCTTGGGCCGCTGTCCGGTGTTGACGACGTCCTCCAGCGCCAGCGGATGCAGGCTGAAGATGCGGCCGATCTCCTCGATCAGCGGGATATTGGCAAGCCCGGTGCAATCCAGCCAGACGACAGGCCATTTCTCGCAATGCGCGTTGAGATCGTCGATCGAGGCATTGTCGATTGTTTTGTATTTCTCGGGCGAGATCAGCGTCAGCCGGAGCTCGCTGCGCCGCGCCGCCGGATCGGCGATAAGCGTGCCTGGCGACGCCCCGACCGGCGGCCGGCGGGTTTTCAGCGGTTCCCGCTTCTTGCCTACATCGGCCTTGGCCATGAGATATCCTCGGGATTCAGCATTCGGCCTAGATTAGAGCAATTCCAGCAAAAGTGCGCAGCGGTTTCCCGTCCGGAATTGCGTAAATACAAATACTTAGACCGGATTACCCGACAAAGACCCGCTTGGGCTTGAACATGCCCTGCTCGATGGCGCCGATGGCGACGAGCTTGCCGCGCGCGGTTGCGCAGGCCTCCTCGGCCTCGACCGGGGCATCGCGGCCGCGAATGATGACGGGATTGCCGAGGCGGATCTTGGTCGCCGCGTCGTCGCTGACCGCGACCTGCGGCAGGCAGTCGAGCGCCGCCGCTGTTTCGACAAGCAGCGCATCGATGGCGCTGAAATCGACCGGGGCGTCCATTTCATCGGATTTGTCGTCATCCTTTTCGCCAAAGCGAGCCGCTTCCAGCTCGGCGACAGTGACGAAATCCTCCGGCGTGAACGGCTCGACCTCGACGCGGCGCAATTCGGCGATGTGGCCGAAGCAGCCGAGATCGCGGCCCAGGTCGCGGGCCAGCGAGCGCACATAGGTGCCCTTGCCGCATTCGACCTCGAAGACGGTCTTGTCGGTGCCATGCTCGACAATATCCAAACGGCCGATTTCAATTTCCCGCGCGGGTATCTCGACCGTCTCGCCTTCACGGGCAAGGTCATAGGCGCGTTCGCCGGCGATCTTGATGGCCGAGAATTGCGGCGGCGTCTGCATGATGACGCCGGTGTATTTCGGCAGCAGCGCCCTCACCTCCGCCTCGTCCGGCCGACGGTCGGAATTGCTGGTCACCGGGCCTTCGAGGTCGTCGGTCGAGCGCTCTTCGCCCCAGGCGACGGTGAAGCGGTAGACTTTGGCGCCGTCCTGCACATAGGGAACGGTCTTGGTCGCCTCGCCGAGCGCGATCGGCAACATGCCGGAAGCCAGCGGATCGAGCGTGCCGGCATGGCCGGCCTTCTCAGCCTGAAAGAGCCATTTGATCTTGGAAACCGCCTCGGTCGAGCCCATGCCGACCGGCTTGTCCAGCACCACCCAACCGGAGACCGGCCGCCCCTTCTTCTTACCGCGACGCGCCACCTATTCCTCGTCCTTGTCGTTGTTCTTTCCGTCACCGAGATCGCGCGCGACTTCCGGCGATTTCAGCAGTTCATTGATCTTCGCGAAATTGTCGAAGGAAGTGTCGAGCCTAAAGCGAAACTCCGGCATGTACTTCATCTGCCTGAGCGCGCCGGAGACGCGGCCGCGGATGAATTTCGCGTGCCTGTTGAGCGCCTCGATCACGGCGCCGTCGTCCCCTGCGCCAAGCGGCGAGACGAAGGCGGTGGCGATCTTGAGATCGGGCGACATGCGCACCTCGGACACCGAGACGACGCTGTTCTCGATCACCGGATCGATGATCTCGCCGCGCTGCAAGGTTTCGGACAGGGCGTGACGCACCTGCTCGCCGACGCGCAGCATGCGCTGGGAGGGGCCTGACGGTGTCGAACGGGGCATTTTCTCTGGTCCTGAAATCGTGAAGCGCGGGATGGGACCGCGCCACATGTCTCGACATGCATGAGGGATCTGGGCGGCAGCCTTTCGGCCGCCGCCCTTTATTATTCGGCAAGTATACCCGAATTAGAGCGTTCTGGTTACCATCTCGACGCGGAAGCACTCGATGACGTCGCCGACACGCATGTCCTCGTAGTTCTGGAAGGCCATGCCGCATTCCTGGCCGCCCGGCACTTCCGCAACCTCGTCCTTGAAGCGCTTCAGCGTCTTCAGCGTGCCTTCGTGGATCACGACGTTGTCGCGGATCAGGCGAACACCCGCGCCACGCTCGACCTTGCCTTCGGTGACACGGCAGCCGGCGATCTTGCCGACCTTGGAGATGTCGAAGATCTCGAGGATCTCGGCATTGCCGATGAAGGTCTCGCGCCGCTCCGGCGAAAGCATGCCGGAAAGCGCTGCCTTCACGTCATCGACGAGGTTGTAGATGATCGAGTAGTAGCGGATCTCGATGCCGGCCGCGGCCGCGGCCGCACGCGCCTGCGCATTGGCGCGGACGTTGAAGCCGATGATCGCCGCTCCGGACGTCTCGGCGAGCGAGACATCGCTTTCGGTAATGCCGCCGGCGCCGGCATGGACGATGCGCGCGCGCACCTCGTCATTGCCGAGCTTTTCAAGCGCGGCATTGATCGCCTCGATCGAACCCTGCACGTCGCCCTTGATCACCAGCGGGAATTCCTTCAATCCGCTCGTCTGCAGCTGCGACATCATCTGCTCGAGCGAGCCGCGCTGGCCGGCATGCTTGGCCACCGCCTTGTCGCGCGCCAGGCGCTGGCGGTATTCGGTGATCTCACGGGCGCGCGCCTCGTTGTTGACGACGGCGAAGCGGTCGCCCGCCTGCGGCGTGCCCTGGAGGCCAAGCACCTCGACCGGCATTGCCGGCGGCGCTTCCGGCACATGCTCGCCGCGATCGTTGACGAGCGCGCGCACACGGCCCCACTCGTTGCCGGCGACGATGATGTCGCCCGGCATCAGCGTGCCGGTCTGCACCAGCACGGTGGCGACGGGACCGCGTCCCTTGTCCAGCTGCGCCTCGATGACCGCGCCTTCGGCGGTGCGGTCGGGATTGGCCTTGAGGTCGAGGACTTCGGACTGCAGCAGGATCGCTTCCAAGAGCTTGTCGAGATTGATGCCCTTGGTCGCCGAAACCTCGACGTCCAACACCTCACCGCCCATCGATTCCACGAACACTTCGTGGCGCAGCAGTTCGGTCCGCACTTTCTGCGGGTCGGCATCGCGCTTGTCGATCTTGTTGATAGCCACGATGATCGGCACGCCGGCCGCCTTGGCGTGATTGATCGATTCGATCGTCTGCGGCATCACGCTGTCGTCGGCCGCCACCACCAGCACCGCGATGTCGGTAACCTGCGCGCCACGGGCGCGCATGGCCGTGAAGGCCGCGTGGCCGGGCGTGTCGATGAAGGTGATCTTCTGACCGTTCTTCTCGATCTGGTAGGCACCGATATGCTGGGTGATGCCGCCGGCCTCGCCGGAGACGACATTGGCGTTGCGGATCGCGTCGAGCAGCGAGGTCTTGCCGTGGTCGACATGGCCCATGATGGTCACGACCGGCGGACGCGAGACAAGGTCTTCCGGGCGGTCGGCGATGTTGAACAGGCCTTCCTCGATGTCGGACTCGGCGACGCGGCGGACCGTGTGGCCGAATTCGGAGGCGACCAGCTCAGCCGTGTCGGCGTCGATGACGTCGCCCGGCTTCAGGATCTGGCCCTGCTTCATGAAGAACTTGACCACGTCCACGGCGCGCTCGGACATGCGTTGCGCCAGTTCCTGGATGGTGATGGTTTCGGGCAGGATCACTTCGCGCATGACTTTCTCGCGCGGCTCATTGTGAAGCGCGCGTTTGAATTTTTCCTGGCGGCGACGCATCGACGACAGCGAGCGGGCGCGCGCGTCGTCATCCGACAGCGCCGAGTTCAGCGTCAGCTTGCCGCGGCGGCGATCTTCCTCGCCCTTTGTCGGCTTGGCAGGCCTTGCCACTTCCGGCGTCGCAAGACGGCGCGGTGGCGCACTCGCGGCACCGGCACCGGTACGCCTCGGCTTGGCCTCCTCCTCGTCGTCAGCGGTGGCGACATCCGCCGCCAGCGGCGCGCGGCGGCGAGCCTCTTCCTCGGCGCGCCGGCGGGCCTCGGCCTCAGTCTGCAGGCGTGCCTCCTCCTCGGCCTGACGGCGCGCGGATTCCTCGCGCTCGCGCTTGCGGCGTTCCTCTTCCTCGGCGCGGCGCTTGGCATCTTCCTGAGCGCGCTGGCGATCCTCGGCCTCGCGGGCCTTGGAGCCTTCCAGCGCCTTGCGGCGCGCTTCCATCTCGCCGCGCGAGAGCTCGTTCAGGACCATGCCGGAACGCTCCGGCGGCGGAGGCGGCGCCTTCGGCGCTTCCTGCACGACAGGCGCGGCGGCAACGGCGGGCTTCGGCGTGAAGACGGACGCAGCCACCGGTTCCGGCTTGTCGCCGGGCAGCGAGAACTTGCGCTTCTTGGTCTCGACCACGACCGACTTGGTGCGCCCATGCGAGAAATTCTGGCGCACGGTGCCCTGCTCGAGGCCGGGGCGCTTCAGCGTCAAGGTCTTCTTCGGCGTCACGCTCAACGTCTTGTCGTCGCCCGATTTCGTATCGCTCATTCCATATCCTCTGCGGCATCATCTTCGTCAGCAACGGCCGCAAGCATTGCCAGATCGTTCGGGGTACCGCCCCGATATCGGTCGAGCGCAACTACGCGCTTCTCAACCGCCTGTCCCGCGTCCTGCGCGAGAACGGCAGCATGTATCACATTTGTACCCCCCAATGCCAAGCTCAACTCGGCTTCGGGGAAAAGTTTGTAGGCAAGGATGGCCGGTCCGCCGAGATGGACGGTTGCCCGCCGCGCCTGACTGATCTTGCGGACACCGTCGTCCGAAGCCTCGGTCGCATGCAGCACCAGAAGCGCCAGCCCGTCGCGCACCGCACCTTCGACCTTGGCAGCGCCAAGGACGACGGCGCCAGCCTTGCGAGCAAGGCCAAGCATGCCCAGAGCGGATCTGGAGAGCAGCCCGTCGACCATGCCGCCGAGATCGGCCGGAACGGTCACCTGCGCCTTGAAGGCACGGGCAAACAGGTTCTTGGCCGCTGCCTTCTCGATATGTAGGCGATCGGCAGTAACCCAGCAACCGCGGCCGGGCAGATTTCTCTTGATGTCCGGAACGACGACCGAATCCGGGCCGACGACGAAGCGGATCAGTTCATCCGCTTCGGCCTGCCTGCGCGTAACGATGCAAGTGCGATCGTTCATCTCGTCCACGGGCTTTGCGATTGGTGGTCACCTCACGCACCGACGGTTTCGTCGGCCGCTGCCTCTTCGGCAGCGAGTTCTTCCTCGGTGATCCAGCCGGCCTGCTTGCGGGCGGCGAGCACCATCTGCTCCGCCTCCGCGCGCGAGACGCCGTGGCTGGCGAGCACGCCCGGATAGACCTTGGTCTCGCCGTCCTTGCGCTCTTTCCAGCCGATCAGATCGTCGGCGGCATAGCCGGCGAAGTCCTCGACCGTCTTCACGCCGTCCTCGCCGAGCGTCACCATCATGGCGGTGGTGATGCCGGGAATGTCGCGCAGCTCGTCCTTCACGCCCAGCGCCTTGCGCTTTTCGTCGTGCTCGGCCTCGATCTTCTCCAGATATTCGCGGGCGCGGGTCTGGATTTCCGAAGCGGTGTCCTCGTCGAAGCCATCGATCGAGGAAATTTCGCCAGAGTCGACATAAGCGACTTCCTCGACGCTGGTGAAGCCTTCGGAGGCAAGCACCTGGCCGACCATCTCGTCGACGTCGAGCGCTTCCATGAAGAGCGCCGAACGCTCGACGAATTCCTTCTGGCGACGCTCGCTTTCTTCCTGCTCGGTCAGGATGTCGATATCCCAGCCGGTGAGCTGCGAGGCAAGGCGCACGTTCTGGCCGCGGCGGCCGATGGCCAGCGACAGCTGGTCGTCCGGTACCACCACCTCGATGCGCTCGGCGTCCTCGTCGAGCACCACCTTGGCGACCTCGGCCGGTTGCAGCGCGTTGACGATGAAGGACGCGGCCGATGGCGACCACGGAATGATGTCGATCTTCTCGCCCTGCAATTCGCCGACCACGGCCTGGACGCGGCTGCCGCGCATGCCGACGCAGGCGCCGACTGGATCGATCGAGGAATCGCGCGAGATAACGGCGATCTTGGCGCGCGAGCCCGGATCGCGGGCGACCGACTTGATCTCGATGATGCCGTCGTAGATTTCCGGCACTTCCATGGTGAACAGCTTGGCCATGAACTGCGGATGCGTGCGCGACAGGAAGATCTGCGGGCCGCGCTGCTCGCGTCGCACGTCATAGACATAGGCCCGCACGCGGTCGCCATATTTATAGTTCTCGCGCGGGATCAGCTCGTCGCGGCGGATGATCGCCTCGCCTCGGCCGAGATCGACGATGACATTGCCGTACTCGACGCGCTTGACGGTGCCGTTGACGATCTCGCCGATGCGATCCTTGTACTCGTCATACTGGCGATCGCGCTCGGCCTCACGCACCTTCTGGACGATGACCTGCTTGGCCGACTGCGCGGCGATGCGGCCGAAATCCATGGGCGGCAGCTGCTCGGCGATGAAGTCGCCGATCTGGGCGTCGGGGTTGCGCTCGCGCGCCGTGGAAAGCGCGATCTGCGTCGCGTAGTCCTCGACCTTCTCGACCACTTCCATCAGCCGCTGCAGCTTCATCTCGCCGGTGTTCGGGTTGATGTCGGCGCGGATGTTGGTCTCCTGGCCGTAACGAGAGCGCGCTGCCTTCTGGATCGCATCGGCCATGGCGGCGATAACGATCTGCTTGTCGATCGACTTTTCACGCGCGACCGCGTCGGCGATCTGCAGCAGTTCAAGCCTGTTGGCGCTTACAACCATTGTCTTTCTCCCGATTTCGCGCCGGGCATACGGCCCGGCTACTCAATCAACTTTCCTGTTCGGTTTCATTTTCCTCGCCGTCGGCAGCGTCTTCCGCTTCGCCACGGCGCTTCCTGGCTTCCTTGCGCGCCCGGTTGTCCTTCGACAGGGCATCGCGGATGAGATCGTCGGTCAGCACCAGCCGGGCCTCGGCGATCGCGTCGTAAGGCACGCGCACCGTCGGCTCTTCGCCATAGGCCGCCTTGTCGCGCTCGATCAGGATGCCATCGGCATCGGCCTCGGCGATCTTGCCCTTGAAGCGTTTGCGGTCGCCGACAAGAACCGATGTCTCCAACTTGACCAGATGGCCGGTCCAGGCGGTGAAATCCGACTTACGCACCAGCGGCCGGTCGATGCCTGGCGAGGAAACTTCCAGATGATACGCTTTTTCGATCGGATCATCGACATCGAGCGCCGGCGACACGGCGCGGCTGACCTCTTCGCAATCTTCGACGGTCATGGTGCCGTCTTCGCGTTCGGCCATGATCTGCAGCGTCAGCCCGTTCTGGCCGGTCAACTGCACCCGCACGAGCCGGAAGCCGATGGCCTTGAGCACCGGCTGCACGATCAGCGCAATGCGCGCATCGATACCGCTTTCGCGGATGATACGGTCGTCGGCCTCGCTTGCCGCTGCAGTCATCAGATCCCTGTCGCTTTTTGCTTCCGGCCGGCAGGTAACAAAAAAGAGCGGGACCGGGTGGACCCACTCTTCGTCATACCGACCAAGAATTTGAAGTTGATATAGACGATTGCCGCCGGCGTTTCAAGCCTTCAGGCACAGGCCAGCGGTGGTGTCTACAACTGGCGCGGCCATCGTTGGGCCGCATGCATCACGGTGAGTATCTCGATCTCCTCGCCGATAACACGGTAGGGAATTATGTATGGGACATCAGCGAGGACGAGTTCTCGTGTCCCTTTCACCCGCCAGACCCGCCCCATGGCGGGTTGCTCGGCGAGATTGTCCGCACAGGAAACGATACGCGCAACCACTCGTGCCGCGGCCGTTGGATTGTCCTTTTCGATGAAAGCGCCAATCTGGTCGAGACGACGCACGGCGTGCTGGGTCCAGCGGATCCGCTTCATCGTTCGGGCTTGACGTATTTCGCTATGACGCCGGCCAAATCCTTCTCGCTTGCGAATTCTCCTCGATCGGCTTCGTCAAGGCCGGCCTCGATCTCGGCAAGCTGCCATTCTTCCCTGGCGACATAGTCTTCGATCGCTTGAGCGGCGACGTAGGAACGAGAGCGATCCACCTTTTCGGCCAGTTGGTCCAGCTTGGCCACAGTCTCATCCGGAAGCCGCACGGTGAAGGCGCTCATCATCCGGTCTCCATTCTGGTTCATTGTGAATGTGGTAGAACCAAAGTGGTTCGTCAACTCCGCATGCCGTGAGGCGGAGCGGCGACGCAGCGACCTGAAGAAACTCGGCATCGATCCGGCCGCTTTCGACCGAATCGGCCGCTTCTAGAGCGGCTGATTACGACACCTTGGTGCCGTCTATTTCCGGATGAAGGTCAGATAGGCCGGCCGCCGTCCTTCGCGGATGGCCTTGGCCTCGTAGCGGGTGCCTGGCCAGCCGTCATAGGGCTGGTGCCAGCCGGAAGCGTCCTCGGCCTGCCATGCGAAGGCGCCGTGTTCGCGGCAGGCAAGCAGCGTCCAGTTCACATAGCTGTCGATGTCGGAAGCGAAGCGGAACCTGCCGCCGGCTTTCAGCACCCGGGCAAAGCGGTCGAGATTGGCGGCGCCGACAAAACGCCGCTTCCAGTGCTTCTTCTTCGGCCACGGATCGGGATAAAGCAAGTCGATGCCGTCGAGCGAGGCTTCCGGCAGCCAGTCGAGCAGCCGCGTGGCGTCGTCGTCATAGACCCTGAGATTGGCAAGCGGCGCCTTGCCGACAGCCGTCATCATCTTGGCCATGCCGTTGACGAAAGGCTCGACGCCGATGAAACCGGTTCCGGGCGCTTCCGTCGCGCGATGCAGGAGATGCTCGCCGCCACCGAAACCGATTTCCAGCTGCAGCGTCGAGACCGGTGCCTTGAACAAGGTCCTGAGATCGGCCGGCGCTTCCGCCGTCAGGTCGACCCGGTATTGGCGCAGGCCGCTTTCGAGGGCGATCGCCTGCTGCGGGCGGATAGTCTTGCCGTGCCGGCGACCGAAGAATCCTTCGGTCGCCCGGCTCGGCCTATCCTTTGCGTCCGCTGGCGTCAGGCGGCGACGGCGTCCTTGAGCGCCTTGGCAAGATCGGTCTTTTCCCAGGAGAAGGAGCCGTCGCGACCGGCCTTGCGACCGAAATGGCCGTAGGACGAGGTTTTTGCATAGATCGGCTTGTTGAGGTCGAGATGACGGCGAATGCCCGACGGCGACAGGTCCATCACCTTGCGCAGCGCATCCTCGAGCTTCGCTTCGTCCACCTTGCCGGTGCCGTGCAGGTCGACATAGACCGACAGCGGCTGGGCGACGCCGATGGCGTAGGAGAGCTGGATGGTGCAGCGGTCGGCAAGCTTGGCCGCCACCACGTTCTTGGCAAGATAGCGCGCCGCATAGGCGGCCGAACGGTCGACCTTGGTGGTGTCCTTGCCCGAGAAGGCGCCGCCGCCGTGAGGGGCTGCGCCACCATAGGTGTCGACGATGATCTTGCGGCCGGTGAGGCCGGCATCGCCGTCAGGCCCGCCGATGACGAATTTGCCGGTCGGGTTGATGTACCAGTTGCAGTCCTCGGCGATCTTCAAGTCGCCAAGCGCCTCGCGGATATAGGGCTCGACCACCTTGCGGACCTTCTTGGAGTCCCAGTTCGCATCGAGATGCTGGGTGGAGAGCACGATCTGCGTGACTTCCGCCGCCTTGCCGTCGGCATAGCGCACGGTGACCTGGCTCTTGGCGTCCGGACCGAGCTTGCCGGCCTCGCCATTGCCTTCATGACGTGCCGCTGCCAGCAGTTCGAGAATCTTGTGGCTGTAATAGATCGGTGCCGGCATCAGGTCGGGCGTCTCGCGGCAGGCGTAGCCGAACATGATGCCCTGGTCGCCGGCCCCTTCCTCGCCCTGGCGGTCGGCGGCATTGTCGACGCCCTGGCCGATGTCGGGCGACTGGCCATGCAGCAGCACGTCGATCTTGGCGGTCTTCCAGTGGAAGCCGGACTGCTCGTAGCCGATCTCGCGGATCGCCTTGCGGGCAACCGACTTGAACTTGGCCGGGTTGACCACAGGGTGGCCGGACGCGTCCTTGAGGACGTTGCCCGCCTTGTCCTTCTTCAAAAGCGTGTCCGGGACGCGGACCTCGCCGGCGATGACGACGCGGTTGGTGGTGGCCAGCGTCTCGCAGGCAACGCGCACCTTCCACGGATCCATGCCCGTCTTCTTGGCTTCGCGATAGACCAGATCGACGATCTCGTCGGAGATACGGTCACAGACTTTGTCGGGATGACCCTCGGAGACGGATTCCGAGGTGAAGAGATAGTTCTGCCGCGTCACGGGTGTCCCCTCTTGAAAAGATCGGCAAGCTGCCGATTTTGGCGCGCCACGTGTTAGCGGTGCCGGGCGCCGCTCGTCAAGCGGCGCGACGGATCTGGCATGAATGTAGGCAAGGTCGGGCTATGCCACCGGCGGCATGAAACCGCCGGCGGCATCAGGCAAATCAATCGGCGTCCTCGGCGGAAAGCGCCTTCACCAGATCGATGATCCTGCGGCGCACCTTGACGTCGCCGATCTTGACGAAGGCCCGGTTGAGCTGAAGCCCTTCGGGACTGCCGCAGAATTCAATGGCGAACGCCATCGAGGAGTCTTCGGCAAATCCCCTGGTGCCGCCGGCGGGCTCCTCGCCCGGAGCATCCTCGAAGAAGAAGGCGACAGGAACGCTCAGGATGGAAGCGATCGCCTGCAGGCGGCTGGCGCCAACCCTGTTTGTGCCCTTCTCGTACTTCTGGATCTGCTGAAAGGTGATGCCGAGATTTTCACCCAGCTTTTCCTGGCTCATTCCAAGCATATTGCGACGCAGCCGGATGCGGCTCCCGACATGGATGTCGATCGGATTCGGCTTCTTCTTGTTCTCTTCTGTCATTTTTTCCTCGCCGAATTTTTCCGGCTTTTTCTATTTGTTCCGCCCATATGAAGCCGGAGCCACCTGCCCCAACAGAACCCTCCAACCGACTTCGAGAAAATTTTAGGCGTTACAGTATGAGTTTCTAATGTGCCGACTGTCAATTCACCCGTAGCCGCTGCCTTACATTCAGTGTGAAGGCAATCAGCGCAAACAGCAACATGATCAGCAATCCGTTAATGCGTCGCTGTTCGGCGGGCAGGAGGGAGCGCCCAGAAACGGGCACATGCGCGTCGATAGCGCCGCGCGCGTCGACGGCAAGCGCATCGACAATGCGCCCGCGCGAATCGACGACGGCCGATATGCCATTGTTAGCCGCGCGCAACAGAGGCATTCCATTCTCCGCTGCGCGAATCTGCGCCTGCCTGAAGTGCTGATACGGGCCTGGCGTGTCGCCAAACCATGCGTCGTTGGTGACGTTCACAATCAAGTCGGCGGACACAGCGTCAGCAGCAACGAGATCGGGAAAAATCACCTCGTAGCAGATGAACGGAGCGGCACGCAGGCCGCCCGGCACGCCGATCGGATGGCGTTCGTTGCCGGCGGCGAAATTCATCGGCCCGGCAACAAGCTGGCCTATGCTCAAGCGTTCGAACAAGTCGGCGAAGGGCAGATATTCGCCGAACGGCACCAGATGCACCTTGTCGACGGCATCGACGATCTCGCCCTTGTCGTTGATCGCCACAACGGAATTGTAATAGCGGCTGCCGGCATTGGCCGATCCGCCCTCCTCGCGCACGACACCGGCTATCAGCATCTGGCCGTCGGCCAGCATATCGCCCAGCGCCGTCAGCGCGTCCGGACGCTCGGTGAAGAGGAACGGCACCGATGTCTCAGGCCACAGGATAAGCTGCGGCTTGGCATGGCCCTGTTCCGGCGCTTTCCCCGATATCCCCAGCAAAGTCGCGAAGATGCGGTCGCGCACCGAGGCATCCCATTTCTCGCTGAGATCGACAGCGGGCTGGACGATGCGGACGTCGATCGCGCGGCTCGGTTCGACCGGTGCCGCAAGCCTGACATAGCCGAAGCCGACATGGGCGGCGACGAGGATGACAAACAAGGCGAGGCCGAGCTTGAGATGGCGGCGCGCGGCGATGAGCGCCGGAAGAGAAAAGACAAAGACCGCGAGCGCATTCATGCCGATCATGCCGGTCACCGATACGCTCTGCATCAGGAGCGGCACCGGCATTGCGGCATAGCCGACGGCATTCCACGGGAAGCCGGTGAAGAGGAAATCGCGCAGCCATTCCGCGAGCCCGAAGCCGAAGGCTAACGCCGCGATACGACCGATATCGCTGCTCCAGAACAGCCGCGCCACAACGGTGGCAAAGCCATAGAAGAAAGCGAGCGCGAACGGGATGCCGACAACGGCGAAGGGCAAGGCCCACGCGAAGCTGTCGGCCTCGACCAGCAATGCCTGGCCGATCCACCAGAGGCCGGCCAGGAAATAGCCGAAGCCGAACCACCAGCCAGCGGCGAAGGCCGGCCTCAGGCGCCTCAACCAGCCATCTGACGCCTCGCCGGTGGCGCCGTCGAGCAGCCAGACAAGGACCGGAAACGAAACGAAGCAGACGGCGAAGAAATCGTAAGGCGCCTGGGCAAGCACCGCCAGCGCTCCGGCGGCAAACGCCACCAGCGCCCGCCGCCACCCCCACAGCAGAATTATCCGGCCGGCAAAGCGCTGCATCAAGCTTCCCAAGTCGCGCGAATCAGGGAGCTAGAGGTTTAACAGGCTGCGCCGCCCGATCCAAACCCAGATAAGCGCAGCCTGATGCGCCGTCGCGCTATATCGGTATCCCGCTACAGCTCTTTGCCTTAGCCGCATTTCTGCAACGCCAAGCGATTCCGCTTGGCTGCAAAATGCTCAGTTGTGCCAGCCCTCGATCCGCAGGCCGCTCGGCCGCTCGGCCTCGTCCTTCGGGACAACGCGCACGGTCTGGCTGAACGTCCAGACATGACCCTCGGGATCGCGGGCGCGGTATTGGCGCTCGCCGTAGAAATGATCCGTCGGTCCCTGAAGAATTTCCGCGCCGGCCGCACGTGCCTTTTCGCAATGAGCGTCGAGATCCTGCCGCAGCCGGATATAGACGGCCTGGGTGTTCTTGCCGCCGACCGAGGCCGGGCTGGCGACATGCTCGGCCCATTCGCAATCGACGATGATGTAGCCGTCGCCGAAACGCATTTCGGCATGGACAAGCCGGCCGTCGGCGTCGCTCACCACCATGCTTGGCTCGAAGCCAAAGGCCGCCTGCAGCCAGGTCAATGCGGCGCGCGGATCTTTATAGAAGACGCCTGAGCCGAGAACGGCATGCTTGAAAGGATCGTCGACGGGCATGTCGCGACGGTGTCAGGCCTGCTCGGTGCGCGCGGCACGGCGGCGACGCTCGCCTTTCTGGCTCTGCACGATGCGCACGCGCTTGACGCGGCGCGGGTCGGCGTCGAGCACGTGGAACTCGAAACCTGGGATGGCCTGCACCACTTCGCCGCGAGCGGGGACGCGGCCGAGCGTGTTGAAGATCATACCGCCGATGGTGTCGACATATTCGCCATGCTCGCCGGCGGCGAAATCCTCGCCGATCATCTTGGCGACCTCGTCGATCTCGGCTTTGCCGTCGACGACGAAGACGCCGTCGCCGGTCTGCGTGATCATCGGCTCGTCGTCGTCATGCTCGTCCTCGATGTCGCCGACCACCATCTCGACGATATCCTCCAGCGAGGCGAGGCCGTCGGTGCCGCCATACTCGTCGATGACCAGCGCCATCTGCGTGCGGGTCGTCTGCATGCGCCCCATCAGGTCGGAGGCAAGCATCGAGGGCGGCACGAACAGAACCGGACGGATCAGGCTGAGATCGCCGATGGTGCGCGCAAGGTCGACCTGGGCAAGGTCGAGCGCGGTCGACACCGGCGTCTTCGCTCTGCTGCGGCCCTTCTTGACGCGGGCGAGCTTGGTGATGTGGGCGAGCACGTCGCGAATGTGGACCATGCCGCGCGGATCGTCCAATGTCTCGGAATAGACCGGCATGCGCGAATGGCCGGACTGCTCGAACAGCCCAAGCAGATCGCCAAGCGTCGTGTTGATCTCGACCGCCTCGATGTCGGCGCGCGGCACCATGACGTCCTCCACCCGGACTTCGCGCAGGCGCAGGATGTTGTTGAGCATGGCGCGTTCGCCGGGCGAGAAGGCGCCGGCATCGGTCGCCGTTTCGGCAAGCGCGCCGGCGATTTCCTCGCGCAGGCTGGTGCCATTGCGGTGCCGGAACAGGCCAAGCACGCGGTCCACAAGGGAAGGACCGGCATGCGTCGGCTCAGCGGCCGCGCTGCCGGTCGGAATACTCGGACTTGAGCCCTCTTCCGTCTTTTCGGAAGACTTGGCAGCACTGCCGGCGTCCGGACGGGCGGCAGTTTCTGGTGTGTCGTTCATCGCCATCGGGTCAATTGAGCTTTTTTGTTACGCGTAGGGATCGGGAATGGCAAGTCTCGCAAGCGCCGCGCGCTCGATCCCTTCCATCTCCTCGGCCTCGGCGTCGGTCTCATGATCATGGCCCAAAAGATGCAGCAGGCCATGGATAACAAGATGGGTGATATGGTTCGCAACCGGCTTGTCTTCCAGTGCCGCCTCGCGAGACACCGTCTCCGAAGCCAGCACGATATCGCCCAGCATCGGCGGCAGCTTGCCGCCTTTCGAAAACGAAAAAGCCGGGAAAGACAAGACGTTGGTGGGCTTGTCCTTGCCGCGCCATTCGGCATTGAGCGCCTGGATATGGGCATCATCGGAAAAAACGACGCTGAGCTCGGAAGCGCCGCCCGCGCCGGTCTCGGCAAAAGCGGCCGCAACGGCGCGCTCGACCAGATGCGTCAACTCGGCTTCTGCGGGCCAAGCGCCGGCCTCGACGAAAACATCGATGTCGACCGGGATTCCGGCAGAGGATTTGTTGTCTGCAGCCATACGGCCTTTGATCAGCTTTCGGCGCCGAGGCCTCGCGCCAGCTTGCCGTCGCGGTCATAGGCCTTGACGATCTCGGCGACCAGCGGGTGGCGCACCACGTCGCCTTCGTTGAAGCGGACCGTGACGATGCCCGGCACGCCGTCGAGGATGCGCAGCGCCTCGACCAGCCCCGACTTGGTGTTGGGCGGCAGGTCGATCTGGGTCGGATCGCCGGTGACGATCATGCGCGAGTTCTCGCCGAGACGGGTCAGAAACATCTTCATCTGCATCGGCGTGGTGTTCTGCGCCTCGTCGAGGATCACCGCCGCATGCGCCAGCGTGCGGCCGCGCATGAAGGCCAAGGGCGCGATCTCGATGACCTCGGCGGCAATCGCCCGCTCGACCTTGTCGGCCGGCATCATGTCGTAGAGCGCGTCATAGAGGGGCCGCAGATAGGGGTCGACCTTCTCCTTCATGTCGCCGGGCAGGAAGCCCAGCCGCTCGCCGGCCTCGACGGCGGGGCGCGACAGCACGATGCGCTCAACCATGCCGCGTTCGAGCAGCATGGCCGCATGCGCGACCGCCAGATAGGTCTTGCCGGTGCCGGCAGGGCCGATGCCGAAGACCATTTCCGAGCGCTCCAGCGCCCGCATATAGGCGTCCTGCGTCAGCGACCGGGCATAGATCGTCTTCTTGCGCGTCGCGATCTGGGCGGCCGAAACCTTGCCCTTGCGCTCCAACGTGGGCAGCGTCAGCTGGTCGTCGGCGGCAATCGCCATGCGCACGGCGCCGTCGACATCCGACTGGCCGATGTCGACGCCCTTCTGCAGGATGCCGTAGAGCGTATCCAGCGCCCGGCGCGCCTGCTCGGCGGCCGGAGCCGAGCCTTTGATCGCAAGCTGGTTGCCGCGCGAACGGATATCCACGCCGAGCTTCTGCTCGAGCCGGGCCAGATTCTCGTCGAACTGACCATAAAGGGCGCTGGCAAGCTTGTTGTTGTCGAAGGTCAGTACGATGTGCGCCATGTCGGAAGCCCCGGACGCCTGGTTCGGGGGCGGATTCTTCAGTTCAGCAGCGCTCAACCGTCTCTCCTCATCTGCCGAGGCCCGTCAGGCCAGTTCGGCGAACAGGCTATTGTAGCCGGTCCTTGTGATTCGTACGTCGATAATGTCACCGATTCCGCCGGCCTTGTCGTCAACAATAACGGGCTGCAGCCAAGGCGAACGGCCAACTTTCTGCCCGGCCTGCCGGCCAGGCTTCTCGATCAGCGTGCCTATGGTCCTGCCGACCAGGCTAAAGCCGAAATCCTGCTGCTGCCTGAGAAGCAGACCCTGCAGAGCCTGCAGACGCTCGTCCTTCACCGCTTCCGAGACATGGTCATCCATTTCGGCGCCCGGTGTGCCGGGGCGCGGCGAATATTTGAACGAGAAGGCCGAGGCATAGTTCACCTCGCGCACCAATTTCAGTGTCGCTTCGAAATCCTCATCCGTCTCGCCGGGGAAGCCGACGATGAAGTCGCCGGACATGGCGATATCGGCGCGGGCGGCGCGAATGCGCTCGATGAGCGCCAGATAGTCGCGCGCCGTATGGCGCCGGTTCATCGCCTTCAAAATCCGATCGGAGCCCGACTGTACCGGCAGATGCAGATAGGGCATCAGCGCCGGCAGGTCCCGATGCGCGGCGATCAATTCGTCGTCCATGTCGCGCGGATGGCTGGTGGTGTAGCGCAGCCGCGCCAGGCCAGGGATTTCCGCCAGACGAAACAGCAGGCCGCCAAGACCCCATTCCTCGCCGTTTTCGCCTATGCCGTGCCAGGCGTTGACGTTCTGGCCGAGCAGCGTCACCTCGCGCACGCCGGCCTCGGCGAGGCGCTCGGCCTCGGCGACGATCTGCGCCACCGGGCGCGAAACCTCGGAGCCGCGCGTGTAAGGCACCACGCAGAAGGTGCAGAACTTGTCGCAACCTTCCTGCACCGTCAGGAAAGCGGTGACGCCGCGCCTGGCAAGCTCGGCGCGCTTCGGCTGCGGCAGATGCTCGAACTTGTCCTCGACGGCGTATTCGGTCTCGACGATCTTTTCGCCGCCACGGACCCTCGCCAGGACGTCGGGCAGCCGGTGATAGGTCTGCGGGCCGATGACCAGATCGACCGCTGGCGAGCGGCGGATGATCTCGGCGCCTTCGGCTTGCGCCACGCAGCCGGCGACACCGATCAGCAATTCGCGGCCGGCCTCGGCGCGTTCGGCCTTCATGTCGCGAATGCGGCCAAGCTCGGAATAGACCTTTTCCGCCGCCTTTTCGCGGATATGGCAGGTGTTGAGCAGCACAAGATCCGCATCTTCGACGGCGTCGGTGGCGACATAGCCGTCGGCCGCCAGCGCATCGGTCATACGCTGGGAATCGTAGACATTCATCTGGCAGCCATAGGTCTTGACGAAGACCTTTTTCGCCGTCCGGTCCGTGCCGGCCGAGTGCTCGGCAGCAGCGCCGATGCCGTGGCTTTCAATCGTGTTCAAATCCATCGGGCGGCTTCTAGCGCCTTTCCGTGACAAAAAACAGACGAATCTGCCTGAAGCAGGTCGTCCCGACAGGACGCGCTTCAGGTCTTTTTTTCTTTATGTATGTCGTTATCCCAAAACCGCTACGCACTTTTGGCGAAATGCATCGGCTATCGGCTCTTGGCCGGGTCGGCGAGGACAGCCTGCATCATCTCGCGCACCTTGGCTTCCATCAGCCGTGCCGTTTCCTTGCGGTTCGAGCCCTTGGAGAACGGCACAGGCTCGCCGAAATGCACCTCGGCATCGATCGCGCCTTCGGCAAGCAGGGTTCTCAGGTGCGGCATCAAATCCTGGTCGCCGATCCAGGCGGACATCGGCCGATGGCGGCGGCCCATCGGCATGCCATGCAGGCGCGTATAGGCGATCGCCACGGGCTGGATGAAGACCTGGTCCGCCGCACCTTCCGAAATCGCCATCGAGGCGGCGCCGAAGAGCGTGCTCTTGAACGGCAGCACAAGGTTGCCGTCCCCGGTCGAACCTTCGGCGAACAGCACCATGGCGTCGCCTTTTGCCATCCTTTTGGCGATCTCGCTCGCCTGGTCGCCGGAGGTGCGCTTGCGCTCGCGCTCGATGTAGACGGTGCGCTGCAACTTGGACAGCATGCCGATCAGCGGCCAGCCTTCCATGTCGGCCCTGGCGATGAACTTCACATCGACAAAGGAGCCGAGCACCATGATGTCGGTCCAGGAGATATGGTTGGCCGCGATCAGCAGCGGACGTTCCCTGGCCAGCGCGCCCTTCACATGCACCCGCATGCCCAGCGCCCTCAGGATCATGCGATGCCAGATTTTCAGGATGAAGATCTCGGGCCAGAGTCCCGTCTTCATCGACAGTATCTGCAGCGGCACCAGCACCAGTGAACAGACGACGACATAGAAGAGCGCCAGGAAAATCCGTAATTTCTTGATCATTCGCTCCGGCCCCAACATTACAGTGCCGCGCGCCTTAGGGCGCGCAAAGGACGCTGTAACACTCCCGCTTGGCGCATGATCCCTTTCCGAAAATCGGAGCCGATTTTCGGGGTCATGCGCGACTGTGGCTAGCGAAGATCGCGGCGCATGACAAGCGCGCCGGTCGGACCGTGCTCGGTCGAGCGATAATAGTTGGGCCGATGACCGACCTGGATGAAGCCGAGCCTGCGATAAAGCGCGATCGCCGGCGCATTGGTCTCGTCGACCTCAAGGAAGAGCGCTTCGGCGCGCTGCGCATGAAGCTCGCGCAGCACCGCATCCATCAATTGCCAGCCAAGGCCCTGTCGGCGATGGCTACGGGCGACGGCCACGGTCAGGATCTCGCCCTCGCCGGCCGCGAGCCGCGCCAGCACGAAACCGACCGGAGGTTTCGATCCCTGCCCTGTCTCGCGCGCGGCGTAGCCGAACACCGTGTCCTGTTCGAGCAGCGCCGCGAACTCGCCATCGGTCCAGGGCCGCACGAAATCCTCGCGATGCAGCTCCGAGACGGCAGCGCTGTCGGCAACCGTCAGCGGTTCCAAGGCATATTCCCTGCGGCGCGGCTGAAAGAACGGTATGCGCATCAGGCGTCGTTTCCTTTTGGACCACGACTTTTCCGCAAAACCGCCTCCCCCTTTTTGGGATCATGGTTTTCCTTTGGACTGTTGTCCTGTCTTGGAAGAATGAAGCCCGCCTGCGGCTTGGCGTCGGCGCCGCGCAGATAGAGCGGCTTGGGCTTTTCGCCCGGCCCTCTGGCCGACGCCAGCCTGGCATAGGTCGCGATGTCGGCGGTGGCGGCAACCGGGCCGGTGTCGAAGGCCCGTCCCGCCGCTGCGGCAATCTGTGGCGCAGCGGTGCCGACAAGGACGGCATCGGCGCCGTTGGCCATGATCGCCGCCACGGAAAGCGTGATCACTGAAGGTCGGTAAGCCTCCGCTAACGCTTTATCGTAGAGCGCCGCGTGGATTTCGTCGCGGCCGGCGTCGAGCGCGGCAAGCACCGCGCGCTCGGGAAAAGTTTTCGCACCCTCCGCCGCCAGGGCTTCCAGCGTCGTCACGCCGATCGCCGGGATTTTCAACGCCAGCGCCAGGCCGCGCGCGGTCGAGACGCCGACGCGCAGGCCGGTGAACGAGCCGGGTCCGATCGAGACGGCAACGGCGTTGAGATCAGGGTAGCCGATGCCGCCCGCTTTCAAGGCCGTCTCGATGACGGCCATCAGATGCTCGGCATGCCCCTTGCCTAGGTCGCGCACTTCGCGGCCAAGCTCCTTCCCCGCGCCCGCGTCATAGACGCAGGCGGCGCAGAGATTGGCAGCGCAATCGATGGCAAGCAGCTTCATACGGGCAGCTTCATAGGCCGGTTAACGAACTGGATCGAAACACAATTCCCTCTGCCCGGCATAGGCCGCCGCCGCAAGGGCCAGGGCGGAGAAATGTTAAGCGGCTTCGGTTCAGCGCCACAGCGGCATCTTGGTGTTGTCAGGCCGTGGCCGCGATGCACAGCGTGTGATTGTCCCAGACATAGTCCGGTTCGGAACGGGTGGCGCCGTCGCCACCGACGATCTCGCCGGCGCCGGTCGTCGCCATGAAGCCGGAGCCGTCGGGCGCGACGCCGCAGACCTCGACCAGCGCTCTTGTCGTGACCACGCGTCCGCTGGCGGCATCGATGACGGCCAGCGAATTGCCCTCCGGCGAGGTGATGGCGACGGTGCCCGTTGCGCCATTGGCGGCGACCGAGCCGACATAATTGCGCAAGCCTGAGAGCACGTCCTGCGGCATCTCCAGGAGCTCGAGCTCCTTGCCGCGCGCGGCGCGCCCGACCAGCGCCGGCCGGTCGGTCGCCGGCCCGCGATACTGGCAGCCGAACCAGACGGTGCCCACCTGGTCGCGATCCATGTGGCGGATCGAAAGCTGATGCAGCGCCGGCGGCAGTTCGTGCTTTTCGATGAGGTCGCCGGTGACGCGGTCGACCAGCGTGTAGGACGGCTTCATTGTCGCGATGTTGAGTTCGGCGCGACCGAAATCGGGATGGGTCTCGATGCCGCCATTGGCGATGGCTAAAGTGCGGCCATCGCCAAGCAGGAGCAGTTCATGCGGTCCCATGCCGTAGGTCGGGAACTCGCCGACGCGATTGAATTTCGCCCGCGCATCGTAGACGCCCACGACACCTGCCGCGTTGTCGAAGTCGTTCTCCGTAGCGTAGAGCAGAGCGCCGTCAGGCGAGAACACGCCATGGCCGAAGAAATGCCGGCCGGCGATGCTGGCGATGGTCAGCGGCTTGTCGCGGCCGGCATGGTCGAAGACCACCGCAAAGGTGCCGGGCTGGCGGGCAAAGACCACCGAGCGCTTCGACACCGGATCGAAAGTGACGTCGTGGCCGCGATCCGGCAGATCGACCGTATGCAGGATTTTCCCCGCCTCGGAGAGCACGGCGGCGCCGAAGCTGCCGTCGCGCTTGACGAAGGCCGTGGCAAACACCGCATCCGCGGCAAGCGTGTCAGCCCATGCGCGCGGCGCCATGGCGGCGGCGAAGCCCACGCCCGCTGCCCGCAGGAAATCGCGGCGGTGGATGAGGGCGGTTCTCACGGCATCAATCCCCATCCAGCGACGAGAAGCCGGCGGTCAGGCCGAACTCGGCGGTCATCCTGGTGCCGATCAAGGTCGACAGGCTGGAGGTGATCAGCGCGAAATGCTCGAGCTTGCCGCGCAGCGCGGGGTCGGCGAGCGCCTTGTCGATCGGACCGGCAACGGATTTCGCTGTCGTCACGCCGTTGCTGAGCTGGATGTGGATGGACTCTGCCATCCATTGCGCGTCGGCGGGCAGCGCGTCGCCGAGCCTGGAGGCCTGGAACAGCTGGTCGATGCCGGACAGGTTTGCGGCCAGTGAGGCCGTCGTGTTCTGCGAGCGCCAGTAGATCGCCTGCTTCGGCTTATCGGCATCGGGTTTCGCGCCGAGAAATCCCTTGAGCCGCACGTCGCGGATCATTTCCAGCTCGTTGATGAAGACGCCGACCAGTTCCGTCACCGCTTCGTTGCCGTCGCGGTAGAGCGGGTTCTTCGGCCCCGGATTGGCCCAGAGCGACGCGAAACCATCGGGCTTTTGCCAGGCGTCGCGCACCTCGCCCGCCATCGTTTCGATATTGCCGGCAACCGCCGCGCCATAGGCGCAGCGGTAAGGATCGTCTTTCCCGGCAAGCGTTTCGGCGCCGTCGCCGTAAAGCACATATTCGAGCGCGCCGAGGCCCTGCATGGCGACGCTCTTTTGCGCCAGTTGCGCCGGATCGATGTCTGATGGGTCCTTGGATGCGAGCGTGGCCTGCACTTGCCTCAGGCCGATGCTCTTGCGGTCCGGCCAATAAAGCATGCGCTCCAGCCGGTTGTTCTCCTTGATCGGCCCGAAGGCGATGATCTCGGCTACCGACCAGGCCTCGACCGTGCCTGAAAACGCCGCGCGAGCCGCTTCGAGCTTCTCCTTGGACGGCGCTTCGCAAAGCTGGTGCATCGCCTTGGTCAGGCCCGCCGCATGCTCATCGAGGCTGGCATAGGCGGGGCGGACGAAGCCGTCGATCGCGCGGCCGATGACATCGGAAGCCTTGACCGCAGCCGATGCCGGCATCACTGCGGCCAGAAGGAACGGAAGAGCAAGGGCCATGCGTTTCGACATCAGAGCGACGCGTTTCGACATCAGAGGGACTCCAGGAATTTGATCAGCGCGTCGCGATCGGCCGCGGCGGCACCGACAAAGCGGTCGCGCGCCTTCTGTCCCTCGCCGCCATGCCACAGGATCGCCTCAGCAAGCGTACGCGCGCGGCCGTCATGCAGGTAAAAGGCATTGCCGTTGACCGTCGCGGTAAGCCCGATGCCCCAGAGCGGCGGGGTGCGCCATTCGGTCCCCGTGGCTTCGCCCACCCGCTGCCCATCGGCAAGGCCCTCGCCCATGTCGTGCAACAGGAAGTCGGAATAGGGCCAGATCAGCTGAAAGGCCTGCGCCTTGTTCGGCGTGCCGCGCATGGTGACGAATTTCGGCGTGTGACAGGCAATGCAGCCCATCTCGTAGAACTGCTTTTTGCCGGCGAGCACGTCCGGCTTGCCGATGTCGCGCCGCGCCGGCACGGCCAGGTTCTGCGAATAGAAGGTGACGAGGTCCATCACCGGCGGCGACGCCTCGGCCGTGCCGAGGCGTTGCTGCACCCCGTTTGGCATGGCCAGGCAATCCGTCTGCGCCTCGGTGCAATCCCCCCAATGCTTCGGCATTTCCGGCGTCGAGATGCCGATATCGCCAGCAAAGGCATCGCCCGTTTGCTGGCGGATCGAGGCGGTCTGCGCCTTCCAGCCGAAGCGGCCCAAGGTCACCGCGTCGCTCAGCTCGTCGCGCACCATGTTCGGCCTGCCCGAGATCCCGTCACTGTTGCGATCGTCCGGATCGGCATTGGCGAGAATATCGGCCGGCGCGATCTGCTCGATCAGGCCCAGCCCGATCATCGGCGGCGTCAGGCGCGGCGACAGCGTGGTGCGCGGATCGAGCGGACCGTAGCCGAGATTTTCGATCGTATAGCTCGGCTTGCGCAGTGAAACGACGGCACCGTCGCCGAGCGTAACTTTTTGCTCCTGATAATCGACGCGCATCCGGCCCTCACCCCTGAGCCCGGGAACCGCAAGGTCCTGCAGTTGCGCGCCATAGACGGGATCGGGAAAGTTCAGCAGCTTATGATCGGTGAGCGCGGCCCTTTCCTCGGCGCTGCCGGCATCGCGCGCGAGTCTCAGGAACATCGATGTCGATCCGGCATCGCCTTCCGGAGGACGCCCGCGGCCATCCTTCAGATGGCAGTTCTGGCAGGCGCGTTCGTTGAAGAGCGGGCCGAGCCCGTCCGAAGCCTGGGTCGAGGACGGCGACGACACCCAGTTCTTGCGAAACAGCGCGTTGCCGAGCTTGAAGGTTCCTTCTTCTTCGAAGGTGATATTGGCGGAGGATTGTGAGAAGGCATCGCGGTTGATGTCCTTGCGCGAGGTGCCGGCGCCGCCCTGCATCAGCTCGAACGGCTCCGGCCTGGTGAAATCGGCCGTTGGCCTGGTGACCGCCAGAACCCGCGCCTGGTCCTTCGGCGTCAGGTCGGTGCGGCTTGTCGGCAGAGCGGCGGGCTCACCGGCCAAGGCGGATGCGGAAGGCATGATCGCCAGCAAAAGCCATGCCCCGCGACCAATCCGGTATCGCGGGGTCTTTTGGGACGGCAAGCCGTGAATCCCGGCCCGCCACGCGCGGCGCGAAAAATCTACGGGGCGCCGCATTCCCGCATGTCCTTACTCCGCCTCGTTGGCCGAGTCGGCATTGAGCTGGCCGTATTTTTCCTCGCCGATCGAGGCAAGCAGATCGAGCTGCGTTTCCAGGAAGTCGATATGTCCTTCCTCGTCCGCCAAAAGATCCTCGAACAGCTTCATCGAAACGAAATCGCCTTCGTCCTGGCAGATCTCACGCGAGCGCTTGTAGGCGGTGCGTGCGTCATATTCGCCGGCGAGATCGGATTCGAGCACTTCCTTGACATTCTGGCCGATGCGCAAGGGCGCGACGGACTGCAGGTTCGGGTGACCCTCGAGGAAGATGATGCGCGCGATCAGCCGGTCGGCGTGATGCATTTCCTCGATCGATTCCGCCCGCTCCTTCTTTGCCAGCTTGGTGTAGCCCCAATCCTCGAGCAGACGGTAATGCACCCAGTACTGGTTGACGGCTCCAAGCTCCAGAAACAGAGCTTCATTAAGCCGCTCGATGACCTGCGGTTCGCCTTTCATGGGTTCTGCTCCCGTATTGGCCGCGCAAGCCTCGCACGCGATCCAGGTGTGAAACGATGTCCACGCCCCCCACCTCTGAGCGGGCGTGGTAATTCTCGGTGACCCGAATGATCGTTTCCACCACATTTGGGAAACAGCCGCAACAGCGACCGCGCTTGGCCATCGCGTGGTAGACCTTAGCGGGCACGATCAGCTGCCAGGGATCCTGATCCAGCAGGCCGACGATCGTCTGCTCGATCTCCTTTTCGGTGATGATGTTGCAATGGCAGATCAGCATCTACTTGCTCTGGCTGACGGCGCCGTTCCGGCGCCGCTTGGCTGGTTTCTCAATTGAGCATGATCTTGTCCAAAAACCGGCTTTTGGGATCATGCCCGATCTTACTTGAACACCTTGTCGGGCGCGTCGAGGCTGTCGGAACCCTCGAAAGCGATTTGGTTCAGCTTGAGCGAGCCGACGGCGCGCTCGATCGACTTGGTCTGGTCGATCAGGGCGTCGATCGCCGCCTGCACCGTGGCGTTACCTTCCGTGTTGCCCTCGGCGATCTGCTGGTCATATGCCTCGCCGGCAAGGGCACGCGCCTGGATGGCCTCCATCTTGGCGACGGTGGTGTCGAGTTTGCCCGACAGCTCCCTGTCGATCGCCGGATCGGCGGCCTTCACCATGTCGGACACCGACGGACCCGAGACCACGGAGCCATCGAGCCGCTTGTAGCTGGCATGGTAGGCATCGCGGATGCCGACCGCGTCATAGAGATGCGAGATGTAGGTGTTGTCGGAGAAGCAGTCGTGCTCCTCTTCCGGGTCGTGCAGCAACAGGCCGAGCTTCATGCGCTCGCCGGCGAGCTCGCCATAGGAGAGCGAGCCCATGCCGGTGAAGATGGTGGAGATGGCGGCATTCGCATCGCCCTCGGTGAGGTTCTTGCGCGCGGCGCCGTCTTCCTTCCAGTTGCCGACCATTTCCTGCAGGTCGGACACCAGAAGATCGGTCGCCGATCTCAGATATTCGGCGCGGCGATCGCAATTGCCGCCTGTGCAGTTCTTGAGGTCGTAGTCGGTAAAGGGCCGCTCGCCGGCGCCCGGCCCGGTGCCATGCAGGTCCTGCCCCCAGAGCAGGAATTCGATGGCGTGATAGCCGGTCGCGACATTGGCTTCGACGCCGCCGGCCCCCTGCAGCGTGCCGGAGAGGAACTCGGGCGTCAGCTTCGAGGCATCGACCTTCTTGCCGTTAATCTCGATTTCCTTGTTGGCGATGACGTTGGCCGTATAGAGCGCGTTTTCGTCCGACTCCGTGCCATAGCTCTTGGCGACATAGTCGATCAGGCCCTCATCCAGCGGCCAGGAATTCACCTTGCCTTCCCAGTCGTCGACGATCTTGTTGCCGAAGCGGTAGACTTCGGTCTGCTGGTAAGGGATGCGCGCCGCCTTCCAGGCCTCGCGCGCGGCGTTCAACGTGTCGGCCGAGGGACTGGCGACGAGCGCATTCACCGCCTTGTCCAGCGCCTGCGCAGTGGTCAGCGAATCCTCGTATTTGGCCAAAGCGATGTCGGCATAGGTCTTGATCACCGCCTTGGCGTCGGTCTCGGCTTTCGCCGGCAACACGAACACCGCCGCCGTCAGTGCAGCCGTGGCGCAGATCGCGGCCAGCCTGCCGCCATTACGTGCCGTCATCATCCTTCTCCAGTTCCTTGGAAATTCAATAAAAGGCGCCCACCCGCGCCGAGGCATAAGCATGCCGGGAAAAATGGTGGCCGCGCCAATGCGCGGTTCGCGATAAAAAGACAACCACTTGCCTCCAATCGAAAGGGTTCAAGGCCCAGACATCAAAGGAATGCGCTTTGAGCGCAGCTCTCCATAAAGCGATGGAGAGGCCGGGAGTCAACTGGTGAGAGAGAAAATATACAATTGAAACAACAGTTTAGAATTATTCTAAACTACAAATGTCAACTTTAAGCTCGGTATTGCCTCGCTGGGCCCGATTGACAGACAGCCATTCTGGGTGCGACCCGATGCGCGGCCCTTGCGGCGGTGACGGACAATCGCCACTTGGCGCAAGGGCCTAAATTTGCTGACCAAAAAGGATTGCGATGACCAACGGGGTTGTGATTGTCGGTGCGGGCCATGCCGGCGTGCAGGCCGCCGCCAGCCTGCGCGAAGAGGCCTATGAAGGGCCGGTTGTCCTGGTCGGCGACGAGCAGGACCTGCCCTATCACAAGCCGCCGTTGTCCAAGACCTTCATCAAGGACGCCGAGGCCAAGCCGCAGCCCTTGCGCGGCGAAGCCTTCTACACTGGCAACAACATCGACTACCGGCCGGGCGTGCGCATCGACAGCATCGATGCTCGCGCGAGCCGGTTGAATGTCGCAGGCGGTGGAACGCTTGCCTTCGACCGGCTGGTGCTCGCGACCGGCTCGCGGCCGCGCCTGCTCAAGCTTGACGGCGCCAGCCTTGCCGGCGTGGTCTCGCTGCGTTCGCTGGCCGATGCGCGGGCGATCCGCGAGCTCAGCGCGCAAACCGAGGACGTGGTCATTCTCGGCGGCGGCTTCATCGGCCTGGAGATCGCGGCAACGCTGAGAGCGGCCGGCCGCAACGTCACCGTCGTCGAGGCGGTCGACCGGCTGCTCGGCCGCGCCGTGGCGCCGATCATCGCCGCGCATGTGCGCCAGCGCCTGGAAGCGATCGGCGTGCGCATCCTGACCGGCACCACCATTGCCCGCCTGGAGGGCGAAGGCGGCCGCGTCGCGGCCGCGATCACCTCGGGCGGCGAACGCCTGCCGGCGCAAATGGTGATCATCGGCATCGGCGTGGTGCCCAATGTCGAACTGGCTGAAGCCGCCGGCCTGGCAACCGGCAACGGCATCCGCGTCGACCAGCATATGCAAAGCTCTGTTCCCGAAATCCTCGCCATCGGCGACGCGGCCTCCTACCGGCATTGGTTCACCGGCGGCGACGTGCGGCTGGAATCGGTGCAGAACGCCACCGACCAGGCGCGGCTTGCCGCACGCACCGTCCTCGGCCATGGCGAGCCCTTCTCGGCCGTGCCGTGGTTCTGGTCGGATATCGGCGACATGAAGCTGCAGATGGTGGGCCTGACCCAAGGCGGCGATCACCATGTCGTGCTGGGCGATCTCGCCGAGAACAAGTTCTCGATCTACCACTATGCGGGCAACCGGCTGCTCGGTATCGAATCCGTCAACCGCCCGGCCGACCACATGCTTGGCCGCAAGATGCTCGGCGCCGGCTTCTCGCCGACGCCGCAAACGGTGGCAGGCGGGCCGGATGCGCTGAAGGCGGCGCTTGCGGCCTTCAGTCGGGACGAACCGGCAAGGGCGAGCGCGTAGAGATTGCCGATTTTTGCCATAGATCATAAAGTGGCTGAATGAGCACGATGAACATTTCACTGCCGGACAGCTTGAAGAATTTTGTCGATCAGCAAGTGACTGATCGAGGCTATGGCACGAGCAGCGAATATGTGCGTGAATTGATCCGCCAGGATCAGGATCGTCAACTTTTGCGCCGCTTGCTCCTAGAGGGCGCGTCGTCCGCGCCGAGTGAGCCCGTTGACGATGATTATTTCGCAGCGTTGAGGAAACGAGCGCAGGGCCAATAAGTTAGTGGCCACCAAGCCAATTATTCCTCGAAGCCTTGCTCTGCGCGATATCGAGGACGCTGTCGATTATTATGCACGTGAAGCTGGTTCGCACGTGGCGTTAGGCTATGTCGAGGACCTTCAGAATGCCTACAAGTTAATAGCCAGCCACCCGGCATCAGGCTCTCTGAGATAGTTATGAAGTTGGGTTGCCCGGCCTACGCAGCCTGCCGCTCAAGCGTCATCCATATTTGATCTTCTATATTGAACAGGCAGAACCACATCGATGTGTGGCGCGTGCTTCACGCCAAGATGGATATCCCATCCTGGTTACAACATCCGGGCTCCTGACGGCTTGCGCGCGCCGGTGCAGACCGTCAGAAGAGCACCGCACCATCCTCAGGCGGCCTGCGCCTCGCGGATCGAGGTTTCCAGGATATCCAGCGCCTCGGTCATGACGCCGTCCTGGATGGTGATCGGGGACAGGAAGCGGATGACGTTGCCGTAGACGCCGCAGGTGAGCAGGATGAGGCCCTTGTCCAGCGCCTTCAGCCTGACCGCGTTGGCGAACTCCGCTGACGGAAGCCCCTTCTGCACGTCGTTGAACTCGACGGCGTTCATGAAGCCTGGACCGCGGATGTCGACGATCTCCGGTACGTCCTCGCGGATCGAAACCAGCCGCTGCTTCAGCCGCGCGCCCAGCGCATTGGCACGGTCGCAGAGCTTTTCCTCCTCGATGACGTCGAGCACTGCGTGCGCGGCGGCAACGCCGATCGGGCTGCCGCCATAGGTGCCGCCGAGCCCGCCGGGGCCGGGCGCGTCCATGATCTCGGCGCGGCCGGTGACGGCCGACAGCGGGAAGCCGCCGGCGAGGCTCTTGGCCATGGTGGTGAGGTCGGGCGCCACGTCATGATGATCCATGGCAAACATCTTGCCGGTACGGGCAAAGCCGGTCTGCACTTCGTCGGCGACGAGCAGGATGCCGTGCTGATCGCAGATCTTGCGCAGCGCAGCCATGAAATCGCGCGGCGCTTCGTAGAAGCCGCCCTCGCCCTGAACCGGTTCGACGATGATGGCTGCAACGCGGCCCGGATCGACATCGGCCTTGAACAGCTTGTCGAGCGCGGCAAGCGAATCGGCGACCGACACGCCATGCAGCGCCACCGGGAACGGGGCATGGAAGACATCGGCGGGCATGGCGCCGAAGCCGACCTTGTAGGGCACGACCTTGCCGGTCAGCGCCATGCCCATGAAGGTGCGGCCATGAAAGCCGCCTGAAAAGGCGATGACCGCCTGACGGCCGGTGGCGTTACGGGCGATCTTGATGGCGTTCTCGACCGCCTCGGCGCCGGTGGTGACGAACACGGTCTTCTTGTCGAACTTGCCGGGCAGCAGGCCGTTCAGCCGCTCGGCGAGATGCACGTAGCTTTCATAGGGTACGACCTGGTGGCAGGTGTGGGTGAAGCGGTCAAGTTGCGCCTTGACGGCCTCGATCACCTTCGGGTGGCGGTGGCCGGTGTTGACGACGGCGATGCCGGACGAGAAGTCGATGTAGCGGCGGCCTTCGACATCCCAGATTTCCGAATTCTCGGCGCGTTCGGCGTAGATCTGTGTCGTCATGCCGACGCCGCGCGAGATCGACTGGTTCTTGCGTTCGGAAATGGCTGAATTCTTCATCTCATCCCTCAATCGGGCCATCCCTCATCGAGACTGGGCCCGTTCTCGTTTGATGCCGTTGAAACCCCTTCTGGCCTTATTTCACGTTTTGCTCAAGTCGGCACGAAGTCCAGTCAATTGGGCCTGCCCCAGATAAAGTCCTCCCCGGTACACCTGGGCAGGGACGCGGCTTGGCAATTGCGGGCTAAACCCTCACAAATCCTTCGCTGGCCCTCAACAGATTGCGCGTATAATCCTCGCTGACGCGATGGCCGATCAGCTGGCTCGCGGTCAGCGTCTCCACGGCCTCGCCATTCTGCATCACCATCAGCCGCTCGCACATATGGGTGATGATGGCGAGGTCGTGGCTGACCATCAGGAAGGTGAGCTTGCGGCGCCGCCGGACCTCCTCCAGCAGGTTCAGCACCTCCGCCTGCACCGAAGCGTCGAGCGCCGAGGTCGGCTCGTCGAGCAACAGGATCGAAGGTTCGAGGATCAGCGCACGCGCAATGGCGACGCGCTGGCGTTGGCCGCCGGAGAGCTGGTGCGCGTAACGAAAGCGGAAGCCCTTGCCAAGCCCTACCTCGTCCAGCGCGCGCTCGATGCGCTTCTCGCCGTCGGCAATGCCATGGATCGCGAGGGGCTCCTGCAGAAGGCGGTCGACCGTCTGGCGCGGATGCAGCGAGCCGTACGGATCCTGAAAGACCATCTGCACCTCGCGATAAAACGCCTTGTCGCGGGTTTTGCCGAGCGTCTTGCCCTTGACGGTAATGGTGCCCGAGGAAACCGGCCCGAGACCTGTGATTGCTCTCAGCAGCGTCGACTTGCCGGAACCGCTTTCGCCGACGAGGCCGTAGGATTCGCCTTCCCTGACTTCGAGGCTGACGCCCTTCAGCGCGCGAAACCGGTCGAAGACCACTTCCAGCCCTTCGACAGTGATGGAAGCCGTCATGCCGCCCACTCCGGCTTGCGGTCGAGCACCGGCAGCGGATGGCGCTCGAAGCCGATTCTGGGCATGCAGTTGAGCAGGCCGCGCGTGTAAGGGTGCTGAGCGTCGCGCAGCTCCGAAGCCTTGATCTGCTCGACCACCTTGCCGGCATACATGACGACGACGCGGTCGCAGAAGGAGGAGACCAGGCGCAGATCGTGCGAGATGAAGATCAGCCCCATGCCGCGCTCGGCGACGAGCTTGTCGAGGATATTGAGCACGTCGAGCTGCACGGTGACGTCGAGCGCCGAGGTCGGCTCGTCGGCGATCATCAATTCGGGTCCGGTGACCAGCATCATGGCGATCATGGCGCGTTGGCCCATGCCGCCCGAGACCTCGTGCGGATAGAGATCGAAGACGCGGGCCGGGTCGCGGATCTGCACCGCCTGCAGCATCGCCAGCGCCCGTTCGCGCGCTTCGGTCTTTCCTACCTTCTCATGCGTGCGCAGCGTCTCGACGATCTGGCGGCCGATGGTCATGACCGGATCGAGCGAATATTTCGGATCCTGAAGGATCATGGCGATGCGGTTTCCCCGCAGCGCCCGGCGCTCACGCGGCGATATGGAAAGCAAGTCCATGCCGTCGAAAGCGAGCTTCTTCGCCGAGACCTCAGCCTGCGGCGGGGTCAGCCCCATGATGGCGCGGCCGGTCTGCGATTTGCCGGAGCCGCTTTCGCCGACGATGCCCAACCGCTCGCGGCCGAGCGAGAAGGAGACGCCGCGCACCGCCTGCACGAGGCAGGTGCGGGTCGGGAAGGTGACGCGCAGATCGTCGACCTCGAGAAGCGTGTCGCTCATTGGTCGCCACTCCGGGGATCGAGCGCGTCGCGCAGGCCGTCGCCGAGCAGGTTGAAGCCAAGGCTGACGATGAGGATGGCGGCACCTGGGGCTGCGGCCACCCACCACTGGTCGAGGATGAAGCGGCGTCCGGATGCGATCATCGCGCCCCATTCGGGCAATGGCGGCTGCGCGCCGAGACCGAGGAAACCAAGGCCGGCGGCGGTGAGGATGATGCCGGCCATGTCGAGCGTGACGCGGATGATCAGCGAGGAGATGCAGAGCGGCATGATGTGGCGCAGCACGATGCGGAAGGGCGAGGCGCCCATCAGCTGCACCGCCTTGATGTAGTCGGAATTGCGCACCGTCAGCGTCTCGGCGCGCGCGATGCGCGCGTAGGGCGGCCATGAGGTGATGGCGATCGCCAGCACGGCATTCTCGATGCCGGGTCCGAGCGCCGCGACGAAAGCCAGCGCCAGCACAAGCTTCGGAAACGCGAGGAAGATGTCGGTGATGCGCATCAGGATCGTGTCGGTCCAGCCGCCAGCATAACCGGCGATCGTGCCAACCAGCAGGCCGATGGGCGCGGCGATGATGGCGACGAGGATCACCACATAAAGCGTCCAGCGCGAGCCATAGACGATGCGTGAATAGATGTCGCGGCCGAGATCGTCGGTGCCGAACCAGTGCGCGGCGCCGGGCGGCAGCAGGCGGGCGTTCTTGAGATCGCCAACGGTCGGCGAATACGGTGCCAGCACATCGGCAAGGGCGGCGACCACCAGCAGCGCGATGATAATCAGCATGCCGACCAGCGCCAAGCGATTGGCGGAGAAGCGGCGCCAGGCGACATAGGAGCGGCCGAGCCTTGCCTGCAGGCGCGAGGCCGGTCGGTCGCTCAGCAGCCATGCGCGACGGGAGAAGGCGCCGGCGTCGGCGGCGGTCATGACAATGCCTCCTGAAGTAGTCGGCCCCCACTCCGGTCTGCTTCGCAGACCACCTCTCCCCCGTTCGACGGGCGTGAGGAAAGGCGCCAAGCGTGCGACCGGCTTGTCCTCTCCCCCAGGCACGAGGAGAGGTGGCCCGAAGGGCCGGAGCGGGGGTGGTTGGCCGCGGCCAAGCCCAAAACGGCAATAGCTCCGATCATTCGGTCTTCGTCCTTGGATCGAGCAGCCGGTAGAGCAGATCGGAGAAAAGGTTGATGGCGATGAAGACCGAGCCGATGGCAATGGTGCCGCCGAGCACGGCGTTCATGTCGGCGTTCTGCAGCGAGTTGGTGATGTAGAGGCCGATGCCCGGCCAGGAGAAGACGGTCTCGGTCAGCACCGAACCTTCGAGCAGGTTGGCGTAGGAAAGCGCAATCACAGTCACCATCGGCACGGCGGCGTTGCGCAGCGCGTGGCCCCAGATGATGCGCGTCTCCGACAGGCCTTTCGCACGGGCTGCGACGATATATTCCTGCGCCAGCTCGTTCAGCATGAAGGAACGCGTCATGCGGCTGATATAGGCAAGCGACAGGTAGCCGAGCAGCGAAGCCGGCAGGACGATGTGGCGCCAGGCGTCGTAGAAGACGTCCCACTGCCTCTGGATCGCGGCATCGAGCAGGTAGAAGCCGGTGATCGGCGTGAACGTGTATTCGTAGACGACATCGAGCCGCGCCGGAAACGCGATCCACTGCAGCTTGGCGTAGAACAGCACCAGCCCGAGCAGACCCAGCCAGAATATCGGCACGGAATAGCCGATGAGGCCGACGATGCGGGCGACCTGGTCGATGAGGCTGCCGCGCTTGACGGCGGCCAGCACGCCGAGCGGCACGCCGATGACGGCGCCGATGATCGTGCCCAGCGTCGCCAGCTCGATGGTCGCCGGGAAAACGCGGCGGATATCCGTCATCACCGGATTGGTAGTCAGCACCGACGTGCCGAAGTCGCCGCTCAACGCACTTTTGACATAGAGGTAGAACTGCTCGATCCAGGGCAGGTCGAGACCCATCTCGCGGCGCGTGCGCTCGACGACGGCCGTCGGCGCCCGGTCGCCGAGAACGGCCAGCACCGGATCGATCGGGATGACTCGGCCGATGAAGAAGGTCACCGCGAGCAGACCGAGATAGGTCGTCACCGCAATGATCAGAAAGCGGCCGAGCGACGATAGGATGGCGATGGCGCGGGCGCTGCCGCGCCCGGCCGCCGCCTGGTTTTCAGCTACGCTCACGCGTCGCGCCCGGGGTTACTGCTTCGAGACCGCCCAGACGAAATTGGTATCGAAGCTCGGGCCGAGCTTGAAGCCCTGGAGGTTCTTCCGCAAGCCCGCCACTTCCAGCTGCTGGTGGATGATGACGAAGGGGCTGGTGTCCATGATCTTCTGCTGCAGATCCTTGTACATGTCGGCACGCTTAGCCGCATCCTTCTCCAGCAATGCCGCCTCGGTTTCCTTGGTCAGGTCCGGAATGTCCCAGGCATTGCGCCAGGCCAGCGTCTTGATCTTGGCGTTGTCGGAATTGTCCGGGTTGGAGGCGAAGGTCTGGGCGTTGGAGTTCGGGTCGAAATAGTCCTGGCCCCAGTTGCCGATGTAGATGTCGTGGTTGCGGGCGCGGTATTTGGTCAGCGTCTGCTTACCGTCTCCCGGAATAATCTCCAGCTTGATGCCGGCCTGGCCGAGCGTCTGCTGGATCGATTCCGCCATGCCGGTGGTCGGCTGTCCAGTGCGCACGTCCATGGTCACCTTGAAGCCGTCCGGCAGGCCGGCCTTGGCAAGCAATTCCTTGGCTTTGGCGACGTCGAGCTTGAACGGGTTATCGTCGATGGCGCCGAGATCGCCCTTGGGCAGGAAGGACTGATGGATCTCGCCGATGCCCTTGAGGATGGTGGTGCTGAGCGCGTCGTAGTCGACCAGATATTTGAACGCCTGGCGCACCTCGGGCTTGGCGAGGTTCGGGTTCTTCTGGTTGAGGCTGATGTAATAGACCGTGCCCTTCGGCGCGCTGGTGGTGGTGAGATCGGCGTTCTTGGCAATGGCATCAAGGTCGTTCGGCTCGAGATTGCGGGCGACGTCGATATCGCCGGCTTCGAGCGCCAGGCGCTGTGCCGAGCTTTCCTTCATGTTGCGGTAGATGACGCGGGCGAGCTTGGCCTTCTCGCCGTTGTAGTTGTCGTTGCGCTCCAGGACGACGGCCTCGTTGGCGCGCCATTCGCGCAGCTTGAACTGACCGGAGCCGGCATAGCCGGTCTTCAGCCAGGCATTGCCGAAATCGTTGTCCCATTTGTAGTCGGCGCTCGGCGTGGCGGCGGCGACATGTTCCTTGACCAGCTTGGCGTCCACGACCGACGCGACGGTGGCCGACAGGCAGTTGAGCACGAAGCTTGGCGCATAGGCCTTGTCGACGACGAACTGGAAGGTGGTGTCGTCGACGGCCTTGGCCTTTTCGGTGACGTTGTCGCCGGTAATGCCGAACTGGTTGATGATGAAGGCCGGGCTCTTGTCGAGCTTGACGGCGCGTTCGAAGGAATAGGCGACGTCGGCGGCGGTGATCGGATTGCCGGAGGCGAATTTCATGCCGGGCTTCAGCTTGAACGTATAGGTCAGGCCATCATCGGAAACGGTCCAGCTCTCGGCGAGGTCGGGCTTGACCTTGGAGGTGTCGTTGAGATCGAGGCGGACCAGAAGATCATAGGTGTTGCCGGTGACCTCGGCCGTCGACAGCTCGAACGCTTCGCCCGGATCCATCGAGATGATGTCGTCGATGGCAAAGCCCTCGACCAGCGTATCGGCGGGCGTGACCGCGAAAGCGGGCGAGACGAGCAGCGCGGATAACGCGGCGCCCGCAAGCAAGGCGCGCGAGCGGAGAGCAAACTTTTCCAGCATCATAGTGATCGTTCCCTGTTTTGTTGACCTGAGTTCCCGGCTCAGGGCTGTATTGTTCTTTGCAAGGCCGGCTGCGGCTTTGACCCCTTACCGTCGTGTTTTTTGTCCAGTTGGTCAACACCCTATTCAGCGGTTCTCGAACCGGCAACGGACATTTTGCGAGACGCTATATTGGGGGACCAGTCGAGCCGTATGAGTCGACCGATGCGCCGGCTAATTGAAGCCGCCAATCCGCAAAAAATTATCAGGTCCATCCCTTGCGAGGCAGCCGCTATTTCAACTGCGCGACTAGGCCCGCATCGGGAAAGCAGGTGGCGGGCTTGCCGTTCTTTGCCTGCCAGATGCCGATGGAGCGACGGGTCTTGAAGCCGGGCAGGCCGTCGGCGCTGCCGACATCGTAGCCCTTGGCTTCCAGCGCCCGCTGCAGGGCGGCGATATCGGAGCGGTGGAGATCGCCGACCGCGCCCCAGCCGCCGACGAAGGCGGCGTCGCCCTTGGCGATGCGATCGGCGGCATGACCGATGAATAGGCCGTAGAGATCGCTGTTGTTGTATTGCTTCAGCACATAGAAGTTCGGCGTCACGACGAAGGCCGGACCGCTGCGCCCGGCCGGCATCAGCAGCAAGCCCTCGGCCTTCAATTCGCTCGCCGCAAATGCCTTGCCGTCGACGCGCCTGATGCCCATCGCCACCCAATCGGAGATCCTCTTGCCCCGGTCGGGTCCTTCGAGCGAGCACGACACATTTGCCGGCACCGTCACCTCGGCCCCCCAGCCGCGCCCCCTCACCCAGCCATAGTGGACGAGATAGTTGGCGATCGAGGCGAGCACATCGGGCGTCGAATTCCAGATGTCGGGCCGGCCATCGCCGTCGAAATCGACGGCGTGCTTCAAGAACGAGGTCGGCATGAATTGCGGCTGGCCGAGCGCGCCGGCCCAGGACGATTTCATCGCATTGACCGGCGCCAGCCCGCGCTCGACGATTTCGAGCGCCGCCAGCACCTCGGTACGGAAGAAATCCTTCTTGGTCGACATGAACGCCTTGGTGCCCAGCACCTCGAAGGCGTCGTAAGGCATCTTGGCCGCGCCGAAGCCGGTCTCGCGACCCCAGATCGCCAGCACGATCTCGCCCGGAACGCCATAGCGCTTCTCGATCAGCCCGAGCGTCCGGGCATTGGCGCTCTCGCGCGTCCTTCCGCCCGAGGTGACGGCCCGAACCACCTTCTCGGCGAAGTAGCTGGCCGGCGGGCCGAACTCGGCCTGATGCTGCTTCTCAGGCGTCGTCGGCTTCTCGCTGGGCAGGACGAGATCGGGCAGTTTCAAGTTCGGCTTCACGCCGAGGAAGGCCGCGTCGAAGGTCTTCTTGGAAATGCCTTTGGACTTGGCTTCGGGCCAGAGGTCGGTTTGAAGCCAGGCCTGGAACTGGTCGTCGATGGGGGCGGCATGGGTGGGGGTGGTAATGAAGAGAGCGATCAACGCCGTCAGAAAGGAAAGGACGACCCATCTGGAAGGCTGGCGTTCTGTCGCGCCCCCCTCTGTCCTGCCGGACATCTCCCCCACAAGGGGGGAGATCAGATGTCGCGCAGGCTTTCGCCAATCGCCGACGTGGGGATAAAAGCGCCGGCAAAGAAACTGCCAATCTCCCCCCTTGCGGGGGAGATGCCCGGCAGGGCAGAGGGGGGTGTGACGGAGCGCAGCATCCCGAGGAATAACATCTGTCACGTGCGCCCTCTCCAGTCCCCTCAAAACGCCGTCCTCGACCGCAACGCCGCGGCCAGCGTGCCTTCGTCCAGGTAATCGAGCTCGCCGCCGACCGGCACGCCATGCGCGAGCCGCGTCACTTTCACATCAGAACCCGATAACTGATCCGTCAAATAATGCGCCGTCGTCTGCCCCTCGACGGTGGCATTGACGGCGAGGATGACTTCCTTCACCTCGCCGCCGGCAACGCGGTCGATCAGCAAGCGGATGTTGAGCTGGTCCGGACCGATACCGTCGAGCGGCGACAGCGTGCCGCCGAGCACGTGATAGCGCACGTTCATCGCCGCCGCACGCTCCAGCGCCCAAAGGTCCGAGACGTCTTCGACGACGATCAGCGTGCCGGCGTCGCGGCGTGGGTCGGTGCAGATCATGCAAGGATCGGCGGTATCGACATTGCCGCAGGTCGAGCAGATGCGCACCTTGTCGACCGCTTCGCTCATGGCGGCAGCCAGGGGCTCGAGCAGCTGTTCCTTCTTCTTGATGAGATGAAGCGCTGCGCGCCTGGCCGAGCGCGGCCCTAGCCCCGGCACCTTGGCCAGGAGCTGGATCAGGCGTTCGATTTCCGGACCGGCGATTCTCTTCGACATCGCCCTGATCTAGAGCAATTCCAGGAAAAGTGCGAAGCGGTTTTCCGTCCCGAATTGCGTGCAAGGGAAAAGATGGATCAGTTCGCCGCTTCTTGAAACGGTGGACTGATCCAGGATTTTTCAGAGCGGTTTGGAACAGCCAGCAAGGGCAGAGGGCCTGCCATGGCGCCATGGCGGGCCCTGTATTGGATCAAATCGGGCTCAGTTGGTTTCGAGCGGCCGATCTTGGCTGGCGATCATCGCGCCGATGGCGTCGGTGTTCTCAGGTGTCAACTGGAAGCCCATCGACGCTTCCTGCGGCGCGCTGGGCACCGAAGAGACGTAGCGGCCCTTGAGCGTGCCGCCGAAACGCGAGGCGTCCGGCTCGGCCATCGGCTCCTGCATCGCCACGACCATCGGCTTCTGCGCGAGGCGGCCGGATTTCTGCGAAGGAGCAGCAGCAGCCGTCACATAGGTCGCTTCGGCCGGAACGATTGCCGCCTTGGCCGGAAGCGTCGGTTCGGCCGCATTCATCGCGGCCTGCTTGGCCGGATCCGGGCGTACGATCGTCTTGACCACCGGCTCGGCGGAAGCCACCAGCACGGGGGCGGCAGGGTCGATTTTCTGCTGTTTGTCGGAGGCCATGGCGACCATCGGCTCGTCCGGCAGCGGCTGCCAGTTGCGGCCGCGCTTCTCATAGAAGGCGTTGCCGCCGGCAACCATGGTGTAATGCATGTTCTTGTAGGGAAAACGCAGGCCGGCGGTGTGGAAATACATCGTGTTCTTGAGCTTGGCCTTGCGTTCGCCTCTCAGCACAGCATCGGCCGCCTCCTCGACATCCGGCAGGGCCCTTGAATTCATCGGCCGAGTCATGACGCCCGGAGCAAACTGGCCCGGCTCGCCGACAACTTGACAGATGGTGTTGCCGTGCTGGCCCGAGCGAAGACGGTTCATGACGACCGTGCCCACCGCGATCATGCCGTCGCGGCTCGACCTGTTGGATTCGAAGAACATTGCCCTTTGCAAGCATTCCTTGTCCTTCAGCGAGTGGCCGGAGGAACGCGTGAGGAAGCTCGGCGTAAGGGCATCGGTCAGACCCGACACCGACATGCCATGGGAGGAAGTGGTCTGGCTGCAACCGGCCAGGAGCAAGGGGGAAGTGACGATGCCGATAAGCAGCAGCGGCGTCTTCCATCGCGTCGCGATCACCAAAAAAGCCTCATGTCCAGATGCCAGCCCGCCCCGAGATGTGGCAAGAATGAGACTCTTTCAGGCAAAAAGATGGCTAGAGGGTTAGCAACTTCTGGACTTGGGTAAAACTTTATGAATGCCGCGAAATGAGCCCGTGAGCATTGCCGGCAAAATGGTTAATATTACAGCTGGACTCAATTTCCGTTCATAATCAATTAACTGGCGGACACCGCCTCAGAAAGGCAATTTCATTCCGGGCGGGATCGGCAAGCCTGCCGTCAACGCCTTGGTCTTCTCCTGCATGATCTGCTCGACCTTATTTTTGGCGTCATTGTGGGCGGCCAGGATGAGGTCCTCCAGTATTTCGGCTTCGTCCGCCTTGATCAAAGACGGATCGATCTTCAGCGTCTTCATTTCGAACTTGCCGGTCAGCGTGATGCTGACCAGACCGCCGCCGGCCTGGCCGGTGGCTTCAAGCGTGGCGATCTCGTCCTGCATGGCCTGGAACTTGGCCTGCATTTCCTTCGCCTTGCCCATCAGGCCGAGAAGATCTTTCATCGGTTGGTCCTCTAAAAATGTTTCAGGTCTCGTCGTCATCGGCCGCCGGCTCGACCGGCAGGTCGGCCTCGGCTTCATCCACTTCCGGCACGTCCGGGATGCGCACATCGATGATCTTGGCGCCAGGGAAACGGGCGAGAATGGCCGCGACTACGGGATCGCTCTTGGCGTCGGAGAAGGCATTCTCGCGCTTCGTCGTCTCCATCTCGGCCAATGTCTGGCCGCCTTCTTCCTTCGACAGCGACACCAGCCAGTTGCGCCCGGTCCAGGCGCGCAGCTTGGCGGTGAGGTCGTTGAGCAGCATCTTCGGCGCGTCGTTAGTCAAGGCAACGTCGAGCCGGCCGGGCTCGATGCGAACCGGCCGCACGCAGCGTTTCAGCAGCACCTTGAAGGCCATGTCGCGATTGGCGTCGGCAAGCGCAACGATGTCGGCCAGCGATTTCACTGGAACGACAGGCGTCTCGGCGACCGGCTCCGGCGCGGGAACGAAGGTATCCGGCACAGGCTGCGCCTCGACCAGGCGCATCGTCTGCGCGCCGCCGGGGGAGGCTGTCACCCGGGTCTGCGCGACAGCAGTTGCGCTGCCATTGCCGGACCCCGCGGGTGCTCCGTTGGCGCGAGTCGCCACATTCGACTGCGGGGCCGCACCTTCCAGCGATTTCAAAGCCTCGTCCAGCGTCGGCAGGTCGGCGGCATGCGCCAAGCGGATCAACACCATTTCGCCGGCGCTGACCGGGCGGTTGGAAGACTGCACCTCAGGAATACCCTTGAGCAGCATCTGCCAGGTCCGCGACAACACGCGCACCGAAAGCGTGCCTGCGAATTCGGCGCCGCGCCGGCGCTCATCCTCGGAAAGCGAAGCATCGTCGGCTGCCGCCGGCACGAAGCGCAGGCGGGTGACGAGGTGGTTGAACTCGGCAAGATCGGTAAGAACGGCGGCCGGATCGGCGCCGGTGTCGTATTGCGCGCGGAATTCGGCCAAGGCCGCTGCGACATCGCCCTTCATGACATGCTCGAACAGGTCGATGATGCGGGCGCGGTCGGCAAGGCCGAGCATGGCTCGCACCGCCTCGGCGCTGACCGTGCCGCTGCCATGGGCGATCGCCTGGTCGAGGATGGAGAGCGAATCGCGCGCCGAGCCTTCGGCGGCCCGCGCGATCATCGCCAGCGCCTCGTCGTCGACGGTAATACCTTCCTTGGCCGCGATCGAGGACAGATGCCCGACAAGCGCGCCGGCATCGATGCGGCGGAGATCGAAGCGCTGGCAACGCGACAGGACCGTTATCGGAACCTTGCGTATCTCGGTGGTGGCGAAGATGAATTTGACGTGCGGCGGCGGCTCTTCCAGCGTCTTCAGCAGGCCGTTGAAGGCCTGGGTGGAGAGCATGTGCACTTCGTCGATGATGTAGACCTTGTAGCGCGCCGAGACCGGTGCGTAGCGCACCCGGTCGATGATGTCCCTGATGTCGTCGATGCCGGTATGTGAGGCGGCGTCCATCTCGATGACGTCGACATGGCGGCCTTCCATGATCGCCTGGCAATGCTCGCCGAGAATCGAAAGGTCGACGGAGGGCTGGTCGACGGTCGCGGTTTTGTAGTTGAGGGCGCGCGCCAGGATGCGCGCGGTCGTCGTCTTGCCGACACCGCGCACGCCGGTCAACATCCAGGCCTGGGCGATGCGGCCGGTGGCAAAGGCGTTGGTCAGCGTGCGAACCATCGGCTCCTGGCCGATCAGCTCGGAGAAATTCGAAGGGCGGTATTTGCGCGCCAGGACGCGATAAGCGGCGGCCTTGCCAGTCTCCAGGCTTTGTGGCCCCAAATTTCCGGCTTCGCTCATTCGCCGTCAAAAGCTCCCAGGACCGCGACGGAAGGCGGCCGATTCCTGCGCATAGTCTCACCCGCACGGCTTGGCGCCGTCAATGTCGCGGGAGAAAGGCGAAGAGGTGGGAGGCTGGAACAATGACCCGTTCCGGGCTCGTTAGGGCTGCTTCCTTCCGGACCTGACCCGGTTGGCGAGTGGATCGTCCACCACCAACCTCCCGCGCTCCATATCGGCAATTCGGCAGCGAAATGCAAGGGCCGAGCCGGAACCCGCAACCGCATCGAAGGCGGAAAGTCCTTCAAATCGATAATGGCGGTCAATGAATCGCTTGCAGCCACCCTGCCGCCGCTCTAGCGTTCCTGGTTTGGAAAATGCTTGCAACAAAAGCGAAGGAAACGCTCATGCTGCCGGGCCTCGAGGCCGGATTCACGCTGGACGCCCGGCTGGAGGCGGACAGCGAGCAGCTTATGTGGCTTGGCCTTTGCGAGCTCAGGCTGATGAACGACCGCCGCTGGCCATGGCTGGTTCTGGTGCCGCAGCGGCCGGGCGTGGAGGAAATTCACGACCTGACGCCGCTCGACCAGGCGATGTTGACCTTCGAGACCAATATGGTAGCGCAGGCGCTGAAGCGGGTGACCGGATGCACCAAGATCAACACCGGCGCGCTCGGCAACATCGTGCGTCAGCTGCATGTCCACGTCGTCGCCCGCTCGGAGGGCGATCCCGGCTGGCCGGGACCGGTCTGGGGCCATGGCATACGCGAGCCCTACCAGCGCTCCGATATCAGGCGGTTTGCCGAAACGATCAAGGCGGCGCTATAAGCTGACCAGTGTCCATCCGCACATCGAGCCCACCCGAGTCTCCATGAGCTTTCGCCTGTTCGACGCGCCCTTGCGCGAGCCCAGCCAATTCGTCGGTTTCGCCGGCAACCGGATCGATCGGCAGTCCGAGAACCGGGCTGATGATGCGGTCGAAAAAGCGCTGGCCGACCAGGCCGCGCGGCTGATGCTGATGCATGCCGGCCGGCTCTATCTCAAGCTCGAGGACGGCACGTTCGACCCCTGGTTCAGGACGGATGAGAGTGGAGCTTTCGAAGCCGCACTCGATCGCGGCGTGCTCCTCGGCTTCTCCGACAGCGGGCCGGTGCTGGCCGTGCCCGCCGGCATCGAGCCGGAAAAGCTGCCCGAGACGATCAAGGCGATCGACTATCGTTCCGTCTATATGCAAGGGCTGGTCGACGAGGCGGCGGCCGGCGCGCTGGCGCAAGGCGCGGCGCTGCTTGCCTGGCACGTAAGCCATGCCTTCTGTTCCAAATGCGGCAACCGCTCGGAGATGCGCGCCGGCGGCTACCGGCGCCATTGCCCTGCCTGCGGCACCGACCATTTCCCGCGCACCGATCCGGTGGCAATCATGCTGACGGCGACGCGCGAGAAATGCCTATTGGGGCGCGGCAGGCATTTCGCGCCGGGCATGTATTCGGCGCTTGCAGGCTTCATCGAGCCGGGCGAGACAATCGAGGCGGCGGTACGGCGCGAGACGCTCGAAGAGGCCGGCATCCGGCTCGGCCGCGTCGTCTACCACGCCAGCCAACCCTGGCCGTTCCCCTATTCGCTGATGATCGGTTGTTTCGGCGAGCCCCTTAACGAGGATATCCAGGCCGACCTCAACGAGCTGGAGGACTGCCGCTGGTTCTTCCGCGACGAGGTGCGCACGATGCTGGACAGGCAGCATGCCGATGGCTTGATTACACCGCCGAAAGGGGCAATCGCCCATCACCTCATCCGCGCCTGGGTCGACAGCGAATAGGAGACGAGACATGATCCGCCATACCGTCGTGTTCACGCTGAAGCATCCGCTGCAATCGCTGGAGACGAAGCGCTTCCTGCACGATGCGAAGAAGATCCTGACCGGGATCAAGGGCGTCACGCATTTCGAGCAGTTGCGGCAGGTGAGCCCGAAGAACGACTACCAGTTCGGCTTCTCGATGGAATTCGCCGACCAGGCGGCCTACACGCGCTACAACGAGCACCCCGACCATGTCGCCTTCGTGCGCGACCGCTGGGTGCCCGAGGTCGAGAAGTTCATGGAGATTGACTACGTGCCGCTGGGGTTCGGCTGAAAATTCAGGTGAGGCCGGCCTGCAAATGGCGGCCCCCCTGCGCTTCCGGTGCTCACGTACTTCAAGTACGCTCCGCTCCGGTTCTCGGAGGCCACCATTTTCGGCCCGGCCTGACCTGAATTGGGCTGGCGCTAATCCGCCACCTTCCACTGCTCGCGCGAGGCGCTGGCCGGATAGACGCCGAGGATGCGCATCTCGCGCGAGAAGAAGCGCAGCTCGTCCAGCGCCAGCTTGACCAGGGGGTCGTCCGGGTGGCCCTCGATGTCGGCGTAGAACAGCGTCGCGGTGAAGGCGCCGAGCTGGTAGCTCTCGAGCTTGGTCATGTTGATACCGTTCGTGGCGAAGCCGCCCATGGCCTTATAGAGCGCGGCCGGCACGTTGCGGACACGGAAGATGAAGGTGGTCATCATCTTGGCGTCCGGCGCGGGGCGCTCCACCCACTGCTTGTTCTTGGTCAGCACGACGAAGCGGGTGACGTTGGAATCGGTGTCCTCGACATTCTTCTCGATGATGTCGAGCCCATAGAGCTCGGCGGCCAGAGCCGGCGCCAGCGCGGCCATTGTGCGGTCCCGGACCTCCGACACCATCTTGGCCGAACCCGCCGTGTCGCCGGCGATCACCGGCTTCCAGCCGTTCTTGCGGATATATTTGCGGCACTGGCCGAGCGCGTGGATGTGGCTGTGGACGGTCCTGATCTCTTCCCGCTTCACGCCCGGCAGCACCATCAGCTGGAAGTGGATCGGCAGGAAGTATTCGCCGACGATATGCAGCTTCGATTCCGGTAAGAGGTGGTGGATGTCGGCGACGCGCCCGGCGATCGTGTTCTCGATCGGGATCATGGCGAGCTCGGCCTTGCCGGTCTCGACCGCGTTGAAGGCATCCTCGAAGGTCGGGCACGGCAACGGCTCCATCGACGGGAACATGTTGCGGCAGGCCGTGTCGGAATTGGCGCCGGGCTCGCCCTGGAAGGAAATTCTGTTGGTCTTGTCAGCCATGCCGATATCTCAATTTGAAAGGATCTGTCTTGCCCGCTCGAGATCATGCGGCGTATCGACGCCGAGCGGCACGGAATGGACGATCTCGGCGTCAATGCGCATGCCGGCTTCCAGCGCGCGCAGCTGCTCCAGCCGCTCGCGACGCTCCAGCGGCGACGGCTTCAGCGCGACGAAACGTTCCAGCGCGGCGCGGCGATACGCGTAGAGGCCGATGTGATGGTAGAGTGGCCCCTCGCCCCAGGGCGCGGCGGCTCGGGTGAAATAGAGGGCTCGCAACCGTGTCGCGGACTGCGGCGAGCCGACGATCTTGACGACATTGGGATTGGTCTTCTCCTCGTCGCGCACGATCTCGACGCCGAGCGTGGCGATATCGACCGATTTGTCCTCAAACGGCCGCAGCGACGCGCCGATGATTTCGGGGTCGATGGTCGGCAGATCGCCCTGGACGTTGACGATCGTTTGCACCCGCCTTTCGGGGTCGAGCGCCGTCAGCGCCTCGAAGATGCGGTCGGAGCCCGATTCGTGATCCGCTCGGGTCATGACAGCCTCGAAACCATGCGCCCGCACGGCTTGCGCGACCGCTTCCGTGTCGGTCGCCACCACCACGCGGCCAAGCCCGGCCTCGGCCCCGCGCCGGGCGACATGGACGATCATCGGCACGCCCGCAATGTCGGCCAGCGGCTTGCCCGGCAGGCGCGTCGAGGCCATGCGGGCGGGGATCAGGATCAAGGTCGACATCGGATTTCAGGGCAGCCGAAAAAAGCGGATGGAAAAGTGGCAAAAGGTCTCACTGGAAGCGCCCTTATAGGTGTTGCAACGCCAGAGCAAAAGACCTAGTTTCCGCGCGGTTTGACTGGCCTTTCAGGGCAGTTCGCGAGACCGACGGACGGAGTGGACGGGACGGTCCGCCGGAAAAGGGAGCAAGGGGCGTATGGATTCCAACGAAGTCAACAAGCTGCTCGGCGGATTTCTTGGAACCTGCTTCATCGTCTTTTCCATAGGCCTCGTCTCGGACGGGCTGTTCGCCTCGCCGACGCCCGAAAAGCCCGGCTTCGCCATCGAAGCGCAGGAACCGGCCGAAGGCGGTCCGGCTGCTCCCGCGGCGGAAGCCAAGCCGATCGCCGACCTACTCGCCACCGCCAACGCAGAGGCGGGCGCCGCGATCTTCAAGAAATGCCAGGCCTGCCATTCCGGCGAAAAAGGCGGTCCGAACAAGGTCGGTCCGGACCTTTGGGACATCGTCGACCGCCCCGTCGCCGAGCATGAAGGCTTCGCCTATTCGGCCGGCATGAAGGATTTCTCCAAGGGCGGCCAGGAGCACTGGACCTACGACAATCTCAACCACTTCATCACCTCGCCGAAGAAGTTCGTGAAGGGCACGGCGATGGGCTTCGCCGGCCTGCCGAAGGATGAAGACCGCGCCAATGTGATCGCCTATCTGCGCACGCTGTCGGACAATCCGAAGCCGCTGCCGCAGCCGGGCGCTTCGGCGGAAGCCAAGCCGGCGGAAGGTGCCGCACCCGCGAAGCCCGCCGAAGGCGCCGCGCCGGCCAAGCCGGCCGAGGGAACCGCTCCGGCCAAGCCCGCCGCGCCCGCTCAATAAACAATTTGTCATAGAGACTTCCTTGGAAAAGCCGGGTTCGTCCCGGCTTTTCTGTTAGGAAAGCTGCATGGAGCGCGACAAAGGCGGCACTTGCGGTTTCCACCCGCGTCAAATGATCTAGATTGCGGGTGGACAGAGCAATTCCAGGAAGGGAGAACCGGTTTCCGTCCGGAATTGCTTCGAAACAAAGCGATAGAGCGGTTGTCGTTTCCGGGAACGATGAACCGCTCTGGAGTTCGCGACGAGGAGAACGCATGAAGGTTGGCCGTTTCCGCACGCTTTTCGCATCGGCGTTCGCGCTCGCCTTCGCCGCCAGCCTGCAGGCCGGCTTCGCCGATGAATGGCGTACGACATCGTCGCTGATCGGACCTTCGAAGTATGGCGAGAATTTTCAGCATTACGACTACGTCAATCCGAATGCGCCGAAGGGCGGCACCTACAATGCCGTCGCTATAGGGACCTTCGACAGCTTCAATCCCTTCATAGTGCAAGGGTCACCCGCTGCTGGCTTCGCCGATTTTGGTGGCAGCCAGCTTTACGACACGCTGATGGAACAGGCTACTGATGAAGGCAGTGTGAGCCACCCCCTGATCGCAGACGCCTTCAAGTATCCTGCCGATTTTTCCTCAGCCACCTACCGACTCGATCCTCGTGCAAAATGGCATGACGGCAAGCCGATCACCGTCGACGACGTGGTCTGGTCATTCCAGGTGCTGAAGGCCAACAGCCCCAGATACAATCGCTATTTCGAGAACGTGACCGAGGCGGTCGCGGTCTCGGACCGCGAGGTCGAGTTCCATTTCAACCAGAAGGGCAACCGCGAGCTGCCCAAGATCCTCGGCGATCTCGTCGTCTTGCCGAAGCACTGGTGGGAAGGCACGGACGCCAGCGGCAAGAAGCGCGACATCACAAGGCCGACGCTCGAGCCGCCACTGGGCTCCGCGGCCTACAAGATCGCCAGCTTCAAGCCAGGCTCGGAAATCGTCTGGCAGCGCGTGCCGGACTATTGGGGCGCCAAGCTGCCGGTGAAGATCGGCCGCGAGAATTTCGACACCCAGCGCTTCACCTACATCCTTGACGACAACGCTGCCTGGCAGGCCTTCACAAAAGGTGGGCTGGACGACATCCACCGCGAAATGAGTTCGCGCAAATGGGCAACGGCCTATGACTTTCCGGCCTTCAAGGGCGGCGATGTGATCAAGAAGACCTTCGAAAGCGAACATGCGCAGCCCATGCAGGGCTTCGTGTTCAACCAGCGGCGAGCACTTTTCCAAGATCGTCGGGTGCGTGAGGCGCTGACCCAGCCCTTCGATTTCGAGACGATGAACAGGACGCTGTTTTTTGGCTTCAACACCAGAACGTCGAGCTATTTCCAAGGCACCGAACTGGCATCGAGCGGCCTGCCGCAAGGCAAGGAACTGGAAATCCTGGAAAAATATCGCGACAAGCTGCCGCCCGAATTGTTCACTCAGGAGTTCAAGCTAGCTGTCTATGACTCACCGCAAGCGGAGCGGAAACATCTTAAGCGGGCCGTTGATCTTCTTGCTCAGGCCGGCTGGCAGATCAAAGGCGGCAAGATGATCAACACAAAGTCCGGCGAGCCGCTTAAGTTCGAGATACTCGGGTCGAACGACACCGACCAAGTCATCTCCAGCCCTTACATCGCTAACCTGCGCAAAATAGGGATCGACGCGACCCTACGCATCATCGACCAGACCCAGTACATCAACCGGATCAACCACTTCGACTTCGACATGGTAACCACGGTGCTTCAGCAATCTGAATCGCCCGGCAACGAGCAACGCGAATTCTGGAGTTCGAAGGCAGCAGACGCTCCAGGCTCGCGTAACCTGATGGGCATTAAGGACCCGGTCGTCGACGCCCTGATAGATCGGATCGTTTTTGCCAGCGACCGCGCCGACCTTGTCGCCGCCACCCATGCCCTTGACCGGGTGCTTTTGTGGAACTTCTACGTTTTGCCGCAGTACCATCGCTCGGCCGTCTGGTATGCTTATTGGAACAAATTCGGCATGCCGGATAAGCAGCCCAGCTACCGCGGCGCCGATATCGATTCCTGGTGGATCGACACGGCCAGGGAAAAGGCGCTGGCCGCCAAGTACAAAGGCGTCAATTGATGGAGCGGCGGACTTTGCTTCCTCGCCGCGACTTCCTGGCGCTCGGCGCCGCGGCCACGGCGGCCGCGTTGCTGCCGGGCCGGGCCTTTGCTGATACCCCGACCGGTATCAGGCTGCATGGCCTGTCGGCCTTCGGCGACCTCAAATACAAGCCTGATTTCACGCATTTCGACTATGTCAATGTCGATGCGCCGCAAGGCGGCACCTTCAACTTCTCGCCGCCCAACTGGGGCGCCAACCAGAGCCCGCAGACCTTCAACACGCTGAATTCGTTCGTACCCAAGGGCGATTCCCCGCAGCGCATGGAAATGTGCTTCGATTCCCTGATGGTGCGGGCGCTTGACGAGCCGGATGCGGCCTATGGACTGATCGCCGAGAGTGTCACGATCTCCGACGACCGCAACACCTTCACCTTCTCGCTGCGCCCGCAGGCGCGCTTCCATGACGGCACGCCGCTCACCGCCGACGATGTTGCCTTCACCTTCAAGCTGCTGAAAGACAAAGGGCATCCGGACTACGCGCTGTCACTGACGCATCTGGAAGATGCCGTGGCGAAGGACACCCACACGGTCGAGCTCAAATTCTCGGGCAAGCAGTCGGCCCGCACCATCCTCAACGTCGTCGGATTTCCTATCCTTTCGAAGGCCTTCTTTACGGCCAACCCGTTCGATTCCTCGCAGCTCAATCCACCGCTCGGCTCAAGCGCCTACAAAGTCGGGCGCTGGTCGGCGGGCGCCTGGATCGAATATGAGCGGGTGGCCGACTATTGGGGCAACGACCTGCCGGTCAATCGCGGCCTGAACAATTTCGGGCGTGTCCGCGTCGAATTCTACCAGGATCGCACCGCCGGGTTCGAGGCCTTCAAGAAGGGCGAGATCCTCTACCGCGAGGAATTCACGTCGCGCGTCTGGGCGACGGCTTACGATTTTCCGGCCTTTACCGCCGGCAAGGTGATCAAGCATGAGTTCCCGGCTGAAACCACGCCATCCATGCAGGCCACCGCGGTCAACCAGCGGCGTGAGCAGTTCAAGGATCCACGCGTGCGGCAAGCGATCGCGCTCTGCTTCGATTTCGAATGGACACGGCGCAACTTCTTTTATGGTTCCTATGAGCGCTCGCAATCCTGCTTCGAAAAATCCGACTTCCGGGCCGCGGGCATGCCGACCCCGCAGGAACTGGCGCTGCTTGAGCCGCTGCGCGACCAGCTGCCGCCGGAGACATTCGGCGAAGCGGTGACGCAACCGCCGTCGGACGGCTCAGGGCGGGACCGGAAGCAACTGAGCGCGGCATTGAAGTTGCTCGCTCAGGCCGGCTGGAAACGCTCCGGTGATTTCGTGGTCAACGACAAGGGCGGGCGGCTGGCCGCCGAATTCCTGGTCGACGACGAGACCTTCGTGCAGGTCTATTCGCCCTGGGTCGCCAACATGAAGGCCATCGGCATCGATGCGTCGATCCGCCTGGTGGATTCGGCGCAGTACCAGCTCAGGCAATCGACATTCGATTTCGACCTGCTCTCGGCCGCCTTCAATTTCAGCGCTACGCCGACCCGCGACGATCTGGAAATTTTCTTCCACTCGCGCAGCGCCGCCGTATCGGGCTCGCGCAACCTGTCGGGCGTTGCAAGCCCGGCAGTCGATGCGCTGATCGATGCCGTCGGCGCCGCCAAGGATCGTGAAAGCCTGACCACCGCCATGCGCGCGTTGGACCGGGCCTTGCGCGCGCGGCGCGATTGGATTCCAAGTTGGTATCTGGCGAATCACCGAAGCGCCTATTGGGACATGTTCGGCTTCCCCGAACAGAAACCCGATTTCGGCTTTCCGGTCGAGGCGCTGTGGTGGTTCGACAAGGGCAAGGCGGCGAAGATTGGCAAAGCCTGACATCACTGTTCGCGCGGGGCCCGTCGCCTGATGGGCGCCTATATCCTGCGCCGCATTCTCCTGATGATCCCGACGCTGTTCGGCATCATGGCGATCTCCTTCGCGGTCATCCAGTTCGCGCCGGGCGGCCCGGTCGAGCAGGTGATCGCCCGGCTGACCAACCAGGGCGGCAACGACCGCCTCGGCAGCGGTGGCGGCGACGCCGGCGGCGGCAATTTCGACGTGGCCGGCGATGTCGGCTCGAAATATCGCGGCGCGCAGGGGCTCGATCCCGAATTCATCAAGAAGCTGGAAAAGCAATTCGGCTTCGACAAGCCGCCGCTCGAGCGCTTCGGCATGATGCTGTGGAACTATATCCGCTTCGATTTCGGCGACAGCTATTTCCGCGATATCTCGGTGCTGAACCTGATCCTGGAGAAGATGCCCGTCTCCATCTCCATCGGCCTGTGGATCACGCTGTTGTCGTACCTGATCTCGATCCCGCTCGGAATCCGCAAGGCGGTGAAGGACGGCTCGACCTTCGACGTGTGGACCAGCGGCGTCGTCATCGTCGGCTATGCCATCCCAGGCTTCCTGTTCGGCATCATGCTCATGGTACTGTTCGCGGGCGGTTCGTTCTGGGACTGGTTTCCGCTGCGCGGCATCGTCTCTGACAATTGGGATCAGCTGTCTTGGCCCGCCAAGATCGCAGACTATTTCTGGCACATGACGCTGCCGCTGACGGCGCTCGTGCTCTCGGCTTTCGCGACGACCACCCTGCTCACCAAGAACTCCTTCCTCGAAGAAATCCGCAAGCAATATGTGGTGACGGCGCGCGCCAAGGGGCTGTCGGAGCACAAGGTGCTCTACGGCCACGTGTTCCGCAACGCCATGCTGATCGTCATCGCCGGTTTTCCCGGCGCCTTCATCTCGGCCTTCTTCACCGGCTCGCTGCTGATCGAGAACATCTTCTCGCTCGACGGCCTCGGCCTGCTCGGCTTCAAGTCGGTGATCGACCGCGACTATCCGGTGGTGTTCGCCACGCTCTACATCTTCTCGCTGCTTGGCCTGTTCGTCGGCCTTCTGTCCGACCTGATCTATACCTGGGTCGATCCGCGCATCGACTTCGAGCGGAGAGACATCTGATGGCCGAGGCCGCGATCCAAAGCGCCCCGGTTCGGCCCCGCAGGCCATTTCTGTCGCCGCTCAACCAGCGGCGGTTGCAGAATTTCAAGGCTAACCGGCGCGGCTACTGGTCGCTCTGGATCTTCCTGTTGCTGTTCGTGCTGTCGCTGTTTTCAGAGCTGATCGCCAACGACAAGCCGATCGTCGCCTCCTACAAGGGCGAGATCCTGTTTCCGGTTCTGGTCGCCTATCCGGAGGAGAAGTTCGGCGGTTTCTATGCCGTCACCGACTATCGCGATCCGGTGATCCAGGACGAGATCAACTCCAATGGCTGGATGATCTGGCCGCCAGTCCGCTACTCCTATCAGACGGTCAACAACGCCATTCCGGAACCGGCGCCCGCAAAGCCGTCCTGGCTTTACGACAAGAAGACGCGCTGCAGCCAGTACCCGCAAGGCGAGGCCGACGCCAACTGCACCGTCGGCAACTGGAACTGGCTGGGCACGGACGACCAGGCCCGCGACGTGCTGGCGCGGGTGCTCTATGGCTTCCGCATCTCGGTTCTGTTCGGCCTGATCCTGACGCTCGGCTCGTCGCTGATCGGCGTCGCGGCCGGCGCGGTGCAAGGCTATTTCGGCGGTTGGACCGACCTTCTCTTCCAGCGTTTCATCGAGATCTGGTCGGCGATCCCGGTGCTCTATCTGCTGCTCATCATCTCGGCCATCCTGCCGCCCGGCTTCTTCATCCTGCTCGGCCTGATGCTGCTGTTTTCATGGGTGGCGCTGGTCGGCGTGGTGCGGGCCGAATTCCTGCGCGCGCGCAACTTCGAATATGTCAACGCGGCGCGCGCGCTGGGCGTGCCAAACCTCACCATCATGTTCCGCCACCTGCTGCCGAACGCCATGGTGGCGACGCTGACCTTCCTGCCCTTCCTGCTCTCTGGCTCAATCTCGACGCTGACCTCGCTCGACTATCTCGGCTTCGGCCTGCCGCCGGGCTCGGCCTCGCTCGGCGAATTGCTGAAACAGGCGCAGCGCAACCTCAACGCCCCCTGGCTCGGCATCTCCGGCTTCATCGTGATCTCGCTGATGCTGTCCCTGCTGGTCTTCATCGGCGAGGCGACGCGCGACGCCTTCGATCCGCGCAAGACGTTCAAATGAACCAAGCCCTCCTTTCCGTCCAGGATCTGAGCGTCGCCTTCGCGCAAGGCGGCAGCCAGGCGATCGCCGTCGATCACATCTCATTCGACATCGCCAAGGGCGAGACGCTGGCCCTGGTGGGCGAATCCGGCTCGGGCAAATCGGTCTCGGCGCTGTCGGTGCTGAAGCTCCTGCCCTATCCGGCAGCCAGCCATCCGTCGGGTAGAATCCTGTTCAGCGGGGCCAACCTGCTCGCCATGGACGAGAAGGCGTTGCGCGGCGTGCGCGGCAACAAGATCACCATGATCTTCCAGGAGCCGATGACCTCGCTCAACCCGCTGCACACGATCGAGCAGCAGATCGTCGAGGTGCTGCAATTGCATCAGGGCCTGCGCGACGCCCCGGCGCGCGCCCGCACGCTGGAACTGCTCACCGAGGTCGGCATCCGCGATCCGCAGAAACGCCTCGACGCCTATCCGCACCAGCTCTCCGGCGGCCAGCGCCAGCGCGTCATGATCGCCATGGCTCTGGCCAACGAGCCGGAGCTTCTGATCGCCGACGAGCCGACGACCGCGCTCGACGTCACCGTGCAGGCGCAGATCCTGGAACTGCTGGCGGAGCTCAAAGCCCGCAAGGGCATGTCGCTGCTGTTCATCACGCATGATCTCGGCATCGTGCGCAGGATCGCCGACCGCGTCTGCGTCATGACCAAGGGCAAGATCGTGGAGAGCGGCCCGACCAGGGAAATCTTCGCCAATCCGCGGCATGACTATACAAAGCATCTGCTCGCGGCCGAGCCGAAGGGCAAGCCGCCCACAACCGACCCGGGCGCCAAATCAGTCATGACCGGCAAGGACATCAAGGTCTGGTTCCCGATCAAGAAAGGCTTCTTCCGGACCACGGTCGACCATGTGAAGGCCGTGGACGGCATCGACGTCACGGTGCGGGCCGGCCAGACCCTTGGCGTCGTCGGCGAATCCGGCTCGGGCAAGACGACGCTGGGCCTAGCGCTCGCGCGGATGATCTCCTCGACCGGTACGATCAATTTCAACGGACGCGACATCAACCAGCTCTCCTTCGGCGCCATGCGGCCGCTGCGGCGCGAATTGCAGATCGTCTTCCAGGATCCGTTCGGATCGCTCAGCCCGCGCCTGTCGGTCTCCGAGATCATCGAGGAAGGACTGAAGATCCACGAGCCGAAGCTCTCGGCCGACCAGCGCGACGACAAGGTGGTCGCCGTGCTGAAGGAGGTCGGCCTCGATCCCGAAACGCGCCACCGCTATCCGCATGAATTCTCCGGCGGCCAACGCCAGCGCGTCGCCATCGCCCGCGCCATGGTGCTCAACCCGCGCTTCGTCATGCTCGACGAGCCGACCTCCGCGCTCGACATGAGCGTGCAGGCGCAGGTGGTCGACCTTTTGCGCAGCCTGCAGGCCAAGCATAATCTCGCTTACCTCTTCATCAGCCACGACCTCAAGGTCGTCCGCGCCCTTGCCAATGATGTCATCGTCATGCGCAATGGCCGGATCGTCGAGGCGGGACCTTCCGAACAGATTTTCAGCAGCCCGCAAACCGATTATACGCGGGCGCTGATGGCGGCGGCCTTCAAGATCGAGACCGCGCCGACCGGCGTGGTCAGCGAGTAGCCGGACCCGCACCGGCGAAACAGGGAAGAAAAATCCGAAAATGGAAAAAGGCAAAATCCTGCTTGCCCTCACGGGCATCCACCCGCAGCGCTGGCACGAGCTGCTCTCGGCCGAGCGCGAGGTCGTGCTGGAGCCGAACGGCGCCAACGATCCTTCGATCACCTATGCGGTGGTGTGGAAGCAGAAGCCCAACCTTCTCAAGTCGCTGCCCAATCTGCGCGCCATCTTCTCGATCGGCGCCGGTGTCGACCATGTCTTTGCCGATCCAGGCCTGCCCGACGTGCCGATCGTCAAGATCGTCGCCGACAATCTTACCCAGCACATGGTCGAATATGTTGTCTGGCGCGTGCTCGACCACCATCGCCAGGCCTCGCTTTACCGAGCCCAGCAGCAAAAGAAGATCTGGCACGAGCCGCCGCAACGGGTGGCGGGCGACGTCTCCGTCGGCATCATGGGGCTTGGCAGTCTTGGCCGCGCCGCGGCTTCGGCGTTGTTGTCGCTCGGTTTCGCCGTCAACGGATGGTCGCGCAGCGAGCGGGGGATGAAGGGCGTTTCGACCTATGCCGGCGAGGCGGGGCTGATCCCCTTCCTCAACGCCACCGATATCCTGGTTGTGCTCTTGCCGCTCACGCCGCAGACCCAGGGCATCGTCAATTACGGACTGCTCAAGGAACTGCGCCGGCGCAACGGGCTCGGCGGCGCGGTGCTGATCAATGCCGGGCGCGGACGGCTGCAGAAGGATGCCGACATTTTGCGCGCGCTGGACGACGGCACGCTGAAGGAAGCGAGCCTCGACGTGTTCGAGGTCGAACCGCTGCCGAAGACCAGCCCGCTGTGGAGCCATCCGAAAGTGTTCGTCACGCCGCATGCGGCGGCGACGTCGGACCCGGCGCATCTGGTGCCGATCATGCTTCGCCAGATGGCCGCCTTCGAGCGCGGCGAGAAGCTCGAGAACCTGGTCGACCGCAAGGCGGGGTATTAATCGGGAGTCAGACCCCAGTCGCGGAAGCGCTGCTTGATCGCCCGCAGCGAAGACAGCTGCAGCTTCGGCAGATCGAGCGCTTCGAACATCGCCCGGTATTTCCTGCGGTTTCGCGGCGTGGTGACGGCGATGTGGTGGATCATGTCCCATTTGATGCTGTCGCGCCCGCCTTCCAGAGCGCCGAGCCTGTCCTTCTCGAACAGCGTTCGCCTTAAATAGCGCAGAAGACTCGCGGCCGTGGAGATATCCAGCAGAATCAAGCCTGTCGCCCGCCGAAGTCGCTGCGGCATGCAAACCGAATAGTTCCCGTCCATCACCCAGCGCTCGCCGGCTATCGCGGCATCGTGCAGGGCAATGAATTCGGCCCTCGGACGCTGCTCCCAATCCGTATTGGGCAGATGAAAGAGCTGATCGAGGTGAACGGCTTCCAGGCCGCGCTTGCGCGCTATCGCGTCGGCAAGGGTGGACTTGCCGCTATTGGACGGGCCCAGGATGCAGATGCGGTCGCCGAGGTCTGAGAGGTTCATCGGGCGGTCTTTCAAGCGCGATCAAACGCTCGCCGGTCCATCCGAGCGTCAAACGGGGCTCAGGAAGGTTTCGAGCCGGGCAGCCCGAGCGTCTCCTTCTTCTTCGGCTTGCCGCAGTCGCGGCGTTCGATCGAGCGGTTCATGGCGTCGATCTCGCCGCTCGCCTTGTTGCTGGCGCGCTGCGCCTTGGAGCGCATATCCGGCATGAACGGGCCGAAGCCCATGGCCGGATTGGAGAAGCCCGGCTTGGCAGTGACGGGCAGATTGTTCTGCCGCGCCAGTTGATTGCGCTGCGCCAGCAACTGATCGCAAGGCACATCGTCATATTGCAATGAGGATTGGACATCCTCGTCCTGACGCTCGGCCATCGACGTGCCGCCGACACAGCCGGAGACCGTCAGGCAAGACGCCAACGCAACCATGGTCCAGCGCATGGATATCTCCCTAGGGCAATTCCAGGAAAAGTGCCTCGTGGTTTTCCGTCCGGAATTGCGCAAAAACAAAGACTCGGTATCCGCCCCGCGCAACCCCGACCATGCCATTCGGGCTTTTTCGCAGCAAGGTCGACCTCATGCCGTTGCCGGATTCCCCAGCTCGGCGGCTGCAGCGGGAAACCCAGCCACAATGGCCAGGCCCTCGACCGGATCCCGCCGGTCGTGCCGGATAACCGTGCTTTCCAGCGACAGGACCGCAAGGCCGTTTGCCGCGAGCAATAGCCGCGCATAGGCCTCTGAGTGGGCATAACGCCGCGACGGCAAAAGGGCGAAATCGCCGTCGCCGGCAAGCGTCTCGAGCGAAAAGGCGAACAGGCCGCCATCGGCAAGCATGTTCGCGACCGCGCCGACAATGCGTTCGAGCGCGCCCAGATAGATGAACACGTCGGCCGCGACCACGAGGTCGGCCTTGGCGCCTGTGTAAGAGAAATGCTGGAGGTCGGCCTTGGCCAGCCGGTCGTAGATGCCCTTGGCCTTCGCCTTCCTCAGCATGCCGGCCGAGATGTCGTAGCCCTCCAGCCGGTCGGCGAACGGGCGCAGCCTCTCGCCCATCAGGCCGGTGCCGCAGCCGAAGTCGAGGGCCAACCGGAACCGGCCGGGCTGTGCCTTGCTTATGGCGCGCCAGAGAAAATCCGGCAGCCCATAACCGAGCTTCCCGACAAGCGAGTCCTCGAAACTGTCGGCGTAGTGATCGAACAAGGTCTCGACAAAGGCGCTGGGCGGCGCCTCGGCGGCGGGCGCCTTGCCGATCAGTTGAAGCTTCAGCGCGGCGCCAAGGCGGTCCGCGGGCTCGAGCTTCAGCGCCATGGCCCAGGCCTGCGCGGCCTGGTCGAGCAGGCCTGCCGCCTCCTGCATCTCGCCGAGGCGAAACCAGCCCGCCGCCCATTGCGGCGCCAGTTCCAGCGCGCCAAGCAGAAGCTCGGCCGCCTGCGCCAGCCCGCCCGAGGCGAGCAGCGTCTCGGCGAAATCGGCGCGACGATCGGCGTTCAAATCGCCCGAGGAGGCCTGGAGCGGTTTCATCTTTTGAAAAATCCCACCGGCGAGGCGGAGCCGGCAAGGGGCTGTAGGACGAGTCAGCAGTCTCTTGCAACAGGCTTCCCGAGGCAAATTTAGCCACTATGTTCAAAGCCATGCGCGCCAGCGACCTGCTCAAGCCCCGGCCGGAGGGCCTCTACTGCCCGCCCGGCGATTTCTTCATCGATCCGGTACGGCCCGTCGGGCGGGCGCTGATCACGCATGGCCATTCCGACCATGCGCGCTCCGGCCACCGCTCGGTGCTGGCCACGCAAGAGACGCTCGACATCATGGGGCTGCGTTACGGCGAGGATTTCGCCGGGACCACGCAGGCGGCTGCTTTCGGTCAGACGATCGACATCAACGGCGTCGCCGTGACCTTCCATCCGGCCGGGCATGTGCTGGGCTCGGCGCAGATCTGCGTCGAGCATGGGGGCATGCGCATCGTCGCCTCCGGCGACTACAAGCGGCAGAAGGACGCCACCTGCCTGCCGTTCGAGCCTATCCCATGCGATGTCTTCATCACCGAAGCGACCTTCGGCCTGCCGGTGTTTCGCCATCCGCCGGACCATGAGGAGATCGCGCGCGTGCTCAAATCGGCGGCGCAATTTCCCGAACGCTCGCATCTGATCGGCGCCTATGCGCTCGGCAAGGCGCAGCGCGTAATGCGGCTGTTGCGCGACGCGGGCTACGACCGGCCGATCTATATCCACGGCGCGCTGGCGAAGCTCAGCGAATATTATCAGAGCCAAGGCATCGATCTCGGCAAGCTCGAGCCGGGGACGGTGGAAAGCCGCGGCAAGGCCGATTTCGCCGGCGCGATCGTCGTCGGCCCGCCGTCGGCCTTCGCCGACCGCTGGGCGCGGCGTTTTCCCGACCCGATCTCCTGCTTCGCCTCAGGTTGGATGCGCATCCGCCAACGCGCCAAGCAAGGCGGCGTCGAGCTGCCGCTGATCATTTCCGACCACGCCGATTGGGACGAGCTGATCATCACGATCAGGGAAACCGGCGCGGAGGAAATCTGGGTCACGCATGGCCGCGAGGAGGCGCTGGTGCGCTGGTGCGAGCTGGAGGGCATCGCGGCGCGGCCGCTGCATCTCGTAGGGTATGAGGATGAGGGCGATTGATGGCGTACGCGCATAAGAAAATCGCCACCGCCGCGCTCTACGGCGCCCCCCTCTGTCCTGCCGGACATCTCCCCCTCAAGGGGGGAGATTGGCAGCTTGAACGCCGGCGCATCTCTACCGGCGCCGAAGATTCGCGAAAGCGGACGCGACGTCCAATCTCCCCCCTTGAGGGGGAGATGGCCGGCAGGCCAGAGAGGGGGGCCTCGCGCCAGCTTTCGCAATTGGCGCAGCGCAAACGCCCATGAACCGTTTCGCCGAGCTTCTCGACCGCCTTGTGCTGACGCCGTCGCGCAACGGCAAGCTGACGCTGCTGACCGATTATTTCCGCAGCGTCGAGGATCCCGATCGCGGGTTGGCGCTGGCGGCGATCACCGGCGATCTCTCGATCGCGGCGGTGAAGCCGGCAATGCTGCGCGCGCTGGTGGTCGAGCGCATGGATCCGGTGCTGTTCGGCTATTCCTACGACTATGTCGGCGATCTCGCCGAGACGGTGTCGCTGGTCTGGCCGCAACCACAAGGCCACATCCCCAATCATGTGCCGACGCTTGCCGAAGTGGTCGGCAGACTGCAGGCGGCGAGCCGCTCCGACGGACCGAAGGTTCTGTCACGGCTGCTCGACGACGCCAGCATCTCGGCGCGCTTCGCCATCATCAAGCTGGTCACCGGCGGCTTGCGCATCGGCGTGTCGGCGCGGCTCGCCAAGCAGGCGCTGGCCGACCTTGGCCAAGTCGACGTCGCTGAGATCGAGGAGCTCTGGCACGGGCTGGCGCCGCCTTACACCGAGCTATTCGCTTGGCTCGAGGGCCGGGCGGAAAAGCCGACGAGCGCCGCGCTGGCGCTGTTCCGTCCGGTGATGCTGTCCAATGCTGTCGACGACGGCGACCTCGAAAAGCTCGACCCGGCCGATTATGCGGCGGAATGGAAGTGGGACGGCATACGCGTGCAGGCGGTGTGCGAAGGCGGCGTGCGCCGGCTTTATTCGCGCACCGGCGACGACGTGTCCGGCGCCTTCCCGGACCTTGCCGCCGCGATGAATTTCGAGGCGGCGCTGGACGGCGAGCTTTTGGTCGGCGACCCGCGCGAGGCGACCGGAACCTTTTCCGACCTGCAGCAGCGGCTGAACCGCAAGAGCGTGTCGCCAAAGATCCAGCAGCAATATCCGGCCTTCATGCGCTGCTACGACGCGCTGCAGATCGACGGCGAGGACCTGCGCGCGCTGCCCTTCGCCGAGCGCCGCAAGCGACTCGAGGCTTTCGTCAAAACCCTCGACCCGAGCCGCTTCGATCTCTCGCCGCTGGTCACGTTTTCCGACTGGGAGACGCTGGAGCGGCTGCGTCAGGCGCCGCCGCATCCGATCATCGAAGGGGTGATGCTGAAGCGCTGGGATTCGCCCTATCTTGCCGGCCGGCCGAAGGGCCCGTGGTTCAAGTGGAAGCGCGACCCGCACACCATCGACGCGGTGCTGATGTATGCGCAGCGCGGCCATGGCAAGCGTTCCAGCTTTTATTCCGACTACACGTTCGGCGTCTGGTCCGGCCCGGAGGGCTCGGAAGAGCTGGTGCCGGTCGGCAAGGCCTATTTCGGCTTTACCGACGAGGAGCTGAGAGAAATCGACAAATATGTGCGCGACAACACGATCGAGCGTTTCGGGCCGGTGCGCTCGGTGCGCGCCGACCGCAGGAACGGCCTGGTGCTGGAGGTGGCGTTCGAAGGCCTCAACCGCTCGACCCGCCACAAATCTGGCGTCGCGATGCGCTTTCCCCGCATCTCACGGCTGCGCTGGGACAAGCCGGCGGCGGAAGCCGACCGCATCGAGACGCTGCAGGCATTGCTGGATAGCTAAAGATCGAGCGCCGGCGCTTCGCTCCACCCGGCGCTTCGCGCCGACCTCCCCATCGAGGGGAGGTCGCGCCGACGGCGCGGGTGAGGTGCAGCGCCTGCGTTGGCGGATAGAGCGGCGCGATCACTGCGATATCGAGACGCGTATCTCGTAGATATCCACCGACTTGCCCTTCTGGTCGAAATCGGAATTGACGGCGATCGTGCCGGCGGCGCCCGGATGCTTGTTCGGGAACTGCACGTCGAACAGATATTCGTTGCGCTCGTGGCCGACCGCGTAGCGCTTGCGGCCGCAATCGCCGAGATCGCCGAAATTGCAGTCGATCGAGATCTGCGTCTCCTTGCCTTCTTCCGAACGCGCGACGATGTCGAACATGGCATGCTTGCCCGCAAGCTTCTCCAGCACGCCCTGGCCGACATCGAAGGCGATGGCCGAACCGGACGCGCCCGAGCGGATGCGCAGGAACTGGCCGGTGTCGTCCTTCATCACCTCGGCGGCGGCGTCGGACGGCGCGCTGACATGGGTCGGGTCGGCGGGCGAGAAGACGTTGATCCAGTTCTTCGACTGGTCGGCTTCGCCCGGTTTCTGCGGCGACCCTGGCTCGGTCGGCTGCGAGGAGTCCTCGTCGTCCAGCGCCGGCGTCGGCTCCGGCGGGCCGGTGTTGAGCTCGGCCGCCGTCTTGAAGACACCGGTCTGCTTGGCGAAATAGAGGCCGATGCCGGCGGCCGCGAGCAATGTCGCGACGACGAAGATCGCGGTGAGCGGCAAGCGCCGGCCCCTGATGCGCCGCTCGTCGCGGTCGGGCGCGACCTGGGCGCCGTTGCCGACGGGAGCACCCGGCGAATCATCGAGCGAGGGCGCATCGGGAAGCGCTGTCTCATCCGGCATGATGTCGGGCACGCGCGGCAGCACACGCGCACGCGGCCGGTCTGACGCATCGGGCTGGACCGGGCCGTCGACGGTGATCGAGGGCGAGGGCGCGGTTTGCGACGGCGGCAGCGGCGCGTCGACAGACGGCGCGGCCGATTCGGACGGCGCTTCGACGCGGGGGTCCGGTGCGCCATTGCCGGTGGGCGCGACGTTTTCCGGCGGCAGCGTCACCTCTGGCACGGCCGGCAGGAACTCCGATTCGATCTCGGTGATCTTGGCCTGGACTGCCTTGCGGCGGCTGATGGCGGCCTCGACCGTGACGTTCGGATTGGCCTGCAGGACGCGGTCGAGCGCGGCAAAGGCGGATCGATAGACCCTCTCGCGGAACGCCCGGTCCTCGGCATTGCCTTTCTCGAAGGCATTGCGGATCGCTTTCTCGATGGGGTCCAAGCGAGCTCCCTCTGCGCGTTCGCTCCCGGTTGTCTGGTCGTCAGCCGCAGACGACCGATCGATCAACGGCGAGCGGCTGCCTTGCCGGCCAAAGCCATTTCGGCATTTTTTGTTGAAGAATCAACATTTTTCGTCACCGCGGCTGCAGCCGCGCCGGCCAGCCGGATGCGAAGGACCGCATACCCGCACGCCGCCGCGGGCCGCGCCGGCGCCCGTCGCGCGGTAACCGTAGATCGGAATTGCCGTCGGCGAGGCCGGAATTCACCGCTGCCCATCTTGAATTAGCGAGCGGTTGAGTCTATCACCCAGCCCATTCTGGAAGCTCAGCGCTTCCCGGGCCGCTTTAGCTCAGTTGGTAGAGCACATCATTCGTAATGATGGGGTCGCGTGTTCGAGTCACGCAAGCGGCACCAAAATTCCAATAACTTAGCCGATCGCCTCGCCGGATTTGTACAGAAACCGCACAGAAACACCTGATGCCGAAGGCTGTAGACCTGAGCGACCGCGAACTTCACCGTCTGATCAGCTAACTTTCTCCCTGCTCGCCTAGACCGTGCTTCGGAATTTCCTTTAGCCCTAACATTTGTAGGCGCGACCAGTTCGGCCGTGTGCACATGATAGGGCGCTCGGTCCTGGCGGGGCCGAGCCCAACCACCTTCACCCGCTGGCTTCGGCCGGCGGGTTTTTTCATTCTGTTACAGCTCGGCGACAACCGTCTGGGCATTCCAGTCAATGGACTTCGGTCGTATGTACTTTAAGACTGTGGCCCGAGTGCGGAACAAATACCACAAAGTTCTCTTTTCTTCCGAGTGAGAACTCAAGAAAAGGAGAAAAGCCATGTCTGACGGCCCTACAGTCGTAAACTCTGGTGGTGGCGGAACAGCCGTTGCGATAATCCTTGGCATCATCGCAGTTGTTGCCCTACTATTCTTCACGGGGGTGATAAACATAAATGGGGGCGGAGGTAAGGATGTGAACGTTAGCGTGAACACGCCCAAGGTTGAGGCGCCGTCCGCACCGTCCGTCTCCAAGCCCGCCGCGCCCGCCAAACCGGCACCGGCACCTGCTAACGGGGGCTAGGGCGGATCTTCCTCACAGGCTCCGGCGAAATGCTGGACCTGTGAGGTCCAGCGGTTCACGTCCCGCGATTCGCCGGTCCCCGCCATCTCTGCCCAGGCGCATTAGCGGAGGCCGAGCGCTTGAGCGGTCTGCCGTGAACCATGGGCCATCGGCGGATGACAAAAAGTCACCGGCGGGGGCAACCTGCCCCAACGGAATAAGGGGCTATATCTTTGGTCCCTTCGGACCAATGCGTTCGGCAGGATGGACCTCGGTCGATTGTGGGCTGGCGGGCAAATCAGACAGTCTCGCGATCGCACCGGCTGATAACCCCAAGCCCCCCGCCCTATCGGTCGGTGCATGCCCGGCTTGCGGACCTCAAAATCCTAACCACAAAAGCGAGCCGGGCTTCCATCCGCGTGCCCATGCCGAGACGCAATTTGTCGGAAATGCAATGAGGAGTTGGACGGTCTATCACGTCGATTTCAGAGCAGGGGGCAGCAGACCGCTTCTAACCAAAATCGGAAGCCTTGAAGCAGACAATCTTTTGGCGGCGGTGACGAAGGCACAGGCATTGTGGCCCGATGAAAGGTCCATGACCGTCCGCCCGGCTGCGGAAGACAGCCAATCGGCACAGCCGCCGGCCCCACTGCGCGACACCGATTGAACCCAAGGAGCGATCGGGTCGCTCGCTTCGGCTCCAAAGCCTCGACATGATCTGGCCACGCCTACGGTGCTACCTGGCGTGTTTCACAAGCGGCATCATTCTCACGCCTTTCCCCTGCACCACGTGATCGGCGCATCTCGGCCATTGTCGGGAACAGCTGTTGGTGGGAAACTCCCTTTGTCAGCATGGGAGGTCGAAATGCCCAATAGTTTCAAGACCGGAGACGTCGTCAGGCTGAAGTCCGGAGGCCCCGAAATGACCGTCAGCGACGGGGCGGCTTCCGGCACGTATCTGTGCCACTGGTTCAACCGCGAGGGCGACGTCTGGACGCCGCAACATGCGGGTTTCAAGCAGGACCAGTTGGTGGCGGTCGACCAGCCGAGATAGTCGTCGCCTCCTGTCCTTAGCAATCCTTCGATCCGGCTGCGCCGGATCCGGTAGGTTGGTGTCCGGTCGAAAAAGACCGACGGATTTTGCTCTGTCTCGCGTTCAATGGCTGAAGCGTGGCCGCCAATGGCCGCGCCCAACCGGAGACGAGAGCATGATTCGCCCCACCATATTCGTCGTTGCCCTTGGCCTGCAGACCGCGTTCGCGGTTGCCCAGACAACGACGCCGGCCCCTGCCCCGGCCCAGACGGCGCCGAGCAGCCCGGCTCCGGCCGCCAAGTCTGACCAACCCAAATCCGGCCTGACGCTGGAAAAGTTCGAGGCGCGCCGGGAAAGGGTGTTCATGCGGGCCGACACAGACAATGACGGCAAGGTCAGCCTCACCGAATGGACCGCTTTCCAGACCACGCGCAAGGCCAAGGGCGATCCGGCCAAATCCTTCGCGCGCATCGACGTCAATAAGGACGGTTTCGTCGACAGGGGCGAGCTCGACGCCTTTCTCGCCGAGCGCTTCGCCAGGCTCGACAAGAATAGCGACGGCGTGCTCGGCGCCGACGAGAGGCCGGGCCATAAAACCGCTCCCAATCAGGAGCAATGATCAAGAGGCTATGCCGCACAATGACAGCCGCGAGCGCCCGACGTGATGGGCGCCGATCCGGACGAGGAACTGGTACGCCGCATCGGCACCGGCGACACCGCCGCGGTGCAGGCGATGGTGGCGCGCAAGCTGCCGCGCATCCTGGCCCTGGCCGCCAGGATGCTTGGCGACCCGGCGGAAGCAGAGGATGTCGCCCAGGAGACTTTCGTGCGCATCTGGCGCCATGCCTCGGGCTGGCGCCAGGGGCACGCACGCTTCGACACCTGGGTCCACCGCGTCGCGCTCAACCTCTGCTACGACCGGCTGCGGCGCCGGCGCGAATGGACGACGGACGAGCTGCCGGAGGTGGCCGATGAAACGCCGCTTCCCGATGCAATGCCTGACGACGACGAGCGCAGGGTCAACCAAGCACTGCAGCGCATCGCGCCGCGCCAACGCGAGGCGATCGTGCTGGTCTATTATCAGGAGCTGTCCAACATCGAGGCCGCCACCGCCATGCAAGTCAGCGTCGATGCGCTGGAAAGCCTGCTCGCGCGCGGCCGGCGCTCGTTGCAGGCCATGCTCGTTGGAGATGGCGATGATTGAGACCGTGAGGGGACTGCGAATCCCGAGGACTGCGGCGTGGGGGGCCACGCCGGAACGGCGGAAGGGGGAACGACATGGCTGAGAAAACTTCGGACGGGCCAATGGACGCCGGGCGTTTCGCCGCGCTGGCGGATGCCTATGGCAGCGCCTTGCACCGCTGGCCGCCGGCCGAGCAGGCCGCAGCGATACTGTTTGCCGAGACCGACGAGGGCCGCGCCGTCCTGCGGCGCGCCGGCAGGCTCGACGCCATGCTCGACCGCCATCGGGTTGAAGCCCCCGGGGCGGCCCTGCATCGCACGATCGCCGCCCGCGCTGCCACCCAGGTCAGGCAGAGCCGCCGCCGACGGTTCTGGTGGCTGGGCTTCGGGCTTGCGGGTGTCGGCCTGGCCGGCGCCGTGGCCGGCCTGGCGCTGGTGGCCGTCGTCAGTCCGGATATGCAGCCCGACCATTATGTGATGGATGCCAACGCGACGTCGTTCGGCGATGCCGGTCCCGACGCCGATCCTTACGAGGAAAACCTATGAGCCCCCGTCTTGTCGCGGCATCGCTGGTGCTGAACGTTTTTCTGATCGGCGCGGTGGCCGGCGGCGCCGGCTGGCTGATCGGCAAATCGAATTCTGGCTATTCGCTGGAATCGGCCGGCGGCAGGTTGCCGGCCGCCGACCGCAAGGTCTTCCGCCAGGCGTTGCGCGAGGTGCGCCGGGAGTCGCGGGACGTGATCCTCGACGGACAGGCCGCGCGGCGTGAGGCGGCAAACCTTCTGCAACAGCCAGCTCTCGACACCAATGCGCTTGCCGCCGCCCTGGAGCGCGCGCGCAATGCCGATGTCACCGTGCGCACCCGGATCGAGCAACGCATCATCGAATTCGCCGCATCGGGCTCCCCGGAGGACCGCCGGCTGCTGGCGGACGCCTTGTTGCGACGCGCTGGCCGGCAGCCGCCGCCTGCAAAAAAATTGCCATAGGCGGCGACGGAAAGGGCAAGCGCGCTCCGTTCAAGGGAAGAGGGACAGGCCTGCGACCGCCTTTGGCGGCGGCAGGTTCTCTTCAACCTCGAAACTCTCGGGAGTATCGCATGAACAGTCTGGCAAAATATTCGATCGCGGCTGCCCTCGCCCTCGGCGGAACGGCCGCCGCAAGCGCCGCCTCGGCGATGCCGATCGCACCGGTTGCGCCCTCACCGGCGCTTGTCGAGCACGTCGCCTGGGGCTGCGGTCCGGGCTGGCATCCCAACCACTGGGGCCGCTGCGTGCCCAATCGCCGCGTGATCTATCCCGGCTATTACTACTGGGGCGGACCGCGCGTCTATATCGGCCCCGTCTGGCATCCCTACCATCGCTGGCACCACTGGCGCCGCTGGTAACAACCCTTCGCGATGCCGGTGCTGCGGCCGGCATCGTGAGTATCCCCGATGATCCATGAAACCGACGCGATCTGCGCCGGGTTCAACGGAGGCTTCGTTGGCCGCAACGTTTGCAAATTCCGTCTCGCCGAACCCCGCCCTGGTGACGCTCAACCGCTTCGGCCTCGGCGCGAAACCCGGCGACGAGTTTGGCAAGATCGCCGCCGATCCGCGCGGCTACCTCGAGGCCGAGCTCAAGCAGCAGGACATCGCGCTCATTTCCCCCGACGACCCACGGAATGCCGGGTTGCTGGACAGCACTGCGGCGATCCAGGCCAGCATGGCGGCAGCCATGGAGCGCAATGCGGCGCGCGCCGAAACGGCGGCCGCCGCTATGCAGCCAGCAACGGATGATCCAGCCGGCCCGGCCGTGGCAAAAGCCAAACCCTCGGTGCCGCATGTCGAGGCCGATATCTATCGCGACGAGGCGCAGGCCCGGTTCGACAAGGCGCTCACTGCGACGCCCGGCTTCGTAGAGCGCCTGGTCGGCTTCTGGTCGAACCATTTCTGCGTTTCCGTCGCCAAGGCACCGGTCGTGCGGGCATGCGCCGGCGCCTTCGAGCGCGAGGCGATCCGCCCCTTCGTGCTCGGCCGCTTCGCCGATATGCTTTTGGCCGTCGAGCACCATCCGGCCATGCTGTTCTATCTCGACAACCGGCAGTCCATCGGCCCCGATTCCCGCGCCGGCAAGCGACGCGGACGCGGCCTCGACGAGAACCTCGCCCGCGAGATCCTGGAATTGCACACGATGGGCGTCGGCAGCGGCTATGCCCAGGCCGACGTCACCAGTTTCGCGAACATGCTGACCGGCTGGACGATGGCCGGCCGCGAGGGGCGGCTGGGCGAGCCGGGAAGCTTCGTCTTCAACGCCAATGCGCATCAGCCGGGCAAGGCGGTGCTGCTCGGCAAGACCTATCCCGATGGCGGCATGGGCCAGGCGGAGGCCGCGCTCAACGACATTGCCCGTCACCCGGCCACCGCGCGGCACATCGCCACCAAGCTTGCCCGCCATTTCATCGCGGACGATCCACCGCCGGCGGCGATCGCCCGCCTGGCCACGATCTTCACCAAGACCGACGGCGACCTGCGCGCGATCGCGTTGACGCTGATCGACATGCCGGAAGCCTGGTCGACGCCGCTCACGAAGCTGCGCTCGCCCTTGGACTATGTCGTGGCGCTGCGGCGGGCGGTCGGCGCCACCGCCGTCAACGAACCGCAACGGTCGCTTCGCTGGCTGAGCGTGCTCGGCGAGCCGCTGTGGCGACCGCCGGGGCCGAACGGTTTTCCCGACCGGACGGACGCTTGGGTTTCCGCCGAGGGCCTCAAGACGCGGCTGGACATCGCCTGGCAGGCGGCGAAGCAGGCGGACGATATCGGCGATCCCGACGAGATGCTGGCGTCGCTGATCGGCACATCCGTCTCGGCCGAGACGCGGCAGGCGATTTCGCGCGCGGAGTTCAGACAGCAAGGCCTGGCGCTGCTGCTGATGGCGCCGGAATTCCAGCGCCGGTAATTCCAGCGCCGGTAACAGTGATGGAGATGCGGCCATGAGCCTTTTTTGCGAAACCCCCAGCCTGTCCCGGCGCGCGGTGCTGATGAGCGGCGGCGCGCTGTTTGCCTGGGCCTATCTGCCGCGCTTCGCGCGCGCAGCCGACAAGCGCGACCCGCGCCTGATTGTCATCGTGCTGCGCGGCGCCCTGGACGGGCTGTCGACCGTCGGGCCGGTTGGCGATCCAAACTATGCCGGCCTGCATGGCGACATCGCGCTTTCGCTCTCAGGCGCCAACCCGGCATTGCCGCTTGACGGTTTCTTCGCCGTCAATCCGGCAATGCCGGTGTTTGCGCGCCTGTTCAAGGCGGGCCAGGCGGCGGTCGTGCATGCGGCGGCGACCGGCTATCGCGACCGCTCGCATTTCGACGGCCAGGACGTGCTGGAAAGCGGCCTGCCCGGCCCTGGCAACGCCACCACCGGCTGGCTCAACCGGGCGTTGGCCAGCCTGCCGGCGGGCGAGCGCGTGGCGAGGCTCGGCGGGCTGGCGGTCGGGCCGTCGACGCCGCTGGTGATCCGTGGCGCCGCGCCCGTGCTCGGCTGGGCACCGCAGGCGCTGCCGACGCCCGGCGATGCGCTGGCGGAGCGTGTGCTCGATCTCTACAACCATCGCGATCCGGTGCTGGCGGCCGCGCTTCAGAAAGGGCTCGATGCCGATCGGATGGCGCTGGGCGACCAACTCGACGGCACGACGATGAAGCCTAAGGGCGGCCTCGACAACGCCGCCGGCATGCGGCAATCGGCGCAAGGCGCGGCGCGGCTGATGGCCGCCGACGACGGGCCGCGCATCGCGGCGCTCGCCTTCGACGGCTGGGACACGCACGTCAATGAAGGCGGCGCCACCGGCCGGCTCGCCAATCTGCTCGGCGGCCTCGACGGGGCGTTCGAGGAGTTCGAGAAGGGGCTTGGCGAGCGTTGGCGCGACACCGCGGTCGTCGCCATCACCGAGTTCGGCCGCACGGCCCGCATCAACGGCACGGTCGGCACCGACCATGGCACCGGCACAGTGGTGCTGCTCGCCGGCGGCGCGATCAAGGGCGGCCGCGTCATCGCCGACTGGCCGGGGTTGAAGCCGGCGCAGCTCTACGAACAGCGCGACCTCGCGCCGACCAGCGATGTGCGTGCGGTGCTGAAGGGGCTGCTGGCCGACCAGTTCGGGCTGTCGCCGGCCGTGCTTGGCGACAAGGTGTTTCCGGAGTCGGCGGCGGTGAAGCCGATGCGGGATCTGGTGGCGTGAGCCGTGAGTTTGCCGGTCAGCGATAGGCTGGCGGCGCCAGTCAGTTCGTCATCCACGGGCGGAGCGGGAGCGAAGCGGACGCGGAGACCCGAGGATCCATTCCGTGACTTTGATCGTGGGTGCTGCGGAGCAGAATTCTGAACCGTGGCAACGCCTGAACGTCACGGAATGGATCCTCGGGTCTGCGCTGCGTCGCTTCGCTCCTTGCTCCGCCCGTGGATGACGAGGCTGAGGAGCCTCGGCCAATCACCAACGCTGGCGCGGAGGTTTCGAACCTGTGCGTGGGACCTTAGCCAAACCGCCCGCGCCGTTGCCAGCGCGGGCATCAACGGCGATCCGAGAGCGATCACCAGCTCCAATAACCGGGGTGCCAGCGGTGGTGGTACCAGAAGCCGGGATGCCAATGGCGCGCCGGCCGTATGATCACGCGGCGGTTCGGCACGCATCTGCCCCTACGGTTCACGTGCCAGCCGGGACCGCAGCGCCAGCCGACGGTTTCGATGGGCAGCGGCGAAGCACCTGGCTTGGCCATCGGCATGGCTTGCGAGCCCACACTGGATAGCAGCAACGTGCCGGCGGCCATCGCGAGAGGCAGAAAATATCTCGTCATCAAGGTTTGTCTCCGTGATTCAATCCCTACCGCCGTGAAACGGGGGACACGGTCGAATTCCGTCGGAGCGGTTTGGATCACGTCTTCGTTAGCGGGGTAGCGCCTTCGTTGAGCGTCGCCACGGTCTTCAGCGCGCCGTCCAGCATGTCGCCCTTTTCGTCCTTCAGCGCCGCCTCGCGCAGGCGGCGGATCCAGTCGGCAGCGTCCTCCCTGCCCTTGAGCATGGGCAGCGCCGACAGTACGCGATCGAATTTCGACTGGGCGCGGGCATGTGTGTCGCTGTAGCCCTTGATCAGGCGGCGGCAGTTCAGGATTTCGGTGGCAAGCGCGTAGTCCTTGTGCGCGTGGGCGAGCGCCAGGCCGTACCAACGTTCGAGATGCTCGACCTCGACCCTGTGGCGCAGCAGGCGGCGGCGCCAGCGCCGCAGGCCGCCGATGAACCACAGCATGGCGAAGCCGGTGAAACTGTCGGTGCGGATGTGGCGGCCGCGATTGATGCGGCGGTCGAGGAAAGCGGCGAGCTTGGGTCGGTTGTCGATATAGCTTCCGAGCCCTGCCGGCAGCGTGCCGCAGAATTCCTCGATGCGTGGATGGAAATATTCGGTCACCTGCAGGACCGAGCCTTGCTTGACACCGACTTCTTTGCGCACCCGCTTGTCTCGCGTCGAGCGTGTCTTCAAATCCGCAACGCGGATCATGTCGTCGTAGCACATGGCGTTGGCGAGATGCTTTGCCGCGGCGATCGACAGCGCGTAGCCACGCTCCGCATTATCCAGCGTCACCGCCCTGCTCAACCGGTCGAGATATTCGCCGCCATAGGCGATGTCCTGATAATCGACGACCTTCTTCAGGCCGCGCTCGGCCATGTCGCGCACCGGTTCCGGCAGCAGCGCGACGCGAGCGGCAAGCGCCTGCCAGCCCTTGAGCAGGGTTTCCGGGCCGCTGACCCTCCCCGTTGGCCTGAGCTGGGCAACGGGGGGTTCCGCCGCCGCCTTTTCCCCGGCCGGCGCTGCCGCGATCCCGCGCGCGCGGTCGTAAGCCGCGCCGAAGGCGGCGAGGCTCGGCTTGACGCCACGGCCGCCGGCGCCGATCGCCTGCTCGTAAGTTTCGCGGGTGAAGGGCAGCGCGTCGGAGCCGGCCAGCGCACCGAGCAGGCTGGCCGAGATCATGGTGCCGTTGTCGGCGGCGATCTTTTCCATGTCGAAGGCGATGAAGCGCCTGGCCGCCGCTTGTGCCGTCGCGTGCACTTTTTCCGACGAGGCGCGGCCGTCGCCCGGCTCGATCTTTTCCGAGACGGCAGCGATGCGGTGTGAAGAGGTGATCAGCGTCGTGCGCTCGGGCGTGACGAAACCGCGGATGATGGCGCGGCCGGCTTCCATCAGCTCGGCGGCGATCAAGATGTCGACATCGCCCTGCGAGGGCGACAGCGCGAAAACCGGCAGCCGGCCGGTGTCGCGGGCCATCTCGATGTAATAGATCGTGGCGCCAGTGCGCTGCGCGACGCCGGCCACGGAGGTCGATTGGGCGATATAGCCGTTGCGCTCGGCGACGTCGGTGATCCAGTCGGCGAGCACGCCGCCGCCCTGGCCGCCGACCGCGAGCACGGCGAGTTTTATCACCCGCTCGTCGTCAGAGGCGCCCGCCTTGGGGCGCAGGGGAGAAGCCTGATCAAGCATCGGCGAACGTCAAGCGGCGGCTCTCGCGGCGGCGCTGCAGAAGGCCGATCGCGGCGCGGCGCGCGTTTTCGAGGAAACGGTCCCAGCGGCCGGGATTGTGGACGACATCGGCGCGGTAGAAGGATGGGCAGAGCACGGCGGCGTCCGCCACCTCGCCGCAATTGCCGCAACCGACACAGTTCTGGTCGATCGACGCGACCGGATCGTCGCGCAGCGGATCGTCGAGCGACTTCACCGACAGCGACGGGCAGCCGGACAGCCGCATGCAGGCATGGTCGCCCGTGCAGATGTCCTCGTCGACGCCGAATTTCGGCTTGACCACGCGCTCGCCGCCTTTGATCGCCTTGTCGACCAGCGGCTTCTCGCGGCGCTGGCGGTTGAGCATGCATTCCGACGAGGCGACGATGACCTTCGGCCCCTTCTCCTCGGTGGTCAGCGCCTCGCGCAGCGCGGCTTGCATCTTGCCGACATCATAGGTGCGGTCGATATGGCGCAGCCATTTGACGCCCATGCCCTTCACCGCTTCATCGATCGGATGCTTGGTCGACTTGGTGCGGTTGTTTGCGCGCGAGGACAGGATGTCCTGGCCGCCGGTGGCGGCGGAGTAGAAATTGTCGACGATGACGATGACGCCGTCATTCTTGTTGAAGACAGCATTGCCGATCGAGGAGGTCAGGCCGTTGTGCCAGAAGCCGCCATCGCCGACGAAGGAGATCGAGCGGCGTTTTGCCTCCGGCGAGTTGAAGGCGGAGGCCGAGGCCGGCCCCAGCCCATAGCCCATGGTGGTGGCGCCGAGCTCGAAAGGCGGCATGATCGAGAACAGATGGCAGCCGATGTCGGAGGCGATGTGGTGCTTGCCGAGCTCTTGCTCGACAAGCTTGGTCGCGGCGAAAATCGGCCGCTCAGGACAGCCGACGCAGAAGCCCGGCGGACGTCCAGGCACGACATTGATGAGGTCGGCCGTATCGACGCCTTCACCCGCCTTGTTCGGAGCCCGGACCTCGCCCGGCAGCAGATGCGGGGCATTGGCGCGCAGGAAGGAGCCGATGCCGTCGAGCATCACCTGGCCGGTATATTCGCCGGCCATCGGCAGATGCTCCTTGCCGACCAGTTTAGTGCCGCGCCCGGCCTTGTGCAGCATCGCGGCAAAGGCCTGCTCGATATAATTGGGCTGGCCTTCCTCGACGACCAGCACCGCCTGCTTGCCTTCGCAGAAGGCGAGAAACTCATCGTCGACCAGCGGGTAGACGGCGTTGAGCACGTAAAGCGGCACGTCGGTCTCGCCATAGGTGTCGGCAAGGCCGAGCCGCTGCAGCGCGCGGATGACCGAATTGTACATGCCGCCCTGCATGACGATGCCGACCGAGCCGTGGTCCGAGCCGAAGATCTCGTTAATCTTGCGGTTTTTGATGAAATCGACAGCCGCTGGCCAGCGCTTGGCGACCTTTTCCTTCTCATGCAGGAAGGAGGCGGGCGGCAGCACGATGCGGCCGGTGTCGCGGCGCGGCGCCGACAGCGCATCGGCGACCGACATCGGCGGGCGCTTGTTGTCCTTGGCGATGAAGTGGCCGTGGACGTGGCAGCAGCGGATACGCACCTGCAGCATCACCGGCGTGTTCGACACCTCCGACAGCTCGAAGCCGTCCTCGACCGCCTTGACGATCGACGGCAGGTTCGGGCGCGGGTCGAGCAGCCAGACCTGGCTCTTCATGGCGAAGGCATGGCTGCGCTCCTGCATGATCGAGGAGCCCTCGCCATAGTCCTCGCCGACGATGATCAGCGCGCCGCCGGTGACGCCGCCGGAGGCGAGGTTGGCCAGCGCGTCGGAAGCGACGTTGGTGCCGACCGTCGACTTGAAGGTGGCGGCGCCCCGGATCGGATAATGCACGGAGGCGGCCAGCATGGCGGTGGCAGTCGCTTCGGAAGCGCTCGCCTCGAAATGCACGCCGAGCTCGCCCAGAATGTCCTGCGCGTCGGCCAGCACATCCATCAGATGGCTGATCGGCGCGCCCTGGTAGCCGCCGACATAGCCTACGCCGCACTGCAAGAGCGCCTTGGTGATGGCGAGGATGCCCTCGCCGGCGAATTCCTCGCCGGCGCCAAGCCTCAGCTTTTCGACTTCCTTGGCAAAAGACCGTTCGGCCATCTCCGCCTCCTTCCGTTGCCGCCTTCCATGGGGCGGCGCGTGCATCTAGATCTCGTGCTTGCGGATGTTCTTCAGCATTTTTTGCAACGTCGCGATCAGCGCGGCGTATTCGGCATCGTCGATACCGTCGAACATGGCTTCGAAAGCGTCATGCATTGCGGGCCAGGCGCGGGTGAACAGCGCGCGGCCATCATCGGTCAGGAACACATGGCGGATACGGCTGTCGGTGACGCCCTGCTCGCGCCGCACAAGGCCCTGGCCTTCCAGCGTGTCGAGCGTGCGGCTCAAGGTCGACTGCTCGATCACCGTGTAGACCGACAGGTCGTTGACGGTGACGCCATCGGTGACCGAGAGCACGGCGAGCGTCCGAACCTGCGGAATGGTCAGGCCCTGCTTGCGGAAATCCTCGCGCAAAGTGGCGTTGTAACGACCCATGATGCGGTTCATCAGATAGGGCGCGAATTGCTGCAGGCCGATCTGGCCGAGGGTCGAGATGCGCTGGCGCTTTTCCGGGAGCTTCTGTTCCATCACAGCCTCCCCGCCAGAAGGAAGCCGGAACCGCCTCCGAGGCCGGCGCCGGGATGCGTGGAAGCGCCGATATGGTAGAGGCCTTTGATGCCGGTCTCATGGTTGCGGCTCGCCTTGAACGGCCGCCACAGGAAGGACTGGTCTATGGTGGACGAGCCGCCATAGGGATCGCCGCCGACCAGATTGATGTTCATCGCTTCGAGATCGGTCGGCGAATAGGCGCGGCGCGCGATAACGCTCTCGCGGAAACCGTCGATGTGGTTGGCGAGGATCGCCTCGACGCGGTCGGCATAGGCTTCGCGCAGCGCCTCGGTCCAGCGGCCGTCGGCGGGCGCTTCGAGCTTGCCGGCGGCATCGCCTTTGATGTGGCGCGGCGCCTCCGGCAACTGCAGCCAGAGAATCGCCTTGCCGTCCGGACAGCGCGACGGGTCGAGCGCGTGCGGCTGGCCGACGCAGATGGTCGGCACTTCCGGCAGCAGGCCGCGCACCGCCTCGTTGCAGGCTTTCGAAACACCATCCAAACCCGGCGTCAGATGCAGCAGCGCCACCTTGTCGAGGCCCTCGCCGCGCCAGGCCGGCGGCTTATCCAGCGCGTAGTGGATCTGGAAGTTGCCTTTGCCGTAGCGATAAACGCGCGTCGCTTCGACGTCGCGCTTTGGAGCCGCATCGCCGAGCAGGCGGCCGTATAGCTGCGTCGGCGTGACCGAGCAGATGACGCTTTTCGCCGCTGTCAGCGTTTCACCGGACGCGAGCCGCACGCCGCTGGCGCGTCCGCCGCTCTGGACGATCGAGGCGACGTCGGCGTTGACGCGGACCTCGCCGCCGCGTTCCCTGATCAGCGCCTCGAAGGCGGCGAGCAGGTTTTTCGCGCCGCCCTTGACAATCGGCGCGCCGGCGGCCTCCAGCGCGAAGGCGATGACCTTGGCGATCTGGCCGGAGAAGGCGTCTTCCGGTCCAAGCCCGGCATGCAACACCCAGGGCGCCCAGAGCGCACGGAGAAGGTCGGAAGTGTAGGTCGTTTCCAGCCAGCCGCGCGCGGGCACCAGCGCCTCGCCCATGAAGGCGGCAAGGTTGCGCGGGCCTCGCCGCCAGGCCTCGCCGGCGATGAGCTTGGTCGTCGGATAGGACCACAGTGCGCCGCCGAGCAGGCCGAACAGCAGCCCGGCATTGCGCTCGATACCGCTGACATCGCCGCCATGGCGGTCGCCGTCGCCGGAGGCGATCCGGTTCAGCGCCGCAATGTTGGCGGCACGGTCGGTGGTGAGCACGGCATGGCTGCCGTCGGGCGTGAGCACGCCTGTCGGGGTGGCGGTGTGGCAGAACTCCAGCCCATGCCGTGCAAGGTCCTTGCGGAGCGCGGCAAAGGCCGGCGAGGTGATGAACAGCACGAAGGTCGTGGCCATCACATCATGGACGAAGCCGGGCACCGTGATCTCCTCGGTGCGCATGCAGCCGCCGATACGATCGTTGCGCTCGAGCACGAGCACCTTTGCGCCCTTGGCGCCAAGCATCGCCGCGCAGACCAGGGCGTTGATGCCGCTGCCGACGATGATGTGATCGGTGGCGGTCATTGGAGGCTCGCGGGTGTTGGGAGGCTAATCGCGCAAAGCCGTGTTCCTTCGCGCCCCCCTCTGGCCTGCCGGCCATCTCCCCCTCTAGGGGGGAGATTGGCAGTTTTGGCGCCCCACATCGTGCTGCGACGTGGGAGATTGGCGAAAGCGGGGGTGACATCCAATCTCCCCCCTAGAGGGGGAGATGTCCGGCAGGACAGAGGGGGGCGCCGTAGAGCGCTGGCCTTGCCAGGCTGCCGCCCTCTCGCTGTCATCACTCCATCGCCCGCAAGCATGATCTTCTCCCGAAGACCGTCGCCTCGCCTATTTGCCCGGCACCAGCGCCAATGCGCGGATCGGGCTGCCGGTGCCGTGCTCGATCTTGAGCGGGGCGGCGATCAGGATCGCGCCCTTCGGCGGCAGCTGGTCGAGATTGCAGAGGCTGGCCAGCCCGTAACGGTTGGCCTTGTGCATCAGCGTGTGGGCCGGGAATGGCGGCTCCATGCCGCCGGCCTTGCCGGCGTCGGTACCGATCGTTTCCGAGCCCCAGCCCTTGATGTCCTTGGCGATCAGGAACTGGATGGCCTCGGCCGTCGGGCCCGGCGTGTGCGGGCCGGTCTCGTTGGCATTGAGGAACTCCGCTTCCGAGCCGTTGCGCTTGTACCAGTCGGTGCGCATCACCACCCACTCGCCGGGGTTGATGGCGCCGTGCTTGGCCTCCCAGGCCTTGATGTGGTCGACGGTGAGCAGGAAGTCGTGATCTGCGGCCGCTTCTTTCGAGCAGTCGATGACGTTGACCGGGCCGATGAAATTCTGCGCCGGAATGGTGTCGGTGGCGCCGTCCGGATAGTCCTTGCCGGTGATCCAGTGCTGCGGCGCGTCGAAATGCGTGCCCGAATGCTCGCCGAGCTTCAGCCAGTTCCAGGCCCACCACGGGCCGTTCTTGTCGTATTTGGAGATCTCGTGGATCTCGACCTTCGGCGTGTCGACGGCGAGTTCCGGCGGCAGCTTGATCAGCGGCGTGTTCGGCCCGAGCGGCGCCGTCAGATCGACCACCTTGATGGCGCCCGAAAGCAGCTGGCCGGCGACCTCGCCGAGGAGTTCTTGCGTGTCCATGGTCTTTTGTTCCCTCTTGTTCGTGACCTTCAAGGCTCGTTGCGGCCCTTAATATACCTACTAGACGAAAACATATGCATCTGCAATTATCTTTAAGCATAAAGCATTTTTGGGGCGGGGCGTGAGCGAGTTCGACGCCATCTTTGTCGGGGCGGGCCACAACAGTCTGGCATGCGCCGCGCATCTGGCGCTCAAAGGCTGGAAAATAGCGGTTTTCGAACGCAGCGAGGCAATCGGCGGCGCGGTACGGACCGCCGAGTACACGCTTCCCGGTTTCCGGCACGATTTCGGCGCGATGAATTTGAGCCTCTTCGCCGGCTCGGCCTTCCACCGGAAATATGCAAATGGATTGAAAAGCCACGGACTGGAATTCGCGCCCGCGGCCGATTGTTTCGCCAGCGCCTTCCCGGACGGCAAATGGTTCGGCGTCAGCAACGACCTCGAAAGGACCGCATCGCGGTTGGCCGCCTTCTCCGCGGCGGACGCGGCCACATGGCGGAAACTGGTCGCCGCCTTCCCGGGTGAGGCCGAACATCTGTTCCGCCTGCTGGGTTCGCCGATGAGCGCAAGGGCGCTGGCCGGCACAGGCTGGAATCTCTGGCGCAAGAAGGGTTTTTCCGGCGCGTTCGATACGGCCCGATTGCTGTTGTCGTCACCGCGCGCGTGGCTCGAGGAAAATTTCGAGACGCCGCATGTGCGCACGACACTCGCGGCCTGGGGCATGCATCTCGATTTCGCTCCCGACATCGCTGGCGGCGCCGTGTTCCCTTATCTGGAATCGATGGCCAACCAGAGTTTCGGCATGGTGCTGGGCAAAGGCGGCGCCGATACCATCATCCTGGCGCTTGCCGGCATGCTCAAGGCGGCTGGCGGCAAGATCATAACAGGCGCGGAGGTCGCGGAGATCATGGTCGCCGGCGGCAGGGCGACCGGCGTTCGGCTGGCATCCGGCGAAACCCATGCCGCAAGCAAGGCGGTCATTGCCGGCGTCGCGCCCAAGGCGCTGGCAGGCAAGCTTCTGCCCGACGGCTCCGGCGACGCCGGCTTCGATGCGGCGATGAAGACATTCCGCCACGCGCCGGGCACGATGATGATCCATCTGGCGCTGGACGACCTGCCCGACTGGAGCGCCGGCGCCGAGCTTCGCCAATTCGCCTATGTGCATCTGGCGCCGTCGCTCGACGCCATGTCGCGCACCTATCAGCAGGCGATCGCTGGCCAACTGCCGGAGCAGCCGGTGCTGGTCGTCGGCCAGCCGACGGCGGTCGATCCGTCGCGCGCGCCGCCAGGCAAGCATGTGCTGTGGGTGCAGGTGCGCATGCTGCCGGCGGAGATCGTCGGCGATGCCGCGGGCAAGATCGCGCCCGCGCACTGGGATGCGGTAAAGGACGCCTATGCCGAGCGCGTGCTCGTCATCATCGAGAGCTACGCCCCGGGATTGCGCAAAAAGATCCTCGGCCGCGCGATCTTCTCGCCGCTTGACCTCGAGCGTGAGAATCCGAACCTCGTCGGCGGCGACCAGATCTGCGGCAGCCATCACCTGGCGCAGAATTTTCTCTTCCGCCCGGCGCGCGGCTTCGCGCGCTGGAACACGCCGGTCTCGAACCTCTTTCTCACCGGCGCGGCGACATGGCCCGGCGCCGGCACGGGCGCAGGTTCCGGCTTCATGCTCGCCCAACAGCTGGGAGGGAACTAGAGCATGATCCCGAACCGAAGGTCAGCGAACGCAAAAAGTGGGAGCCGGTTTTTGGGAAAGATCATGCTCCAACAAAGGGCTAGAAATCCGGGATGGACAAGGCGCGGTTGCCCACCACCGAATGAAAACGCCGCGCGGATAAATGATAACCAACAAGGGGAACGACCATGACCATCAACAGACGTGACTTGCTTGGATATGGCGCCGCGGCGATCGGTGCTGCGACGCTCGGCCTGCCGAGGGCGGCAAAGGCGGCGGACGAGCTCACCATCGCCTACAACGTCAACCTGCCCTCGTGGGATCCGACGACCGGCCCCTCGGCCGTCAACCCGACCATCCAGGGCCTTTATCAATCGGTGTTCGACCAGATCATCGGACAGAAGCCGGACCTTTCCTTCACGCCGGGCCTGCTCACCGAATGGGGCTGGAATGACGACCGCACCAAGGTGACGATGACGGTACGCGACGGCGTGAAATGGCATGACGGCTCGCCCTTTACGGCCGAGGACGTGGTGTGGTCGCTGCAGCGGGCCGGCGACGAGAAGACCGGCAATCCGATCCAGTTCGTCTGGAAGAACGTCAACAACTTCAAGATCGACGGCAACAAGATCACCGGCGACGTCGTGCAGTTCGACCCGGTCTATTTCAAGTGGATGTCGTTCCTGACCGGCTACATCCTGCCGAAGGCCTATTACGAGAAGGTTGGCGCGGAAGGCTTCGAGAAGGCGCCGATCGGCACCGGTCCCTATATGGTCGACAAGTTCGAGCGCAATGCGTTCCTGCGGCTCAAGGCCAACCCGCACTATTGGGGCACCAAGCCCGCCTTCGAGAATGTGACGATCAAGTTCGTCACAGACGCCGCAAGCCGCGTCGCCGAGATCGAATCCGGCTCCTCGCAGGTGACGCTCGAAATTCCCTACGAGGAATATGACCGGCTGATCGCCAAGGACGGGCTGGCCGGCTCGATCAAGAATGTTTCCGACATCGGCATGATCTTCTTCAACGACATCGAGGCGATGCTGGACAAGAACGTCCGCCAGGCGGCGGTGATGGCGGTGGACAAGGAGCTTTTGGTCAAGCGGCTGCTGCGCGGCTACGGCCAGCCGATCGCGACGCTGGAGACGCCGGAATACGCCGCCTTCGATCCATCGATCAAAGTCGAGCACAATCCGGAGAAGGCCAAGGAGCTGCTCGCCGCCTCCGGCTATTCGCCCAAGAAGCCGGTCAAGTTCACCATCCAGACGACCAAGGGTTTCAAGCCCAAGGACTACGAGATGATCCAGGCGATCGTCGGTATGTGGCGCAAGGTCGGCATCGAGGCCAATATCGAGGTCTACGAGATCGCCAAGCATTACGAGTTGCGCGCCGCCGACAAGCTGGCTCCGGCCGCTTTCTACAACTGGGGCAACTCGATCGGCGATCCGACCACCTCGACCGGCTTCGCCATGTATGGCCCGAGCCCGCATTCGGTGTGGGACAGCAAGGACCTTGTCGACATGATCAACCCGCTGTGGGGCGAGAAGGACGAAGCCAAGCGCATTGCCGGCTGGAAGGCCGTCGACAAATACATTGCCGAGCAGGCTTATGTGCTGCCGCTGATCCAATATGCGCAACCGATCGTGCATTCGAAGAAGGTCAATGTCGTGCAGCATGTGTCCGGCGCGCTGCTGCCGGCGCTGATGACCCCGGCCGCCTGATCAACGGTCTTGGATTGCCACGCGCGCCGTCCGCAAGACGGCGCGCATTTTCATCCAGGCATATGGGCGCATGCTGCTGCAAAGATTTCTCGTACGTCTGTTGACGATGATGGTGACGCTGTTCGGCGTCGCCGTCGTCGTCTTCGTCGTCATCCGTGTCGCGCCCGGCGACCCGATCGCGATGATGCTGCCGCCCGGCGCCAGCGATGACGACATCTCCCGGCTGCGCTCGCTCTACGGGCTCGACAAGAGCATCGTGCAGCAATTCTTCATCTGGCTCGGCGGCGTGCTGCATGGGAATTTCGGCACCTCGATCTCGCTGCGCCAGGACGTGCTGGGGCTGGTGTTCAACCGGCTGCCGGCGACGCTGGAGCTGGCGACGGTCGCGCTGCTGATGGCGATCGCGATCGGCACTACCGCCGCGATCCTCGGCGCGCGCTCGCGCGGCACGGCGATAGAGGCCGGCATCGACATCGTGAGCGGCGCGACGCTCTCCATCCCCGATTTCCTCTGGGGCCTTGTGCTGATCCTGCTGTTCGGCGTGCTGGTGCCGGTATTCGACATTTCGGGCCGGGTGTCGCCGCAGCTCGATCTGCCTTTCGCCACGCAGTTCTATCTCGTCGAGAGCATCCTCAGGCTTCGTTTCGACCTGACCTGGGACCTGTTGAAACACATGCTGATGCCGGCCGTGGCACTGGCGCTGCCGCTGGCAGCGATCATCGCTCAATTGCTCAAACAGTCGCTGAAGGAAGTGCTCGACCTCGACTATGTGGTGCTGGCACGCGTGAAAGGTTTTTCGGAGACACAGGTGATCCTGCGCGAGGCGCTGAGGAACGCGGCATTGCCGACGCTGACGCTGGTCGGCGTTCAGTTCACCTTCCTTATCGGCGGCACCGTCATCGTCGAGCGGCTGTTTTCCTATGAAGGCCTCGGCAATATGGCGATCGACGCGGTCATCAACCGCGATCTGCCGCTGATCCAGGGCATCGTGCTGGTGTTCGCGCTGCTCTTCGTGCTGATCAACCTCGCCGTCGACATGATGTATGCGCTGCTCAATCCGAGGCTGCGCCATGGATGAGGCAAATGTCGCCAGGCGAGGTTTGAGCCCGAGGCTGTGGCTGGCCGGCGGCTGGCTTCTGCTGGCGCTGCTCGCGGCCATATTCGCGCCATTGATCGCACCGCAGGACCCGCTGGCGCAGGATTTGATGCTGGAGCGCCTGCCGCCCTTCTGGCTCGACGGGGCCGAACCTGGCTACTGGCTCGGCACCGACAGCCTTGGACGTGATCTGCTGTCGCGGCTGATCTTCGGCGGACGCATCGCCTTCATCGTCGCCTTCGCGGCGGCGACGTCCGCCTGTGTTCTCGGTTCGGTGCTCGGCCTGATCGCCGGCTATTTCGGCGGCTGGGCCGACCTCATCATCTCGCGCATCGTCGATGTCTGGATGGCGTTCCCACCGGTGCTGTTCGCGATCCTGCTGGTGGCCGTGCTGGGCACCGGCCTGAGCTCCGTCATCCTCGCCATCGCGATCATCGACTGGACGCGCTTCTGCCGGGTGATCCGCGCCGAGGCGATGAGCCAGGCGCGCATGGACTATGTCGAAAGCGCACGCATCGCCGGCTATGGCCGCATCGGCATCATGCTGCGCGAAGTGCTGCCCAATGTGCTGCCGTCGGTGGTGGCGCTGCTGTCCCTGGAGATGGGCATCGCCGTCATCGTCGAGGCGATCCTCTCCTTCGTCAATCTGTCGATCTCGACCGACGATCCGACCTGGGGCAGCATCATCGCCGAGGGACGGTTGTCGATCCATCAGGCCTGGTGGGTGCTGGTGTTCCCGCTGATCACGCTGATCCTGACCGTGCTCTCCTTCAGCCAGTTCGGCGAAGCGCTGAAGGCGCGCTTCGATCCGGTGCTGCGATGAGCGCGTGCCTGGACATCCGCGGTTTGAGCGCCGTGCTGCCCAACGGCCAGCGCGTGCTGCGCTCGGTGTCGCTTGCCGTGCAGCCGGGCGAGGTGCGCGCGCTGGTCGGCGAAAGTGGCGCCGGCAAGACGATGATCGGCAAGGCGGTGCTCGGCGTGCTGCCGAAAAGCGTGCGCATCGTCGAAGGCGAGATGCTGATCGAGGGCGAGGACCTCGGCCGCCTCGATGCCAAGGCGCGGCGGACCCTGATCGGCGCGCGAACGGCGCTGATCCCGCAGGATCCGCTCACCGCGCTCAACCCGTCGCGCCGCATCGGCCCGCAGATGACCGACCGGCTGGTGCGCATCCTCGGCTGGAGCGGCGAAAGGGCGGACCAGCGCATATGGCAGTTGCTCGACGAGGTGCAGATCCGCGATCCCGAGCGCGTGCTGAAGAGCTATCCGCATGAATTGTCCGGCGGTATGCGTCAGCGTGTGCTGATCGCGGCGGCTTTCGCGGCGGAGCCCCGATTGATTGTCGCGGACGAGCCGACGACGGCGCTGGACGTAACGGTGCAAAAACAGATCCTGCGGCTCATCGCGCAACTGCAGCGCGATCATGGCACGGCGATCCTGTTCGTCACCCATGACCTCGGCGTGGTTGCCAAGATCTGCCAGAAAGTGTCGGTGCTCTATGCCGGCAAGGTGGTCGAAGAGGCCGAGACCGAGGCGCTGTTTGCGGCACCGCAGCACCCCTATACGCGCGCGCTGATGGCGGCGACACCGCGCTACACCGACCCGTTTGCTTCGCTGAAGCCGGTGGACGAAAGCGTGCTTGCCGGATTGGCCGCAGAGATCGCCGCCGCCGACAAGGACTGGAGGCCCGGCCATGGCTGAGCCGCTGTTTTCCGTGCGCGGGCTGAAGGTGGCGCTGCCCGACATGACGCGCAAGCCGCTGATCGGCCGCGCGCCGCTGGCCGAAATCCTGAAAGGTCTCGACTTCGACCTGCCAAAGGGATCTGTCACCGGCATCGTCGGCGAATCCGGTTCGGGCAAATCGACGCTCGGGCGCGCGCTGGTCCGGCTGCTCGAACCTAGCGCGGGTTCCATCGGCTTCGAGGGGCGCGACATCAGCCGTCTTTCGGAAGCCGAGCTGAGACCGCTGCGCCGCGACCTGCAGATGATCTTCCAGGATCCGATGTCGTCGCTCAATCCGCGGCATACGATCTTCAACATCATCGCCGCACCCTTAAGGCAGAACGGCCTTGGCGACAGGCTGAAGGAACGCGTCGCGGAAGCCCTGCAGCGCGTCGGCCTGCCGCAGAGTTTTGCCAGCCGCTACCGCCACGAATTATCAGGCGGACAGCGGCAGCGCGTCGGTATCGCACGAGCACTGGCGCTGTCGCCGAAATTCGTGCTGGCCGACGAGATCGTCTCCGGCCTCGACGTCTCGACGCAGGCGCAGATCCTGACGCTGCTGGAAAAGCTGGCGGCCGAGATGGGGCTGACGGTCGCCTTCATCAGCCACGATTTGTCGGTGATCCGGCGGCTTTGCCAGCAGGTCATCGTGATGCGCGAAGGCAGGATCGCCGAGGCCAGCGCCACGGACGCGCTGTTCGAGAACCCGAAGGAGACCTACACGCGCGACCTGCTCGCCGCCATTCCGCTGCCGGAGATCGATCCGAACTGGCTGCAGCCCAAGGCATCGGCATGACGTGAGTTTTTGATCCGCACGCCGACCAGCGGGCCTCGGATGTGCGCAAGGACAAGTCAGCCCGCCAACGGAGGGTGACATGAAATACGCAATCCAGGCAGCGGTTTTCGCGGCCTCCTTATTCGGTGCAGTGGGAGCAGCTTCCGCGGATTCGATCCCCGGCATGCGCGGACATGACCACACCGGCATCACCGTGCCCGACATGAAGCAGGCCGTCGACTTCTTCACCAATGTCGTCGGCTGCAAGAAGGCGATGTCGTTCGGGCCGTTCGCCGACGACAAGGGCACCTTCATGCAGGATCTGCTCGGCGTCGATCCGAAGGCGGTGATCGAAGAGATCACCATGGTTCGCTGCGGCTACGGATCGAACATCGAGCTGTTCAAATATACCGCGCCCGATCAGAAGGATTTGACGCCGAAGAACAGCGATATCGGCGGCTTCCACATCGCCTTCTATATCGACGACGTCGCCGCCGCCAAAACCTGTCTCGAGGCCAAGGGTGTTAAAACCCGGATGGGACCGCTGCCGGTGAAGGAAGGGCCGGCCGCGGGCCAGACCATCCTCTATTTCCAGGCGCCGTGGGGGCTGCAGCTCGAGGCGATCAGCTACCCCGAAGGCATGGCCTACGAGAAGGGCGCCGAAACGGTGCTGTGGAGCCCGAAGGATCCCACCAAGTGACGAGGCAAACGCGCCGGCCGCGATCATTCAATTATAAAACTTCAAGCTTGAAATAATTGCCGGCCGGCGCGATACTGACAATCGGGATCGCCGGCCTTTGCCGGCGAGTCCCGATGTGAAGAGGAGATCGCAAGACATGAAGGTTGCGGTTCTCGGCGGCGGACCAGCCGGCCTCTATTTTGCCATCTCGCTCAAGCTGCGCGATGCCGCGCATGAGGTGACGGTCTATGAGCGCAACCGCGCCGACGACACATTCGGATGGGGCGTGGTGCTGTCGGCGGAGACGCTGGAGAACCTGACCAGGAACGATCCGGTCAGCGCCGTCTGGATCAAGAAGCATTTCGCCTATTGGGACGACATCGCCGTCATTCATGACGGCGTGCGAACGGTGTCTTCCGGCCATGGCTTTTGCGGCATCGGCCGCAAGCGGCTCCTGATCCTCTTGCAGCGGCGCGCCCGCGAGCTCGGCATCAAGATGATGTTCGAGACCGATGTTTCCGGCCCGAAACCCTTTATGGAAACGCATGACCTGGTGGTCGCCGCCGACGGGTTGAACTCTAAATCCCGCGCCACGTTCGCCGACGTCTTCAAGCCGGACATCGACACCCGCAAATGCAAGTTCGTGTGGCTCGGCACCACGCAGAAATTCGACGACGCCTTCACCTTCATCTTCGAGAAGACCGAGCATGGCTGGGTGTGGGCGCATGCCTACCAGTTCGACAGCGAGACCGCGACCTTCATCGTCGAATGCAGCGAAGCGACCTGGGCTGCCTTCGGCTTCGGCCAGATGACGCAGCAGGAATCCATCGCGGTCTGCGAACGCATTTTTGCAAAGCATCTCGGCGGCCACCCGCTGATGACCAACGCCAACCACATTCGAGGTTCGGCGTGGATCAACTTCCCGCGGGTGCTGTGCGAGCGCTGGTCGTACAAGAACCTGGCGCTTATGGGGGATGCGGCGGCTTCAGCGCATTTCTCCATCGGGTCCGGCACCAAGCTGGCGTTGGAGAGCGCGGTGGCGCTCGCCGACTATGTCGAGTCCGAGCCGGACCTCGATGCGGCCTTCCGCAAATATGAGGATGCGCGGCGCACCGAGGTGCTGAAGCTGCAATCGGCGGCGCGCAATTCGTTGGAATGGTTCGAAGAAGTCGAACGATATCTCGGTTTAGATCCAGTTCAATTCAACTATTCGCTGCTCACCCGCTCGCAGCGCATCAGCCACGAGAACCTTCGGCTGCGCGATGCCGAATGGCTCGCGGGCGCCGAGGAATGGTTCCAGCGCAAGGCTGGCGCCGGCGGCAACAGCTTACGCCGCGCGCCGATGTTCGCGCCGTTCAAGCTGCGCGACATGACGCTCAGCAACCGCATCGTCGTCTCGCCGATGGCGCAGTACAAGGCGGTCGACGGCTGCCCGACCGATTGGCATTTTTCGCATTATGCCGAACGCGCCAAGGGCGGCGCCGGCCTGCTCTATATCGAGATGACCTGCGTCAGCCCGGAAGGGCGCATCACGCCCGGATGCCCTGGCTTCTACAGACCGGAGCATGAGGTCGCCTGGAAGCGGCTGGTCGATTTCGTCCATGCCGAGACCGAAGCAAAGATCTGCGCCCAGATCGGCCATTCCGGCGCCAAGGGCTCGACCCGGGTGGGCTGGGAAGGAACCGACGTGCCGCTGCCGGACGGCAACTGGCCGGTGATGGCGCCTTCGGCCGTGCCATGGTCGCCGAAGAACCAGGTGCCGAAGGCGATGGACCGCGCCGACATGGATCTGGTTCGCGACCAGTTCGTCGCCTCGGCCGAGATGGCCGAACGCTGCGGCTTCGACATGCTGGAGATCCATGCCGCGCATGGCTACCTGCTGTCGGCCTTCATCACGCCGCTGACCAACCGCCGCACCGACGACTATGGCGGCTCGCTGGAAAACCGCATGCGCTATCCGCTGGAAATCTTCCATGCGGTGCGCGCAGTGTGGCCGGCCGAAAAGCCGATCTCGATGCGCATCTCGGCCAATGACTGGGTGGGCATCGAAGGCGTCACGCCTTCGGATGCGGTCGAGATCGCGAAGATGCTGCACGAAGCCGGCGTCGACCTTTGCGACGTATCGGCCGGCCAGACCTCGATCGCCGCCAAGCCGGTCTATGGCCGCATGTTCCAGACGCCGTTTTCCGACCGCATCCGCAACGAGGTCGGCATGGCGACGATGGCGGTCGGCAACATCTATGAGCCGGACCACGCCAACTCGATCCTGATGGCCGGGCGCGCCGACCTGGTGGCGCTGGCCAGGCCGCATCTTGCCGATCCCTACTGGACGCTGCACGCGGCGGTGACGCTCGGCGACCGCGGCGTCAAATGGCCCGATCCCTATCTGCCGGGACGCGACCAGATCTACCGGCTGGCCGAGCGGGAAGCGGCGGCGGGGCTCAAAGTATGAGCGCCGTGCGCGAAATTGCCGGCAAGCACGCGCTGGTCACCGGCGGCGGCTCCGGCGTCGGCAAAGCCATTGCGCAAGCGCTGGCGGCAGAAGGTGTGGCCGTCACCATATGCGGGCGGCGCGAAGCGGCGCTGGCCGAGGTGGCGAAGGAAAGCGACCGCATCTTTGCCGTCACTGCCGATGTCACGAACGAGGCCGACATGGCGGACGTGTACCAGAAGGCGGAAGCCGCACGCGGACCCTTCGACATCGTCGTGGCCAATGCCGGCATGGCGGGCAGCGCGGCGGCGAACAAGACCGCGCTGGCCGACTGGCAGCGCACGCTCGACGTCAATCTCACCGGCGCCTTCCTGACCGTGAAGCCGGCGCTCGCCGGAATGCTCGCGCGAAAGACAGGCCGGATCATTTTCATTGCCTCGACCGCGGGCCTCAAGGGTTATGCCTATGTCGCACCTTACGTCGCGGCCAAGCACGGTGTTGTCGGGCTGATGCGGGCTTTAGCGGCCGAGACCGCCAAATCCGGTGTCACCGTGAATGCCGTGTGCCCGGGCTTCGTCGAAACCGAGATTCTTGAGGAGTCCGTCCAGCGCATCGTCGAGAAGACCGGACGTTCCACCGCCGAGGCGCGCGCGAGCCTTGCGGCGACGAACCCGCAGGGGCGGTTCATCCAGCCGGAAGAAGTCGCGGCGGCGGTGCTTTGGCTATGCAGCGACGCCGCGCGGTCGATCACCGGGCAGGCCATTTCAATCTCGGGAGGCGAGACATGGTAGCGGGACCGACTTCCGCCGGACCGGGCAAGGACAGGCTGCGGCTGTGGATACGCCTGCTGCGCGCCTCGCGCACCATCGAGGCGGAGCTGCGCGAGCGTTTGAAGAAGGAGTTCGACACCACGCTGCCGCGCTTCGACGTGATGGCGGCGCTCTACCGCTCGCCGGAAGGCATGCTGATGAGCGATCTGTCGCGCTTCCTGCTGGTGTCGAACGGCAATGTGACGGGCATCGTTGACCGGCTGGTTTCCGAAGGGCTGGTGATGCGCGCGCGCCGCAACGGCGACCGCCGCACCTCGATGGTGCGGCTGACCGAGGAAGGCTCGAAGTCTTTCGCCACGATCGCCGCCGCGCATGAGAATTGGGTCGGCGAGCTGCTCGGCAATGTCAGCGAGGACGAGGCGCGGCAGCTGACCGGCATGTTGAAATCGTTCCGCAGCAATTGGGAGGGACGCGAATGAGCGCCATGGCCAAGCTCAAGCCGAAGCACTTCCTCTGGCAGGTCGAAGGCAAGATCGCGAAGATCCGGCTCGACCGGCCGGAGCGCAAGAACCCGCTGACCTTCGACAGCTATGCCGAGCTGCGCGACACGTTTCGCGAGCTCGTCTATGCCGACGACGTCGATGCCGTGGTGTTCCTGCCCAATGGCGGCAATTTCTGCTCGGGCGGCGATGTCCACGACATCATCGGGCCGCTGATCCAGATGGACATGAAGGCGCTGCTCGCCTTCACGCGCATGACCGGCGATTTCGTCAAGGCGATGCTCAACTGCGGCAAGCCGATCATCGCGGCCGTCGACGGCGTTGCGGTCGGCGCCGGCGCGATCATCGCCATGGCCTCCGACATCCGCATCGCCACGCCGGAGGCAAAGACCGCCTTCCTGTTTACGCGCGTCGGCCTCGCCGGCTGCGACATGGGCGCCTGCGCGATCCTGCCGCGCATCATCGGCCAGGGCCGCGCCGCCGAACTGCTCTACACCGGCCGCACCATGAGCGCCGCCGAAGGCGAGCGCTGGGGATTCTACAATCGGCTGGTCGAGCCCTCGGCGCTGGAGGCCGACGCGCTCGACATGGCGGCGCGCATCGTCTCCGGCCCGACCTTCGCGCATGGCATCACCAAGACGCAGCTTAACCAGGAATGGTCGATGGGCCTCGAGCAAGCGATCGAGGCGGAAGCGCAGGCACAGGCGATCTGCATGCAGACCGGCGATTTCGAGCGGGCGTACAAGGCGTTCGTGGCCAAGGAAAAGCCGGTGTTCGAGGGGAGTTGAGAATGGGTGTGTTCTTGGAGAGGTTGGCGGGACAGCGCCCCCCTCTGGCCTGCCGGCCATCTCCCCCTCTAGGGGGGAGATCGGATGTCGCCCCCGCTTTCGCCAACCACCAACGCCGCAGGATTGAGCGGGACGCCAAAACTGCCAATCTCCCCCCTAGAGGGGGAGATGTCCGGCAGGACAGAGGGGGGCGCCGTAGAGCGCAACGCCCTAAGCACTGCGGAGGTGCAAATGCCTGACCGCACCTTCCTCTTGTGGCCCTTCTTCGAAGATCGCCACCGCCAACTCGCCGAGCGTCTGGAAGCCTGGTGCCAACAAAACCTTCCCGTCGACCACCACGACGTCGACGCCGCCTGCCGCGGTCTCGTGGCGATGCTCGGCCGCGACGGGTGGCTGAAGCCGACGGCGCTCGACCCGGCCAAACCCGGACCGCTTGATGTGCGCACGCTCTGCATCACGCGCGAGACGCTTGCCCGCCACGATGGGCTCGCCGATTTCGCCTTCGCCATGCAGGGGCTGGGCACCGGCGCGATCACGCTGTTCGGCACGCCGGACCAGCAGCGCTGGCTGGAGAAGACGCGGACCGGCCAAGCGATCTCCGCCTTTGCGCTCTCCGAGCCACGCTCGGGGTCGGATGTCGCCAATATGGAAATGACCGCTGTCCGCGAAGGCGGCGACTATCTGCTCTCGGGCGAAAAGACCTGGATCTCCAATGGCGGCATCGCAGACCTCTACGTGGTGTTCGCCCGCACCGGCGAGGCGCCCGGCGCCAAGGGGATTTCCGCTTTCGTCGTGCCGGCGGAGACGAAGGGGCTCAGCGTCGCCGAGCGGCTCGAGGTCATCGCCCCTCACCCTCTGGCGCGGCTCTCCTTCGATAATGTCCGCATTCCGGCTTCCGCGCTGATCGGCAAGCCCGGTGACGGCTTCCGCATCGCCATGTCGGTGCTCGACGTGTTCCGCTCGACGGTCGGCGCGGCCGCCCTCGGCTTCGCGCGCCGCGCGCTGGACGAAAGCATCAAACGCGCGGCCGAGCGAAAACTGTTCGGCGCGCCGATGGCGGAGTTGCAGATGGTGCAGGGTCACCTCGCCGACATGGCGCTGGATGTCGACGCGGCTGCGCTCCTCATCTACCGCGCCGCCTGGACCAAGGACATGGGCGCCGCGCGGGTGACGCGCGAGGCCGCCATGGCCAAACTCTTCGCCACCGATAAGGCGCAGGACGTGATCGACAAGGCGGTGCAACTGCATGGCGGCGATGGCGTCCGCAAGGGACACATCATCGAGAGCCTCTATCGCGAGATCCGGGCGTTGCGCATCTATGAGGGCGCCTCGGACGTGCAGAAGGTGGTCATCGCCAGGCAGGTGATGGGCGGGGCGTGAGAACGAGTTTGAACCAGGGGGAACTGGACATGCACACGATCCTGCAGCCGGAAGGCTGGGCCAAACCGATCGGCTACGCCAATGGTGTGGCCGCGCATGGCCGGCTCGTCTTTATCGGCGGCCAGGTCGGATGGAATGCCGAATGCCGGTTCGAGACCGACGACTTCGTCGGCCAGGTGCGCCAGACGCTCGCCAACATCGTTGCCGTGCTCGCCGAAGCCGGCGGCGAGCCGCGGCACATCACCTCGATGACTTGGTACTTTATCGACAAGGCCGAATATGTCGGCAACCTCAAGGGCATCGGCGAGGCCTATCGCGACGTGATCGGCCGACACTTCCCGGCGATGGCGGCGATGCAAGTGGTGGCGCTGGTCGAGGACCGGGCCAAGGTTGAGATTCAGGCGACGGCTGTTATCCCGGAATAGTTACTCGCGAAGCCCGGCCTGCCGCAGCAGCGGCAGAACATGGTCGCAGAAATAGGGCAGTTCCTGGGTGTAGTTGACAAAGGACAACGCGATGCCCTGATAACCATGCCCGGCGATGGCGACCATATCGGCGGCAATCTTTTCAGGGGTTCCGATCAACGGATAAGTGCCGGCGCCGCCGGCAAAGCGCTGGCGGTAGCGGTCATAGGCGTGCGGATCGTGCGACTGGGAGAATTCCTTCTTGCCGGCCATATGGGCGTCGACGGCTTCGTGGTCGGCCATCGTGACGGCGTAGCGCGTGTAATAGGCCTGCGCCTCTTCCACCGTCGGGCGGCAGACGACATGCGCAACCGTATAGACGCCGACATCGCGGCCCGCCTTGTCGGCGCGCTCACCGATGTCGGCGACATGCTTGCCGGCATCGTTCATCTCGGAAAAGGTCGTGAACAGATAGTCGCATCTGGCAGCGGCGAAATCCCGGCCCGGGCCGCCGAAAGCGGCATTCATCGTCACCGGACGCGGAACCTGAAGACTGGCCGGCCGGCTCACCGCCTCCTTGAGCCGATAATAAGCGCCTTCGTAGTCGAGAGGCTCGCTCGATGCATAGAGCCGCTCGAGGATTTCAATCCATTCCGCCGCCTGGTCATAGCCCTTCTCGACCAACGGCGTGCCGAACATTCCGAATTCCTTCGGGTTCCAGCCGCAAACGATGTTGAGCCCGGCGCGGCCCTTGCTGATGTGGTCGACCGTCGCCAGCGCCTTGGCGGCGTAGAGTGGATGCACCAGCGGCACATGCACCGTCATGAACAGGCCGATCTGCTCGGTCACGGCCGCGAGCGCCGCCGCCCAGGTGAAGGTCTCGAAGGAAAATTCGCGGACCTTGTTGCGGCCGCCGAAACCGCGCCAGCGCGCGATCGGCAACATGAATTCGAGGCCGGCGCGGTCGGCTATCTGGGCGGCCGTCAGATTATCCCGCCAGCTTGCGGTCCAGCGTTCCGGCACGTCGGTGATGGCAAGCCCGCCATCGGCATTGGTCGAGAAGACGCCGAGCTTCAGTCTGTTCGGGCCGTGGAGGGGATGGGCTTTGATCATCTCGGAAACTCGCGGCGGGACGCCACACGCTAGGCCGGCGTGAAAATATTTCAAGCCTGAAATAGCTTCGCCTCGCCGTCATTTGCGGGTATGCATTGGGCAACTCAGAAGGGGATGGCATGAGCGAGTTCCGCCAGAAATGCGTCGGCAAGACGAACCTTATCGGGTCATTCACCGCCATTCCCCATCCGGTCGCCGTCGAGGTGATGGCGCTGTCCGGCCTCGATTTCCTCTGCATCGACTGGGAGCACGCGCAGATCTCGCGCGACATGATCGAGGCCATGGTGCGGGCAGCCGACGTGCATCGCGTGCCGGCGATGGTCCGGGTTCCCGGCCATGCGCCGGAAGCCATTCAGGCGGCGCTGGACAGCGGCGCGCAAGGCGTGCTCGTGCCGCGCGTCTCGACAGCGGAGCAGGCCGCGATTGCGGTGAAGGCCTCGCGCTATCCGCCGCAAGGCGCGCGCGGTGTCGGTCCCGGCCGGGCCGCGGGCTATGGCTATCGTATTCCCGAATATCTTGCCTCCGCCAACAACCGAACGATCGTCGCGGTCCAGGTCGAGACATCGGAGGGACTGGCCAATATCGAAGCGATCGCGGCGGTCGACGGCGTCGACGTAGTCTTCGTCGGCCCTGGCGATCTCTCGGTGTCGATCGACGCGGTCGGCCCGGCAGGCGCGGACAAGCTCTCCGAGGCGATCGGAACAATCATTCGCGTAACGATCGCACATGGCAGGACTGCCGGCATATTTTGCGCCAGCCCCCAGACCGTCAGCCGATGGGCAGCAATCGGCGCGAGTTTCTTCGTGCTGGCCAGCGACACGATGTTTCTCGGTGCCGGGGCCGCGGCCAACGGCACCGCCGCCCGCGCTGAACTGGCGCAAGGGGCCGGCTAGGCGAGAGCATATCGGCAAGGCAGAGGGTCGCCAAACTTTAAGCTTAAAACTTTCGCCTTGAAAAGCGCCGTACTTTGGATAGCATCAAGATCGCGACTGTCCGGCTGGAGGGGCTTTTCCGGTCCATCGCAGTGTTCCGGGTGAGAGGGGTTCGGTCCTTGTCGTTCATACTGCCCCATTCATCGTCCAGCGCGCGCTATGCCTTTGATGGCGTGCGTGCCCAGATTCGCGATCTGCACACCGAAAACATCGCAAACCTCGCGGTTCGCGCGCGGGAACTCGGCGATGTCATCGCGCTCTGGTACGGCGAAGGCGATATGGTGACGCCAGCCTTCATCCGTGACGCGGCGAAGGCCGCCTTCGACGAAGGCCTGACCTTCTACGTTCCCAACATGCGCGGGCACGGCCCGCTGAACGAGGCGCTTTCAGAATACCAGACGCGCATCCACGGCCGCTCGATCCCGATCGCGCGGACCACGGTGACGCCGGGCGGCATGCAGGCGCTCTATCTGGCGCTGGAACTGCTGGTCGATACCGGCACCAACGTCGTCTATGTCGCGCCGCAATGGCCCAACATCCACAACGCCATCCATCTGATCGGCGGCGAGCCGCGCCCGTTCTCGCTCGACTTCAAGGGCGACTGGCAACTCGATCTCGACCGATTGTTTGCAAGCTGCGATGCGCGCACCCGCGCGATCTTCCTGTCGACGCCGTCCAATCCGACCGGCTGGACCGCGACGCGCGAGGAGATGCAGGCGCTGCTGGACTTCAGCAGGCGCACCGGCATCTGGATCATCTCCGACGAGGTCTACGGCCGGCTCTATCTCGAGGGCGACGTCGCTCCTTCCATCCTGCAGATCGCCGAGGATGGCGACAGGGTGCTTTCGGTCAACAGCTTCTCGAAGGCTTGGGCGATGACCGGCTGGCGCGTCGGCTGGCTGACCCATCCGTCAGGCGTTGCCGACCAGTTCGGCGCGATGACGCAATATGTCAACAGCGGCACCGCCGCGCCGATCCAGGCCGGCGCCGTCGCGGCGATCCGCCAGGGCGAGCCGCTGGTCGAGGAAATCAGGCAGCGGATCAGGATGGGCCTCGACCTCGCCTATGACCGGCTGGCGCAAATCCCAGGCACCATCCTGCCGACCAAGCCGCGCGGCGGCATGTATGCGTTCTTCGCCATGGAGGGCGAGAACGACGCGCGCCGCGCCTGCGCCCGCATTCTGGAGACGGCGCGGGTGGGGCTTGCGCCCGGTCACCTGTTCGGAAATTCGGCTGCGGCGTTCCTGCGCATGTGCGTGTGCCGCGACACCAGCCAGATAGAAACGGCGCTTCAACGCATGACCGCCGCAATGAATTGACGCCCTGCCGGAAGCGGGGCGGCAAAAAACCGTGCGGGGAAAACCCGCCCGTTCAACAACAGAGGGAACAGAAATGAGCTTTACTCGTCGCAACCTGCTTCTCATGGCTGCCGCTATCGGCATCGCCGCCGGCCCCGCCACCGCTTACGCCGCGGATGTGCTCAATGTCGGCGCTTACCCGACCAATCCGCCTTTCGAATACAAGAACGAGAGCGGCACCTTCGAGGGTTTCGAGGTCGACATCGTCAACGAGGCGGCCAAGCGCATCGGCATGACCACCGACATCGCCGATCTCGGGTTCCAGGCGCTGTTCGCCGCTACCACCTCCAAGCGCATTGACGTCGCCATCTCCTCGATCACCATCACGCAGGAGCGGCTGAAGTCGCAGTCCTTCACGCAGCCCTATTATGACTCCGACATGGGCATCGCCACCAAGGCCGACAGCCCGATCAGCACCGAGGCGGACCTCAAGGGCAAGGTCGTCGGCGTGCTTTCCGGTTCCACCGGCGAAACCTGGGTCAAGGACCATCAGCAGGCCGACGGCTTCAGCGACGTGAAGGGCTATGACACGCAGCAGAACCTGTTGCTCGACCTCAGCGCCGGCCGCGTCGATGCCGCCGTCAGCGATATCCCCGGCATGCAATATTCCTTCAAGAAGATGAAGGACCTCGTCGTCAAGCAGCGCATCAAGACCGGCGAACAATACGGCCTGATGATGACCAAGGACCACCCGCTGCTCGGCAAGCTGAACGACGCGCTGACCGCGATGAAGAAGGACGGGACGCTGGCCGCGATCCACAAGAAGTGGTTCGACAGCGATGCTCCGGCGGACTCCTCCACGGTCAAGGAAATGCCGCTGCCCAAGGCCTGAGCGGCGACGAACACAACGGACGTGCCGGCGCGAGAGGCCGGCACGTCCGTTTTTTCACCCATGAGCCCTGCCATCGCCGAAGCCGGTGCGGCAAAATCGGTATCGGTGCCTGGCTCTGGCGTCTGTCTCCTTGATTTGATGCAATTGCGGATGAAAAGCCGTTTCGCACTTTTCGTGGAATTGCTCTGGACGCAAAACGGTTCGGGAACGCTCCCATGTCGCTGATCGACACCTTCTTCAATCCCGGCGTTATTGCAGCCAGCCTGCCGGCGCTGCTGCGCGGCTTTCTCAACACGCTGCTGCTTGGGGTGATGAGCATCGTCATCGGTATCGCGGCGGGGCTGGCGATCAGCCTCGTGCGGCTCTATGCGCCGAAGCCGCTGCGGCTGCTCGCAGTCGGCTACACCGACATCTTTCGCGCTTTGCCGGTGCTGGTGGTTTTGATCCTGATCTACTACGCGCTGCCCTTCCTCGGCATACGCCTGTCGTCCTGGGCGTCCGCCGTGACGGCTTTCGCCATCATCATGTCGGCTTACTCGGCCGAGGTATTTCGCTCCGGCATCGAAAGCATTCCGCGCGGCCAGTTCGAGGCGGCGCAGGCGCTTGGCCTGCCGTTCATGCTGACCCTGCGCAAGGTCGTGCTGCCGCAAGCGATCCGCGTGGTCATCCCGCCGATGACCAGCAACTGCGTCTCGATGTTCAAGGACACCTCGCTCGCCTCGACCGTGGCACTGCCGGAGCTGCTCAAGGAAGCGACCAATGCGCAGTCGCTCTACGCCAATCCCTCGCCGCTGATCGGCGCGGCGCTTGTCTACCTCATCTTCCTCTGGCCGATGGTGCGCCTCGTCAGCCTGCTCGAGCGCCGCTTCCAGACCGAGAAGACGCGCTGAACCCCGTCCACCGATCGTCCAAGTCCCCGCAGGAGCCTACCCGTGAACAAGCACCAGTCCGACAATACCAACGCCGCCGCGTTCCCGGTCGAGAAGATCCGCGCCATGTTTCCGGCGCTTCAACAGGCGGGCGACTTCATCTTCCTCGACAATGCCGCCGGCGCGCAGATCCCGCAAAGCGTGCTGGATGCCGTGACCAATCATCTGGTTTCACACAATGTGCAGCGCGGCGGCCGCTATGGCCGCAGCGTCACCGTCGATCAGTCGGTCGCCGACGCACGCGAGAGTGTGGCGCTGTTGATCAATGCCTACAGTCCGTCCGAAATCTGCTTCGGCATGAACGCCACCTCGTTCATCCGCCTGGTCAGCCTCGGCATCGGCCAGATGCTCGCGAAAGATCCTGGGGGGCGTGACGAGATCGTCGTTACCGACATGGATCACGACGCCAACATCGCCACTTGGCTGGCGCTGGAAACCGCCGGCGCCAAGTTCAAATGGTGGCGCATGCGCGAGGACGGCAATCTGCATGTCGACGACCTCAAGCCGCTGGTGTCGGAGCGCACGCGCCTCGTCGCCTGCACGGTGACAGCGCATTCGATCGGCTCGATCGTCGACGTCGCCGCGGTGGCCAGGATCGCGCATGCGGCCGGCGCCGAAGTGTTCCTGGATTGCGTGCATTACGGCCCGCATGGGCTGATCGACGTGCAAGTCTGGCAGTGCGACTATCTCGTCTGCTCCGGCTACAAGAATTTCTCGCCGCATATGGGCTTCCTATGGGGTCGCTTCGACACGCTGAAGCGGCTGCCGACCTTCCGCGAGGACTTCATTCCCGACGAGCCGCCCTACAAGGTCGAGGCCGGCACCTTCATCTATGAGAACGTCTCCGGCATGGACGCGGCGGTGCGCTATCTGGAATCGATCGGCCGCAACTTCCTTCCCGAAAACAACCGCTCGCGCCGCGACAACATCGTCGCCGGCATGAATGCCATCCGCGATTATGAGTTGATGCTGGCGCGCGCAATGCTGAAGGTGCTGAAGGATTGCAATGCCACGATCTACGGCGTCGCTGACGAGGCGCGCATCACCGAGCGCGTGCCGACCTTCTGCTTCAACATCGGCAAGCTGTCGCCGCAGCGGATCGTCGAGGAGATGGCCGCCATGCAGATCGGCATACGCGACGGCCACATGTATGCGCCGCGGCTGATGAAGCGGCTGAATCTGTCGATGGACAGCGGCGCCATTCGTGCCTCGCTGGTGCATTACAACACGGTGGAAGAGGTGCACCGTTTTGGGGAAGCGCTGCGGGCGATTATTGCGAAGTTGCGGTGATCCCGACCACCTCCGCGTCGTCATCCACGGGCGAAGCAAGGAGCGAAGCGACGCGCGCAGACCCGAGGGTCCATTCCGTGACGTGAGAGCGCCGCTCACGGTGCAGAAATTCTACTCCGCTGCATTCTTCGGCTGAGGTACCGGCATGGATTCTAGGGTCTTCGCGCCGCTTCGCGGCGCTCCGCCCTAGAATGACGAAGCAGGAGGCCTACGCCGCCTTCTTCGCCAGCCGCGCCTTGATGCTGGCAATGTCGGCGCGCGGCGTCGCGGTGAAGAGCGTCTTGGTGTAGGCGTGCTTGGGGTCGGAGAAGACCTCGTCGCGCGGGCCGTATTCGACGGCTTCGCCGAAATACATGACCATCACGTCGTCGGCGATATAGCGGACCACCGAGAGGTCGTGGCTGATGAAGACATAGGTCAGCTGGAATTCGTCCTGCAGGTCGGCAAGCAGGTTCAGCACCTGCGCCTGCACGGAGAGGTCGAGCGCCGAGACCGGCTCGTCCAGCACCAGCAGGCTCGGGTTCAGCATCAGCGCCCGGGCAATGGCGATGCGCTGGCGCTGGCCGCCCGAGAACATATGCGGATAGCGGTTGTAATGCTCCGGTCCCAGCCCGACCTTCTTCAGCATCTTCATCGCCAGGTCGCGCCGCTCTTCGGCAGGCTTGTCGGTGTTGATGAGCAACGGCTCGCCCAGCACATCGCCGATCTTCTGGCGGGGATTGAGCGAGCCATAAGGATTCTGGAACACGATCTGCACCTTGCGGCGCATTTCCTTAGTGAGCCCGTCCCTGGCGATATCGACCTTGTTGCCGTCGATGAAGAGCTCGCCTGAGGTGGCCGGATCGATCAGCGTGATGATGCGGGCGAGCGTGGACTTGCCGCAGCCGCTCTCGCCGACGACGGCAAGCGTCTTGCCCTTCTCGACGCTGAAGGACACGCCCTTCACCGCGTGGACGGTGCGCGCGCCGCGGAACAGGCCGCCGCCGACATGGTAGTCGCGCTTGATGTCCTTGCCTTCGACGACCTTGGTCATGCGCCGGCTCCTGAAGGTGCGGGCTCGAACAGCATGTCGGAGACGGTCGGCAGCCGGTCGCCGACGGCGTTCTCCGGCAGCGCCGAGAGCAGCGCGCGCGTATAGTTGCTCTTCGGCGATTCAAAGAGCGACAGCACGTCGGCCTCTTCCATCTTGCGGCCCTTGTACTGGACGATGACGCGATCGGCGGTTTCGGCCACCACGCCCATATTATGGGTGATCATGATCAGGCCCATGCCGTATTTGGCCTGCAGCGAGACAAGCAGGTCGAGGATCTGCTTCTGGATGGTGACGTCGAGCGCCGTGGTCGGCTCGTCGGCGATCAACAGCTTCGGATTGCAGGCGATCGCCATGGCGATCATGACGCGCTGGCACTGGCCGCCCGACATCTGATGCGGGAAGGAGTTCAGCCGCTCCTCCGGTTCCGGAATGCCGACCTGCTTGAAAAGCTCGATGGCGCGCGCCCGGCGCTCAGTCTTGTCCATGCCCATATGGAAGCGCAGCACTTCCTCGATCTGGAAGCCGACGGTGAAGCAGGGATTGAGGCTGGCGACCGGCTCCTGAAAGATCATGGCAATGTCCTTGCCGATGATCTTGCGGCGGTCGGCCGGGTCGATCTTCAACAGGTCGCGGCCGTTGAAAGCCATGCGGTCGGCGGTGACGGTCGCCGTCCATGGCAGCAGGCCCATCACCGCCAGCATCGACACCGACTTGCCGGAGCCGGATTCGCCGACGATGGCGAGCACCTCGCGCTCGTCGACATGGAGCGAGACGCCGTCGACGGCGCGGAACGGACCGGACGCGGTCTGGAATTCGACGACGAGGTTCTGGATGTCGAGCAGCGCCATCACGACCTCCTGAGCTTGGGATCGAGGGCATCGCGCAGGCCGTCGCCGACAAGGTTGATGGCAAGCACGGTGATGAGGATGGCGAGACCCGGGAAGGTCACCACCCACCAGGCGCGCAGGATGAATTCGCGCGCCGTGGCAAGCATGGTGCCCCATTCCGGCGTCGGCGGCTGGGCGCCGAGACCAAGGAAGCCGAGGGCTGCGGCTTCCAGGATAGCGTTGGAGAAGGACAACGTGCCCTGGACGATCAAAGGCGCAAGGCAGTTGGGCAGGATGGTGGCGAGCATCAGCCGCAGATGGCCGGCGCCGGCGACCTTTGCCGCCACGACATATTCGCGGCTCTTCTCGGCCATCACGGCGGCACGCACCAGGCGGGCGAAATGCGGCTGCAGGACCAATGCGATCGCCAGCATGGCGTTGAACAGGCCCGGGCCGAGAATGGTGACAAGCACCAGCGCCAGGAGCAGCGACGGAAAGGCCAGGATCAGGTCCATGACGCGCATGATCGCAACGTCGACCCAGCCGCGGAAATAGCCCGCCAGCAGGCCGAGTGTGATGCCGCCGGTGAGCGCCAGCGTGACCACCACGGCGCCGATCAGCAGCGAGAAGCGCGCGCCGTAGAGCAGGCGCGAGAGGATGTCGCGGCCGACCGGGTCGGTGCCGAGCAGATATTGCGTGCTGCCACCGGCCTGCCAGGCCGGTGGCCTGAGAAACGCGGTCTTATCCTGGACGTCGGGTGCATAAGGCGCGAGCAGCGGCGCGAAAAGCGCGGCGAGCACCAAAAGGATGAACACGAACAGGCCGATCACGGCGCCGCGGTTCACCGAGAAATAGTGCCAGAAGGTCTTGAGGCCTGTGAGCCGATCCGGGCTGCCGGCGGCCATCGGGGCGATTTCGGTCTGGGTCATTTATGCCGCCCTGATGCGTGGGTTGATGACGGCATAGAGCACATCGACGATGAGGTTCACCGCCATGACGATGAGCGCGATCAAAAGCAGACCCGACTGCACGACGACATAGTCGCGCTTGAAGATGGAATCGACCATCCATTTGCCGATGCCCGGCCAGGCGAAGATGGTCTCGGTGAGGATGGCGCCCGCAAGCAGCGTGCCGACCTGCAGGCCGATGGTGGTGACGACCGGGATAAGCGCGTTGCGAAGGGCATGCACGCCGATGACGCGCGCTGCCGAAAGGCCCTTGGCGCGCGCGGTGCGGACATAGTCCTCGCCCAGTACCTCGAGCATGGCCGAGCGCGTCTGGCGCGCGATCACCGCCAGCGGAATGGTGCCGAGCACGATCGCCGGCAGGACGAGATGGCTAAGCGCGGAGCGGAATGCATCCCACTTGCCATAGAGCAGGCTGTCGACGGTCATGAAGCCGGTGATCGGCTTGAAAAAGAACTGCAGGCCGATGCGGCCCGAGACCGGCGTCCAGCCGAGATAGCCCGAGAAGAAGATGATGAGCAGCAGGCCCCACCAGAAGATCGGCATGGAATAACCGACAAGGGCCGTGCCCATCAGCGACTGGTCGAACCATGAGCCGCGCTTGACGGCGGCAAAAATGCCGGCGGGAATGCCGATCACCATGGCGAAGATCATGGCGAAGAAGGACAGTTCCAGCGTCGCCGGGAAGAGCGTCTTGAATTCCTCGAGGACCGGCCGCTTGGACGAGATGGAAACGCCGAAATCGCCGGTGGCGACCTCACCGACATAGCGCGCATACTGCTCCCAGATCGGCAGATTGTAGCCGAACTGTTGCTTGAGCTCTTCGTAGCGGGCGGGGGCGACGCCATGCTCGCCGGCCATAGCGAGGATCGGATCGCCCGGCAGCAGCCGGACAAAGGCGAAGGCACAGATGGTGATGCCGACCAGGGTCGGAATCAGGAGGGCGATTTTGTTGAGAAGATATCGGAGCATCATCAAATGGAACGGGGCGGCGCTGGAAGTTGCGCCGCCCCGTTCGCAATATTACTCGGACTTGTCAACGCCGTCGAAACGGTGAATGCCGAGCGGGTCCATCTTGAAGCCGGTGACATTATTGCGAACGACCGCGTAAACCTGGCTGTGAGCCAGCAGGAAAGCGGGCGCTTGCTTGGCGAAGATCACCTGCGCCTGCTCATAGAGCTTGGTGCGCTCGGCCTGGTCGCTGGTCTTTTTTGCCTTCTGGATCAGGTCCTCGAAATCCTTGTCGCACCAGCTGGAGTAGTTCGAGACGCCGATGGCCGAGCAGGCGAAGAGAGTGGCGAAGAAATTGTCCGGATCGCCATTGTCGCCGGTCCAGCCGATCTGGAAGGCGCCGGGACGGTCCTTCTTCTTGCCTTCCTCGCGATACTTCGTCCACTCGTAGTTGACGATGTTCGCCTTGACGCCGACTTTGGCCCAGTCGGCCTGGATCAGTTCAGCCGCGCGCTGGAAGTTCGGGTTGTAGGGACGAACGCGGTCGGCAGCCCAGAGCTGGATTTCCTTCAGGCCGGCATCGGCGAGAACCTTCTTGGCCGCTTCCGGATTGTAGGTGTCGGTCTTCACGTCCTTGTTCCACGACCACATGGTCGGCGGGATGAGGTTCTGGGCGGGCGTCGCGCCGGCATCCTGGAACAGCGACTTTATCAGGGCCTCCCGGTCGATTGCCTGGTTGAGCGCATGGCGCACTTCCGGCTTGTCGAGCGGCGGGATCGTGGTGTTGTAGCTCATATAGCCGATGTTCAGGCCGGCCTGATCCATCAGCGTCACGTCCTTGTTGGTCTTGATGGTGGCGATGTCGGCCGGGTTCGGATAGGGCGCTACGTCGCATTCGCCGGCCAGCACCTTCTGGATGCGGGCGGTCGCGTCAGGCGTGATGGCGAAGACCAGATCGTCGATCTTTTCCTTGCCCTTGAAGTAGTCGGGGTTGGCAGCATAGCGGATGACCGAATCCAGCTGGTAGTCGACGAACTGGAACGGGCCGGTGCCGACCGGCTTGGTCGAGAAGTCGGCCATCTTGCCGTCCTTCTGGAGCTGGTCGGCATATTCCTTCGACACGATCGAGGCGAAATCCATGCCGAGATTGGCCAGCATCGGCGCGTTCGGCTCGGTCAGCGTCAGCTTGACGGTGAGGTCATCGACCTTCTCCCACTTGGCGACGTATTTCGGCATGTCCATGCCGGTGTAATAGTCCCAAGTGAGGTTCGGCAGATACTTGTCGCCGTTCCACGGGTTCTGCTTGTTGAACTGGCGATCGAAGGAGAAGACGACGTCATCGGCGTTGAGGTCGCGCGTCGGCTTGAAATAGTCGGTGGTCTGGAACTTCACGCCCGGATGCAGATGGAAAGTATAGACCAGGCCATCGTCGGAGATTTCCCACTTGTCGGCCAGACCAGGCTCGATCTCGGTGCCACCATGCGTGAATTCGACCAGGCGGGAATAGACGGTGCGCGAAGACGCGTCGAAGTCGTTGCCGCCGGTCGTCGTACCCGGATCGAAATTGGCCGGCGACGCTTCCGAGCAATAAACGAGCGTCTTAGCACTGGCCATGCCGCTGAGGACGCTTGCAGCCAGCAACGCGGCTGCAAAAGTCATTGTCTTTTTCATTGACCACTCCCTGATGTTCTCTCAAGCCCCTCTATCAGGCTCGCGAAGGGCGCATATAAGCACCGTTTCTTCGCCTTTGGAACACCTCGTTTGCGTACCCCATGGGAAGCAGGAAAAGAATCTAGCTTTTGCTCAAACCGCAGAAAAAATGAGTAGTTTTTTCTGCTCACGACATTATTAACGACGGCATTTTTTTATTGATCGCTCACCTATTAAAACCAGCCGACAGGGCCCGACTGCCGGAGATCTGCCCGCCGCCGGACGTGCTGCGGAAGGTGTCCGGATCATCGGATTTCGACGGCAAATCTTTCCCCGCCCTGCCGCTGGGGCAAGGCTTGCACCGTCGCCGATAGAGGCAATACATAGACTGTGGGCGGGATTTCCCGGAAATCCGCGACGGCGTGGAGGACGCTTCCCTGGAAGCGGACGCCGAGATTGAAGGCGACAGGGAGAGACAGGTGGCAAAAGCAGCCAAGACGACAGCCCCGGTGAATGCAAAGGCCAAGGGCGCCGCCGCAAGCGATGCGCCCAAGACCGCCAAGGCCGCAGCCACAGCGAAGGCGAAGACGACTGCAAAACCCGCAAAATCAGCCCCAAAGCCGGCCGCTGCCAAGCCCGCGGCGGCAAAAGCCGGAAAAGCGGCCGCGAAGTCGCCCGCCGCGAAGACGGCGCCAGCGACGGGCAACGCGAAGCCTGCCTCGAAGAGCCTGCCGAAGGCGATCACCGAGCTCACCGTCGGCTTGCCGGAAAAGCCGTGGCTGAAAAGCTATCCCAAGAACATGCCGGCCGAGATCGGCGCCCTGCCCTACAAGTCTATCGGCGAGTTCCTCGTCGGCGCCTGCAAGCAATTCGCCGGGCGGCCGGCTTTCGTATGCATGGGCAAGTCGATCACCTATGCCGAGGTCGAACGGCTGTCGTCCGCGTTCGGCGCCTATCTGCAGGCGAGAGGCCTGGAGAAGGGCGCGCGCGTGGCGCTGATGATGCCGAACGTGCTGCAATATCCGGTGGCGATGATGGGCATACTGCGCGCCGGCTATACGGTGGTGAACGTCAACCCGCTCTACACGCCGCGCGAGCTGGAACACCAGCTGAAGGATTCCGGCGCGCAGGCGATCGTCATCCTCGAGAACTTCGCCAGCACGCTGCAGGCGGTGATCGCCAGGACGCCGGTCAAGCATGTCATCGTCGCCGCCATGGGCGACATGCTGGGCGGACTCAAGGGCGCCATCGTAAACCTCGTGGTGCGACGGGTTAAGAAGATGGTTCCGGCATGGTCGCTGCCTGGCCATGTCAAATTCAACGCCGTGCTCAAGACCGGAGCGAGCATCGCCTTCAAGCCGCCCACGGTCTCTGGCGACGACATCGCCTTCCTGCAATATACGGGCGGCACCACCGGCGTCTCGAAGGGTGCGGTGCTGCTGCATCGCAACGTGCTTTCGAACGTCGCGCAGAATTCGCTATGGGTAGAGGACGCCTATACGGTCAAGCCGAAGCCGGCGCATCTCAACTTCATCTGCGCGCTGCCGCTCTATCACATCTTCGCGCTGACGGTGAACGCGCTGATGGGCATGCAGCAGGGCGCGCAGAACGTGCTGATCCCCAACCCGCGCGACATCCGGGGCTTCGTCAAGGAACTGGCGAAATACCCGATGCACATCTTCCCCGGCCTCAACACGCTGTTCAACGCGCTGCTCAACAATGAGGAGTTCCGCAAGCTGGACTTCAAGCCGCTGATCCTGACGCTGGGCGGCGGCATGGCGGTGCAGAAGGGCGTGGCGGAGCGCTGGAAGGCGCTGACCGGCTGTCCGGTGAGCGAAGGCTACGGGCTCTCCGAAACCTCGCCGGTGGCGACCGCCAACAAGTTCAGCTCGGCCGATTTCACCGGCACGATCGGCCTGCCGCTGCCTTCGACCGAGATCGCCATTCGGGACGACGACGGCAACAACGTGCCGCTCGGCGAAGTGGGCGAGATCTGCATCCGCGGCCCCCAGGTTATGGCCGGCTACTGGAACCGGCCCGACGAGACCGCCAAGGCAATGACCAAGGACGGCTTCTTCAAATCCGGCGACATGGGCTTCATGGACGAGCGCGGCTACACCAAGATCGTCGACCGCAAGAAGGACATGATCCTGGTCTCCGGCTTCAACGTTTATCCCAACGAACTGGAAGAGGTGGTGGCGCATCACCCCGGCGTGCTCGAAGTGGCGGCCATCGGCGTGCCGGACGAGCATTCCGGCGAGGTGCCTAAATTGTTCGTGGTGAAGAAGGATCCGGCGCTCACCGTCGAGACGTTGATGGCCTATTGCCGCGAGAACCTGACCGGCTACAAGCGGCCGAGATTCATCGAATTCCGCACCGAGCTGCCGAAGACACCGGTCGGCAAGATCCTGCGGCGGGCGCTGCGGGACCAGGTTTGAGCGATTGTTCCGCCGGCAAGGCACGGGAGCGAGACAAGCGGCTCGATCCGGCGGAATTCATCAAGGCGAACATGCGGCTGGCGCCGGTGCCATCAGTGCCGGAGGTGCTGCTCTATCAGGCACATCCCGGCAGCAGACTGCGGCGGCTGCTCGAACCGGAAGACGAGAGCGACGGAAGCCGGCCTGACCCACAGCCGCCCTACTGGGCCTATGCCTGGGCCGGCGGCACCGTGCTGGCACGCTATATCCTCGACCGTCCGTCGATCGTAGCCGGCAAACGCGTGCTCGACCTCGGCGCCGGCTCGGGGCTGGTCGGCATCGCTGCGGCAAAAGCCGGCGCGAGCGCAGTGATCGCAGCGGAGATCGACCGCAACGGCGTCGTGGCGCTCCGCCTCAACGCGCAAGCCAACGGCGTCGCCATCGAGACACGCGACGAGGACCTCACCGAGGGCCCGCCGCCGGCGGTCGACCTGGTTCTCGCCGGCGACGTCTTTTACGCGCAGGATGTCGGGCAACGGATGATCCCGTTCCTCGACCGCTGCCTAGCCGCCGGCATCGATGTGCTGGTCGGCGATCCCGGCCGCGCCTGGCTGCCCAGACCACGGCTTTGCCTGCTCGGCGAATATCACGTGCCGGATGTCGGCGGAAACGGCGGCAGCGAACCCAGGCCCAGCGCGGTGTTCGCCTTTGTCCGATAAAAGAGTGGCTGAGGAGCCCAGCAATCGCCCCTCGCCTCACATCGGGCGCCACCGGTCATACAGCACTTTCTTATTCATGGGTCCGAGAGCAAAGCTCGGAACAGGGACCAGCTAAACCCGTTTGCCAGTTCTAACGGATAGAACGAAGAGACGGAGCAGTCATGGAAATCCACGACACAAATCACCGTCGATCAAAGATCGGCGGCCACACGATATTTCTGCGGGAAGCAGGACCGCCCGATGCTCCCGTTTTTCTTTTGCCGCATGGCTACCCGTGCTCGTCTTACCAGTTCAGACGCCTGATGCCGGGCTTGGCCGACCGCTGGCGAACAGTAGCATTCGACTGGCCTGGATTCGGCTACAGCGACACACCGGACCCCGCCGAGTTCGACTATGATTTCAACGCCTATGCCGGCGTTCTCGCTGACGTTGCCGATGCGCTGCATTTGGAGCGTTATGCGCTCTGGCTCCACGATTACGGTTCTCAGATCGGCCTCCGTCACGCGATAGCGCATCCCGACAGGATCGCGGCGCTGATCATCCAGAACGGCGACATCTACGAGGACGTGCTCGGGCCGAAATACGACACGATCAAAGCCTGGTGGGTGGACAAATCGGCAGAGAGGCACCGTCCACTCGAGGAGGCGGTCAGCGAGGAGGGATTCCGCAAGGAGTTCATCGGCGAGGTCTCCGAGGACGTCGCGAGCCGCGTCCCTCCCGATCTGTGGAAGCTGCATTGGCCGCTCATGAACACACCGATCCGGAAGGCGGTGTCGGTCCGGCTGATGGAAAAGCTCGAGCAGAACATCGAATGGTTCCCGCGATACCATTCCTATCTGCGCGAGCACCGTCCGCCGACGCTGATCGTCTGGGGACCGCAGGACGGCTACATGCCCGAGCAGTCAGCGCTCGCCTATCGGCGCGACCTCCCGGATGCGGAGCTCCACATCCTCGACGATGCCGGGCATTGGCTGTTGGAAACACATTTCGAGGAAGCCCTGCGGCTGGTGCGCGAGTTCCTCTCGCGAACGCTGCCGTAAGCACGGCTCTCCGCCAAATCCAGAACCCAAGGAGACGAACATGGCGACGAAACCAACCATCGCACGCATCTGGCGCGGCCGCACCCGTCGCGACGTCGCGAACAGCTACGAACCTTATCTGAAGGCAGAGGGCATTCCTCCGCTTCAGCAGGTTGCGCTCGGCGTCCAGCTCTTTCGCGAGGACCGGGAAGAGGAGACCTGGTTCACGACCATCTCCTACTGGCCCGATATCGAGGCGATGACCGCTTTCACCAAGGGCGACCCGATCAAAGTCCACCATCTGGACCGCGACGCCGAATTTCTGATCGAACTGCCCGAGCGCATCGAGATCCATCGCATCCTCGTCGACGACCAGGATCTGCGCTGACGTTGCCGTCATGAGCAACCTCGCCCTGTTCGGCCTCATGGCACTGATCTGGGGGCTGACCTGGGCGGCAGTCAAGATCGGCCTGGATGCGGGCGTCCCCCCGATTCTTCTGGCGGGGCTGCGCTATCTGCTGACTGCAGGAATCCTGGCATTTTGGACACATGGAGCCTTATCGGCATTCGCGGAAGGCCGGTCGATGCGAGTCATCATATCGGCCCTGCTGACGAATGCCGGAACCTACGGACTGCTGTTCTGGGGCATGCAAACGGTCCCCTCCGGCCTATCCGGCTTGGTCAATCTCGCGCTGGTTCCGGTGCTTCTGTTTGGCTTGGCAGTGCTGCTCGGAGAAGAGCGGCCCACTTGGCGACACGGCCTGGCTCTGGCGCTCGGCTGCACAGGTCTGCTTGGCCTCTTCTGGACGCGTCTTGTCGAGCAGGAATCCGGAAACGGATTGGGGCTTGCCGCTATCGTGGCCGGCACGGCGTGCTACTGCGCGGGGAGCGTCATTGCGCGGCCGCTGATCGGCCCGATCAAGCCTCTGACACTCACCGCGATCCACGCCGTTCTCGGCGGCGCGGCGCTGATCGTCGTCTCATTCCTTTTGGGCGAGGTTTCGGCGACGCTGCCAGGAAGGATCGATGTCACTCCGGCTGCGGCAAGCCTGTTGTTCCTCTCCCTCCTCGGAACCATCGTAGCCTACACGATCTATCTGCGCCTGCTTGAACAATGGGGCACCGCCCGCGCCGGGCTCTATGCCTTCATCTCGCCCATCGTTGCCCTGGCCGTAGGCGTTTGGCTGTTCGGCGAAAAGGTCGGAGCGGCCGAGATCGGCGGCGCCGCACTGTTGTTGGTAGCCGCAGGATTGGCGTTGTTTGGGCGCGACCGCCCCAACGCAGCGAGGAAATGAAAGCCGTCGCCAATGTCACTTCCCCATCGTATCGCCGGCAACCTGGCCCTTGACCTCGCCAACACCATCAGTCGGCGCGGCACCGACCGGGAAATCGACCATCTCGCGACGGCGGCGGACATCCTGGCGTGGTCAAGGCAAACGGGCCTGATCGACGATGATTTCGCCCTTCCTTCGGCCGACCACAAAGCTTTGGTCAAAGACGTTCTCGCCCTTCGCCGCGCCGTAAGCGACGCCGGCTCGGCAATAGCTCACGGCGACGAACCTCCCGCTGCCGCACTCGACACCATTCGAAAATACGCGGCCGAAGCGCTCAGAACCGCCGCGCTCGCTGGATCGCCGGTGTCGTTGCATTTCCGAGGCGCCAATCGCATCACCGGGGCAATCGCGTGGTCGGCTCTCGACCTGCTTCGCGGCGACGAACTATCGCGTCTCAAACAATGCCCGCCGCACGACTGCCGCTGGCTTTTCATAGATCGCACGAAGAACGGTTCGCGACGGTGGTGCGAGATGAACAGCTGCGGCAATCGGGCCAAGAAGCAGTCGCATCGGAGAATGGCTGATTGAGGCGTCTTCCTGGGACGGCGCCCGGTCTAACCCGCCGGCACGTTCACCCGCGCAGTCAGAAAATCCGGCAGGTCGGCGACCGAGTCCAGAACGACGTCCGCCATCGGCGCCAGCGAGTCGCGCGTGCCGGTGCCGGAGAGCACGCCCACCGCCAGGCCGCAGCCGCCGGCGCGGGCCATTTCGAGATCGTGTCGGTTGTCGCCGACCATGGCGATCTCGCCGGGCCTCAACCCGGTCAGGTCGCAGAAAGCGACGACCGTGTCGGGCGCCGGCTTGGAGTTAGCAACGGCGTCATAGCCGAAGGCGGCATCGAAGAGCTGCGCGATGCCCAGCGTAGCCAGCGTCTTTTCGGCGCCGCTGGTCGAATCGTTGGTGGCGACGCCCATGCGATAGGATCGTTTGTGCAAGGCCCGCAACGAGTCGACGACGCCCGGCAGTGCGACCGCCATAGCCGAACCTTGCGCCGAGGTGATCTCGTTGAAGCGGGAAACGGCGTGCATCTGATCTTCCTCGGACAGACGCGGGAACCAGAGCTCGACGACGTCCATGTTCGAGCCGGAGGCGAAGATCGAATCCGGCTTGAAGCGCTTTGTGACGAAGTCGAAGCCGGCGGCGGCGAGCAACCGATCGGCTTTCCAGCGATCGCCCTCGGCGGCATCCATCGCCATGAAGTCGGCGACGCCGAGCCAGGTCGCGTTGAAGTCGACAAGCGTGCCGTCCTTGTCGAACAATATTCCCTTGATATCCGCCAATCCCGTTTACTCCGCGCCGCGCAATTGGTGGATATGTCCCACCAGCCCGGCAGTCGAGGCGTCGCGTTTTGCGGCAGTCTCCTTGCCTTCCACGACAGGCAGCAGGCCTGTCGCCAGTTCCTTGCCGAGCTCGACACCCCATTGGTCGAAGGAATTGATGTTGAACAGCGTGCCCTCGACGAAGACGCGATGCTCATAGAGCGCAATGATTCGGCCCAATGTGCGCGGGTCGAGCTTTCTGTAGAGAATGGTCAGCGAGGGGCGATCGCCCGAGAAGACGCGGTGCGGCGCGATCCTGTCGACATCGGCCGGCTTCATGCCCTTGGCCAGCATCTGGGCGCGCGCCTCTTCCAGCGTGCGCCCCTTCATGAGGGCCTCCGACTGCGCCAGGCAGTTGGCGAGCAAAAGATCATGCTGGTGTTTCAATTCGGGCTCGTGACCGACAGCGGCGGCGAGGAACTCGACGGGAATGAAGTCGGTGCCCTGATGCAGGAGCTGGAAGAAGGCATGCTGGCCGTTGGTGCCGGGCTCGCCCCAGACCAGCGGGCCGGTCGGCGTGGCGACCGCTGTGCCGTCCAGCGTGACGCTCTTGCCGTTCGATTCCATGTCGAGCTGCTGCAGATAGGCCGGCAGGCGCGACAGGCGCTGGTCGTAAGGGATGACGGCGCGGGCCGGATATTTGCAGACGACGCGATGCCACCAGCCGATCAGCCCCAGAAGCACCGGAAGGTTCTTTTGCATCGGCGCCGAGCGGAAATGCTCGTCCATCTCATGCGCGCCGTCGAGGAAGGCGCGGAAATTGCGCGGGCCGACGGAAATCATCACCGGCAGGCCGATGGCGCTCCAGACCGAATAGCGGCCGCCGACCCAGTCCCAGAAGCCGAAGACACGGTCCTGCTCGATGCCGAACTTCGCCACCAGGTCGAGGGCGGTCGAGACGGCGGCGAAATGCTTGCCGACCGCTTCCTTGCCCAACGCCTTCTGCACCCAATCGCGCGCCGTCTGCGCATTGGTCATCGTCTCGACCGTGGTGAAGGTCTTGGAGGCGATGATGAACAAAGTCGTCTCGGCAGACAGACCCTTCAGCGTGTCATGGATATGGGCGCCGTCGACATTGGAGACGTAATGCGCGCGCGGCCCGTCATGATAGGGCGCGAGCGCCAGCGTCACCATCGCCGGGCCGAGATCGGAGCCGCCGATGCCGATATTGACGATGTCGGTGATCTTCTTGCCGGTGGCACCGGCCGCCTTGCCGGAGCGGATGGCGTCGGCGAAGGCACCCATGGCGTCGAGCACGGCGATCACATCGGCCTTGGTGTCCTGGCCGTCGACGATCACGCTCTTGCCGGTCAGGTTGCGCAGCGCGGTGTGCAGCACGGCGCGGTTCTCGGTGATGTTGATCTTCTCGCCCTCAAACATGGCGGCGCGACGTCCCGCGAGGTCGGCGGCGGCGGCGAGCTTTTCCAGCATCGTCATCGTATTTGCGTCGACGGCGCATTTCGACCAGTCGAGCAGAAGGTCGCCGTCGGTGACGGAGAATGCCTCGAAGCGCTTGGGATCGGCGGCGAAGGCCTCGCGCATTGTGCCCCTGGCCGCCGCACGCTGCTCACGCAGAGCGGTGACCTGCTTGTCGAAGGCTGACTGATCCACTGGCGGGCTCCTGGCGGGTTTTTAGACCATTTTAACAGGCCGGATGTTTCCGGCGCGTGTCGGCGCGTCATTCTATCGAGCCGATTTCCATTTCGTTCAAGCGCGGCTTTGCCGCACCGCATTCACGCTTTGATGAGAGGCGGTGTTGGATGGTGAGGTGCGGGAATTCGCGGCGGGGCGCTGGGGCGGAGGGCGACGACGCTTCGCGTCGCGCTTGATAGATCACTGGCATAAATCCCAGCGATCAGAAAAATTGATTGGCGCAACACCTTATGCCACCCATACACTCCACTGGTCCAGCCAAGTGAAAACAGCTGGCCGTCCGAGGAACATTTCCCATGCCACAGCGCAATGACACGGCCATATGGTCCGGCCTGTTCCGGATTTCGGCTGAATCCGGCCAAACCCTCCAGGCGCAGATCCGCCAGGCGATCGTCGCGGCCATTCTCGACCGACAGATCGCCGCCTCGATGCCGTTGCCGTCGTGCCGAATTCTCGCGGAAAAACTCGGGGTTGCCCGCGGCACGGTGGTGCTCGCCTTCCAGCAGTTGGTCGACCAGGGCTTCCTAGTGGCGCGCGAACGGCGCGGCCATTTCGTTAATCCGGACGTGCTGGCCACCCCCGCCAAGCCGCACCAGAAGGCGCCCGACCAGCAGAACGAGATCGACTGGAAGGCGCGCCGGCAGATCGCCGCGAGCGACATGCCGCCGCCGGCCAAGCACGACAACTGGATCAAGTCCTCCTACCCGTTCGTCTACGGCCAGTTCGATCCGGCGCTGTTTCCGACCGCCGAATGGCGCGAGTGCAACCGCATGGCGCTGGCGGTGCTCGAGATCCGCAACTGGGCGTCCGACATGGTGGACCGCGACGATCCGCTGCTGATCGAACAGATCCAGGCCAGGCTCCTGCCGCGGCGCGGTATCTTCGCCAATCCGGACGAGATCATCGTGACGCTGGGCGCGCAGAACGCACTTTACATGCTTGCGTCGCTGCTAATGACCAAGGGCTCGAAGGTGGCCATGGAAGACCCGGGCTATCCTGACGCCCGCTCGATCTTCCGGCTGGCCGGCGCCGATATCCAGCCGGTTCCGGTCGACCAGTCGGGCATCGTGACCTCCGCGATCCCCAGCGATTCCGGCTTCGTCTTCGTCACGCCCAGCCACCACTGCCCGACCATGGTGCCGTTGTCGGCGGAGCGGCGGCAGGATCTCCTGGCGCGCGCCAACCGCAACAACCAGATCATTATCGAGGACGGCTATGACAGCCAGCTGCTCGACGAGGCACCGCAGCAGGCGCTGAAGAGCCTCGATCGTTCCGGCCGCGTGATCTATGTCGGCTCGATGTCGAAGACGCTGGCTCCGGGTCTCAGGCTTGGCTACATCGTGGCCTCGGCCGGGCTGATCGCCGAGCTTCGCGCACTGCGCCGCTTCATGCTCAGGCACCCGCCGGCGAACAACCAGCGCGCCGTTGCGCTGTTCCTGTCGCTCGGCCATCACGAGGCGCTGGTGCGCAGGCTTTCCACCGCCTTCGACGAACGGCGCAAGCGCCTGGTCCATGCGATTTCCGCTTTCCTGCCAGAGTGGCGCTCGACCGACTCGGCGGGTGGCACATCGCTGTGGCTGGAAGGACCGCGCGGTACCGATTCACGCGGCCTTGCGGAAGCGGCCGCTTCGCGCAGCGTCATCATCGAACCCGGCGACCGGTTCTTCGATCGCAGCGAAAAGCCCTCTCGTTTCATGCGCTTGGGCATCTCCTCGATCTCGCTGCAGCATATCGAGCCGGGCATCCGCGAACTCGCTACCGCCGCCGGACGCAGGCCCGCGGCCGCCTGATCGCCACAGACCTCCTGAAAAAAGCCGGCGCCGCGCCGGCTTTTTTTGTTTGGGCGTATGTTTGCCGCTTTAGCACTCTGGCATATTCGACGGGATTGCTTGGCCCATAGGCTGTGCCAATGCCGGCGGCATAGTCGGAGCCAGAAGGGGACGAGGCAGCCGATGGTGGACCAACCGCCGCGTTCGCCGCGCAGAAAAAGACAAAAGGTGGAGTGCTTCCATGTCAGTGGCTCTCGAGAAGCAGGAATCGTCGTCGGACCAGCGTTCGCGGCGGTCCGGCGGGCGCGAAGCGCGCCGCGCGATGCGGGCGGCGCCCTTGGCCGACGATATCCGTCCGGTGCGGCCGGGGCTTGAAGGCGGCAGCTATGGCCCATTGAGCCAGAACGACCGCGAGCGCATCCACGAAGCGGTGCTGACGCTGCTGGAAACGGTCGGCTTCGCCAATGCCATCCCGTCCTGCATCGAGGCGCTGACCCGGGTCGGCGCCACCAATGGCGATGACGGCCGCGTTCGGTTGCCGCGCGCCTTGGTGCTGGACACGATCAAAAAGGCGGCGCGCAATTTCACCCTCCATGGCCAGGATCCGAAGCACGACATGCTGATCCAGGGCAAACGCGTGCACTACGGCACGGCGGGCGCGGCGGTGCATCTGGTCGATGTCGAGAAGCGCGAATATCGCGAATCGCTGCTGCAGGATCTCTACGACGCCGCCCGTCTCGTCGATGGGCTGGACAACATCCACTTCTTCCAGCGCACCATGGTGCCGCGCGACATTCCCGACCCGCTCGATATGGATTTCAACACGCTCTATGCCTGCGTGATGGGGACGTCCAAGCATGTCGGCACCTCGTTCACCGTGCGCGAGAACGTCAAGCCAGCGCTGGAAATGCTTTATGCAATCGCCGGCGGGGAGGAGAATTTCCGCGCGCGGCCGTTCGTGTCGAACTCGAACTGCTTCGTCGTGCCGCCGATGAAGTTCGCCGAGGACGCCTGCGGGGTGCTGGAGGCCTGCGTCGAAGGCGGCATTCCGATCCTGCTTCTGTCGGCCGGCCAGGCCGGCGCCACGGCACCTGCCGCCATTGCCGGCGCCGTCGTGCAAGCGGTGGCGGAAGTGCTGATGGGCCTGGTCTATGTCAATGCCGTCAAGCCTGGACATCCGGCGATCTTCGGCACTTGGCCGTTCGTCTCCGATCTCAGGACCGGCGCCATGTCCGGCGGCTCGGCCGAGCAAGCGGTGTTGACCGCGGCCTGCGCGCAGATGGCGCAATATTACGACCTGCCCGGCGGCTCGGCCGCCGGCATGTCGGATTCGAAGCTGCCCGACATCCAGGCCGGCTACGAGAAGGGCATCACCAATGTCATGGCGGGCTTGTCCGGCCTGAACCTGGTCTATGAATCGGCCGGCATGCATGCCTCGCTGCTCGGCTTCTGCCTCGAAAGCCTGATCATCGACAACGACATGCTCGGACATTGCCTGCGCTGCGTGCGCGGCATCGAGGTGACCGACGACGCGCTGTCGATCGACACCATCGCCGATGTCTGCCTCAAGGGCCCCGGGCACTATCTCGGCAACGATCAGACGCTGAAGCTGATGCAGACGGAATATTTCTATCCCGCCGTCGGCGATCGTTTCTCGCCCAAGGAATGGAACGAGAAGGGCCGGCCCGACATCCTGTCGCGGGCGATCGCGGAGAAGAAACGCGTGCTTGCCGAGCGCTTCCCGCGCCACGTCTCGCGCCTGCTCGACGACAAATTGCGCGCCCGCTTCGGCGAGATGATCAAGCTGCCGCGCAGCAAGATGGGCGGCTAATATTCAGGTGAAGGCCGGCCTGCAAACGATGCCTTTCCTGCGCTTCCGGCCTTCGCCGGCCGAAGCTCTCTTAGATGTCTCCGCTCTATAAAGGCTACGGCCGGCATAGACCGGTTCTCGGAACCCGCCATTTTCGACTCGGCCTGACCAAAGCTCAACGCGTCCTGTTCGTCTGATCATTCCGCGCTCAGCCCGTAGCGCTCGACGACCTCGGCGTTGATCAGCTTAGCGTGCAGCGTCATCAGCACGATCTGCGCGTCGAAACTGTCGCCGGCCTCCAGCGCCGCCTCGATGCGGCGCTCGACCTGCAATGTCGGCTCGCGGCCGTTGGCCTGCTCGAACACATGGCGTCCGGCGACGCAATAGCCGCAGAGCTGCGCCACGGATGCATAGGCGTCCGCCGGCGGCTCGTCGGGCCAGCGGTCGTTCATCAGGTTGACGATGGTGAGTTTCACGCCCTCTGGTACCAGCGCCGGATGCAGGTCGGCCGCACGCAACGCGTCGTCGAGCTGGCGCAGATCGCCGGAGCGGCCGAACATGCCGAGAAAGCCGAGGGAAGAGCGCCGTTTCGCCACGATGATCTGTCCCTTCGTGAGCTGCCGAGGTCGAGCTTATCTGTGGGTTCCCTGGAGATGAAACAAGGGCAACAGAAAAGGGCGGCTCGCCGTCGGCAAGCCGCCCCTTTTGATCGGCCGAATAAATAGGCTTAGTGATTGTCGCGCGGCACGCCGCTGGTATGGGCGACGTCCTGGTATTTCACCGCCGGTTTCAGCACCATGCCGGCCGAGAACTGGTCGACCATGCCGCGCTGGATCTCCTGCCAAGGCGTCTGGTGCTGGGGATAGTGATAGCCGCCATTGGCCTGCAGCGCGGCGCGCCGCTTGGCGATCTCCTCGTCGCTGACGAGGATATTGGCCGTGGCCTTTTTCAGGTCGATGCGGACGCGGTCGCCGCTCTTGAGCAGCGCCAGCCCGCCGCCGATCGCGGCTTCAGGCGAGGCATTGAGGATCGACGGGGAGCCCGACGTGCCGGACTGGCGGCCGTCACCGATGCAGGCAAGGGCGTGGATGCCCTTCTTAATCAGGTAGGCCGGCGGCTGCATGTTGACCACCTCGGCGCCGCCCGGATAGCCGACCGGACCGGCGCCGCGCATGAACAGGATCGTGTGCTCGTCGATGCCCTGCGCGGGATCGTCGATGCGGGCGTGGTAATCCTCCGGCCCGTCGAAGACCATGGCGTTGCCCTCGAAGGCCTCCGGGTCGTTCGGGTTGGAGAGGTAGCGCTCACGGAATTCGGGCGAGATGCCGCTGGTCTTCATGATGGCGGAATCGAACAGGTTGCCCTTGAGGTTGATGAAGCCGGCATTGGCCTTGAGCGGCTTGTCGGCGCTGCGGATGACGTCGTGATTCTCGTTGACGGCATCCCGGCAATTGTCGCCCATCGACCTGCCGTTGGCGGTGATGGCACCGGGATGCGGCAGCAGCCCGGCCTTCATCAGTTCGGCGACGACTGCCGGCACGCCGCCGGCATGGTGATAGTCTTCGCCGAGATACTCGCCCGTCGGCTGCAGGTTGACCAGCAGCGGGATGTCGAGGCCGATCTTCTGCCAGTCGTCATTGTCGAGCGGCACGCCGAGATGGCGGGCGATGGCGTTGAGGTGGATCGGCGCGTTGGTCGAACCGCCGATGGCCGAGTTGACTACGATGGCGTTCTCGAACGCCTCGCGGGTCATGATGTCGGACGGCTTCAGATCCTCATGCACCATCTCGACGATGCGCTTGCCTGTCTCGTAGGAAATCTGGCCGCGCTCGCGGTAGGGTGCAGGGATAGCGGCCGAGCCGGGCAGTTGCATGCCGAGCGCCTCGGCCAGCGAATTCATCGTGGTAGCCGTGCCCATGGTGTTGCAATAGCCGGTCGACGGCGCCGAGGAGGCGACGATGTCCATGAACTCGTCATAGTCGATCTCGCCGGCAGACAGCCGCTGGCGCGATTCCCAGACGATGGTGCCCGAACCGGTGCGCTTGCCCTTGTGCCAGCCATTCAGCATCGGGCCGACCGAAAGCGCGATCGCCGGGATGTTGACGGTGGCCGCCGCCATCAGCAAGGCAGGCGTCGTCTTGTCGCAGCCGATGGTCAGCACGACGCCGTCGAGCGGATAGCCGTAGAGCACTTCGACCAGGCTGAGATAGGCAAGGTTGCGGTCGAGCGCGGCCGTGGGGCGCTTGCCGGTCTCCTGGATCGGATGGCAGGGGAACTCGAAGGGGATGCCGCCCATCGAGACGATGCCCTCGCGCACGCGCTTGGCAAGCTCGAGGTGATGCCGGTTGCAGGGCGAAAGGTCGGAACCGGTCTGCGCGATGCCGATCAGCGGCTTGCCCGACATCAGCTCGGCGCGAGTCAGGCCGTAATTGAGGTAGCGTTCGAGATAGAGCGCCGTCATGCCCGGATTGTCGGGATTGTCGAACCACTCCTGCGAGCGAAATTTCTTCTTCTTGGTGGGGGCGCCTGCCATGGTGGTCTCCGTATTTGTATGACAAATCGATAGGACAATGCGTTCATGCAGGCAAGAGGCAGGCGCAGCCGGAACCCGGACTTTGGTGCGATAGACTTGTTTCGGGCCGCGCGCTACGACCAACCGGCATCAGCAATGCGGGAGGTCTTGATGGCTTTGGTGATCGAAGGCGAGGAGCGGATCGCCGCACCCATCGGGAAAGTGTGGGAAGCCCTTAACGACCCGGAGATCCTGAAGGTGGCGATTCCCGGCTGCCAGAGCCTTGAGAAGAATTCGGACACCGCCATGGCTGCGACCGTGGTGCTCAAGATCGGCCCCATCAAGGCGACCTTCAACGGCGAAGTCACGCTGAAAAACCTCAAGCCACCGCATTCCTACACCATCCAGGGCGAAGGCAAGGGCGGCGTTGCCGGTTTCGCCAAGGGCGGCGCCGACGTGACGCTGACCGCCGACGGGGCGGACTCGACAGTGCTCAAATACGCCGCCAAGGCCGAGGTCGGCGGCAAGATCGCGCAACTCGGCAGCCGGCTGATCCAATCGACATCGAAGAAATTGGCAGGGCAGTTCTTCTCGACGTTTGGCGAGAAGGTCGGCGCCTGACCCTCAAAGGAAAGGGCGTTATTCGAACACGATGCTTGGCACGGCGGCTTCGGCGGCGCCGCGCTCTTCCTGGACCCTTTCCCAGACCTTGCTGGCGATATCGCGGTAGATCTTTGCTTCCGCGCCCTCCGGCTTGGAGGCGACGACCGGGGCGCCGGCATCCGAGCTTTCGCGGATGCCCATCTCAAGCGGCACCTCACCAAGGAAGGTGACGCCGAGGCGCTCGGCCTCGCGGCGCGCGCCGCCATGGCCGAAAATGTCGTAGCGCTTGCCGGTGTCGGGAGCGAGAAAGTAGCTCATATTCTCGACGATGCCGAGCAGCGGCACGTCGACCTTCTTGAACATGTTGAGGCCCTTGCGGGCGTCGATCAGCGCCAGATCCTGCGGCGTCGAGACGATGACGGCGCCGGCGAGCGGCACCTGCTGGGCCATGGTGAGTTGGGCATCGCCGGTGCCGGGCGGCATGTCGACCACCAGCACGTCGAGCGGACCCCATTCGACCTCGCGCAGCATTTGCGTCAGCGCCGACATCACCATCGGGCCGCGCCAGATCATCGGCGTCTCCTCATCGACGAGGAAGCCCATCGACATCACCTTGAGGCCGTAATTCTGCATCGGCTTCAGCACCTTGCCGTCGACGGTCTGCGGCCGGCCGTGGATGTTGAGCAGCCTGGGCATGGACGGGCCGTAGATATCGGCATCAAGCACGCCGACCTTCAGCCCGTTGGCGGCAAGGCCGAGCGCCAGGTTGACGGCGGTGGTCGACTTGCCGACGCCGCCCTTGCCGGAGGCGACGGCGATGATGGCGTCGATGCCGGGCACGCCGCGCCTGCCATGGCTCTGCGAGGTGGGCGCATGCGGCGCAGGGCGCTGCGGCGCGGGCTGCGGAGTCGGCCGCTGCGGGGCAGATGGGCGCGGCGGAACCGGCGCTTCCATGCCGCCGCCCTTCTTCTCCGCCGTCAGCGCGACGACCGCGCTGGCGACGCCAGGGATAGCCTTCACCGCGCGCTCGGCGGCGGCACGCAGCGGCTCCAACTCCTGGGCGCGGGCGGCGGGCACGGTGATCGAGAAGAAGACCTTGGAATCGGCGATGAAAATCTCGGAGACCATGCCGAGATCGACGATGTTGCCGGTGAAGTCCGGCCCGTTCACCGTCTTCAGGCGCTCGATGACGGATTCCTTGGTAACGGTCATGATCTTTCCTCGGCGTTTGGCGTTCCAGATAGTGCAGTTTGCCGGCGGAACCAAGCCGTGGCGCAACGGCTCGCCCGGCGTGCCCCGGAAAGCGACGGATGGTGTCGGATTTGGCCACGGCCGCGGCGCAGGTTCGGGCCCGGTCATAGCCAAACGGTGCGCCCGCACTATCTCCATCGCCATCACGACAGCCGGGGAAGGAAGACGGTCATGCTTGAAAACAGCAATGTGACAGCCAATCTCGCGGTGAAGGACATCGCCAAGGCAAGGGCGTTCTACGAGGGCACGCTGGGCCTCAGCCAAGTGGACGACATGGATGGCGAGCTGATCGTCTACAAAAGCGGTGACACGCTCCTCAATGTCTATCGCTCGCAATTCGCCGGCACCAACAAGGCGACGGCCGCAACCTGGGCGGTAGGCGACCGCATCGAGCCGATCGTCAAATCGCTGCGGTCGAAGGGCATCACCTTCGAGCACTATGATATGCCCGGCCTGTCGCTCGAAGGCGACATCCATGTCGGCTCGGGCATGAAGGTGGCCTGGTTCAAGGATCCCGACGGCAACATCCTGAACCTGGTGGGCAAATAGCGCCCACTCTCAGGCGGAGCCGGAACCCGTCATCCGGCGAGCCTTGTGGCGAGATAGGTCAACGCCGAAATCGCCGCCGTCGCCGGCAAGGTGATCACCCAGGCGACGACGATGTTGCCGGCGATGCCCCAGCGCACGGCGGAGACGCGGCGCGCGGCACCCACGCCGATGATGGCGCCTGTGATGGTATGCGTCGTCGAAACCGGGACACCGAGCCAGGTGGCGGCGAAAAGCGTTACGGCGCCGCCGGTCTCGGCGCAAAAACCCTGCATCGGATTCAGCCGCGTGATCTTCGATCCCATGGTGTGGACGATGCGCCAGCCGCCGAGCAGCGTGCCCAACGCCAGTGCCGACTGACAGGTGAGCACCACCCACAGCGGCACATGGAAAGTCGGGCCGAGCGCGCCCTGCGAAAAGAGCAGCACGGCGATGATGCCCATGGTCTTCTGCGCGTCGTTGCCGCCATGTCCCAGCGAATAGAGCGAGGCGGAAAAGAACTGCAGCACGCGAAAGCTGTTGTCGACCGCGAATGGCGTCTGGCGCACGAACAGCCATGAGACGATGAGTACCAGGACGAGCGCCAGCACGAATCCCGTCGCAGGCGAGAGCACGATGGCCGCGACCGTCTTGCCGAGCCCGGACCAGACGATGGCGCCCAGGCCTGCCTTGGCGACCCCGGCGCCGACCAGCCCACCGATCAGCGCGTGCGAGCTGCTCGACGGAATGCCGGCGACCCAGGTGACGATATTCCAGACGATGGCGCCGACGAGTGCGGCAAAAATCACCGCCGGCGTGACGATGCTGGCGTCGATGATGCCTTTTCCCACCGTCTCGGCGACATGCAGGCCGAAGAACAGGAAGGCGATAAAATTGAAGAAAGCCGCCCACAGCACCGCGTAATGCGGCCTGAGCACCCGGGTGGAGACGATGGTCGCGATCGAGTTGGCGGCATCGTGCAGGCCGTTGAGGAAATCGAAGAACAGCGCCACGGCAACAAGGCCGACCAGCAGGGGAAAGGCGATCGTGGCGTCCATCGCCTAAACGTTCTCGATGACGATGCCGCTGATCTCGTTGGCGACATCCTCGAAACGGTCGACCACTTTCTCCAGCTGGCCATAAATCTCCGAACCGATCAGATAGGCCATGGCGTCGCTGCGGCCGTGACGCTTGAACAGATCCTTGAGGCCATGCTCGTGCAGATCGTCGGCGCGGCCCTCGACGCGCATGACCTCCTCGGCGATGGCGTTGAGATGCGCTGCGTTGGCGCCGACCTTGCCGAGCAGCGGGATCGCCTCGGCGACCAACCGGGCGGCCTGGACGATGACGCCGCCCATTTCCCGCATCAGCGGATCGAATTCCCTCACTTCGAACAGTTTCACCGTCTTGACGGTCTTGTGCATCATGTCGATGGCGTCATCCATCGACTGGATCAGATCCTTGATGTCGCCGCGGTCGAAGGGTGTGATGAAGGAGCGCCTGACGGCAAGCAGGACCTCGGCGGTGATGCCGTCAGCCTCGTTCTCGAGATCGATGATTTTTTGGCACCAGCGGTCGATGTCCTTGCCCCGGAGAAGCTGCTCAAGGGCTTCGGCGCCGCCGACCACGGTGCGCGAATGCCGCTCGAACAGGTCGAAGAAGCGATCCTCGCGCGGCAACAGCTTGCGAAACCAACCCAGCATGTCGTCCCTCCCTGCTTCCACCTATCTCACATAACGCCACGCGCAGCGCGGGAAAACAGATAGCCGGCTCAAAAATGTGGACGAGGCCGATTGCGCATGCGTCTTGCGAAGCAGGGCGATTTCCCCGACCTTGGGCAAACCGCGGCGGATCGGACGGCATGATCGACAAACTGGAATTCTTCATCGCTCTCGCCAAGGAGGAGCATTTCGGCCGGGCCGCAGAAGTGTGCGGTGTCACCCAACCGACCTTATCGGCCGGCATCAAGCAGCTCGAGGAACAGCTCGGCGTCATGCTGGTGCTGCGCGGCTCGCGCTTCCAGGGCCTGACGCCGGAGGGCACGCAGGTGCTGGGCTGGGCGCGCCGCATCGTCGGCGACTCCCGCACGATGCGCGAGGAGATGCGGGCGGCGCGCCACGGCCTGTCCGGGCGCATCCGCATCGCCGCGATCCCGACGGCGCTCGCCATGGTGGCGCGGCTGACGACGCCATTCCGCGAAAAGCATCCGGGCGTCACCTTCTCGGTGCTGTCGCGCACATCCATCGAGGTGCTGTCGCTGCTCGGCAATTTCGACGTCGATGCCGGCATCACCTATCTCGACAACGAGCCGCTCGGGCGCGTGACCAGCGTGCCGCTCTATGACGAGCGCTATCAGCTGATCACGGCGGTCGGGAACCCCTATTCCGACCGCGACAAAGTGTCGTGGGCCGAGATCAGCCAGCTGCCGCTCTGTCTGCTGACGCCGGATATGCAGAACCGGCGCATCATCGACCAGCATCTGGCAGAAGCCGGCGTGCAGGTGCGGCCGACGCTGGAATCGAATTCGATGATCGTGCTGTTCTCGCATATCCGTACAGGCAAATGGTCATCGATCATGCCGCTCAACCTTGCGGAAACGTTCGGCTTTTCCGAGCCCATCCGGGCGATCCCGATCGTCGAGCCGGACGCCAGCCACACGGTCGGGCTGGTGGCGGCGCCGCGCGAGCCGCACACGCCGCTGGTGCAGGCGCTTCTGGGAGAGGCGATGGCGCTGGCGGACGATTTCCGCGCCCACCGCTAGGTTAGACAATGCGAGCCGCCGGATCTTGATAGAAAATTTCTATCGAACGACGAAAGCGCTTTATTGATTTCGGAGGTTTCCTCTGATTTCGTAAGGACTTAGCGATATTGCGCCCTATGCATGTCGTTGCCCCGAAACCGCTCTATATGCTGGGGTGACATACATTGGCCGCCACGACCAGGGAGGGCGCTGCGTGAGCATGCAGGCCGCAAGTACCGAGATCGCGTCGCGCACGGCGGCGATCATTGATGAGATGAAGGGCCTCGAAGGCCCGTTGCTGCCGATCCTGCACAGCATACAGGAAGAGTTCGGCCACGTTCCGAAAGACGCGCTGCCGGTGATCGCCGATGGGCTGAACCTATCGCGGGCCGAGGTGCACGGCGTGGTCAGCTTCTACCACGATTTCCGCGCTAAGCCCGCCGGACGGCACGTGCTGAAGCTCTGCCAGGCCGAAGCCTGCCAGTCGATGGGTTCGGACGCCGTCGCCGCCAAGATCAAGCAGTTGCTGGGCATCGATTTCCACGAGACCACGCGCGACGGATCGGTTACACTGGAGCCGGTCTATTGCCTCGGGCTTTGCGCCTGCTCGCCGTCGGCGATGCTCGACGGCGAAGTCATCGGCCGGCTCGATGACGAGAAGATCGAAGAGATCGTCGCGGAGGTACGTTCATGATCCCGCGCATCTATGTCCCGGCAGATTCCGGCGCGCTGGCGCTCGGTGCAGAAAAGGTCGCCAAAGCGATCGAGAAGGAACTCAAGGAGCGCGGCGTCGAAGCCAAGATCGTGCGCAACGGCTCGCGCGGCGCCTATTTCCTGGAGCCGATGGTCGAGGTGGCCACGGCTGAGGGCCGCGTCGCCTACGGGCCGGTCAAGCCATCCGACGTCAAGAGCCTGTTCGACAGCGGCTTCCTCAAGGGCGGCCATCACAAGCGCTGGCTGGGCTCCCCCGACAAGATCCCCTTCTTCGCCAAGCAGACGCGGCTGACCTTCGCGCGCTGCGGCGTCATCGATCCGCTGTCACTCGACAGCTACAAATCGCATGGCGGCCTGAACGGTCTGCAGAATGCAGTGGCGATGGCGCCCGCGGACATCGTGAAACAGGTGACCGAATCCGGCTTGCGCGGCCGCGGCGGCGCCGGCTTCCCGACCGGCATCAAGTGGAAGACGGTGCTGGATACGGCGGGCGCGCAAAAATACATCGTCTGCAACGCTGACGAAGGCGACAGCGCCACTTTCGCCGACCGCATGATCATGGAAGGCGATCCCTTCGTGCTGATCGAGGGCATGGCGATCGCCGGCATCGCCACCGGCGCGACCAAGGGCTTCGTCTATATCCGCTCGGAATATCCGCATGCAGTGGCGACGATGAACAAGGCCGTCGCTATCGCGCGCAGGGCGGGCGTGCTGGGCGTCAACGTGCTGGGCTCACCCAACGCCTTCGACATGGAAATCCGCGTCGGCGCCGGCGCCTATGTCTGCGGCGAGGAAACCTCGTTGCTCAACAGCCTCGAGGGCAAGCGCGGCGTGGTGCGCGCCAAGCCGCCGCTGCCCGCGATCCAAGGCTTGTTCGGCAAGCCGACGGTGATCAACAACGTGATCAGCCTGGCCTCGGTGCCTGTCATCATGGACAAGGGCGCTGCCTACTACAAGGATTTCGGCATGGGCCGCTCGCGGGGCACGATCCCGATCCAGATCGCCGGCAACGTCAAGCATGGCGGCCTGTTCGAGACGGCTTTCGGCCTGACGCTGGGCGAGATCGTCGACGACATCGGCGGCGGCACGTCCACTGGGCGTCCGGTGAAGGCGGTGCAGGTCGGCGGTCCGCTCGGCGCCTATTTCCCGCGCGCTTTGTTCGACACGCCGTTCGACTACGAGGAATTCGCCAAGCGCGACGGGCTGATCGGCCATGCCGGCATCACCGTGTTCGACGATACGGCCGACATGCTGAAGCAGGCGCGCTTCGCCATGGAGTTCTGCGCCATCGAAAGCTGCGGCAAGTGCACGCCCTGCCGCATCGGCTCGACGCGCGGCGTGGAGGTTCTGGACAAGGTCGCCGCCGGCATCGAGGCGGAGAAGAACCTCGCGCTGGTCACCGACCTCTGCAACACGATGAAGTTCGGATCGCTTTGCGCGCTGGGCGGCTTCACGCCCTACCCGGTGATGAGCTCGATCACGCATTTCCCCGAGGATTTCAAGCCCGCGCCGGCACGCGTGGCTGCTGAATAGGAGCTGGCAGATGAACATCAAGGCCGACTTCCCGACACTCATCGAAGAGATCGACTACGGCACGCCGGAGTCGAAAGCGACGAAGCAGGTGACCCTGACAGTCGACGGGCAAAGCATCACCGTGCCGGAAGGCACCTCGATCATGCGCGCGGCCATGGAAGGCGGCGTCGAGATCCCGAAGCTCTGCGCTACCGATATGCTGGACTCCTTCGGCTCCTGCCGCGTCTGCCTGGTCGAGATCGAAGGACGCGGCGGCACGCCGGCCTCTTGCACGACCCCGGTCGGCGAAGGCATGGTGGTGCGCACGCAGTCCGACCGGCTCGACGCCATCCGCCGCGGCGTCATGGAACTCTATGTCTCCGACCACCCGATGGGCTGGAACGAAAAGGCCGGAACCGGCGCCAGCGAGTTCGACGCGGTGGCGAAGTCGGTCGGCCTCGCCGAGAACCGCTATGGTGTCGAGGGCCGCAACCACGTCAAGGAAGAAAGCGGCGTCGCGCCCGGCCATGGCTCGTTGGCGGTCGATTACATCGCCCGCGACGAATCCAACCCCTATTTCACCTATGATCCGGCACAGTGCATCGTCTGCTCGCGCTGCGTGCGCGCCTGCGAGGAGGTGCAGGGCACCTTCGCGCTGACCATCGAGGGCCGCGGCTTCGAATCGCGCATGGTCGCCGGCATGCATGAGGACTTCATCGCTTCCGAATGCGTGTCCTGCGGCGCCTGCGTGCAGGCCTGCCCGACCGACGCGCTGCGCGAGAAGACCGTGCTCGAGAAGGGCATGCCGGAGCGCTCGGCCGTCACCACCTGCGCCTATTGCGGCGTCGGCTGCTCGTTCAAGGCCGAGGTCAAGGATGACGAGGTCATCCGCATGATGCCCTACAAGGACGGCAAGGCGAACCACGGCCATAGCTGCGTCAAGGGCCGTTTCGCCTATGGCTATGCCACGCACAAGGACCGCATCCTGTCGCCGATGGTCCGCGAGAAGATCACCGATCCGTGGCGCGAAGTGACCTGGGAAGAGGCGATCGCCCATACGGCGAAGGAATTCCGCCGCATCCAGTATCAGTATGGACGCACGGCAATCGGCGGCATCACGTCCTCGCGCTGCACGAATGAGGAGACCTATCTCGTCCAGAAGCTGGTGCGGCAGGGCTTCCGCAACAACAACGTCGACACCTGCGCGCGCGTCTGCCACTCGCCGACCGGCTACGGGCTCGGCCAGACCTACGGCACATCGGCCGGCACGCAGGATTTCGATTCGGTCGAGTTCACCGATGTCGCCGTCATCATCGGCGCCAATCCGGCTTCCGCCCATCCCGTCTTCGCCTCGCGGCTGAAGAAGCGGCTGCGCCAGGGCGCCAAGCTGATCGTGCTCGATCCGCGCCGCACCGAAATGGTCAAGTCGGCGCATATCGAAGCCGACTACCACCTGCCCTTGAAGCCTGGCACCAACGTGGCGGTGCTGACGGCGCTGGCACATGTCATCGTCACCGAAGGCCTGTTCGACGAGGCCTTCATCCGCGAGCGCTGCGACTGGGCCGAGTTCCAGGACTGGGCGTCCTTCGTCGCCCTGCCGGAAAACAGTCCCGAAACCGTCGGCAAGCTCTCGGGCGTCGATCCGGAACTGATCCGGGGTGCCGCGCGCATGTATGCCAAGGGCGGCAATGGCGCGATCTATTACGGCCTCGGCGTGACGGAGCACAGCCAGGGCTCCACCACGGTGATCGCCATCGCCAACCTCGCCATGGCCACGGGCAATATCGGCCGTCCGGGCGTCGGCGTGAACCCGCTGCGCGGCCAGAACAACGTGCAGGGCTCCTGCGACATGGGCTCGTTCCCGCATGAATTGCCGGGCTACCGCCACATCTCGGGCGAAGCGGTGCGCGACATCTATGAGAGCCTGTGGGGCGTGAAGCTGGACGATGAGCCGGGCTTGCGCATCCCCAACATGCTGGACGCCGCCGTCGACGGTTCGTTCAAGGGCATCTACATCCAGGGCGAGGACATCCTGCAGTCCGATCCGGACACCAAGCATGTCGCCGGCGGCCTCGCCGCGATGGAATGCGTGGTCGTGCACGACCTCTTCCTCAACGAGACGGCGAACTACGCGCATGTCTTCCTGCCGGGCTCGACCTTCCTCGAGAAGGACGGAACCTTCACCAATGCCGAGCGCCGCATCAACATGGTGCGCAAGGTCATTGAGCCGAAGGCGCGCTATGCCGACTGGGAAGCGACGCAGGAGCTTGCCCGCGCCATCGGGCTCGACTGGAACTATACCCATCCCTCGCAGATCATGGACGAGATCGCCAAGACGACGCCGAGCTTCGCCGGCGTTTCGTTCGAGCTGCTCGACCGCGTCGGCTCGGTGCAGTGGCCGTGCAACGAGAAGGCGCCGCTCGGCACGCCGATCATGCATGTCGACGGCTTCGTGCGCGGCAAGGGCAAGTTCATCCGCACCGAATATGTGGCGACGGACGAGCGGACCGGTCCGCGCTATCCGCTGCTGCTCACCACCGGACGGATCCTGTCGCAGTATAATGTCGGCGCGCAGACCAGGCGCACCGAAAACGTCACGTGGCATGCCGAGGACCGGCTGGAGATCCATCCGCACGACGCCGAGGTCCGCGGCCTCCGCGACGGCGACTGGGTGCGGCTGGCGAGCCGCTCCGGCGAAACCACGCTGCGCGCGCTGATCACCGACCGCGTCTCGCCCGGTGTCGTCTACACGACCTTCCACCACCCGGACACGCAGGCCAACGTCATCACGACCGACTTCTCGGACTGGGCGACCAACTGTCCGGAATACAAGGTCACCGCCGTGCAGGTGGCGCCGTCCAACGGTCCGACCGACTGGCAGAAGGACTATAACGAGCAGGCCAAGCAGAGCCGGCGCATCGCCCCGCTGCAGGCGGCGGAGTAGTTCTTGACCGCGCGGCGCAAAGCCACGACTCAAATTTCGCGGCTGGCGCATCGCGCCGGCGGCACCGCGGCCGCGAACCGCATGGTGCCTGAAGAGACGCCGGTGGCGTTCTCCTTCGCCGGCACCACGCATGCGGTGATGATGGCGAGCCCCGCCGATTTCGAGGATTTCGCGCTCGGCTTCTCGCTGACCGAAGGCATCATTGCCGGCCCGGCAGAGATCGAGGCGATCGAGGTCGAGGATCTCGGCGCCGGCATCGACATCCAGATACGGCTCAAGGACAAGGCCAACATGCGCTTCCAGGCGCGGCGGCGCAGGCTGGCCGGGCCGGTCGGCTGCGGGCTGTGCGGCATCGAATCCATCGAGGAGGCGATGCGCTCGGTCGACGCCGTTGGTGCATCGCGACTTACGCTTCAATCTGACGATATAACAAGCGCCGTCCGCCTGCTGTCGAAGCAGCAGCCGCTGCACAAAGAGACCGGCGCAGTGCATGCCGCCGGCTTCTACGTTCCAGGCAAGGGCATCGTCATGGCGCGCGAGGATGTCGGCCGTCACAACGCGCTGGACAAGCTGGCCGGCGCGCTGGCCAGGGCCGGCATCGACGGCGCGAGCGGCGCCGTCGTGGTGACCTCGCGCGTCTCGGTGGAGATGGTGCAGAAGACGGCCGCCATCGGCGCCGCGATCATCATGGCGGTCTCGGCGCCGACCGCGCTCGCCATCCGCACGGCCGACGCCGCCGGCATGACGCTGGTGGCGCTGGTTCGCGGCGACGATTTCGATATTTTCACCCACCCTGAACGAGTGGCTTCCGGAGTTGCCAAGCATGTCGCATGACGAAGACCACATCACCAGCACCAGGGAGAAGCTGGTGCGCATGGCCAACCAGATCGCCACCTTCTTCCATTCGAAACCGCGCGAGGAAGGCATTGCCGGCGTTGCCGAGCACATCAACAAGTTCTGGGAGCCGCGGATGCGGCGCCAGTTCTTCGAGATGCTCGACGCCGGCACCGAGAATTTCGACGAGCTCGTGGTCGCCGCCTCGGCTAAGATCAAGCGGCCGATCAGCCCCGCGGAGGCCGACATGAAGCTTGGTCTTACGGCCTTCCCGGCAGATGTCGCCGCTTCGCAAAAATAGCGTAGCGACCGGGCGGTCTTATATTTCTTTCTGCTAAAATTTAAGCTGCCGCTATCCGCGCGGCTCTGCTATGTTTGACGATCGGAAATCGTCGGGCCGGGCGGAAGAACTCGTGAGGCCGATCGACACGCGATATGCCCGCAGCGGGGACGTGCGGATCGCCTATCAGGTGGTCGGCCAAGGCGCGTTCGATCTTGTGTTCGTGCCGGGCTTCATCTCCAATCTCGACCTGCACTGGGAAGACGAAGGCTACAGCCGCCTGTTGAAACGGCTTTCGGCTTTCTCACGGCTCATCCTGTTCGACAAGCGCGGCACCGGGCTCTCCGACCGTGTCGATGCCCGTCATCTGCCGAGCTTAGAGGCCCGCATGGACGACGTGCGCGCGGTGATGGACGCGGCCGGCAGCGGTCGGGCGGCGATCCTCGGCGCCTCGGAAGGCGCGCCTATGGCGATGCTGTTCGCCGCCACCTATCCGGAGCGGACGCGCGCGCTGGTGCTTTATGGCGGCTATGCGCATTTCCACAAATGGGTGATGCCGCCGGAGCGGCTGGAGGCCTTCATCGAGACGGCGGAGACGTCGTGGGGCACCGGCGCCACCTTGCCCAATTTCGCGCCTGGCCGGGTGGACGATGCGCATTTCGCCCAGTGGTGGGCCCGGTTCGAGCGGCTTTCTGCCAGTCCGACTGCCGCGGCGGCGCTTGCCCGCATGAACGCCGATATCGATGTGCGCGGCATCCTGGCGATGATCAGCGCGCCGACGCTGATCATCCATCGCCGCAACGACGTCCGTGTCGATCCTGACGCCAGCCGCTTCCTGGCGAAGAAGATCCCGCATGCCCGGCTGGTCGAGATAGCCGGGCGCGATCATCCGATCTGGACCGGCGATGTCGATCGCGTGGCCGACCTGATCGAGGAATGCCTCACCGGCGAGCCCGCGGTGGCCGACACCGAGCGCGTGCTGGCGGCGCTGCTGGTGACGCGCATCTACGACACGGCCAGGCTCGGCGATCGCATGTGGAGCGAGCGCAGCCAGCGCTTCCAGGAAACCTGGCGGCTTCTGGTCGGCCGCCATGGCGGCCGCACGGCCGGCACGCATGGCGAATTGATGATGTCGCGCTTCGATGGGCCGGCGCGCGCCGTGCGCTGCGCCGCGGCATTGCGCGAGGCGGCGCAGCAGATCGGCGTGGCAAGCGCGCAAGGCGTGCATGTCGGCGAGATCGAAATACGCGGCCAGCCGGTCGGGCTGACGGCGCGGGTGACGATGCAGCTCGCCACGCATGCCGGACGCGGCGACATCCTCGCCTCGCGGCTGGTCGCCGATCTCGCAACAGGGTCCGGCCTGCATTTCGTCGATGCCGGCCGCGTCAGCCTCGACGAGCTGGACGAGCCCATGCCGGCGGTTCTGGCGACGTCGGAGCAGCATCTGGAGCCCGCCTGCCGGCCCAGGGCCAGGCCGACCGAGCCGCCCGCGCTGACGGCGCGCGAGAGCGAGGTGGTGAACCTGATCGCCGATGGCAAGAGCAATGCGGCGATCGCCGCCGAGCTCAGCCTCAGCGAGCACACGGTCAAGCGGCACGTCGCCAACATTCTATTGAAGCTCGATCTGCCGTCGCGGGCGGCGGCGGCGGCATTTTCGGCGAGGCACACTGGCCCGGACGGGCCATGAGAGCCATGGCGCTTTCGGGGGAAGCGCCGGGGCCGCCACAAGCGATACCAATTCTCCCCATGCAGGCCGGGCGATGTCGCCGAAAGGGCGCTGCGAAATGGAGGATGAAATGCTGAAACTCAGTCGCAAGATCGGATTGCTGGCATTCGCCGCGGGCGCATTGCTGGCCATCACCCCGGCGCATGCCGAAGACGCTCCGGCCAGCGCCGCCTACAAGGACATCCAGGCCACCCTCGGCTCGGTGCCCGACATGTTCAAGACCTTGCCGGACGTCGCGGTCGCCGGCGCCTGGGCCGAGATCAAGGGCGTGCAGCTCAACCCCAAGACCGCGCTCGACGGCAAGACCAAGGAGCTGATGGGCCTTGCGGTCGCCGCGCAGATCCCCTGCCAGTACTGCATCTATTTCCACACCGAGGCCGCCAAGCTCAACGGCGCGAGCGACGAGGAGATCAAGGAGGCGGTGGCCATGGCGGCGATCGTGCGCCACTGGTCGACGATGCTCAACGGCAGCCAGGTCGATCTGGCGACCTTCAAGAAACAGACAGACGACGTGTTCGCGGCCGTCAAGGCCAAGTCGCAGTGAACGAAATTCCTGCCCGACGATGATCGCCGGGCAGTCCTTCCCTCGTCAACAGCCCGATCGAGAAGACGGGCACATGGAGGATGACATGCTGACCAAGACACAGACAGTGGACGGCGCGGCGATCAAGAAGGCGATCGAAGGCCGTGACGGCAAGCTCCTGTCGAGCTTCTACAATGACGACGCGCTGGTGCGGGTGATCGACCGCAACAATCCGCCGAGCAAGCCGCGCGAGATCCGCGGCCGGGCGGCGATCAGCACCTTCTGGGACGATATCTGCAGCCGGGCGATGACCCACAAAGTCGACACCACGATCGCCGAGGGCGACAGCCTCGCCTTCACCCAAGCCTGCGCCTATCCGGACGGCACGAAGGTGTTCTGCGCGGCGATGCTGGAATTGAAGAACGGCCGCATCGCACGCCAGACCGTCGTGCAGGCTTGGGACGAATAGATCAACCGCGGGCTCAACCGCAAATCAGGGAGGAGAACCAAAATGTTCAGTGCCAGATGGCAGATCGACGCCAAGTTCGGTCACAAGCAGACTGCGCTCGAGCTGATGCGCAAATGGGAGCGTGAGATCGGGTCGCAGGTCGGGCTCGCCGACATGAAGTTCCAGCTCATGACCGGTTCCGTGGGCGCGCGCGAAGCGACGATCGAGGCGCACCACCAGGTCGAAAGCCTGGCCCAGTTGGAGGAGTTCTTCGCCAAGATCGCCAAGATCGACGCGCATGCCAAATGGGGCAAGGAGCTGGAGCCCTATGTGGTGTCGGGCACCAGCAAATGGACGATCTTCCGGATCGTGGAGTAGTGGCCTGAGCGCCGCCCGGCCTTCTCCCCTTGTGGGAGAAGGTGGCTCGGTGCGCCGCGCCGAGACGGATGAGGGGTGCTCCAGCTTGGCGCCAAGCTACCCCTCACCCGGATTGCCATCCGATTTGCGAAGAGCAAATCGGGGCAATCCGACCTCTCCCACAACAAGGGGAGAGGTAAAAGGAGCCTACCCGTGCGCCACCATCACATGCCGCACGGCGGTGTAATCCTCCAGTGCGTAGAGCGACATGTCCTTGCCGTAGCCGGACTGCTTTAGGCCGCCATGCGGCATCTCGTTGGTCAGCATGAAGTGGGTGTTGATCCAGGTGCAGCCATATTGCAGGCGGGCGGCGGTCGCCATGGCGCGCGAGACGTCCTTGGTCCATACCGACGAGGCAAGGCCGTAGTCGCTGTCGTTCGCCCAGCTCACCGCCTCGTCGACATCCGCGAAGCGGGTGACCGAAACGACCGGACCGAACACCTCGCGGCGCACGATCTCGTCCTCCTGCAGCGCGCCGGCGACGACCGTCGGCTGGTAATAGAAGCCGGAGCCTTCGCCCGGCTTGCCGCCGGTGGTGATCTCGATGTGCTTCAGTTCCGAAGCGCGCTCGACGAAGCTCGACACACGGTCGCGCTGGCGGCGCGAGATCAGGGGCCCGATCTCATTGTCCGTATCGTCCGGCTGGTTGTACTTGATGGTCGAGACCGCGGAGGAGAGGTCGGCGACGAGCTTGTCATAGATCTTCTTGCCGGCATAGATGCGGCAGGCGGCGGTGCAATCCTGGCCGGCATTGTAATAGCCGAAGGCGCGCAGGCCGTTGACCACGGCGCCGAGGTCGGCGTCATCGAAGACGATGACAGGCGCCTTGCCGCCGAGCTCCAGATGCGTGCGCTTGACCGACTTGGCGGCTGCCTGCAGCACCTTCTTGCCGGTGGCGACATCGCCGGTGATCGAGATCATGTTGACCTTGGGGTGGTTGATCAGCGTGTTGCCGACGCTGTCGCCGCGGCCGAGCACCACATTGACGACGCCCTCGGGCAGGATCTCGGAAAGGATCCTCGCGAGTTTCAGCGCCGTCAGCGGTGTCTGCTCCGACGGCTTGAAGACCACCGTGTTGCCGCCGCCGATCGCCGGGGCCAGCTTCCAGGCCATCATCATCAGTGGATAATTCCAGGGCGCTATGGAAGCGACGATGCCGATCGGGTCGCGCCGCACCATCGAGGTGTGGCCCGGAATATACTCGCCGGCCACCTGGCCCGGCATCGAGCGCACCGCGCCGGCGAAGAACCGGTAGCAGTCGACGATCGCCGGAATCTCGTCATTGAGCACGGCATTGATCGGCTTGCCGCAGTTCAGCGCCTCGAGCGCGGCGAACTCCTTCGCTTCGGCCTCGATGCGGTCGGCAATCTTGAGCAGGTAGCCGGAGCGCTGCGCCGGCGTGGTGCGCGACCAACTGACGAACGCTCGTTCGGCGGCACTAACGGCAGCCTCGATCTGCGCGGGGCTCGCCTCCGGCAGGTTGAGGATCGTCGCCCCGGTTTTCGGATTGAGGATCGGCTCCTCGGCCTCGGTGCCCTTCTCGAATTTCGAGCCGATCAGCATTTGGGTGTCCATTGGATTTCTCCCTTAACAGGAGCGAATAGGGAGTAGCGAATAGCGAGTAGGGTTTGGCCATCGATTTCCCTATTCGCTATTTGCTATTCGCTACTCCCTATTCGCTGTTTTTCATTTTCCACTGCCCGCAATCTGATCGCCGTCGCGGGTCAGGTAATAGGCAAAGAGGATCGGCAGCAGCGTCACCAGCACGACGACCATGGCCACGACATTGGTGACCGGGCGCTGGCGCGGGCGGATCAGTTCCTCCAGCATCCAGATCGGCACGGTCTGCTGTTGGCCGGCGGTGAAGGTGGTGACGATGACCTCGTCGAAGGACAGCGCGAAAGCGAGCATGCCGCCGGCAAGCAGCGCGGTTGCGATGTTCGGCAACACGACATGCCGGAAGGTCTGAAAACCGTCGGCGCCGAGATCCATCGAAGCCTCGATCATAGAGCCCGACGTGCGGCGGAAGCGGGCGACGGCGTTGTTGTAGACGACGACCACGCAGAAGGTTGCGTGGCCGAGCACGATCGTCCAGAACGAGAACGGGATGTCGGCGAGCGCGAAGGCCGAGCGCAGCGCAATGCCGGTGATGATGCCGGGCAGCGCGATTGGCAGGATGACCAGCAAAGAGATGGCCTCGCGGCCGAAGAAGCGCGTCTGCGAGACGGCCGCGGCGCAGAGCGTGCCGAGCACCAGCGCGATCGCCGTGGAGATGGCGGCGACACGGACCGACAGCGACAGCGCCTCCCAGACATCCGGCCGGTTCCAGGTGACGGCGAACCATTGCGTGGTGAGCCCCGGCGGGGGCCAGACGAAACTCTTCTCTTCCGTCGTGAAGGCGTAGACGAAGATCAGCAAGATCGGCAAATGCAGGAAGAGCAGGCCGCAGGCGGCGGCGATCTTCAGGCCGAGCGGAGCAGATTGACCACGGTCAGAGCGCATCGAAAGCCCCCATGCGCTTGGCGCCCCAGAGATAGAAGCCCATGATGACGATGGGCACCACGGTGAAGGCGGCGGCCAAAGGAATGTTGCCGGCGGTGCCCTGCTGCGAATAGACGGCCTGGCCGATGAAGAGGCGCGAGGTGCCGATGATCTGCGGGATGATGTAGTCGCCGAGCGTCAGCGAGAAGGTGAAGATCGACCCGGCGACGATGCCGGGCAGCGCCAGCGGGAACAGCACGTTGCGGAAGGTCTGTCCCGGCGAGGCGCCCAGATCGGACGAAGCCTCGACCAGATTGCCGGGCACGCGCTCGAGCGCGGCCTGAACGGGGAGGATCATGAAGGGCAGCCAGACATAGACGAAGACGATGAACGTGCCGGTGAAGGAGACCGACAGCGAGTTGCCGCCGACAACGGGGAGCGACAGCCAGCCGTCGAGCAGCCAAAGCAGGTTGAGCTTGGCGAGCAGCCAGGTGAGGATGCCTTCCTTGGCGAGGATCAGCTTCCAGGCATAGATCTTGACCAGGTAGCTCGACCACAGCGGCAGCATGACGCCGAGATAGAACAGCGCCTTCCAGCGGCCGCGCGCATAGCGCGCCGCATAATAGGCGATGGGGAAAGCAATGATTGCCGAAGCAAGCGTGACCAGCGCCGCCATCGTCACCGTGCGCAGGATGATGTCGAGATTGGCGGCCTGGAACAGGTCGCCATAGGTCTTCAGCGTGAACTCGCGGTTGATGAGGCCGGAAAACTCGTCGATCGAGAAGAAGCTCTGCAGGAGCAGCGCGAACAGCGAACCGATATAGACGATGCCCAGCCAGAGAAGCGGCGGCAGCAACATGAGCAGCAGCAGGAGTTTTGGGCGACGCCAGAAGAGGTCGGAGAGTGCGCCGCGCATGCCGCCGCTGCCTGGCAGGATGGCGGGTGTGGGGTTGGATTGAGCAGCGGCGATGGTCATGGCGCCGCCGCGTGTTGAACGGGATCAGGGGAGAGGCCGCGATCCTTCGCCCCCCTCTCTGTCCTGCCGGACATCTCCCCCGCAAGGGGGGAGATTGGATGTCGCGGCCGCTTTCGCCAGTTGCCAACGTGACAGGATTGGCGAGGCCGAGAAACTGCTGATCTCCCCCCTAGAGGGGGAGATGGCCGGCAGGCCAGAGGGGGGCGCCTCGCGCAAACCTTCCTCATGCCGGCTCGTCCATCAGATGCAGGTTGTCGCGGTTGAAGGTCAGCACCACCGCCTCGCCCTCGGCCGGCAGCGCCATTCCCGCCGGCACCACCGCATGCAGCCTCAGCCCGTCGGCATCGAGCGCCAGCCTCGTCGTGGCGCCGAGATAATTGGTCCCGACCAGGCGGGCGGCGACACCGTCGCCGCTTGCCGCACTTGAAACGCGGATCGACTCCGGACGCAGGCTCCCCCAGCGGTGCTGGCCGGAATAGCGCTGGACGAAATCCGGCGGCAGCACATTGGACGAGCCGACGAAATCGGCGACGAAGCGCGTGTTCGGCCGCTGGTAGATATCCTCCGGCGTGCCGACCTGCATGATCCTGCCGTCGTTGAAGACGGCGACGCGATCGGCCATGGACAGCGCCTCGCCCTGGTCGTGGGTGACGAAGACGAAGGTTATGCCGAGCACTTTCTGCAGCGACCTCAACTCCTCCTGCATGTTCTCGCGCAGCTTGAGGTCGAGCGCGCCGAGCGGCTCGTCGAGCAAAAGCACCTTGGGCTGGTTGACCAGTGCACGCGCCAACGCAACGCGCTGGCGCTGGCCGCCGGAGAGCTGGCCGGGACGGCGCGCGCCGTAGCCCGGCAGGCGCACCAACGAAAGCGCTTCCTCAGCCGCCTTCAGCCGCTCGGCCTTGCCGACACCCTTGACCATCAGGCCGTAGGCGACGTTGTCGAGCACATTCAAATGCGGAAACAGCGCATAGTCCTGGAAGACGGTGTTGACGTTGCGGCGATAGGGCGGAACGCCCTCGGCGCGCTCGCCGAAGATGGAGATCGAGCCCGTCGTCGGTTGCTCGAAGCCGGCGATCAGTCTGAGGCACGTCGTCTTACCGGAACCGGACGGCCCCAACATGGCGAAGAACTCGCCGGGCACGATGTCGAGATCGACGGCGTCGACGGCGCGCACGCTGCCGAAATGGCGCGAGACTTGTTTGAAGGAAACGGCAGAGGTCATGGGCCCAGTCAGTTCAGTTGCCGGTTAAACGAAGGCGAGTTCGCACGGCGCCCTGCCTCCCCTCGATGGGGGAGGTCGCGGCGAAGCCGCGGGTGGGGGTGGTTGGCGCCAACGTCCATGCTGACCCCCACCCCGACGCTACGCGTCGACCCTCCCACAAGGAGGAGGGTAAGGGAACTCACCGGCCGCCGATGACGCCGATATAGTCAGACACCCAGCGGTAATAGGGCACGCACTGGTCGTTCTGGCTGGCGCATTTCGACACCGGCGTCTTCCAGAACTTGATCTTGTCGAAATTGTCGTAGCCGTTGGTCTTGCAGCCCTCGTCGGTCAAAAGCTCGTTGCCCTTGCAGGCGGCGGGCACGACCGGGAGCGAGCCGAACCATGCCGAAACGTCGCCTTGGACCTTCGGCGACAGCGAATGCTCGAGCCACATATAGGCGCAGTTCGGATGGGCGGCGTCGGCTTCCATCATGGTGGTGTCGGCCCAGCCGGTGACGCCCTCTTCCGGCACGGTCGAGGCGACCGGCTTCTTGGCGGCGACCAGCGTATTGACCTGATAGGGCCAGGAGCCGGAAGCGACCACGCCCTCGTTCTGGAAGTCGTCGACCTGGATCGCGGCATCGTGCCAGTAGCGGCCGACCAGCGTGCGCTGCGTGCGCAAGAGCTCGAGCGCCGCCTTGTACTGGTCTTCGTTCAACTCGTAGGGATCCTTGATGCCGAGCTCCGGCTTGTGGAACATCAGATAGTTGGCGGCATCGGCGATGTGGATCGGGCCGTCATAGGCCTGGACGCGACCTTTGTTCGACTTGCCGTCGGGCAGCTTCATTTCCTCAAAGACGACGTTCCAGCTCTTGGGCGCTTCCTTGAAGACTTCGGTGTTGTACATCAGGATGTTCGGACCCCACTGGTAGGGAACGCCGTAATGGACCTTGTCGACGGTGAACCAGGGCGCGTCCTTCAGGCGGTCGTCGACGGTCTTCCAGCTCGGGATGAGATCGGTGTTGATCGGCTGCACGCGCTTGCCGGCAACGAGGCGCAGTGAAGCATCGCCCGAAGCGGTGACCAGGTCGAAGCCGCCCTCGTTCATCAGGGAGACCATCTCGTCCGAGGTGTTGGCGGTCTTGACGTTGACCTTGCAGCCGCTTTCCTTCTCGAAAGCCGTCACCCAGTCGTAATTCTTGTCGGTCTCGCCGCGCTCGATATAGCCGGGCCAGGCAACGATGTTGACCTCGCCCTCGCCCTTGCCGAGTTCCTTGACCTGGGCCATGGCCTGACCGGAAAAAGCCAGCGCGACAGTCAGCGCCGTGCACGACTTCAGGAATGCATTCATCGTCGATCTCCCATTTTGGCGCATGACCCCGAAAACCGGCTCGGTTTTCGGAAAGGATCATGCGCAAACTACAAGGGTCGGAGCTTCATGCTCCGACGGCAGCGCTCTCGGGGCGCAGCTTTGTTCCCTGAGCGAAAGTGCGGTGAAAAATCCGGTTTCGCAAATTCATTTATCAGAAAGCCGATATCGGTTTTATCGATACCATTCCGGACGGAAGGCTACGGCGAAGTCGCCGAACCCAACCGCTCCACACTTTTCCTGGAATTGCGGGATCACGGCCGCTGGCGCACCATGCGCTGCGACTGCGCGAGGCCGATGAAATCGCGAGCCGCCTGCGGCAGGGCGGAGCCGCGACGCCACACCGTGCCGACCTGGACCACCGGCAGCGAGCCGGAAACGTCGCGCGATTCGATGCGATCGCCTTCCAGCGACCAGGGCCTGTAGACGAGGTCGGGCAGCAGCGCCACGCCGGCGCCGGTGGCGACCAGGCTGCGCACTGCCTCGACCGAGCGGGTGCGGAAGGCGACATGCGGCCTGGCGCCGATCGCCGACAGCAGCTTGCCGGTGTTCTCCTCGATCTCGTCGACGGTGAGCATGATCAGCGGCTCGGAGACGATGTCATTGACCCCGATGATGTCGGCGCTGGCGAGCCTGTGGCTGAGCGGAATCCACAGCCTGTAGGCCGAGACTTCCAGGATTTCCGACTGCAGCGCCGTGCGGTCGCGCAGGTTGGACGTCACCATGACGGCGATGTCGAGCTTGCCGCCGACCAGAAGGTGCTCGAGATAATCGCCATTGTCCTCGATTGCCGAGACCTCGACGCCGGGATAGGCGCGGCGGTAGCGGGCGAGCAGGTCGGATAGGACATAGCCGGCGACCAGCGAGGTGACGCCGAGTTGCAGCCGCCCGCCGGCGGCCGCCTGCTCGCTGGAGAAAGAACGGCGCGCATCGGAGACATCGGCCAGGATCTTGGTCGCGTGGCGCAGGAACTGATGGCCCTTGTGGGTGATGTTGAGGCCACGTGGATGGCGCTCGAAGAGTTCGACGCCGAGATCGCTCTCCAACTCCTTGATTGCCTCGGTAACCGAGGACTGGGAAATCGACAGGTTCTGCGCGGCGCCCGAGACGGTGCCCTGCTCTGCGACGGCGACGAAGAACTGCAATTGGCGGATGGTGAAAGCCATGGCCGGACTAAACACCGGCCAACGTGGCAATGGGAAGTGGGGCAAGCTCCGAAACTTGACGACCTTCCTATTCGTAACTAGTTAAGTTACATGAAACGCAACAGCCGCCTGTCCTCAACCCTGCATATCCTCGTCCATATGGCCGAGGCCCCCGACCAGGCGCTGACCTCCGAACAGCTTGCCGGCTTCATCCACACCAACCCGGTGGTGGTGCGCCGCACCATCGCCGGGCTGCGTGAAGCCGGCATCGTCAGCTCGTCGCGCGGCCATGGCGGCGGCTGGCAACTCGGCCGCGCGCCGGACAAGATCTCGCTGGCCGAGATCAGCGCCGCGCTCGGCGAGACGCTGTTGCCGTTCAGCACCGAGCCGGAAAGCCCCGGATGCCTGGTCGAGCAGGCGGTGATCGCCGTGCTTGATGATTTTCGCCTGGAGGCGGAAAGGCTGCTCGCGGAAAGGCTCAGCCATATCACGCTGGCCGACCTGACGGCCGATTTCCGCCGCCGTTATGACCTCATTGGAGTATCCAGCCATGCAGTATGATGTGATCGTCGTCGGCGGCAGCTTTGCCGGCCTGTCCGCCGCCATGTATGCGGCGCGCGGGCGGCGCAAGGTGCTGGTGATCGATGCCGGCGAGCCGCGGAATCGATTTGCCGAACATTCGCACGGCTTCTTCGGCCAGGACGGACGGGCGCCGGCAGACATTCTCGGCGAGGCCAGGGCACAGCTGCTTGCCTATCCCGCCGTCACGATGATCGAGGGCCGCGCCGAGCGGGCCGCCATTGCCGGCACTGGATTCGAGGTTCGGATGGACGATGGCGAGCGTTTCGGTGCGACGCGGCTGGTGCTGGCCACCGGCGTCCGGGACATCCTGCCGGATGTTCCAGGACTTGCCGCGCATTGGGGCAAGACGGTGCTGCATTGCCCTTATTGCCACGGCTACGAGGTGGCCGGCGGGCCGCTCGGCGTGCTGGCGACCGGACCGATGTCGCTGCACCAGGCCGAGCTGATCTCCGACTGGGGCGACGTCACGCTGTTCGCCGACGGTTTGTTCGAACCGGACGCTGACCAGGCGCGGATATTGGAGAAGCGCAACATCCGGTTCGAGCCGGGCAAGGTGAGCGAAGTGCAGAACGACGGGTCCGGCGGTCTGGTCGTCAGGCTCGACGGCGATCGCACCGCGAGCCTGCGGGCGCTGTTCACCGCGCCGCGCAACGTGATGGCAAGCCCGCTCGCCGAGCAGCTGGGCTGCGCCTTCAACGAAGGCCCGCTCGGCAAGGCGATCGTCGTGGACGACAAGCAGCAGACATCGGTGCCTGGCGTCTTCGCGGCAGGAGACGCCGCGCGCCTGATGCACAACATTGCCTTCGCGGTGTCGGGCGGCGCGATGGCCGGGGTTGCGGCGCACCAGTCGCTGGTATTCGGCTAGCTCTTATTCCTTGGGCGACGTCAGGCCGCGGCGATACTGACCCGGGCGCCGGCCTGGCTCAGCGCTGCGGCTATATCGCGTGGCGGCGGCTGGTCGGTGGCGAGCTCGGAAAAGCCATCGAAGCCGCAGACCCGGACCAGTCCCTGGCGGCCGAACTTGGAATGGTCGGTGACGACCAGCGAGCGATGGCCGCGCGACAGCACCATGCGGGCGAACTCCGCCTCGTCCAGATCATAGTCGGTCAGGCCGGCGGCCGCATCGACGGCTCCGATCGAGATCACCGCATGATCGACCGAAAAGCGGCTGACGAACTCGATCGCCGAAATGCCGAAAGCCGCGCCGGAATCGCTGCGCAGCTCGCCGCCCGCCATGTAGACCTTGTTGCCGTTCACCGTCGCCAGCGTGCGGGCAATGTCGGAGGAATTGGTGACCACCGTCAGCCGGCGATGGCCGAGCAGCTCGCGCGCGAGGAAGGATGTGGTCGTGCCGGTATCGAGCATGATCGCCTCGCCATCGCGGATCGTGGTCGCGACCATCCTGGCGATCAGGCGCTTGGCTTCGGCATTCTCGCGCATGCGCCGCTCGAACGGCGCCTCGCCCACAATCGAGGCAAGGCCCACGGCGCCGTGCATCTTCAGCACCGACCCGTCATCGGCGAGCGGCTTGACATCGCGCCGCACGGTTTCCAGCGAGACGCCGAGCCGCTCGGCGAGGCTGGCTATGGTGATCGTGCCCTCCTCGCTGAGGAGCCGCAGGATTTCGCCGTGCCGTTTCGAATGGATCATCGGTGTGTCCGGGAATTCTGACCGAATTTAAGGCTTTGCCGACGCTTTGAAAGGAGTCGCTTATATTTTCGGGCAAAACACCCAAAAAAGGTCACAGCTTTTGGATTGACAGCGCTGCCACGCTGGCGTGACATTGACCTTGTGACAGGCTCGGAACTGCCGCGGGAGGGTGATGGCAGAGCCGCAACCTAGTGACCAGATCGCCTGGAACCAGCCAGGCGCGAGCTTTTATCGAATCCGCGGGGGCGGATGCCGGGATATCATACCTGGCCAAGGGGCTCGTCGGTGCGGTGCGGGATACCGATCCTGGCGTCTCGCACCGACGAGGCTTTTTCATGTTCTCCCAGCCTTGTTTTCCGCGGGACCGGTTGGGGCCGGAGCGAAGCCGTGAGTGCCGAAGACCGCATCCGCGCCTTGCCGTGCTGGAACGGCGGCATCGAGATCGAGCCGCTGCCGGGCGGCCTCAGCAACGCCAATTTTGTTGTCACCGACGCGGCCGGGCGGCATGTCGTGCGCTTCGGTCAGGACTTCCCTTTCCACCATGTCTTTCGCGAACGCGAGGTGATGACGGCACGGGCGGCGCATGCGGCGGGCTTCGCGCCGGCCGTGCATTATGCCGAGCCCGGCATCCTGGTGACGGAATTTCTCGGCGCCAAGACCCTCCTGGGAGAGGATGTGCGGGCCAATCTCGGCCGCGTGGCCGCGCTGCTGCGCGGCTTTCACCGCGAGATGCCGAAGCATGTCTCCGGCGCCGGTTTCATGTTCTGGGTGTTCCACGTCATCCGCGACTATGCGCGCACGCTGGACGAGGGCGGCAGCCGCAAGAAGAGCGAGCTGCCACGTTATCTGGCGCTGGCGGACGAGCTCGAGCGGGCGCAAAAACTGCTGCCGATCGTCTTCGGCCATAACGACCTTTTGCCAGCTAACATCCTCGACGACGGCAAGCGGCTGTGGCTGATCGACTTCGAGTATGCCGGCTTCAACACGGCAATGTTCGACCTCGCCGGCGCCGCCTCGAACGCCGGCCTGAGCGATGACGAATCCTTCGCCTTCATGACCGCCTATTTCATGAAGGAGCCGGACGGCGAAATCCGCCGATCGCATGCCGCCATGCAATGCGCCTCGCTGCTGCGCGAAGCGATGTGGAGCATGGTGTCCGAGCTCTATCTCAACGCGCCCGGCATCGATTATGTCGCCTATAGCGAGGAAAACCTCGTCCGGCTCGACGCGGCGCTGGACAACTACCGGACGAAATACGGAACCAGATCATGACCTTGCCCGGCCATGCCGAAATCGTCGTCATCGGCGGCGGCATCATCGGCTGTTCCACTGCCTACCACCTGGCGCGCGACCATAGGGCGGACGTGGTGCTGCTCGAGCAGGGCAAGCTGACCTCGGGCTCGACCTGGCACGCCGCCGGCCTGGTCGGGCAGCTGCGCTCCTCCGCCTCGATCACGCGCGTGCTCAAATATTCGGTCGAGCTCTACAAAGGGCTGGAGGCCGAGACGGGCCTGGCGACCGGCTGGAAGATGACCGGATGTCTGCGGCTGGCGACGAATGCCGACCGCTGGACCGAGTTCAAGCGGCTGGCGACCACGGCCAAAAGCTTCGGCATGGATATGCAGCTGCTGTCGCCGGCGGAAGTGAAGCGCATGTGGCCGCTGATGGAGACAAGCGACCTTGTCGGCGCTTCCTGGCTGCCGACCGACGGGCAGGCAAGCCCCTCAGACATCGCCCAGTCGCTCGCCAAGGGCGCGCGCATGCATGGCGCGAAACTGTTCGAGGGCGTGCGCGTCACAGCCTTTACGATGAAGGACGGCCGCATCACGGCGGTGAAGACTTCACAGGGCGACATCGCCTGCGACAAGGTGGTGAACTGCGCCGGACAATGGGCAAGGCAGGTCGGCGCGATGGCCGGCATCAACGTGCCGCTGCAGCCGGTCAAGCACCAGTACATCATCACCGAGAAGATCGCGGGCCTTGCGACCGACGCGCCGACAATCCGCGACCCCGACCGTCGCACCTATTTCAAGGAGGAGGTCGGCGGGCTGGTGATGGGCGGCTACGAGCCCAATCCGCAGGCCTGGGCAACCGGACTTCCCGGCGGCGATGTCCCGAACGACTGGGAGTTCCGGCTGTTCGACGACGACTACGATCATTTCGAGCAGCACATGGCCCAGGCGATCGCGCGCGTTCCGGCGCTACAAACCGCCGGCGTCAAGCAAATGATCAACGGTTCGGAGAGTTTCACGCCGGACGGCAACTTTGTCCTCGGCGCAGCGCCCGAATGCGCCAACATGTTCGTCGGCGCCGGCTTCAACGCCTTCGGCATAGCGTCCGGCGGCGGCGCCGGCTGGGTGCTGGCGCAATGGGTGGCCGACGGCGAGGCGCCGCTCGACCTGTGGGTGGTCGACATCCGCCGTTTCTCCGGCCTGCACCGCGACCGCGACTGGGTCCGCGACCGCACGCTGGAGGCCTATGGCAAGCACTACACGATCGGCTTCCCGCACGAGGAATATCTGTCCGGGCGGCCGCGCATCGTCTCGCCGCTCTACGAGCTGCTGAAGATGCATCGCGCCGTGTTCGGCTCCAAGCTTGGCTGGGAGCGGCCGAACTGGTTTGCGCCGGATGGCGCGGCCGCCGAGGACGTCTATTCGATGGGCCGCCAGAACTGGTTCGGCCCGGTCGGCGACGAGCATCGTCATGTGCGCGAGAAGGTCGGCATTTTCGACCAGTCCTCCTTCGCCAAATACGAGCTGACCGGTAGCGATGCGCTGAAGGCGCTCGACTGGATCTGCGCCAACGACGTCGACAAGCCGGTCGGCCGATTGATCTACACGCAGCTTCTCAACACGCGCGGCGGCATCGAGGCGGACCTCACCGTGTCGCGGCTCGGCGAGGACCGGTTCTACATCGTCACCGGCACCGGCTTCCGCACGCATGACCTGTCCTGGATCGGCGACCATATCGGCCCCGGCCTGGATGCCAGACTGACCGACGTCACGGAGGATTTCGGCACGCTGTCGCTGATGGGACCCCGCGCCCGCGACGTGCTGACGGCGGTGACGGACGCCGATGTCTCAAACGCCGCCTTCCCCTTCGGCCATGCCCGCGAAATCCAGATTGCCGGCCATAGCGTGAGGGCGCTGCGCGTCACCTATGTCGGGGAACTGGGCTGGGAGCTGCATGTGCCGATCGCCGCCACCGGCGAGGTTTTCGATGCGCTGATGGCGGCGGGCAAGGCGCATGGCATTCGCCCGGTCGGCTACCGGGCGCTGGAATCGCTGCGACTGGAGAAGGGCTATCGCGCCTGGGGTTCCGACATCACGCCGAACGATATGCCGCAGGAGGCGGGGCTCGGCTGGGCCGTGAAGCTTCGCAAGAATACCGACTTCGTCGGACGCCGGGCGCTGGAGAAGGCAGCCGGCAAGCCGCCAACGAAACGCTTTGCCGGCTTCACGGTGGACGACCCGGAGATCGTGCTGGTCGGACGCGAGACGATCCTGCGCAATGGCGACCCGGTCGGTTACCTGACCAGCGGCGGCTACGGCTACACGGTGGGCAAGAATATCGGCTACGGCTATGTGCGCAATGCCGACGACGTCAGCGACGATTTTCTGGCCTCGGGCGACTATGAGCTTGTCGTGGCGATGGAGCGCACGCCGGCAAAGATCCATCTCGAGGCGATGTACGATCCGGCCGGAGCAAGGATAAAGGCCTGATCGAGGGACGGTCAGCTGACGCGCAGCACAAGCCCCCTGCTCGGCACGGTCTCGGACTCGCCCGGCATCGAGGCGTAAGGCGCCGTTTCCTCGACGCGCTTCAACCTGCCCTGAGCCTCAAGTCCGGCAATGCGCTCGGCGAAGCCTGATTGCCACAGCGTGTTCTTGACGGTCAGCACGATGATCCCGCCTGGACGGCAGATGCGGATCAACTCGTCCAGTCCCTCAACCCCGACATGGCCGGAGGTGAAGACGCCCGCCGAAACAATGCCGGCATAGACGCCGTCGGCGAAGGGCAAAGCGTCGCCCATCGCCAGGCGATGCAGCGCCGTGTAGACGCCCTTGGCGCCAGCCTTGTCCAGCATGCCTTGCGAGATGTCGAGCGCCTCGACCTTCGGATAGCCGGTGATGGCCAGCCATTCGCCGATCAGGCCAGTGCCGGCGCCGGCATCGAGCAAGGGTTCGGCGCCGCGCGGCAGGTGCCTGGCAAGCAGCGCCAGGCAGATCGTCGGGTGGCGATAGCCGGCGGCCGACATGTCGGCATCATAGGTCTCGGACCAGCTGTCATAGATCGCCGCCACTTCCTCAGGCCGCTTCGCGGCGTAGGCCGCGCTTAGCGAGCCGCTGTGCTTGCCGTCCGCCATTTCTGCTCCCGCCGCCGATTCGTATCCGCAATGGTAGCCAAGCGGCAAAAACTGTGGAACCGTTCCTCTGTAAAACATCGTGTGATGGTAAAGGGGATGACGATGGACGAGGCGCGCGCCGCGTTGGCCACCATTCCGGCGCTGGCAGGCTATGACGGGCCACTGGAGCGTTTGGCCGGCCTGACCAACAAGGTCTACCGGGCCGGCGAAGCGTGTCTGCGCATTCCCGGCAAGGGCACGGAAGAATATATCAACCGCGCCAACGAGGCGGTGGCGGCGCGCGAGGCGGCCAAGGCCGGCGTCAGTCCCGAGGTGCTATATGCCGATCCTGCGTCCGGCTTGATGGCGACGCGCTTCATCGCCGGTGCCGAGACGATGTCGCCGGAGAAATTCAAGGCGCGGTCGGGCAGCCCCGCGCGAGCGGGCTACGCCTTCCGCAAGCTGCATGCTTCGGGCGCGGTGTTCCCCTTCCGCTTCGAATTGTTCGCGATGATCGACGACTATCTCAAGGTCTTATCGACGAAGGACGTGGCGCTGCCCGCCGGCTATCACGACGTGGTGCGCGAGGCAGGCGCGGTGCGCGCCGCGCTTGCCGCGCACGCCATCCCGCTCGCCGCCTGCCACTGCGATCCGCTGTGCGAAAATTTCCTCGATACGGGCGAGCGGATGTGGATCGTCGACTGGGAATATTCCGGCATGAACGATCCGCTGTGGGACCTCGGCGACCTTTCGGTCGAGGGCAGGTTCGATGCGGCCCAGGACGAGGAACTGATGCGCGCCTATTTCGGCGGCGAGGCGAGGCCGGCGGCGCGCGGACGTATCGTCATCTACAAGGCGATGTGCGACCTTTTATGGACGCTCTGGGGACTGATCCAGCTCGCCAACGACAATCCGGCCGACGATTTCCGCGCCTATGCCGACGGTCGCTTTGCCCGCTGCAAGGCGCTGATGGAGACCGCGGAATTTTCGCGGCATCTGGCGTCTGTTCGCCTGGGCTAGATCGTGATGGCGTTTCGTTGAATCGCCATCACGATCTAACTCTTTGTGGGAGCATGATCTTTCTCCGAAAACCGGTTCCCACTTTTCGGAATCATGCTCTAGACCCGTCGCGACGCTCTACCTGAAAACCCTCTGGATCTCGTTCAACGACCCTGTTTCGTCGGACTTTCTGCAATACCAGATGATGAGCGCGATGGTGCCGATGGGGAACAATCCCGCGAGCAGCTGGTGCCAGCCGCTTCTGTTGATGTCATGCAGCCTGCGCGCGGTCATGGCGAGTGTCGGCAAAAGGATGGCAAGATTCCAGATCGATGAGATAAATTCATTTCCAACAACGGCATCAACAACGATCATGATGACGCCGACAATGACAATGAACAGATAGGCATACCAGAACTCCGAGCGACTGGCCCTGCCGGAAAAATTCACATAATTTCGGAAGAAGCTTGCTATCGCTTCACCAAAGTTCATCGAAGGCGGGGTGTCCCCGAAACGATTGACGCCGGCTGGCGGCGCCCTCAAGACAAACAACAACGGCACGCCGATAATGATCAGCACTATAAGCCAATGCCATATAGAGAAACTGCCCATGATTACCCCCGCAATAGCGCAATTTTCCGGGCCATGGATATCCTGCCGGTCCCGCCGGAATCAATTACAGATTGCACCCGGCAGGCGATTTGCACGGGAAAATATTTTTCGAGCGAAGGCCAGAGCAATTTCAGGAAAAGTATGAAGCGGTTTTCCGTCTGAAATTACGTCAGAACAAGGAGATGGGCATTTCACCGTTTCCGTAAAACGTGAAATGCCTTGGGCGAGGTCGCCCGGGTCTAATTCACGCCCTTCGGCACGTTCTCGGGCGGCACCTCGATCTCCACCACCTTCTGACGATGGAAGATGAACAGGCCGGCAAGCACGACGATCGCCGCACCGATCAATATGCGCGGCCCCGGGACATCGCCGAAGAACATGAGGCCGAAGACCACAGCCCACAGGAGCAGCGTGTAATGCAGCGGCGCCAGCGTCGAGGCCGGCGCCAGCTTCAGCGCCCTCGTAATCATCAGATGCGCGGCGCAGGAGACGACGCCGAGCAGTAGCATGGCGCCGAAATCGAGCGCCGACGGCGTGCGCCAGGTGCCGATGGTAAGCAGGCCGCCGACGATCAGCGTGCCGATCGTCTGCCAGGTGACCAAGGTCGTGTCGCTGGTGCCGCGCAGGAGGCGTCCGAGGATGATGGCAAAGCCGAAGGCGATGCTGCCCACCAGCGCGAAGCCGGATGACATGGAGAAAGCCGCCGAGGACGGCTTGAGGATGATCAGCACGCCGCAGAAGCCGACCAGGATGGCCAGCCAGCGCCGCCAGCCGACCTTTTCGCCGAGCAGCAAGTGCGACAGCGCCGCGACATAGATCGGCCCGGCCATATAGAAGCTCATCACGTCGGCCAGCGGCAGGTAGACGACCGCGGCGTAGAAAAGCCCGGTATCGGCGGTGGTGGCCACGACGCGCAGGACCTGCAAAAGCGGCCGGTCCATGTGAAACAGCCTGGCCGTGCCCTGGTTGGCGATCATCGGGCCGAGCACGAAGAAGGCGCCGATCGAGCGGATCAGCACCACCTGCCCGACGGAAAAGGAAGCGACCAGCCATTTGCCCATCGCGTCGTTCAGCGCGAACATGAAGTCGCCGGCCAGCATCAACAGGATGCCGGCGAGCAACATGTTCCTGATCGTGAAATTTCGGGCGAGCAAGGCCATGCCGCTCCCTAGCCGCATGCCGCCGGTTTGACGAGGGAAATCCGGAGCATCGGTAAGACCAGCGGCGGAAATCGGCTGGTTCTAGCCCGCCTTATGCCGCCGGTTCACCTGCGCCGGCCGTCCCGCGATCGAAAGCCGCGTTTCCTGCCTGGTCCGCTCCGCTACGATCTTGCCCCTGGCGATGACGCAGAGACGCTCGGGGCGCAGGCGAACGGCCTCGCTTGCATTGCCGGCATCGAGGACGACGAGGCTCGCCCGCTTGCCGACCGCCAGGCCCAGATGATCGAGCCCCATGATGGCGGCGTTGACATTGGTCACCATGTCGAAGCAGCGCGCCATGTCGGCCGGGCTCGACATCTGCGCGACATGCAGGCCCATGAAGGCGACGTCGAGCATGTCGGCGGTGCCCAGCGAGTACCAGGGATCGAGCACGCAATCCTGGCCCCAGCCGACGCGGATGCCGAGCGCCTGCATCTCCTTGACACGGGTCAGGCCGCGCCGCTTCGGGAAGGTGTCGTGGCGCCCCTGCAGCATGATGTTGATCAGCGGATTGGGGATTGCCGATACACCGGCCTCGGCGATGAGCGGCAAAAGCTTCGAGACGTAGTAATTATCCATCGAATGCATCGATGTGAGGTGCGAGCCGGCCACCCTGCCCTGCAACCCGAGGCGCTGCGTTTCATAGGCCAGCTGCTCGATATGGCGCGACAGCGGATCGTCGGTCTCGTCGCAATGCATGTCGACCATCAGGCCGCGTTTGGCCGCGATCTCGCAAAGCTCCGTCACCGAGCGGGCGCCCTCGGCCATGGTACGCTCGAAATGCGGGATACCGCCGACGATGTCGACGCCCATGTCGAGCGCGCGGATGGTGTTTTCACGAGCATTCGGCGAGCGGTAGAGGCCGTCCTGCGGAAACGCGACCAGTTGCAGGTCGATATAGGGCGCGACGGTTTTCTTGACATCGAGCAGGGCTTCGACCGCGAGCAGCCGGTCGTCGCAGACATCGACATGGCTGCGGATGGCGAGCAGGCCCATCGAGACGGCCCAATCGCAATAGGCGAGCGCGCGCTCGCGCACGGCCTCATGCGTCAAAAGCGGCTTCAGCTCGCCCCATAGCGCGATGCCTTCGAGCAGCGTGCCCGACGCATTGATGCGCGGAATGCCGTAGGAGAGCGTGGCGTCCATATGGAAATGCGGATCAACGAAAGGCGGCGAGACGAGATTGCCGCTCGCGTCGATTTCGGCCGGCGCCGAACCCTGGAGCTTTGGTTCGATCGCGACGATGGTCTCGCCGGCAATGCCGATATCGGCAATCCTGCCATCCGGCAGCGTGCCGCCGCGCACGATCAAGTCGAAATCCATCTGTCGTCACCCTTTTCCAGGAATCGGCAACCATCGTGACCGAAAAGACAGCCTGCCGCAGCCTTTTCTTTCCCTCGACGGCGAAAGGTTCCATCCGGCCTCAACTCGCTCTATAAGCCGCCACGCGCCCTTGTGGCGAATCCGAATTTCTCACAGCCAGCCATAGGATCGGCCGTTGTTTCGCTTCTTCCGCTCGACGGAAAACCAACGCCTCATCGCGAGGCTGGTAAGAGAATCCTTCCACGACCATAAGTTCGGCTATGGCGCGGCCATATTGTCGATGCTGGTGGTCGCCCTCATGACGGGGGCAAGCGCCTGGATCCTGCGCGAAATCACCAACGAGTTCGTGGTCTATAAGCGGATAGACCGCGTCAACCTGATTGCCGGGGGTGTGGCGGCTATCTTTGTTCTCAAGGGCATCGCGACTTTCGTCCAGACCTATTTCATGAGCCGCGTCGGCAATGCCATCATTGCCGACCGGCAGCGCAAGATCTACGACCGTATCCTGGCGCAAGGCATCGAATTCTACCATTCGACCTCGTCTTCCGACCTGATCACCCGCATGACCAACAACGCTCAGGCGGCGCGCAGCGTGCTCGACCTCGTCGTCACGTCCTATGTGCGCGACCTGGTGACTTTGGTTGTGCTGGTGATGGTCATGGTCTGGCAACAGCCGGCGCTGTCGCTGATCTGCTTCGTCGTCGGACCGGTGGCGATCTATGGCGTCAACCGCATCCTGAGACGCGTCCGCAAGATCGCGGCGATGGAATTCATCTCGCTCGGCCAGATCGTGCATGTGATGCAGGAAACGGCCATCGGCGTGCGGGTCGTCAAATCCTTCAATCTCGAAGCCGCGATGCGCAAGCGTATGCACAAGGCGGTGTCGGACGTCGAAACCCGTGCCAACAACATCGCCACGCTGGAAGCCGCCACCAGCCCGGTGATGGAAACTCTGGCCGGGCTGGCGATTGCCGGCGCCGTGCTGGTCAGCGGCCTGCTGGTGCTGCAGGGCGGCCAGATGCCGGGCAACATCATGGCCTTCATCGCCGCGCTGCTGCTGGCTTATGAGCCGGCAAAGCGCCTGGCCCGCGTCCGCATCTCGCTGGAGACGGGCATTGTCGGCGTGCGCATGATGTTCCAGCTCGCCGACCGGCCGCTGACGCTGGCCGAGAAACCCGGCGCCACGCCGCTGCAACCCGGTCCGGGCGAAATCCGCTTCGACAATGTCAGCTTCGCCTATCCGGAAAGCCCGTCGGTGTTCGAAGGATTCAACCTGACGCTTGACGCCGGCAAGATGACGGCGCTGGTCGGACCGTCGGGCAGCGGCAAGTCGACGATCCTGAACCTGATCATGCGCATGTATGATCCGCAGATCGGCAAGGTGATGTTCGACGGCCAGGACATCTCGTTCGCGACGCTCGATTCGCTCAGAAGCAAGATCGCCTATGTCAGCCAGGACACGTTCCTGTTTGCCGGCACCGTCATGCACAACATCCGCCTCGGCCGCGAGGACGCGACCGACGAAGAGGTGATCGCCGCCGCCAAGGCCGCCAACGCGCATGACTTCATCAGCGCCATGACCAAGGGTTACGACACGGAGGTCGGCGAGAACGGCTCGCTGTTGTCCGGAGGCCAGCGCCAGCGCATTTCGATCGCGCGCGCCATGCTGCGCAACGCCGAGATCCTGCTGCTCGACGAGGCGACCAGCGCGCTCGATGCCGAATCGGAAGCGCTGTTCCGCGACGCGCTGCAGCAGCTTACCGTCGGGCGCACGACGATCGTGATCGCGCACCGGCTGTCGACCGTGCACCAGGCCGATACGATCGTGGTGCTGGAAAAGGGCAAGGTGGTGGAAAACGGCCCGCACAAGACGCTGCTCAAGCAGGGCGGGCTCTACCAGAAACTTTATGAATATCAGCTGATGCCGTGACGCAGCGCCTCTCCTTCTCCCCCTGCGGGAGAAGGTGGATCGGCGCGCAGCGCCGAGACGGATGAGGGGTGTTCCAGCGGAGTGAGACGTTGGCGAATTCTGACTGGATAAGCGGTGCCGCCAAGCTGGAGCACCCCTCATCCGTCGCCTTCGGCGACACCTTCTCCCACATGGGGAGAAGGGGAAATGCGCCCTCTACTCCGGCACTTTGCGCACCGCGCCCTTGTCGGCGCTGGTGGCGAAAGCCGCATAGGCACGCAATGCCGTCGTCACCTTGCGCTTGCGCTTCTCGGCCGGCTTCCAGGCATCGGTGCCCTTGGCCGCCATCGCCTTGCGGCGCGTATCGAGCTCGGCCTCGCTGACGGCGAGATTGATCTTGCGGTTGGGAATGTCGATCTCGATCGTGTCGCCTTCCTGGACCAGGCCGATCGTGCCGCCTTCGGCGGCTTCCGGCGAGACGTGGCCAATGGAAAGGCCCGACGTGCCGCCGGAGAAGCGGCCGTCGGTGATCAGCGCGCAGGCTTTGCCGAGGCCCTTCGACTTCAGGTAGCTGGTCGGGTAGAGCATCTCCTGCATGCCGGGGCCGCCGCGCGGTCCCTCGTAGCGGATGACGACGATGTCGCCGGCCTTGATCTCGTTGCCGAGGATCGCCTTGACCGAGGCGTCCTGGCTTTCGAAAACGCGGGCCGGGCCGGTGAATTTCAGGATGGACTCATCCACGCCGGCAGTCTTCACGATGCAGCCGTCGAGCGCCAGATTGCCCTTCAAAACGGCAAGACCGCCATCCTTCGAGAACGGCGTCCTGGCCGAGCGGATGACGCCCTTCTCACGGTCGAGATCGAGTTCGTCCCAGCGGCGGTCCTGGCTGAAGGCGACCTGGGTCGGCACGCCGCCGGGAGCGGCGAGGAAGAAGTCGCGGACGTTTTCGGCAGAGGTGCGCGAAATATCCCAGTGGTCGAGGGCCTCGCCGAGGGTCGCCGTATGCACCGTCGGCAGGTCGCGATTGATCAGGCCGGCCTGGTCGAGCTGGCCGAGAATGGCCATGATGCCTCCGGCGCGATGGACGTCCTCCATGTGCACGTCGGACTTGGCGGGCGCTACCTTGCAAAGCACCGGCACCTTGCGCGACAGCCGGTCGATGTCCTCCATGGTGAAGTCGACCTCTCCTTCATGCGCGGCGGCAAGGATGTGCAGCACCGTGTTGGTCGAACCGCCCATGGCGATATCGAGCGCCATGGCGTTCTCGAAGGCACCTTTGGAGGCGATGCTGCGCGGAAGTGCCGTTTCGTCGTCCTGCTCGTAATAGCGCTGGGCGAGATCGACGACGAGATGGCCGGCCTCGACGAACAGGCGCTTGCGGTCGGCATGGGTGGCCAAGGTCGAGCCGTTGCCCGGCAGCGACAGACCCAGCGCCTCGGTCAGGCAGTTCATCGAATTGGCGGTGAACATGCCGGAGCAGGAGCCGCAGGTCGGGCAGGCCGAGCGCTCGATGACCTTTACGTCCTCATCGGAGATCTTGTCGTCGGCGGCCGCGACCATGGCGTCGACCAAATCGAGCGCCTGCGCCTTGCCGGCCAGCACCACCTTGCCGGCCTCCATCGGGCCGCCGGAGACGAAGACGGTCGGGATGTTGAGGCGCAGCGAGGCCATCAGCATGCCAGGGGTGATCTTGTCGCAGTTGGAGATGCAGACCATGGCGTCGGCGCAATGCGCGTTGACCATATATTCGACGGAATCGGCGATCAGCTCGCGCGACGGCAGCGAATAGAGCATGCCGTCGTGACCCATCGCGATGCCGTCGTCGACGGCGATAGTGTTGAACTCCTTGGCGACGCCGCCAGCCTTCTCGATCTCGCGCGCGACGAGCTGGCCGAGATCCTTCAGATGGACATGGCCCGGCACGAACTGGGTGAAGGAATTGACCACCGCGATGATCGGCTTGCCGAAATCCGAATCCTTCATGCCGGTGGCGCGCCAGAGGCCGCGAGCGCCGGCCATGTTGCGGCCATGGGTGGTGGTGCGGGAACGATAGGCGGGCATTCGATTGTCCTTGCTGGCTGGCCACACCGATGCGGCGGGCGGCGCTCGAATTTAGTCGGCAGCGGTTATAGCGGCCACGTTCAGGCATGACCACCATTTTGCGCTGCGCCAGCATGCTTCGGCAAATTTGCGCTTTTCAGGAAATTTTTGCTGCCGCTGTCGGATGACGCCTCGCTGAGGCGTCCTTGAGGCAAACGGCATCGAAATGGCACGAAATCGCCACCGAACCGTTTGACAACGAAGCCAACATGAAGCCCGAGGAGCAAGGCATGCAGAAGATCACCACCTTCCTGTGGTTCGACGACCAGGCCGAGGAGGCCATGAACCACTACATCTCCATCTTCAAGAATTCGAAGGTGCTGAGCGTGACGCGCTGGCCCAAGGGCCATCCCCAGGAAGGCCAGGTGCTGGTCGCCTCGTTCGAGCTCGACGGCGTGCAATTCCAAGCCCTCAACGGCGGGCCGCAATACAAGTTCACCGAAGCGATCTCGCTGTCGATCGACTGCAAGACGCAGGAAGAGGTGGATCATTTCTGGACCAGGCTCACCGAAGGCGGCGAACCGGGACGCTGCAGCTGGCTGAAGGACAAGTTCGGGGTTTCCTGGCAGGTCGTGCCGGAGCAACTGCCGCGGCTGCTTCAGGATCCGGACCGCGAGAAAGCCGGCCGCGTGATGTCCGCGATGATGCAGATGGGCAAGATCGACATCGCCAAGATCGAGGAAGCGGCGAAGGGGTGAGCGCCCTTTACCTTCTCCCCTTGTGGGAGAAGGTGGATCGGCGCGCAGCGTCGAGACGGATGAGGGGTGTTCCAGCGGAGTGAGACGTCGGCTTTCCCTGGAACACCCCTCATCCGACCTCGCTTCGCGAGGCCACCTTCCCCCACAAGGGGGAAGGGAAAAACACTCACGCCGCTTTGTCGCGCACCTGGTAATCCTTGACCGCGGTGAAGCGGATCGCTTTCCAACGCTCGGCTTCGTAGTTCAGCGAGAAGGCGTGCTGGGCGAGAAAAACCGGATCGTTGTCGAGGTCGCGGGCAATGTCGCCCCGATGCGCCTCGATGAAACGCTGGACTTCCGCCTTGTCGTCGGCCGAGATCCAGCGGCAGATCGAGAAACGCGACATCTCGAAATCCACCGGCAGCGTGTATTCGATGTTCAGCCGTTCCTTCAGAACGTCGAGCTGCAGCGCGCCGACGACGCCGACGATCGCCGGCGAGCCGTCCTCGGGCGAGAACAGCTGCACGACGCCTTCCTCGGCCATCTGGTGCAGGGCTTCCTTCAGCTTCTTGGCCTTCATGGCGTCGCCGAGGCGCACGCGGCGCAGGATTTCCGGGGCGAAGTTCGGCACGCCGCGGAACAGGATCTCCTCGCCTTCGGTCAGCGTGTCGCCGATGCGCAGCGTGCCGTGGTTGGGGATGCCGACGACGTCGCCGGCGAAAGCCTCGTCGGCGGTGACGCGGGTGCGGGCGAAGAAGAACTGCGGCGCCGACAGGCTCATCGGCTTACCGGTGCGCACCAGCTTGGCCTTCATGCCGCGCTCAAGCTTACCCGAGCAGACGCGGACGAAGGCGATGCGGTCGCGGTGGTTCGGATCCATGTTGGCCTGGATCTTGAAGACGAAGGAGGTCATCTTCTCCTCCGTCGCCTCGACCGTTCGCTCGTCGGCTTCCTGGGCGCGCGGCGGCGGGCCGTAGGCGCCGAGCGCCTCGATCAGGTCGCGCACGCCGTAATTGCGCAACGCCGAGCCGAAATAGACCGGCGTCAGGTGGCCTTCGCGAAAGGCTTCCACGTCGAGCGGGCGACAAGCCTCCCGCGCGAGTTCCAGTTCCTCGATGAAGGCTTCGCGCTCGTTTTCGGGCAAAAGGCCGGCGACGCGGTTGGAATCGGGCCCGTTGACCGGCGTGCGCTCCTTTTCCGCGTCGCCCTTGCGCACCGCGTTCAGCGCCAGATGGTAGGTGCCGGAAAAGGTCCTGCCGCGGCCGATCGGCCAAGTGACCGGCGCGGTGTCCAGCGCCAGCTTCTGCTCGATCTCGTCGAGAATCTCGAACGGATCGCGGCTCTCGCGGTCCATCTTGTTGACGAAGGTGATGATCGGAATGTCGCGCAGCCGACAGACCTCGAACAACTTCAGCGTGCGCGGCTCGATGCCCTTGGCGGCGTCGATGACCATGACCGCCGAATCCACCGCCGACAGCGTGCGATAAGTGTCGTCGGCGAAATCCTCGTGGCCGGGCGTGTCGAGCAGGTTGAAGACGTTGTCGTCATATTCGAAGGTCATCACCGAGGTAACGACCGAGATGCCGCGCTCGCGCTCGATCTTCATCCAGTCGGACCGCGTCTGGATGCGGTCCTTCTTGGCCTTGACCTCGCCGGCGAGCTGGATGGCGCCGCCGAACAGCAGCAGCTTTTCGGTGAGCGTGGTCTTGCCGGCGTCAGGGTGCGCGATGATCGCGAAGGTGCGGCGGCGCGATACCGCCTGTTCGATGTCTTCTGCCAATTTCTGGAATCCTGTCTGTGGCGCGGGCTTCTAGCAGCGCTTGTCCGGCGTGTCGACGGTTTTGGACAGACCGGTTCGACCGGCGCAGCAGTGACGTGCCGTCGGCAAAAGACCTTGGTCCTCAATTCCACATTCCGTCGCGATCGGTCTTGCCGCCGTATCTGGTGACCGACGATATTTCCAAGCGTTTGATACCGATGTCGCGCAACAGGTAGTCCGGCAACTCGTCCAGCCAGGCGCGATCCCTGCGAATGCGGACCATCCGCGCGAGGACGCGCAGGCCGGAACGGCATATTTCGATGGCTGTCGCGAAGAAACGCCCGTTAACGGATGAGCGGGCGACGGGCTTCATTCCCATGCGAAGGGATGGCATGATCATCTTCCTTTTGTTTGAACGAAAGGATCGGGAGGGCCGTGCAGGCCCTCCCGAAGACGCTGCGCGTGTCAGGACCGGTCGTGCTCGCAGCTCACATAAGGGTTCCAGTCGGCGAACATGCCGGCCGGGTTGTGCCGCCAGTGCCAGACATGGAGCTCGTAATACGGGTCCACCGGATGGACTCCCACCGTCGTCTTGCGCTGCAGGGTGCGGCCGAGGAATTCGGGTACGCCTTTGCCCTTCCAGTCCTTTTCGAAGACGATGTATTCCATGCCGACGAGCTGCATCGAGCCATCGGCCTCCGGCTCGTAGGTCAGCACGTCCGGCTCGCCGAGCACGAGCCTGCCGTCGCCGGCCCGCTCGGGATGGATGAAATGGACGCCCATCGTTCCGTGCTGGTCATGCGTCGTGCATTCGAACAGCTGCCGATAGCCGTCCGCCTTGGCGACCTCGATGTCGAGATACCTGGCCGCCATCTCCCGAGACCGGTTGAGCACCGGATCGGGCATGTCGTGGGCGACCGCGGTGCCGCAAAACAGTGCGGAGGCGCCGACGGCAAGGACAATTTCGGCAAAGCGCTTCACGATCGATCCTCCCCGTCAGGCCGCGGCGTAAGCCGTCGTCGGATCGAACAGGCGCTTGATTTGCGTGATCTTCGTTGCCGGGAAGCCGCTCATCTTGGCATGACGCTGGATGATCGCCTCGTCCTTGGCGAGATAGACGCAAAAGGTCTTGTCGTCCGCCACGAAGGATTCGACCCACTGGATGTCGGGGCCAAGCTCGGCCAGAACGGCATTCGAGGCCTTGGACGCATCGCGAAGCTGCTCGCGCTCGAAGGTGCCGACCTTGGGAATCTCGCGTTCGATGATGTATTTGTGCATATCATAATCTCCTTGATCTGGGTTCAAATGCCACCGGGCGCCCGACCAGGTCGGTGCCCGTGACATCCCGGGGGCCGCTGAGCTAAACTGCAGCTTGGCCCGCCAGGCAGACGGAGAATTACGAAAGAGGCGGCCAACAGTCCTTACGCCGCCCTTATCTTATTCTGATCCTTTGCCTATTGCCGTTACAGGGATTGCTGCCGATGGGAATTTATTGCTTCGGCGACTTCGAACTCAATGAGGAGTCCCGCGCCCTTCGCCTCGCCGGAAGCGAGATCGAGGTGCAGCCCCTGGTCTTCGATTTCTTCGCCGTCCTGCTGCGCCATCAGGAGCGCGCCTTGAGCAAGGACGAATTGCTTGAGAGGCTGTGGCCCGACGTGACGGTGACCGAGGCTTCGCTGCAGCGCGTCGCGAGCCTTGCCCGCGGCATCCTTCGCCAGGGCGGCATGGAGACGGCGCTGCGCAACCTGCCCCGCTTCGGCTACCGGATTTGCCTCGATCAGCCGGCCGCCTTGCAAACCAGGCCGGCGCCGGCCGATGGGGGCGGCAGGCCCTCGATCCCCGGCCTGCCAATTCTGTCGGCGCGGGCTGCCGTTGCAGCGAGGAAATGGCATGACGCCGCGGCCTCTTTCACGCAAGCGGATGCCGCCGACGAGCTGCTGACGGCTGATCTCGAGGAATGGGCGCTGGCGCTGGAATGCATGGGCCGGCCGGCCGAAGCCATTCCGCTTCTGGCGCGCGCGGTGACGGCTTACGGCGTGGCCGGCGAGCGACTGCGCGCGGCTTCCCCCGCAATCACCCTCGCCAGGATCCATCTCGAGAGAGGCGAGCTTGCCGTCGCCAAGGGCTGGCACAAGCGCGCCGCGCAGTTGATCGATACCGCTTCCGACAGCAGGGAGCACGGTCTCTGGTGCTGGATGGGGGCGCGCATCATGGGCGCGGAAGCCGAGCCGGAACAGGCGCTTGCGCTGGCTGAGCAAGCCTTCGCGGTCGGCAGGCACCTCGACGATCCGGTGGTGGAGTCGCTCGGCCTTATCTATCGCGGCTTCTTCAAACTGTGTCTCGGTGAAACCAAAGCCGGGCAGGAGGATCAGGACCTTGCCGCCGCGCTCGGCCTGTCCAGCGATGTCGACCCGGTCGTCGGCGGGATCCTCTATTGCAACATTCTGTGGGCTTGCCGGAATTTCGGCGACTGGTCGCGCGCCAACCAATGGACGCTCGGCTACGAAGACTGGTGCAGGGGACACGGGCTGGAAGACCTTTCGGGCTCGTGCCGGCTGCATCGCGCCGAAGTGCTCGGCGTTCATGGCACGCTGAAGGAGGCGGAAGCGCTTGTGCGCGCGGCACTCGACCAGCTCGCACTCGACGCGCCCTGGGCGACCGGCGACGCCTTGCGCGTGCTGGGCGACATTCACCTGGCGGCCGGAGAATTCACGGAAGCCGAAACGGCCTACCGCGCATCGCACGCAGCAGGCTGGGATCCGCAGCCCGGACTTGCGCTACTGCAACTGGAGCAAGGGCAGGCGGAGGCCGCTTTCAGCGCTCTCGAACGTTCCCTGGTGGGCAATGGCTGGCCGACCTTGCAGCGGCGAGGCATGGTCCTCGCCACGCTCGCCAAGGTGGCGGCGCGGACCAATCGGGGCGAGCGGGCGAAGGAGGTGATCGCCGAATTGGAGACCCAGCCGCAGCGCTGGCCGATGGCCTCCATCCAGGCGCTGACCGCGGAAGCCAAAGCGGAGCTTTTCATGCAGGAAGAGCGCCCCGCCGAGGCTGCCCGGGAGCTGCAGATCGCATGCTCGCACTGGAACGAGATCGGCTCGCCGGTCAATGTCGCTGACGCCCGGCTGTCGCTCGCGGCGCTGCTCATCAGGATGGGCGATCGTTCCGGCGCTGAGCTGGAGCTCGGCACCGCGCTCGCGATTGCGAAGAAAGTCGACTCGTCACGGCTCATGCGGCGCTGCGACGAGCTGAAGGGCCTGATTGCCGGGGCGCAGGCGGTAGCGGCGGGCAGCGTCTAGCTCTCACTTGAGGTCTGCTCGGCGCGGTGGCATGAGAGGGAAATCTCTCTCAAAGGTCCGGCATGAGCAGCGCAAAGCAATTCATCGTCATCGGCGCCGGCATCATCGGCGCCTCGATCGCTTGGCATCTTATGAAAGCCGGCGCGCGGGTGACGGTGGTTTCGGAAAGCGGCGCCGGCGGTGTCGCCACGCCGAATTCCTTTGCCTGGATCAATGCAAGCTGGGGCAATCCGGAAACCTATTTCCGGCTGCGCATCCGCGCCATGGCCGAATGGAAACGGCTGGCGAACGACCTGCCCGGCCTGCCGGTCGCGTGGTGCGGCGGCCTGTGCTTCGACCTGCCCGCGGACAGGCTCGAGGCCTATGCGGCCGAGCATTCGTCCTGGGGCTATGGCATCGAACGGGTCGGGCGCGAACAGGCGGCGCGCATCGAGCCCAATTTGGCGGAGCTTCCCGAGTTTGCGCTTTATGTCGCGCAGGAAGGCGTGGCCGAGCCTGTGGCGACCACGAAGGCGCTGCTGGCCGACGCCGAACGGCGCGGCGCGCGGGTCGTCACGGGAACCGTCGACAGGCTGGCGCTGGTCAACGGCAAGGTCACGGGCGTCGTCGCTTCGGGCGAGATCATCGCCGCCGACGAGGTGGTGATCGCGTCGGGCGCCGGCGCTCCGGCGATCGCCGCGACGGCAGGCATCAAGCTGCCGATCGAGACCCCGCCCGGCCTGATCGTGCATTCGCGACCGCACCCAAAGCTGCTCAACGGGCTGGTGCTGGCTGACAGACTGCATATGCGCCAAACCGCCGAGGGCCGCATCATCGCCGGCTCAGATTTCGGCGGCGGCGATCCGGGCGAGAATCCGGAGGCCGCCGCGCAGGCGCTGTTCGCCGCGACGAAAGCGATGCTGCGCGACGCCAACGGGCTGGAATTCGACTTCCACACGATCGGCTACCGTCCGACGCCGGTCGACGGTTTCCCGATCGTCAGCCGCGCGGAAGGCATCGGCGCGCTCTACGTCGCCGTCACCCATTCCGGCATCACGCTGGCGCCGGCTATAGGCCTGTTTGCGGCCAGCGAAATCCTCGGCGACAAGCGCGATGCGTTGCTTGAACCCTACGCGCTGTCGCGTTTCGCTCAGTAGCCAGGAGGCCGGCGAAACCCTCCGGTGAGCGACGCAATCGCGGCTGCAATGCCGAGCAGCCGCGCTTCCGACCATTTCCTGCCGACCAATTGAAGGCCGACCGGCAAGCCGTCGCGGTCCTGCCCACAAGGGAACGCGAGCGCCGGATGGCTGGAATAGTTGAACACCGCGCCATAGGCCGGTAGCATCCAGTAGCTCTCCTCCTTGCCATTGACCTTGAGCGGGCTGCCCGGCTTGCAGTGCGGGAAGGCCGTGGTCATGGCGACCGGGCAGAGCAAGGCATCGCAGCTGTCAAAGAACCGCTCCCAGGCTAGGATCGACCGGTCGCGGCGGGCAAGCGCGGCGAACCAGCGCGACACCGGCGTCGGCTGCTCCGGCGGTTCCGGCTGTGCGGCTTCCAACATCATGCCGATCAATGCACCGCCTTCGGACAAATCGTCGTGCAGGTCGAGCTTCGGCAATTTCGCGCTCTCCACAGCCGCGCCAGCCGAGGCGAGTTTCGCGGCCAAGCCTTCTACGGCGGCGCGGATTTCGGCGGCAACCGGGAAGCCCGGGAAAGATTCGGCCACGGCGATGCGCAACGACTTGAGTTCGAGTTTCGGCATCGGCTCAACCGGCACGGGCGCCAGGTCGGTGTCCGCGCGGTCCGGTCCCGCAATGATCCGATAGATCAGCGCCAGATCCTCGATGTTGCGAGCAAGCGGGCCAACACATGACATCAGCCGCACGCTGCGCGGCATGCCGCCCGGATCAGGAAAGGCGCCGGCCAGCGACACGCGATGTTCAGTCGGCTTCAAGCCATAGACGCCGCAGAAAGCAGCGGGCAAGCGTATGGAATCCTGCATGTCGGTGCCGACTTCGAACGGAGTCATGCCTGTCGCTACTGCCGCGGCCGCGCCACCGCTTGAGCCGCCGGCCGTGCGCGACCGATCCAGGGATTGCGAGTGCGCCCGAACAGCGGATTGTCGGACTGCCAGTCGCCCAGCATAGTGGGGACATTGGACTTGCCGACCAGTATGGCGCCGGCTGCTTTAAGCCTTTCAACCACAGGGCTGTCCTGATTGGCCGCGTAGTCGGCGAAGGGTGGAAAGCCGACGGTGGTCCTGATGCCCGCCGTCTCGTGCGCATCCTTCAGCGTGAACGGCACCCCATGCAGCGGACCGAGCGTGTCGCCGCGCGCCGTTGCCGCATCGGCCAGCAGGGCACGTGCCCGCGCCTGTTCGCGATCGAAGATGACGACAGCGTTGACCGCCCCATTGTGCCGGTCGATCTGGGCAAGCTGCGCATCGAGCGCCTCGATCGCCGAAATTTTTCGCTGGGCAATGGCTGCCGCGAGCTCGGCAGTCGAGGAAAACCCGATATCCATGTGCACACTCCGGCTGCTTGCCGCGCTTCGCCTTGAACATGGCGGATGAGGGCGCGGCTTCAAGCCGAATTCAGCATCCGAAGCTCGCGAGCGCTTGATCGAAATTGCGCCAAGTGCCGATTTCCCTCACCCTGCCAGAGCCAACTGGACGGCCGCCGGCGCGAAAGGCTTGATGCTGGTGCTGTCGCGGGTCATGGTGACGAAACTCGACTGTGGAATCTCGTGCCAGGTCCGGCCGTCGCGATCGAACGGCTCGGAAACGATGCAGCGACCTACTCCCTTGGCGAAGGCGCCGGTATAAAGCGTCGGAGCATGCTCGTCGGTGGCGTAGCGAACGGCGTGAAGCGCCCGACCGTCGCTGAACGCGGCCGTCAGCTTCAGCGACGGTTCGATGCCGGCACCGCGCGCAGCCTCAAGGACGCGACTGGTGGCGCGCGACACCGCGTCTTGCGGGTCCTGCGCCAGGCCTTCGCCGATCATAAGCTGAAAGAACAGTTCGGAATCCGTGCTGCCTTCGATCTGGTCGAACAACGTATCGGAGAGGGAATTCTCGAGCGCGCGACGGATCTTCTCGAAGCCGCCGATCTGGCCGTTATGCATGAACGACCAGCGGCCCGAAACGAAGGGATGGCAGTTCGCGCGGCTGGTGACGCCGCCTGTCGAGGCGCGCACGTGGGCCAGGAACAGGCCGGATTTTATCAGGTGTCCAAGGCTCCTGAGATTGGTATCGGACCAGGCCGGCAGGACATCGCGGTAAAGGCCGGGTTCCGGCCGGTCACCGTACCAGGCTACGCCGAAGCCGTCGGCATTGGTCGGCGATTTCGCCTCCTTCGCGCCATGGCTCTGAACGATCAGGGAATGGGAGGGTGCGGCGATGACCTCCTCGAGGAAGATCGCATCGCCGAGATAGGCTGCCCACCTGCACATTGTTTGATCCTCTGTCGATGCGTTTCCGGGCACGCGAATGGATTCGCGGCCCGCCGAGCGCCACGGATGACAGGAGGGAGCCTGGGCGTCCTTACGCCACGCTTACGTTTTGCTGATCTCTGCCTGAATCCGGCAGCCTGGATCTTGCTTCAGCCGACCAGCGCCAGCGGGGCCGCCGCCGGCGCGAACGGCCGGATGCCGGTGCCGCCCCTCGTCATGGTGACGAAGCTCGCCGGAGGTATCGCCTGCCACTCGCCGCCGTCGCGGTCGAAGGGCTCGGAGACGATGCAATGGCCGGCGCGCTTCGCGAAGGCGCCGGTATAGAGCGTCGGCGCATGGCTGTCGGTGGCATAGCGGACGGCGTACAGCGCCTCGCCATCGGAAAAGGCCGCGGTCAGTTTCAACGCAGGTTCGATGCCGGCCCGGCGGGAGGCTTCGATGACGCGACCGGTTGCCCGCGACACCGCGCCATGTGGGTCGGTCGCCAGTCCCTGGTTTATCATCAAGAGGAAAAAGAGCTCGGAATCGGTGGTGCCCTCGCGCTGGTCGAAGACCGCGTCGGAGAGCGTGTTCTCCAGCGCGCGACGGATCCTTTCGAAGCCGCCGATCTGGCCGTTATGCATGAACGACCAGCGGCCGGAGACGAAGGGGTGGCAGTTCATGCGGCTGGTGGCGCCGCCGGTCGAAGCGCGCACATGGGCGAGGAACAGGCCCGACTTGATCTGCCGGCAGAGGCTCTTGAGGTTGGGATCGGACCATGCCGGCAGGATGTCGCGGTAGAGTCCAGGCTCGGGCCGGTCGCCATACCAGGCCAGACCAAAACCGTCGCCATTGGTCGGCGACTTGGCTTCCTGGGCGCAGTGGCTCTGGGCGATCAGCGAATGGCAGGGCGCGGTGATGATGTCTTCGAGGAAGACCGCTTCACCAAGATAGGCCGCCCACCGGCACATCGCTTTCCACCATCTATCAGGCGCGGTCCAGGAGAGCCTTCGGCTCCTTCACCGCATGCGAGCCCCTGTTGTGCGTGCGCTCATAGAGCTCGCGAACGATTCGGCTCGCCGTAGTCTCGAACAGAAATGGCAAGAAAGCGTGAACGAGCGCGGCGCCAGCCGCCATCGACAGGCGCGAGCAGAACCAGGCGGCGAACGCCATATGGCCGAAATAGGTCTCGCCGACCTTCTCCGGGTGAGCCGTGAACAGTGCCGTAAACCGTGTCGTCATGGTGATCCCTCCTGCCGGGATGAGTCCCGATAATGAGTATCGTGCCATACGGCTTTGGTTCATTGGTCCCAAATGGTCCTTGCTTTTCGATATTTTGTGGGACATTCATCCCAACATGTCGACAGAAATCGATGAGATTGATCGAAGATTGCTGGCTGAGCTGCAACGCGATGGCACGCTGTCGGTTGACCAGCTGTCGGAGCGGGTGGCGCTGTCGCGCAACGCCTGCTGGCGGCGCGTCAAGCGGCTGGAGGAGGATGGCGTCATCACCGGCCGCGTCGCGCTGGTCGATGCCGACAAGCTCGGGCTGGGCCTTTCCGTCTTCATCCTGGTCCGCACCTCCAACCACGATCCGGACTGGCTGCAGAAATTCCGCGCGGCGGTTACCGGCTTTGCCGAGATCGCCGGCGTCTACCGCATGTCGGGCGACCTCGACTATGTGCTGAGGGCCCGCGTCGCCGACGTGAAGGCCTATGACCGCCTCTACCAGCGCCTGATCGCCAAGGTGGCGTTATCGGATGTCTCGGCCTCCTTCGTCATGGAGGAGATCAAGGAGACGACCGTGGTGCCGGTGGAACTGCGCTAGGTAGGCCGAGGCCTCCGCGACTTCGTCATCCACGGGCGGAGCGGGAGCGAAGCGGACGCGGAGCAGACCCGAGGATCCATTCCGTTACCTCGATCAGAGACTGCGGCGGAGCAGAATTCTGCACCGTTGCGACGCTTTGAGGTCACGGAATGGATCCTCGGGTCTGCGCCGCGTCGCTTCGCTCCTTGCTCCGCCCGTGGATGACGAAGTGACGAGTGTTTTCGCCAATCGCCAAAGTAGACCGCGAGGCCATAGTCACGCCAGAAAGAAAGCCGTTGATAGTATGGCGGGCGAGTTGACCGAATCGCCGCACGCGCCGATAGGATCGATTTCATGCGCACGGCTGTCCATTCTTCCTCCGTCATCGGCCCCACCGTCGGTTTCGTCAGGCTTCCGCATGGCGATGGCCTGCCTCTGCCGGCCTATGAGAGCGCAGGCGCCGCCGGCATGGATTTGCGCGCCGCGGTGCCGGAGGACCGGCCGCTGCTCATCCTGCCCGGAAAACGCGCGCTGGTGCCGACCGGGCTCGTCCTGGAAATCCCGGAAGGCATGGAGGGCCAGGTGCGGCCACGCTCGGGCCTTGCCTTCAAGCATGGGCTCACCGTCCTCAACACGCCCGGCACCGTCGACAGCGACTATCGCGGCGAGGTGAAGGTGCTGCTGGTCAATCTCGGCGACGAGGATTTCTCGGTGACGCGCGGCATGCGCATTGCCCAGATCGTTTTTGCGGCCGTGACCCAGGTTGCGGTCGAGGAAAGAGCATTGGCCGGCGGCACGGCGCGCGGCGCAGGCGGCTTCGGGTCGACCGGCACCGCTTGAATGGCAATCCCCAAGCTCGTTATCTTCGACTGCGACGGTGTCCTGGTCGACACCGAGAACCTTGCCAACAGGCGCCTCGCCGAATGGCTGACCGTCGCCGGGTTTACGACCACATTCGAATATTGCCGCAAGAACTTCTCCGGCCGCAGCATGGCCTCGGTGCAGAAGGAGATCGAAGAGACGACCGAGGTGCGGCTCGGCGCTGACTTCGTCGAGCGCTGGAATGCCGGCCTGCCGGACCTTTTTTCGCACGGGGTCGAAGCAATCCCCTATGTGCGCGACTTCATCGATAAGGTGCGGGCCGCGGGCATTGCCTATTGCGTCGCTTCCTCGGCGCGGGTCTCGAAGATGCACATCACGCTCGGGCAGACCGGGCTGTTGCCGCTGTTCGAGCATGCGATGTTCTCATCCACCATGGTCAGCCGAGGCAAGCCGTTCCCGGATCTCTTTCTGAATGCGGCAAGGACGATGGGCTTCCCGCCGGCCGACTGCATCGTCATCGAGGACAGCGTCGCCGGTACCCAGGCCGGCATTGCCGCCGGCATGCGGGTGTTCTCCTATTACGCCGATCCGCTCTCCGATCGCGATGGCCTGGCGGCGGCCGGCGGCATATTGTTCGACGATATGCGCGACCTTGCCGGGCTCGTGCCGATCCGCTGATCGCACCCGGCTGCGCATCGCAACGCGCCGTGCTAGCGTGAGCGCATCCGAGGGGGCGCGGCCGGTGATTTCCACCTTATGCCGTTTCATATTTGCATGCCTGCTGCTGCCATGCGTGTGCGCGGCCGCGATGACCCAGGCCGTCAGCTTTCCGGAACTGAACACCGCCGTTCCCGGGCACCAGGACGTCACCTATTTCGACCTCGCCAAAATGATCGTGCCCGATCTCAAGTCCGGCGGCGACGGTTTCTACACAGGCGGCGCGCCGATCGAGATGCGCGACATCCTCGGCGGCGACGACGGCGGATCGCCGCCCGAGGTCGTCAACCTGCCGAATGCGGCGGTGCTGGCCATAAAGGCCGGCGGCAAGGACCGGCTGGCGATGCTTCTCGACCTCGGCCAGGCGCAGGACAGCGCCGAAGGGTTTGCCGCGCTGGCGCTCTACGATCTCACCGGCAAGCCGAAGCTGCTCGACGCCGTCAATGTCGGAACCGACCGGAGCACCTATTTTCGCGATCCAGGAAAACTCCCGATCAGTGCGGGCGACGACGCGCTCATCACCATGAGCACACATTTCAATTCGAACCAGGGCTATGTCGGCACGATCCTGATCCTCGTCCGCGACGACCGCTTCGAGCCTATCGACCAGATCAACACGTTCGACGAGAATGTCTGCGCCTACAGGCGCACGCAGGACCTGTCCTTCCGGACGCTCGGCGGCGACAAACCCTATGCCGCGATCAAAGTGACGGTGACCGATGCCACCAAGCCGAGCGGCGAGAGTTGCGAGGAGCCGGCGCCCAAGGCGGTCTCGCACGACATTTCCGTCACCTATCGCTGGAATAAAGCCAGATCGCGTTACGCAAGCAATTCCGACGCTTTCGAGAAATTGTCAGCAGAAAACGCCAAACGCTTCTGAGCCGTAAGCATTCGTTTGCCCGGTTCAAGCGGCCGCTATAAATTCGCCGCACGAGCCAACTCATGATTGAGGACCTGCCATGGACGACAAGGGCAAGATTTTTCGCGATCTGCACGCCTCCACCTTCGTCATGCCCAATCCCTGGGACATAGGCACGACAAAGCTTCTTTCTTCGTTCGGCTTCAAGGCGCTGGCGACGACCAGCGCCGGCTTCGCCTTCTCGCGCGGCCTGCCGGACGGCGCCGTGACCTTCGAGGCCATGATCCATCATTGCCGCGAGGTGACGGCGGCGACTGAGCTGCCGGTTTCGGCCGATCTGGAGCGCGGCAAGGGCGACAGCCCCGAACAGGCCGCCGAGACCATCTTCGCGGCCGAAGCCGCCGGTCTCGCCGGCTGCTCGATCGAGGACCACACCGGCGACCCTGGCAATCCGATCTATGATTTCTCGCTGGCAACCGAGCGCGTCGCTGCCGCTGTCGAGGCAGCCCGGGCGCTCAAGCATGATTTCGTCTTCACCGCGCGGGCCGAGAATTTCCTGTGGGGCAAGACCGACCTCGAAGACACGATCAAGCGGCTGCAGGCTTTCGAGAAAGCCGGCGCCGACGTGCTCTACGCGCCGGGCATCGGCGACGTCGAAATGGTGCGCACGATCTGCTCGTCGGTGAGCCGGCCGGTCAATGTGATGGCCCGACCCGGCTTCACCATCGCCGACCTTGCCATGGCCGGAGCCAAGCGCATCTCGCTCGGACCGTGGCTGACCAATTTCGCCTATAGCATGCTGGAGACGGCGGCGCGCGAAATCCAGCAGGACGGCACCTTCGGCTTCGCCCGGGCGGCGATGCCGTTCGGCAAGCTGCAGGCGCTGTTCCGCGGCGGCACCGATTAAAGCAGTTCCCGCGCCGAAACCGCCTTGTGCAGATGCACCATCATGGCAGCCGCGAAAAGCGGCGTCAGAAGGTTGAGCAGCGGCACGGCAAGAAACACAGCGATGACCAGCCCGGCCAGGAACACCGTGCCGGCATGTTTGCGGCGCAACGCCTTGGCCTCGGGTTCGGGACGAAACCGCATGGCGGCGAACTCGAAGAATTCGCGGCCCAGCAGATAGCCGTTGACGATGAAGAACGCGGCAATGTTGATGCCCGGCACCAGCAACAGCAGCAGCGCGACGATGTTGCCGAGGACGACCACGCCGAAGAATTTGACGGCCAGCGCAAGCGAATGCAGCGCCGGCACGGCGCGGCCGGGCGGATCGTTGGGGTAGTCGGTACGTTCGACCACTTCGGCGACATCATCGAGGAACAGGCCGGCGACGATCGCGGTCACCGGCGCGATGAGCAAGGCCAACCCCACAGCCAGAACGATGCCGGCGATGATGCCGCCCAGCCACCCGGCCCAGGACGGCAGGCCTGGAAGCAGCGTTTGCAGCCATGGCCAGGCCAGCCATTCGAGCAGGCTCTCCAAACCGACCCAGAGCGCCAGCAGAGCGAGCAGCGTCAGCCCCAGCGTCTTTAGAAAGACGGAGCGGAATTCGGGAGAGAACAACCGGCTGGCGGCGGCGCGGGCGGCGTCGAGGATCACAGCGTCTTCAACCCCTCATCGAAAAAGACGCTTCGCAGATAAGCAGGCTGGATGCCAGGCGCAACTATTGCGCAAGCCTGGCCCGCCTGGCCGGAATGGTCATCGCCGCGACGCCGGCGACGACGAAGGCCATGCCGAGCCAGGCCGCCGGCCCGAGGCTTTCGCCGAGGAAGACGGCGCCGATGCCGACGCCGATCGGCACGCGCAGATAGGCCTGCGAGGTGGTGCCGACCGAGCCCAGCGTGTGGATGAGGCGGAAATAGATGACGAAAGCCAGCGCCGTCGAGAAGACCGACAGGCCGAGCAGGGCCAGGATCGATGCGCCCGACGGCGCAAGCGTCCATGGCCGGTCGACGACCAGGCTCAGCGGCACAAGGATGGCGGCGCCGCAAAGCATCGAACCCGCGGCGGGTATCATCGGATCGAGGCCCTTAAAGCCACGGCCAAAGATCGCCGCGCCGGCATAGGAGACCGTCGCGATGACGATCGCAAGCTGCGCCCACAATTGATGGCCAAGCCCGCCAAGCGCCTGCGTGCCGATGATGAGACAGATGCCGACGATGCCGGCGCCGACGCCGAGCAGCTTGCGCGCCGTTACGGGCTCATGGCGCGTGATCAATGCCGTCAGCAGGAAGGTGAAGATCGGCGACGTCGAATTGAGGATGGTGGCGAGGCCGGCATCGACCGAGCGCTCGGCGGCGGCGATCAGCGTGAAGGGCACGACGCTGTTGAGACAGGCCTGGAAGGCGAACCGGGGCCATACTGCCGCATCGGCCGGCATGGCAAGGCCGCGCCAGCGGATGATGGTGAAGAGAATGCCCCCGGCGATCAAGGTCCGGGCGGCGATGAAGGTCACAGGCGGGATCGTCTCGACGCCGACCTTGATGAAGGTGTAGGAAGCGCCCCACAGCACCGCCAGGACGCCGAGCAGCGCCAGTTCGGTGGACATTTCGCTCTTCTGGGACATTTCTGCGCCTTCTGCTGCGGGAACGATCCGCTTTGTTGTTACGCAATTGCTGACGGAATACCGCCACTCACTTTTCCTGGAATTGCTTCTAGCCCATGGCGGCGCGGAAATGTTTCGATCGCCGCGAAACCATAGCGGCGAAGGCCGCGGTCGATATGGGCCAGTTCGACACGAACGCTGCCGCAGCCGGCGCTTCGCAAACAATGGCGATTTTCGGGGTAGGCAAAGCAATGCCAAGTCGCTAGACCCGCGCCCGGCCGGCATGCCAGATAGCCGGGCAGCCCTTGGCGGAGATTTTGATGCCGGAATATGACGTGCTTTGCATCGGCAATGCCATTGTCGACATCATCGCGCAGTGCGACGAAGCTTTTCTCGAGACCAACGGCATCATCAAGGGCGCGATGAACCTCATCGACGCCAGGCGCGCCGAACTGCTCTACAGCCGCATGGGTCCGGCGATCGAGGCTTCCGGCGGCAGCGCCGGCAACACCGCGGCCGGCGTCGCCAGCCTCGGCGGACGGGCCGCTTTCTTCGGCAAGGTGTCGAACGACGCGCTGGGCGAGATCTACACCCATGACATCCACGCCCAGGGCGTGGCCTTCGATACCGCACCGCTCAAGGGCGAACCGCCGACGGCGCGCTCGATGATCTTCGTCACGCCCGACGGCGAGCGTTCGATGAACACCTATCTCGGCGCCTGCGTCGAGCTTGGCCCCGAGGATGTCGAGGCCGACAAGGCCGCCGGCGCCAAGGTGACTTATTTCGAAGGCTATCTGTGGGATCCGCCGCGCGCCAAGGAAGCCATCCGGCAGACGGCGAAGCTGGCGCATGCGGCGGGCCGCGAAGTGTCGATGACGCTGTCGGATTCCTTCTGCGTCGACCGCTACCGCGACGAGTTTCTCGAGCTGATGCGTTCGGGCACCGTCGACATCGTCTTTGCCAACAGCCACGAGATCAAGTCGCTCTACCAGACCGCCTCCTTCGAGGAGGCGCTCGCCGCCATCCGCAAGGATTGCAGAATAGCCGCCGTCACTCGTTCTGAAAAAGGTTCGGTCATCGTGCGCGGCGACGAGACCGTCATCATCCAGGCGACGAAGATCAAGGAGCTGGTCGACACGACCGGCGCCGGCGATCTCTACGCTGCCGGCTTTCTCTACGGCTACACGACCGGCCGCAGCCTCAAGGACTGCGGCGATCTCGGCTCGCTGTCGGCCGGGCTGGTGATCCAGCAGATCGGCCCGCGCCCGCGCCAGAATCTGCGTCGCGAAGCCGAGCAAGTGGGGCTGCTTTAGAGCTGCCCAATAAGTACCGTTGCGTTACCGCCAACAGGGTCAAAACCGGCTTCTCTGTCGCGCCCCTGTCATAGAGCGCTCCTACACGCAAACTGAGGCGTACTGCGACTGACATTGCGGCACGCCAAACCAGGGGTGTGAAGATGCGTGCCAGCAACCTGCCGGGCCGCGGCGTTCGTTGCCGCCGCAGTTTTTGCTTTCCGCAATAAGAATTTCAGCATCGGCCGGCGCCTGGGAGGAGCGCGGGCCGCAAGACAGATTCATGACCAGATTCCAGAACTCGTCCGACGGGATTTCACAAGAGGCGTTGGCAGGCCTGGTCGCCGAGGCGGTGCAGCAGGCGCTGACGCAGCAGGGCGTCATGCTGGGCGCCGAGGCGCTTGCTTCAGCAAGCAAGATCGCGGGCCATGTGGCTGCCGCCCTGCCCTTCCTGCCGCAAGCACAGCGCCTTGCCATCAGCTCCTTCAAGGGTGAGTGGACCGACCTTGCCTCCGACTTCTTTCGTGCGATGACGAACAAGGCCGCGAGCGACGGCCCGGCCATATCCGGCCGCGCTCTTGAGCGCTCACCGCCGAAATCGGAGACAGAGAGGCCTGCGGCGCAGCCGATCGCCGAGCGGGCCGCGGAGCTCCAATCGATGCTGATCGAGGATTGGGCCGGCGAGGTCGCCGGCTCGACCTATCTGGAAGAGAAGCTCCGCATCCCGCGTTCCACGCTGCATCGCTGGCAAAGACGCGGCGAGGTCGTCGCGTTGCGCAAGGGCGGCCGCAAGCATGTCTTCCCATTAGCCCAATTCGTCGACGGCAGGCCGGTTCCCGGGATCAGCGACGTGCTTTCGGCGATCGCCAATCCGAGACTTGCCTGGTTTTGGCTGACCCGACCCTCGCCCGAGCTCGACGGCCGCATCCCCATCGAGATGTTACGGGAAGACATGGTCGAGGACGTGCTCCGCGCGACACGTACTCTATCCTGACTCCTGTTTCGCGGAGTCGATTTTTCTATGCTTATCTGGATTTTTAGAAAACTTGTCCGGCAAATCGCTTGTCATAAAACTGTAATAATTGGCACATTTGGCACATTGTGCAGGTTACCTGACGTTCCGATTGTACTTATTGTTCAGAATGTTCCATCTTTGCATTTATGTGACGTGATATTTACGCAACAAGACTTCTACAAGAGTTCAAAAAGCCGCCTTTCCGACACAACCCCTGTTGTGTGAGGCCAACGATTAGGCCATGTCCAAGGCGAAGAAGCGGCGCCGGTGCGCGTGCTTTTTCAACGATGGGGACGGGGGTGGCAAAGCCGAACGGCACGTCAGGCCTGTCTTGAACCTTTGACTGGAGATTCAAGAAAATGAACATCAAGAGCCTTCTACTCGGCTCCGCTGCGGCTCTGATCGCAGTTTCGGGCGCCCGCGCCGCCGACGCGGTCACCGTCGCCGAGCCGGAACCGGCCGAATACGTGAAGATCTGCGACGTCTATGGCGCCGGCTATTTCTACATCCCCGGCACCGAGACCTGCCTGCGCGTCGGCGGCTACATCCGCTATGACGCCGGCTTCGGCGACGTCGGCACTTTCGACGGCCGCAAGACCACCGACGTTCAGGACGGCGACTCGCAGAACAGCTGGAACAAGAACGCCCGTTTTAACCTGAAGACTTGGACCGGCCAGGAGACCGAGCTCGGCACGTTGAAGACCTATACCGAGACGCGTTTCAACTTCAAGAATGGTGGCCCGACGAGCACGCCAACGCTGAACTTCGCTTGGATCCAGCTCGGCGGGCTGCGCGTCGGCAAGGACGAGACGCCTTATGACTCGTTCATCGGCTATGCCGGCAACGTCATCCAGGACACGACCATCCCGTACGGCATAAAGGACACCAATGTCGTCAGCTACTACTTCGATGCTGGCAGCGGCTTCTCGGGCGTGATCTCCCTTGAAGAAGGATCGGACGTTACAGGTCTTGCTACCGGCACGGGTACGGGCGTTATCGCAGGCACGATCGACAGCTACGTTCCGCATGTCGTCGGCGGTCTGAAGTATAAGGGCGACTGGGGTGCGATCACCGGCGTCGTTGCCTATGACAGCAACTACGAAGAAGTGGCCGGCAAGGTTCGCCTGGATGTCAATGTCACCAAGGAACTGACGCTGTTCATCATGGGCGGCTACGGTACGGACGATAACTTCCGCGACGCGGGTAACGCCATCAACACCCATGGCCGCGGCTTCTACAAGCCGTGGGGCGGCAACTGGGCTGTCTGGGGTGGCGGCACCTACAAGTTCGACGCCAAGACTTCGTTCAACCTCCAGGCTTCGGCTGACGACGACAAGAACTACGCCGTGGCTGCGAACATCGCCTACAGCATCGTTCCGGGCTTCACGATCACAGGCGAAGTTGATTGGGACCATTTCGGCAGGTTTGACGATGGGATCGGTGACACCAATGTCGTCGACTGGACCAAGGCCGACAAGAAGAACAGCGTCGGCGGCATCGTTCGCTTCCAGCGCAACTTCTGATCGGACTGGCGATCTCAGGGAAGGCTCGCGGCATCGCCGCGGGCCTTTTCCAATTCCAAACGTTGGCGATGTGGGCAAACGCCTCGTCAGCAAACGCCTTCGTCAGTTGCCCGCCGTATAAGCTGCAATTGCCGCCATATTGACGATGTCGCTGTCTTTGGCATTCAGCGACACAATCTGCACCGGCTTGTTGAGGCCGACCAGCAGCGGGCCGATGACGGTCGAGCCGCCGAGCTCCTGCAGCATCTTGGTCGAGATCGAGGCCGAGTGGAATGCCGGCATCACCAGCACATTGGCCGGTCCCGTCAGGCGAATGAAAGGATACTGCGCCATGGCGCGCGGGTTCAGCGCCACGTCGGCGGCCATCTCACCGTCATACTCGAAATCGACGCGGCGCTTGTCGAGGATGCGCACCGCTTCCTGCACGCGCTCGGAACGCTCGCCCTGCGGATGGCCGAAGGTGGAATAGGCGAGCATAGCGAGCCTTGGCTCGTAGCCCATGCGGCGGGCAAAACCGGCCGCCTCCTCGGCGATGTCCGCGATCTGCTCGGCGTTCGGCATGTCGTGCACGGCGGTGTCGGCGACCAACACGGTGCGGCCGCGCGCCAGCACGATCGAGACGCCGATGACGCGGTGGCCCGGCTTGGCGTCAATGATGCGGCGCACGTCGTCGAGCGCGGTGGAATAGTTGCGGGTCACACCCGTGACGATGCCGTCGGCGTCGCCCAGCGCCACCATGCAGGCGGCGAAATGGTTGCGGTCGTTGTTGATCAGCCGCTGGCAGTCGCGGAACAGGAAACCCTTCCGCTGCATGCGCTCGTAGAGATAGTCGGTGTAGATGCCGTTGCGGCGCGACAGCCTGGCGTTGATGATCTCGATGCCCGGCTTGTTGAGGTCGATGCCGGCATTGCGGGCATTGTCCTTGATGACGTCGTCGCGGCCGAGCAGGATCGCCGTGCCGAGCCTCTGGTTCACATAGGAGACGGCGGCGCGCATCACCTGCTCCTCCTCGCCCTCGGCAAAGACGATGCGCTTGGGCTGGCGGCGCACACGGTCGTAGATGCGCTGCAAGGTCGAGGCGATCGGGTCACGGCGCGCGGACAGTTCCTGCGCATAGCGGTCGAGATCGAGGATCGGCTTGCGGGCGACGCCGGATTCCATCGCCGCCTTGGCCACCGCCAGCGGGATCGCCGAGATCAGGCGCGGATCGAATGGCACCGGAATGATGTAGTTGGGGCCGAATTTCGGCCGGTTGCCCTGATAGGCGGCGGCAACGTCGTCCGGCACGTCCTGGCGCGCCAGCTCGGCAAGCCCCCTGGCGGCCGCGATCTTCATCTCGTCGTTGATGGTGGTGGCGCGCACATCCAGCGCGCCGCGGAAGATATAGGGGAAGCCCAGAACATTGTTGACCTGGTTTGGGTAGTCGGAGCGGCCGGTGGCCATGATGGCGTCGGTGCGGATCTCGGCCACTTCCTCCGGCGTGATCTCCGGATCGGGATTGGCCATGGCGAAGATGATCGGGTTCTTGGCCATCGACTGCACCATGGCGGTGGTGAGCGCGCCCTTGGCGGACAGGCCAAGGAAGACGTCGGCGCCGTCCAGCGCTTCGGCCAGGCTGCGCGCCTCGGTCTTGACCGCATGCGCCGACTTCCACTGGTTCATGCCTTCGGTGCGGCCTTGGAAGACCACGCCCTTGGTGTCGCATAGGATGATATTTTCGGGCGAAAAACCCATCGCCTTCATCAATTCGATGCAGGCGATGCCGGCGGCGCCGGCGCCGTTGCAGACCATTTTTGTGGTCTTCATGTCGCGGCCGGTGATCTCCAGCGCGTTGATCAGCCCGGCGGCCGAGATGATGGCCGTGCCATGCTGATCGTCATGGAAGACGGGAATGTCCATCAGCTCGCGCAGCCGCTGCTCGATGATGAAGCACTCGGGCGCCTTGATATCCTCGAGATTGATGCCGCCGAAGGACGGCCCCAGGAAGCGCACGCAATTGATGAACTCGTCGGCGTCCTCGGTCGCCACTTCGAGGTCGATCGAATCGACATCGGCGAAGCGCTTGAACAGCACCGCTTTGCCTTCCATCACCGGCTTCGAGGCCAGCGCGCCGAGATTGCCAAGGCCGAGGATGGCGGTGCCGTTGGAGATGACGGCGACCATGTTGCCGCGCGCCGTATAGTCGAAGGCGCGGCTCGGATCCTCAGCGATGGCGCGCACGGGAACGGCGACGCCCGGCGAATAGGCGAGGCTCAGATCGCGTTGCGTCGCCATCGGCTTGGTGGCGACGATCTCCAGCTTGCCGGGCCGTCCCATGGCGTGGAACTCCAGCGCCTCCTCGGGACTGACGGAGGGGCCGCTGCTTTCCGTTTTCCTGGCCATGTTGCTGACGCTTCTCCCACCATTTCGCGCTCTTGAGGCGCATTGTTTTGAATTACCCGCTTAAGGGTACACGCCGCCGCTGTAAACCGCCAAGCGATCCAGCGATTTTGTTCCTCCGTTGGCAGAGACAAGCTGTCAAATCTTGCCCGATGAGATCGCGGCAATCTCGCGCAGGTGCTCGCGTACCGGGGCCCACCGCGTCAGCCCCGAGGTGCCGGCGAACGGCCATTCGGAGAAAGGCGGATCGTTGCTTCCCATGCGCTGCTTAAGCGCCGAGAGATAGGCCATCAGTTCCAGCCGTTGCGCCCGCACCCTTTCCAGCGTGCGGCCACGAATCTCCTCGCGCGGGATGGCGCGGTCGCGAAGTCGCTCGACCGCGCGGCGGATTGCGGCCGGCTCCGGCTCGGCGATCAGGCAATAGTCCGGATCGAAATAGACGTCGCGGCCGCCGATGCTCGGCGTCGAGACGATCGGCAGGCCGGCCAGCAGATACTCCATGCTGGAATACATCGCCCCTTCCACCGCCGACAGGCAGAGCCCGACCGCGGCCCGGTTATAGACGCGGTTGACCTCGTAAGGCGGCATCCGCCCGGGCAGGCCGTCAACAAGCGGATTGGCGATGCTGTGAAGCGGCGATTGCGCCTGCAGCCGGCGGATGAAGGCGCGGTCGCCGGCCGGCGGCAATTCGCCGATCGAGGACGTCACATGGACCAGTCTTTCGATCTCGAAGGCGAGGTGGTGCCGCTTGGTGTGCGAGATACGGCCATTGTAGACGGCATCGTACTCGACCGGCACGTCCGGCAGCGGCCGGAAGACGTCTTCCGAAATCATCAGATTGTGATTGGAGAAGATCGCTGTGCCGCCAACGCCTGCAATCAGACGGCGCTCTTCCTCTGTGTTGCAGAGGAAGATCAGGTCATGGTGGGGGCAGACCGCGGCGAACCACGCGAGATCCTTGCGTATCTGCTCGACGACGGTGGGCCTCTCCAGCGTCCAGTTCGGCATCAGAAGGAAGGTAGCGCGCGCTGGCACCATGCGCCGGCAGAGGGCAGCGAGTGCGTAGAGCGGGCGCCGGCCGCCGACAGGTATGTAGAGGATCAACGGATCGCGACTGAAGACATGGACGGGTATGTCGATGCCGCCATCGAGGCCGGAGAGCGGCCCGCGCGTCGGCAGGATGAAGGGAAACCGTGTCCGCACCCACGCCCTGATTTTGGTTCTGGTACGGTTGGCGCGGTTGGTGGCAAGAAGCCGCACCCGCCTGAGCGGCGAGCCGACCGGGCCGACCATCTCCTCGAACGTCTCGTGTCCGTCCTTCTTCATCGCCCCGCTATCTTCTCCTGACCCCGAACGATCCATATGTCGGCCGGCGGCATGAGGCAACACGCCCCCGTGCGCCCATCCTGCTGATGGCGGCAACCGTCCACTCGTCCCCCGTTTTTGCAACCGCCGGCATTAAACCGCCCGCTCACATCTGCTAGCGTGCCGGGATGGATATGCGTACCCCGGAAGAACACAACGCCACGGCGGCACCGGCACCGTTTGCCACGGCCGGCGTCACGCCGATGATGGAGCAATTCATCGAGATCAAGGCGGCGAACCCGGATTCGCTGCTGTTCTACCGCATGGGCGATTTCTACGAGCTGTTCTTCGACGACGCGGAGAAGGCGAGCCAGGCGCTGGGCATCGTCTTGACCAAGCGGGGCAAGCACCAGGGCAATGACATCCCGATGTGCGGCGTGCCGGTGCATGCGGCGGACGACTATCTGCAGAAGCTGATCGCGCAAGGCTTTCGCGTTGCCGTGTGCGAGCAGATCGAGGACCCGGCCGAAGCCAAGAAACGCGGCTCCAAATCGGTGGTGCGCCGCGACGTGGTGCGGCTGGTCACGCCAGGCACCATCACCGAGGACAAGCTGCTCGCGCCCTCGGAATCGAGCTTCCTGATGGCGCTCGGCCGCGTGAAGGGAGGCGCGACCAGTCAAGCCGGCTTCGCGCTGGCCTGGATCGACATTTCGACCGGCGCCTTCCGCGTTGCGGAGACGAGCGCCGAGCGGCTGCTTGCCGACATCTTCCGCGTCGACCCGCGCGAGCTGATCGTCGCCGAGCCGGTTTTCCATGATCCGGAGCTCAGGCCCGTGTTCGACGTGCTGGGCCGCGTCGCCAATCCGCAGCCGCCGTCGCTGTTCGATTCGGCCTCGGCCACCGGACGCATCGCGCGCTTCTTCGAGGTCGCGACGCCGGACAGTTTCGGCACATTCTCGCGCGCCGAGTTATCGGCGATCTCGGGCGCCATCGCCTATGTCGAAAAAACGCAAAAAGCCGAACGTCCGCCGCTGTCGCGGCCCGAGCGCGAGGAGCAGGGCTCGACGCTGTTCATCGATCCGGCGACGCGCGCCAACCTGGAACTGCTGCGCACGCTGTCCGGCAACCGCGACGGCTCGCTGTTCAAGGCGATCGACCGCACGGTGACGGGGGGCGGCGCGCGACTGCTCGCCGACCGGCTGATGGCGCCGCTGACCGATCCAACAGCAATCGCGGCTAGGCTGGATTCGGTGTCGTTCTTCCGTTCCGAGATGCGGCTCTGCCAGGGCCTGCGGACGAGCCTCAAAAGCGTCGCCGACATGCCGCGCGCGCTGTCCAGGCTGGCGCTCAACCGCGGCGGACCGCGCGACCTGGGCGCGCTGCGCGCCGGCTTCGAGGCGGCCGGCGCGATCGCCGAATTGTTCGCGGGGGCCGATCTGCCCGCCGAGCTCGCTGCGGCACTGGCCGCGATCAAAGCCTTGCCCGAGGAGCTTGCCCGCCACCTCAGCGAAGCGCTCGACGACGAGCTGCCGCTGATCAAGCGCGACGGCGGCTTCGTGCGGTCGAGCTACAATGCCGAGCTCGACGAGATGCGGGCGCTGCGCGACGAATCGCGAAAGGTGATCGCCGGGCTGGAGCGCTCGCTGATCGAAGAGACCGGCATCCGCTCGCTGAAGATCCGGCACAACAATGTGCTCGGCTACTACATCGAGGTCACCGCCAATCACCATTCGATCATGACCGGCAGCGACGCCGCCAAGGCGCGCTTCATTCATCGCCAGACCATGGCCAACGCCATGCGCTTCACCACGACCGAGCTGGCGGAGCTGGAATCGAAGATCGCCAACGCCGCCGACCGGGCGCTGAGCACCGAGCTCGCCGCTTTCGACCGGCTGACCGCGGAAGTGGTGGGCGAGGCCGAACGGATCCGCGCCGGCGCCGACGCGCTTGCGGCTCTGGATGTTTCGTCGGCGCTGGCATTGCTTTCCGAAAGCGAGGGCTGGTGCCGGCCGCTGGTGGATTCGAGCCTCGCCTTCGAAATTGCCGGTGGGCGTCACCCGGTGGTCGAACAGGCGCTCAGGCGTTCCGGCGATGGCCCGTTCGTCGCCAATGATTGCGACCTGTCGCCTCAGGGCGGCGCCAAGGCCGGCGCGATCTGGCTGCTCACCGGCCCGAATATGGGCGGCAAATCGACGTTCCTCAGGCAGAACGCGCTGATCGCCATCCTTGCCCAGACCGGTTCCTTCGTGCCGGCGCAAAGCGCCCATATCGGCGTGGTCGACCGGCTGTTCTCGCGCGTCGGCGCCTCGGACGACCTGGCGCGCGGCCGCTCGACCTTCATGGTCGAGATGGTCGAGACCGCGGCGATCCTCAACCAGGCCGGCGAGCGGGCGCTGGTCATCCTCGACGAGATCGGCCGCGGCACGGCAACTTTCGACGGCCTGTCGATCGCCTGGGCGGCGGTCGAATATCTGCATGAGAAGAACCGCTGCCGGGCGATTTTTGCCACGCATTTCCATGAGATGACGGCGCTGGCGGGCAAGCTCCCCCGGCTTCACAACGTCACCATGCGGGTGAAGGAATGGGAAGGCGACGTCGTCTTTCTGCACGAGGTCGGCAAGGGCGCGGCCGACCGCTCCTACGGCGTACAGGTGGCGCGGCTCGCCGGCCTGCCGGAAGCCGTCGTTGCCCGCGCCAAGGAAGTGCTGCACCAGCTCGAAGAGGGCGAAGTCTCGGGCAAGACCAATCGGCTGGTCGACGACCTGCCGCTGTTTTCGGTGGCGGTGAAACGCGAAGCGGCGAAGCCGGTCAAAAGCGATGCGCTGGGCGACGCGCTCGGCGCGATCAATCCCGACGAGATGACGCCGCGCGAGGCGCTGGAGGCGCTCTACCGGCTGAAGGGGCTGGCAACGAAGCAGTAGAACCAGGCGTGGCCTTGACCCATTGTACCGATCGCTACAATGTCGGTTATCGACGATCGGAACCGACAGGAGATTTCATGAGCCGTCCGCCATTGCCGCCCTTCACGGCCGAGACAGCGGCGCAAAAGGCGCGCCTCGCCGAGGATGCATGGAACAGCCGCGACCCGGAACGGGTCTCGCTCGCCTATACCGAGGACAGCAGATGGCGCAACCGGGCCGAGTTCATCTCGGGTCGCGGCGAGATCGTCGATTTCCTCAAGCGCAAATGGGCGCGCGAGCTGGATTATCGCCTGATCAAGGAGGTCTGGACCTGGAATGAAAACCGCATCGCGGTGCGCTTCGCCTATGAATGGCGCGACGACAGCGGCCACTGGTTCCGCTCCTACGGCAACGAGAACTGGGAATTCGACGAGGCCGGGCTGATGCGCCGGCGCGTGGCGAGCATCAACGACCTGCCGATCACGGAACGCGAGCGGAAGTATCATTGGCCGCTCGGCCGCCGGCCGGACGACCATCCCGGCCTTTCGGAACTCGGGCTTTAGAGCATGACCCAAAAAATTGTGCAGCGGTTTTGGAAAAGATAATGCTCGAACAAGAACACTAAGCATGCGGCGCATCGCTCCGGACCACGACCAGTTGCTGGCGATCGTGGCCGAGGTTTTCCGCGAGCACGGCTATGAGGGCGCCAGCCTGGCCCTGATCGGCGAGGCGGCGGGGCTCGGCAAGGGGAGCCTTTACCACTTCTTTCCGGGCGGCAAGGAAGAGATGGCGAGGGCCGTCATTGCCCATATCGACGGCTGGTTCGAGGACAATGTATTTGCGCCGCTGCGCGACGGCGGCGATCCGTCGGCCGGGATCGAGCAGATGCTCGCGGCGACGGACAGCTACTTCCGCTCCGGGCGCCGGGTCTGTCTCATCGGCGCCTTCGCACTGGAGGCATCCCGCGACCTCTTCGCCAGCCAGATAAGGGACTATTTCGGCCGTTGGGTCGCGCACCTCGCCGATGCGCTGGCGCGAGTTGGGCATGGGAAAACCGAAGCCGTCGAACTGGCGGAGGAAACCGTCGCCGCCATCCAGGGCGCGCTCACCCTTGCCCGTGCCGCTGACGATGCCGGGGTATTCTCCCGTACGCTGCGCCGGCTGCGCACGCGGCTCGGGCTGTCGGCCAAGACCTAGCCCCAGTTCCTACAGAGGTTCGAAGCGGTAGCCTGTCTCGGTTCGGGAAATCCGGCCGACGCCCGGTGAATCGAGATGCGCTCCTGCAACGCACCAGGCATTGTCGGCGGCAAGGGCCAATATACGCAACCGGGTTGCCCGTGCCTGTTCCTGATCCGCGTCGAACTCCCACGCGACCTCCGGCCGATCGAACTGAAGCGACGGAGCATGCACGAGGTCGCCCCAGACCAGCAATGTTTCGCCGTGGCTCGCAACACGAAAGCAGGTATGGCCGATTTCATGACCCGGCGCGGCGATCGCCTCGATGTTCGCACTCAAGTGCTGTCCCGGATCCAGAGGCTGCGCTCGGTCATGGAAGCGGCTCAACCTCGCTTCCAACCGGAACATGTCGAGCTCGGCTCGAGGGACAAGTAAGCGGGAGAGCTGCGGGAAACCGTCCCTGCCATCCGGAAGGATGAGCCCTTGGATATGGTCGAGATGGGTGTGGGTGAAGGCGACAGTGTGTATCCGATCGACGGCGATGTTCGCCTCGCTCAGCGCCTGCGGCAGAAAGCCCATCGTCGGGTGCCAGGCGTTCGAGGATCCGGTATCGATCAGCGTGATGTCTTCGCCGTCGTCGATGGCAAAGGCATTGACCGACAATCGGAGCGCGCCGTCGAAGAGCGGCACCTGCGGCGGCAGATCGTCGCCGAAAGGCTTGTCTCCCGGCTGGCGCAGTCTCCGGACGGGCATGTCGACGTAACCGTCGCGCAGCGAGGTGACCGTCAAGTCGCCGATTTTATAGGTCGCGTAATGAGGTCCGGCTGAAATTCGTTCCAATGCCTGCTCTCTTTCAAACGCGCATCCCGACGCGAGGTTTTCGGTTATTCCCTCGACAGGGATTTTGAAAGGTTGCCGTTTGTCTTGGTGCTAGATTTTCCGTTCATTTCCGTGAAATCATCGCAAACGCCGGGGATTGGTTGAAGCCGCCGCAACCTCGTCATTCTATGGCGGAGCAAGGAGCGAAGCGACGCGGCGCAGACCATAGAATCCTGTGTGTTGGTTCTGGTGTATGGTTGAAGTGGGAAGGAGACCGAATGAATCCTGGTCGT